>QAMM01000006.1 GCA_003150405.1 Clostridiales bacterium
TCAATCAAAGGACGGGTATTTATGTATATTCCAGTGGCCGGTTTTTTGGTGACTCTGCTGCTTCTCTCTAAGGTACCAGCCATCGGGAAATCGATTATTTCAGCCGTTGAATCCTCTCCGATACTTCTTGTTTTGATTGTGGTTTTTGCTATTGCCGTGATGTATACAATTTCAATCCTCTTGTCTATTCGGATTATGAAGAACAAAGAAATGTGAGGTGATTGTATGGATTTCACAGTTTTAGCAGTTGTGCTTTTGATTGGCGTCGGCATTCCTATCCGTAATAAACTCATACGGAAATATCGGGATAAGAAAAAGAACAATCACAATTTTGAGTGAGCAAGAAGACCAGAGACTTTCTGTTTCATTGGAATGAGAGTTGTTGGGCAGATTGCCGATACAGGACATTCAATTTCGCTTGCCGCCAGGTATACCGGCTTGAAGGAATTTAATCCCGCTGTGATAAATGAACTAATTGAAAAGTTTGTAATCCACAGTCCGGAGAAGAGTTGTGGTAAGAAGCATGTCACGATTGCAGTTTACTTTACCCAAATAGAAAAAATACGTATTCCATTTGTGAAACCGGAACTGCAGCCGGAAACAGAAGGACCGGCGTTGCTTTTGCCACGCCGGTTCCATCAGAAAATTTTTTACTTCCTTATGAGTCTTTGCCTATTGCCCAGACCTTTTTTACAGGAAACATCCACATTTTTCCACACAATGCGTTTTATAGTATCCCTATGATAAGAGATGCAATCTGGTAAACGGCAAAGGTGACAATCCATGCAGTCGCAAGTTGAAAGCCCGCCACCTGGAACATGCTTTTGACGCTGCCGGTTTCCTTTTTGACCGTAGCAAGAGTGGCAGCACAGGGAATATACAATAGGCAGAATAGCATCATACAGAAGGCGTTGAGCGGCCCAAATCCAATTTGGCCAAGCTGGGCGCTCAGGGCCGCCATTTCACCGGCATTGCCAATGCTCTGAATTCCAAACAGAACAATAAAGCTGGAAACGACCACCTCTTTGGCTGAAATACCAGCAATGAGGGCAACAACAACCTGCCAGAAGCCCAGTCCGACCGGCGCCATGATAGGAGTCAGCAGCGCTCCGAGCTGTGCGCCAAAGCTGGAAGCCATATCCGAAGTATGGCCTTGCATCCCAAAGTTCAGCAGGAACCAAATAATAATGGATGCAATGAAAATGGTGGTGCCAGCCTTGGTCAAATAATCCTTGACCTTTTCCCAAACATAAATACCGACAGTGCGCATGCTTGGCATTTTGTATTCCGGAAGCTCAATGAGCAGCATGTCAGTGGATTTTTGTCGGTCCCATTTGTGCAGAACAAACGCCACCAAAATGGCCACGGCAATGCCGATGAGGTACATGGAATAGGCTACTAGCATGGCATAATCCGGAAAAAAGAGCGCCGAAAACAGAATGTAGATGGGAAGCCGCGCGCTGCAGGACATAAACGGCGTGATCAGCATAATCCGACGGCGATCCTTTGGACTTTCCAGAACGCGGGAAGCCATCAGAGCAGGCACAGTACAGCCGAACCCCAGAATCATGGGGATAAACGCGCGGCCGGAAAGGCCCAGCCGTCCCATTAATCCGTTCATAACGTACGCAACACGGGACATATAGCCGCTGTCCTCCAAAAAGGCCAGCGCTAGGAACAGAATGAAAATATTGGGCAGAAAGGAAAGAATCCCGCCAACTCCGGCAATAATGCCGTCTACAACCAAGGAGGTCAGCGTGGGATCCGCATGGATAGCCTCCATTCCGGAAGAAATCCATCCTGAGCCCCAGCCGATGAACTCCTCCAAATACCCTTTGAGCCAGTCGCCAATGGTGAAGGTCAAAAAGAATACCAACGCCATAATGCCAAGAAACAGGGGGATAGCCAGCCAGTTGTTAAGCAGTAAACGGTCAGCCTGATCGGTCAGTGCAGCCCGCTTTTCCCGGTTGACCAGCGTTTCGGCTATAATTTCTTCAATAAAATCGTATTTCTGGTTGATAATATCGCTTTCATAGCTGCGGTCCAGAACCTCCGGCAGGTGAACCGGGTATTTTTGGGTGATTTCCCGGTCCTGCTCCAGCAGCTTAATGGCGTGCCACCGCTCGTTCTGAAGCTCTGGGTACTGCTTGCGGAGTTCATCGCTGATGCGGTCGATTTTATCTTCCAGCTCGTCGCTGTAGACCATTGCATGCTGGCTGTGCCGGCCTTCCTGATCCGAGGAATGATGATGAATAAGCCGCTCTGCAGTTCTGGCGTCTTTATGATGCGCAATGGTGTGCAGTAGAATGTCCAATCCAGTGCGTTTCTGTGCGGATACCGGTATGACCGGAATGCCCAGCATTTCCGGCAGACGGTGCAGGTCAATTTCCATTCCGCGCTTTTCCACAACATCCATCATATTCAGCGCCATGACCACTGGTTTTTCCAGTTCCAGCAGCTGCAGGGTCAGGTAGAGGTTGCGCTCCAGCGACGAAGCATCCACTACATCGACAATAACATCTACTTCATCGCTCAGTATGTACCCGCGGGACACCTGTTCCTCCATTGTGTAGGAGGTCAGGCTGTATGTACCCGGTAAATCCACCAGCTTAAACCGGTGTTCGTGGTACCGCATGGCCCCTTCTACCTTTTCTACGGTGACGCCCGGCCAGTTCGCCACCTTTAGGTTGGCACCGGTAAAGGCGTTGAATAGGGTGGTTTTCCCACAGTTTGGGTTGCCAATAAAGCCAACTGTCATTTCCTGTTCCATACGGATACCTCCTGCACCTGGATTTTGGATGTAATGCCGCGGCCTACGGCAAACCGGGTGCCCCGAAGCAGAATGACCAACGTACCTTTCCCTTTTTTATGCATAATTTTAAGGCTTGTGCCCTGGGTCATCCCCAGTGCCTCCATGCGTTTTTCAACTTGCAGCGGCAGATCGGCGTGTTCTACCGTATATATCTGCCCAATTTCTCCCTCTGCCAATGTCACAGCTTTTCCTCTTTCCTATAAGGCCAAACACAAATGTTAGCCTAAGCTAATTTTCTGTTACAATTATAGCGCGAAATACAAGGTTTGTATATGCTTATTGAAAATTTTTTGAAGAAATAGAAGGTAAAAGTTGTATTTTACAGCAGATAAGGCCAAAGAAAAATCAAACCGGCTTCGCGTTCCTATTTGGACAGTAATTCGGTCTGCTGAAAAGAGCTCGTTCCCGGTAAGAAAGGAGCGGGCATAATTGGCTTTCAAAAGACTGTTTTGGCGCTGCGGTATCTCTAAAGCTTTGAAAGGAAAAAAGCAAACGCTTCGTCATATTCCAGCTGCGTCGTTTCCAGCTTAGCCGCCTTGGTAAATCCGTGAACGGCTATAAACGACATATAACTAAAAATATCGGCTTAATATTCCGGCCAAATGTGCGGCAAATTCACCGGTATTTCCTTGGCACAGGCATTGGAGCACTGTGTTGGTTGAGAAAATCAGCTCTGTACATTCCTTTGCTGTAAAACGAATAGTAATATCTCCAGTGTAAAATACCTGCTTTCTGTAGGATAATCTTCAGCGATTCCAGCAGTATATGATTGAGAACGCACCGAATCCCCATAAATTCGGGGGAATTCAACAAATTATATGCTAATGGGCACAAGTATGTGTTGTTTCAAAAAATAAAGCGTGTTAAACTGGTAATGAGTTTAATTATAATGAGGGTTTAATATGAAGCATAGTCGATCCAATGCATTGCTGCCTGAGAAATCCATCAAAAGGCAGGCGCTCCAGATTGGCGTTGTATCCGCCGTTCTGGTTTTTGTCATTGCGCTGATGGTTTGGAATACCTCGGGTTTAAATGAAACCCTGAAACGAAGCACCAAGCAATATGTAAGGGATGTTTCTTACCAGTTGACCAATGATATTACAACCCAGTTGAAAGCATTTGAAATGGCTTTGGAATTGGTAGCGGATTCTGTTCCTGGCATCCCCAATGACACCATTTTACAAAAATTTTTCAAAAGCAAAGCCGAGCTCTTGAATTTTGATGTGATTGCCGTCCTAGATCAGCAGGGAAATATCACTCCACAGGGGAGTGAGCTTTCTGGGCTGGGAAATGTTTCAGAAATACAGGCTTCCTTTGCAGGGGAGACCAGCGTGGTCTATACAGAGGCTCAAAATCTACTGTTTGCGGCGCCTGTCTACCAGGACGGAATGATTGAACAGGTTGTCGTCGGCGTATGTGGGCAGGGCAAAATACAAGAGCTTATTCAACCAAAAAGCTTTGAAGGCAGCGGCCTGTCCTGTATCGTTGACAGCAGCGGTCAGGTTGTCATTTCACCGACCAATTTAAAACCTTTTTTGCAGCTTGACGATATTTTTGAGAATGGGGCGGACACCAAGACCACTGAAGCTATTCTGCAAATGAAACAAGATCTTCAAGAAAAAAAGTCTGGTGCTTTTGAATTTACTGCGGTGGACGGTGCCCGTTTGGTGATGTCCTACCACGCGCTTGGAATCAACGACTGGGTTTTGCTGACACTTGTGCCGGCCGATCTCATTTCGGGTGAGGCCAGCGCTTATATATTCCGCTCTTTTCTCATTGTCGGCGGTGTCTCGCTTTTGTTTACTATTTTTCTGCTCAGTGTTCTCTGGAGCTACCGGAAAAACAGAATACGATTAGAACATATTGCCTTTACCGATCCAGTTACAGGCGGAATGAACAATGCGGCCTTTCGGGCGGAATTTCTGCGGCTGGCCGAACACATGCCTCCAAATTGTTATACTGTGGCTTTGCTGAATGTAAAAGGCTTTAAACTTATCAACGAAAACTTTGGCATTGCAGCCGGGGACGATATTCTGAAATATATTGACAGGGTATTGGTGCGGCATATTCATGAAGGGGAAATCGCTGCCCGCAGTGAAGCGGATTATTTCTTCCTTTGCCTGCGTGAACACAATCCGGAGGAAATTCAAAATCGCCTCGATGAAATGATCCAGGATATCAATTCATTTGCTCAGTATACGGATATTCATTACTGTCTGACCATGCAGCAGGGTGCCTGCTTGGTCGACGATCCGGCGCTGGATATCAACATCCTTCAGGATCGTGCCAGAATTGCCTGCAAAATGCAAGGCGCTCCGGAAAAATGTATGTTTTACAGCGCGGATTTGCTGCAGGCTCTGCGCAATGAACAGCAACTCAACGCCCTGTTTGAAGGTTCGCTGCAAAACCGTGATTTCCAAATTTATTTGCAGCCCAAAGTGCGACTCAGAGATGGAGCTGTCTGCGGCGCAGAGGCTCTGGTACGCTGGTTTCACCCGCAGCGAGGAGTGATTTACCCCTCTGATTTTATTCCGCTCTTTGAAAAAAATGGCAATATTTGCAGCCTGGATCTGTATGTGTTTGAAGAAGTCTGCATTCTGATCCGAAAATGGCTGGATGCAGACCAAAGGATGAATTTTCCCATTTCGGTCAATCTGTCGCGGGTCCATTTTAAAAATCTGAACTTTCTGCGGGAATTTTCCAGAATTAAGCAGAAACACCGGATTCCGGACGGGGTAATCGAACTAGAGGTGACCGAGTCCAGCTTTTTTGACGAGCAGCAGCGGGAGCTGGTGAAAAGTTCGATTGAACAGATGCACGCCAGCGGTTTCCAATGCTCTTTGGACGACTTTGGCGTTGGTTTTTCTTCATTGGCGCTGTTGCAGGAATTTGATGTGGATACCATCAAGCTGGATCGCCACTTTTTCGGTGATATTTCAAATGTCAAGTCACAGCATGTCATTGCCAGTTTTATTGAGCTGGCCGGTAAGCTAGGCATCCACATTGTTGCCGAGGGAATTGAAACGGAACAGCAGCTTGTATATCTGCGCCAAGTAAATTGTGATATGGTGCAGGGCTACATTTTTTCAAAGCCGCTTCCGGTTCCTGAATTTGAAACCTGGTGCAGAGAGAATGTCTTAAAGCTATTGTAAAGCGGCTGGTTTTGGCCGTCTTTTGCGGCAATGCCGCGGTCGCTTGCACGGAACTGTTTTCACCTGAAAAACGTTGTGACGGCGAGCCGTCTCATAAAGCTCCCCGTGCTGGAGGATGAAGAAGCGGAACGACTGCTTTCTGATTATAGGCTGTTTGAACGTAGACTTGAAGAGGTGCTCAGCCATCCTGCTAATGCGAAAAAATGTGTTCCGGCTTACCGATAAGCAAAACAGCTTGTCGGTATAGAAATTTTATCTTTCAAAAATCAAAATGGGAATTGTCATTCATATAATCTAATCGGTTTTGAAACGGCGGTTAATTGAGCGGGAGCGCGACACACGGCTTGTTAATCGGTTTATAGAACCGCAGAGCCTTTACAACAACCGGCTGGAACATATCCCGCCTGAAGGATGGACCCATGCGGCGCTCATTATGTTGGGTGCCGATGATTGAAAGCTGCTCAACGATATCTACCGTTATGAAAACGGCGGCCGTTATTTGCAGGCAATTGCCGGAATTCTGTGCTCTGGCGGAATTAAAAACAGGACGGTAGCCCGGCTCTGAGGCGATAAATTTGTGCTGTTCCTCTACGGCTATACCACAACGGAGGAGTTTATGACACAAATAAACACCCTTTTGGAATAGCGTGACAACAGGACAGTCGGGCTAATCGATTATACCGATCTTCCGGTTCGATTTTCGGCAGGCTGTGCGCTTTATCCCGGCGACGGAAATAATAGCCATGCTCTGATGAAAATTGCCGATGACCGTATGTACCGGAAGAAAAAAGCAGAGAAAGCATATAGCACTTCAGCCTGAGCTGTATAACGGTTCAAGTTAAAGTGCCTGCGGCTGTACCGTGCGGCAAAAAAGGCCCCCATCTTGATCGGGAGCCTTTTTTCATGTATGTTTTGGCCTTGCTCGGGCACTTAAAAACGAATATATTGACGGGCAACGTATCCCACCAGGGGACCGCTTTCAATTACATACCAGTCGTTCCAGGTACCCCATACGGTCACACGCTGCCCGTTGGAAAGCTGGCCTTTAATCGGCGCGTTTATCGAAGGCTTCTCCCGTACATTGAGTCGGCCGCTTTGAACGGTTACCACGCCAATCCTTGGTTCCTGCGGCAGGATAAAGGGAATATCAAAATACTCGGTCAGTGAAAGGACAAGGTTGTAGGCAATTTCGCTGATATGGGTGACAATCCAGTTTGCATCGTCTACATTGTCGTGGTACGCAAGTTCAACCAGTACAGCGGGGGCCCTGGTGCGGTTGACCTCGCCCAGCGTAGTGGTGGTGCGTACATCAACCAGGCTTGGGTCAGGGTAAATGGCCTTCAAGTTATTGGCGATAATGTCAGCAGCCCGCTTGCCGCGCCAGCTCCGCGCGTCGTAGTATACGTCCGGACCGCGAAGCTGGCCGGACAGCGACTCGGGTGCCGCGTTGGAGTGCAGGGCAAGGTGCAGGTCATAATTGCCGGAATTGGACGCGGCAATGGATGACGCCGCCGTCATATTGGGCGTGTTGCGTGTATATTGAATACCGCTGGAGCGTAGATATGGAATCATGGCGTCGGCAACAAGGTTCATGTAATACTCTTCCGAACCGCCAATGACATACTGGTTCCACTCTTGGGTGGATGGGCTCAGATAAATAATCGGCATAGGGGTTCCTCCTGCGTAAAAAGATGTTTTTATTGTATCCTATGCGCAGCGGCTCAAAAAGGAACCGGCAAATACAATGTTTTCGGTTGATTTGCTTGCCCCATTAACCAGATGGCCTATTCTTCGGCTGGCCAATATTTTTGCAAAATGGTGTGAATTTTTTATCGCTACAGCAATCGTCCTGTATTGGCGGATAGCACCGGGTACTCAATCATAAAAATAAAAGCGGTAAAACAGAACCAAAGCCCTATTTTACCGCTTTTTCCGGTTGGAATAGCTCCTTACGGCGCAATATGAATATCCACCCCGTTGACTTCTACGCCGTCTTCCGCACGGATGAGGATGTATTTTGCGCCGTTGATCACCCGTGTTTCTATGAGATCGCTGCGCTCCGGGTTCACCTGAATGGTGACATCCGGGGTTTTCACCTGGAATTTGCTGTCCACCAGGTTGCGCGGGCTGAGACCAGTGTCGGACCCAAAGGCCGCGTCGTATTTTTCCTCAAAGACTTTAACGCGCTGTTCCGAAATCCCGCAGCCTTGCAGAACCTGTTTCATGTCTCTCTTGGAAATAACCGGCGGTTCCGCCTCTTTGTTTGCCTTGTGCTCTTCAATCAGCTCGTAGAGCTGCTCGTGAACGGCCTGAACCACATCGTAGCTACAGTCCTTTTCAAGAGTGGTCTCCAAAATGGCCTCAAACGTCTCTTTCTGGTCGGCCGCGGGCATGGGAATTTCGGTATTGAACAAAGCTTCTACCAGTTCTTGGTGGTTTTCCGCCGTGTTGCGGGAGTAGTAAAGGGCATTGTAAATGTTTGCGCTGCGGTCATCAAAAGCAGGGAAGAGGAACCCGAGTTCCGGCGCGGAGACAATCCAGTCGGCCGTCCGGTTGTGAAGCTGGTTGTCGCTCGCAAAATAGCTCAGTGCCGGCTGGGTCATCTTGACCGGGCAAATGCTGCATAAAATGTAGGAAAACACCTCGGAAGAAGCATCTTCAAGGGATTCTCCATCCTTGGAGTGGTACGGTACGTCGTATGTATCCTGCGCCAGTAAAATCATGTACTGGCCCTCCAGCGAAAGCGCCTGTATTACCCGCTGGTAAAAGGCCTGTACTGCTTCTTCATCATTTAGGGCAGAATTCCGCAGCGCCATGAGCAGCCGGTGTTCATCGCTGTCAACCACCTGCTGGGTGGTAAAGGTAACGTCAATTAGGTTTTTTCCAAGCGTTCCGGAGAGAGAACGCTTTAAAAGCGCCAGAATTTTTTCAGCTTCCTCCTGCGGCGTCAGTGCCAAAGACTGGCTGAACTGGGATATAATCTCCCGGTTGCTGTTGACATAGCAGCCGCGCACATGGCTGATGTTGCTTTTATCCGGACGGAACCGGCGGCGGATTTCTGCAATCTCTTTTTCGTTCATAAAATCCTCTTTTCGGTATCAGGTTCTATTTCCGGGTCAGGGTTGTCCATTGTTAAATTCAGCCTGGATCATATCAGAGACAATCCACCTGCCGGAGCTTTTATTATAACACGGGTTCTATTCCGCTTCAAAGATAATTTTGTCAAAGAACAGACCGTGCATTCGGCCCGGTACCCCGCTGAAACCGGCCTGAAAAGCAAAACACCGTCGGCTGGGCTTTCAAAATGCCTTGCGCACCTACGGGTTTTCGTCTATACTCATTTTAGTACCGGAGAATGCGGCCGTGAATTTCGGCGCCGTTTGAAAAGGGGGACTGCAAAGGTGGCGCATTACGCTTATCTGCTTCGCTGTGCAGACGGCACGTTTTACAGCGGTTATACCACGGATTTGCAGCGCCGTACCGCCGCACACAACAGTGGACACGGGGCCAAATACACCCGTTCCAGACGGCCGGTTGTTTTGGTTTATTATGAATCCTTTGAAAGCAAGAGCGAGGCGCTGAAACGGGAAGCCGCCTTGAAAAAACGCACACATCTGCAAAAACAGGCATTGGCAGACCAGTTTTCAAGAGCCGAATCAACCAGTTCTTCCGGCAGTCTAAAATAGAACACTCCCCCGCAAAGGTGAACACAGGATGCGCTCCTTTGCGGGGGAGTGTTCTGTATGTTGCGTCTGTTCATCCAAATAAACTGAGTTGTTTTCCGGCGGACGGCTGCCTTTTTCGCATAGCGTCCTCTGACTTAATCCATTGCGCAGGGATATCCGCTAGGAAAAGGGAAGGTTCTTTGGACGTCATCAGAACTAATTCATCCTTGGCACGCGTCATGCCAACATAGAACAGCCGCCGTTCCTCTTCCAAATCCGTCGGGCGGTGCGGGGATTCCAACGGAATACGCCCCTTTTGCACGCCACAGAGAAAGACCACTGGGAATTCCAGCCCTTTGGAACCGTGCAGCGTCATCAGGGTAACCATACCGGAGGTGTAAGCCTTTTCACTGCGTGCAATATCGCTTTCCTGTCCCAGGGCGAGCAGTTGTAAAAATGCCGGCATTTCCTTGTGGAAAACCGCAGCCTCCAACAGTGCGCGGTATGCTTCGTTTTCTCCCAGGGCAATTTTTTCCGCCCACCGTTCCAGTAGCTTGCGGGGCCTGTTTTTCCACAGAAGCAGCCGAAAAGCATGGTAAAGCGCCATCCATTGCTGCAGCAACCCAATCTGCTGGTAGTCAGCTGTAATTTGTTCAAATTGTTCATCAATTTTCTGCGGATCCGCCCGCTGCCACACAGTGGAAAAGCCCTGCACCAAATCCTCCGGGCAATGCCAGATGAGCTTTAAGCAGGCGCGGAGGGAGACAACATCGGCCGGATTTTCCACCGAGCGGAAAAAGCCGATGGTTCCGCGCACCGTTTCATCGGATAAAAAGTCATCCCGGCCTTTTACAACATAGGGGATTCCCTCCTGCCGCAGGCATTTTTCCAATACCCGCGCCTGCCGGTGGGTGCGGTAGAGCACCGCAATGTCGGAAAACTCCCGGGCCTGCCGTTCCTCGCTGCGTGTGCCGAACGCCTGCGCCTCCAACATATCCAGTCCGCCGACAATGCGGCCGATTTCTTTGGCAACATAAATTCCTTCAGACAAATCGCTTCCTGCTGTCAGAAGGCGAACCGGCCGGCCGGGCTTCCGGTTTGCCTCCAGTGTCCGCTCTGCTCCCTGGTTTTTGGCGATCACCGGTAGCGCACAGCTCAGGATTTCCGGCGTAGAACGGTAATTCTGGCGGAGCCGGATCGTCCGAAGCTCCGGAAAATCGGCCTTCAGCCGTTCAAAGCAATGCGCGTCTGAACCGCGGAACCCGTAGATGGACTGGTCCGGGTCGCCGATGACAAAGATCCCTTCGCTGTGCGCTCCCCATGCCCGGATCAGGCGGTATTGCAAGGGGTTGATGTCCTGAAATTCATCCACCAGCAAATAGGAAAAATGGCTTTCGCCGCGTTTGCGTGCATCCGGCGCCTGTTCCCATTCCGCCAGCGCTTCCAGCAGCAGGTCGTCAAAGTCCAATGCGCCCGTCTGCCGGAGCGCTTCGCAGTAATGGTCGAACAGCTCCGGTGTAAGAGCGGTTTCGGCAATCGGCAGGCCGCTTTTTATTTTAGAAACCTCCTGAACAAGCTGCCGCGCCGGGAGCTGAACCCCTGTCTCCCGCAAAACATCCGCCGCATATTCCAGGCATTCGGTGTCATCGGCCAGCACAATTCTGCCGCGACGCTGCTCTAAATAATTAAGGCAAATGGCATGAAAGGTTCCAATCTGCATAGACCGTGCGGCGCGTTTGCCAACCTGCTGCTCCAATCGTTCCCGCATTTCATTTGCCGCTTGATTGGTAAAGGTGACGGCTGTAATTTCCCCGGCTTTTTTGTGGCCCTGTTCTATCAGGGCCGCAATTTTGGCAACCAGCGTTCGGGTTTTTCCGGTGCCCGGTCCGGCAACGACGGCAACCGCTCGTTCCTTTGCCTCGATAGCCGCCTTCTGCTCCGGGTTAAGCTCTGAGAATGGGCTGGCAGAGGTGACATTCCTTTCGGCGGGTTCGTTAAGCCGGGCAATTTCCGGCGCTTTCTTCAATGCGGCTTCCAGTTTTGAGCTGCGCTTCTTTTGGGCTGGGATCAGTCCTCCAAACAGTGAAGTCTGCCCGTTGATGGTTTCAATTTCCGATTGCTCCAGCAACCGGATTTTCCCATATTCTCCATCATAACCGGGAATGCGTTCCACCCTTCCGGCCCGCAGCCGCCGGATACCCTCCGCCACACAGGGCCCTGCGGTACGTTCAATTTCTTCCGGCGGAATCTCCCGCAGGATGCGGAATTCCGGCCCCAGTTTGTGCAGCATGGCTTCATAAGCGGCGTTTACCTTGGTACTGGCAGGAGAAAGTCCGGTGGAGCCTGCAATAACCTCTGGAAGCGGCACAAGACTTTCAAATGGATGTGCCGCTGGAAGGCAAAAACCCTCCGCACGGTCGGCAAGCTCCTCCACCCGGTGCTGTACGCCGATGGTGATTTTTTTGCCGCAGACTGGGCATCGTCCGCCCAGCTTTTCCGTTTCCGCAGGGGTCAGGCTAAGGCCGCAGTTCCTGTGGCCGTCATAGTGGTACTTTCCTTCCTCCGGGAAAAATTCAATGGTTCCGGCAAGCCCTTCGCCCCGTAAGGCTTTTGCCAGCCCCTGGTAGGAGAGCGGCGCGTCAATGAGGTTTGCCTCCCGCCCCAGCTTGGCAGGGGAGTGTGCGTCCGAATTGGAGATGAGGATGAACCGATCCAGCGCCGAAACGCGCCAGTTCATTGGCGGGTCAGAGGAAAGCCCGGTCTCCAGTGCGCGGATGTATGGAGTCAAATCCTCATAGCATTCCTCTATGGTGTCAAATCCAGAAAAGGCTCCGAACAGCGAAAAGTGTGGCGTCCAAATATGTGCTGGGACAAAAATGGCGTCCGGACAGCTTTCTAACGTAATTTCCAGCAAATCGCGGCTGTCCAGCCCAAGAATAGGCCGTCCGTCGGAATGGATGTTGCCAATCGCCTCCAGCTTGAGGGCAAGCTGTTCCGCCTCCTCAAGCCCAGGGAGCAGGATGAGGTTGTGCACCTTGCGTACCCGCCCGTTTTTCTTGTAAATGGAGCTGATTTCCCCAGTCACCACAAACCGCGGCCTGTCCGCAGATGAGACGGTGGGATCATCCAGCCGGAGCTCTTCCCGCAGGGTGTAAAGCCCTTCTTCAGCCGGGATAAGCCGCTGTTTCAGAATCTGCCGCCATGCAGGATGGGTAAAATCCCCAGTACCCACCAGCCCAATCCCTTTGCGCCGCGCCCAGAGGTCGAGGTGTTCCGGGTCGCAATCCTTGCTGGTCGCCCGGGAATAACTGGAATGAATGTGTAAATCAGCAATATACATCGTCTTCACCTGCGCTTTTTCAGATAGCATCATTATAGCTTTTTCGACAGGAACTTGCAAGATTGCGCCCCGCTTTGCGGTGCGGTATAATACTGGCAGAAGGGGAGTGTCCAATATGATGGTAAAGGTTCACAGCGAATCGTATGAAAAGTCATTCGAGCAGTTTGAGCGGGATTTTATCCGTGAGCACGACGCGTTTTACCGCAATCCGGCCGCTTATTGGCTGGAGCCGTTCCGCATTGCGGGAGACCTCTACTATGTCGGAGATAAAATGGTTTGTGTCCATCTCATCGACACCGGGGAGGGGCTGTTGCTCATTGACAGCGGCTACCAGCACACCATCCATCTGCTGTTTCAGTCCATCTGGGAACTCGGTTTTTCTCCCAAAAATATCCGCTGGATTTTGCATACCCACGGCCATTTTGACCATTTCGGCGCGACCAATGAGCTGCGCGCTCTGTCCGGTGCAAAAAGCTACCTCAGTGAGACGGATGCTCGCCTGCTGGAGCAGGATCCACGCCTTGGCCTGCTCTGCTACAACCCAAATCCATACGCCCGCTTGCCGGAGGTAGATGAAACCTTTCGTGACGGCGACGTTCTTTCCTTTGGCGGCCTCCGCATCCGCTGTATTGCCACACCGGGGCACACGCCGGGCGTCATGACCTTTTTGTTTGATATTCCAGGAACCAGGAGCGTTCCCTTACGGGCGGGTCTGTTCGGTGGGACCGGAGTGCTCACCATGTACCGCGCTTTCCTGAAACGCTATGGCCAGCCGGAATCCTGCCGACAGGATTTTCTCCGCTCACTGGAAAAGGTAAAGGAAGAGCGTGTCGACATTGTTTTGGGAAACCATCCGGGCCAGAACCACACCGTTGAAAAACGGATACGTGCGCTCTCTGGCGAAACGGGCAACCCTTTTGTCGTTTCTGCGGAGTGGAAGCGTTTTGTGGTGGAAAACAGGCGGAATTTTCAGCGTTTTCTTTCTCATGACCAGTAAATAACAGTAAACAAAAAGGAGCAGGGAAGAATCCCTGCTCCTTGTGCGTGTAATCGGTTACCAGCCGCAGCGTCTGCGCCAGCAGCCACAGCCGCACCAGGTGTTGCCGGAAGAGTTCCCGCAGCCGTTTCCGCCGCCGGAACCGCTGCCGCCGGAAATTGCGCGGAGCTGAATCGTTACAGGCACCTGTAGGGTGACAAAACCGCTGTTTGAGGCATTGCTTCCGCCTCCCTGCCATGAGCCGCGTCCAAACGCCTCGGCAAATTCATTGTCCTGGTAGAAATTTTCAAAACACATCGTGAAGCCTCCAAACTGTCGGGCTTTTGGCCCGTATTACATGTTATGCGCCTGTCGGAAATATGTGAGAAGTGTTGAGGATTGTCATGAACTCGGTTAAGTGACCGTCCTGTTTTGCTTAGGGCAATATTCGCTGAAAATACCTTATTTATCCCAAAATTGAGGCGGAAGATTTCGCTGGAAGCATTTATCCGTTTGACACTACCTGAGAATGGTTCGTCTGTGATACTCGTTTCTCATAGATTCAATGGAAAATAGCCGCGTCTAAGCGTGGTATTTTGTTTACAGTTGGCGAATGAGGCGCTCCGAAGGCCGTTAATTTTATGAAACCTTCCAATCTTGCCTGGAAACCAATTCCGGTAATTGCGGGAATGGCTTGTTTGTGGTAGAATAATGTTGAATAATTGTGTATATGGAAATTTTGAACGGTTTGATAATGGTACAACGAGCGGCCGCTGTGCGTAAAAACGGCTGTCCGGCAGGCAAGAAGGGTGGTTTTTTTGTGGAACAAACCAATACGGAAAATCTAGGGCTTATTTGTATGAAAGGGTGCGAGGCGTTTTGTGACCAAATCCAGTACTACATCCGGAAATGGCACGATACCGACCGTCACTACATTATTCATGCGGACTGCCCCCGCTTCGCGACGGGGGAGGGAAAGGGCATTGTCCTTGAATCCATCCGCGGTCGGGATATTTTTATCATCACCGATCCATTCAATTACAGCGTAACCTACCAGATGTACGGCCGGGAGGTCCCCATGAGCCCGGATGACCATTTCCAGGATTTAAAACGCATCATTCTTGCCATCGGCGGCAAAGCAAAGCGTATTACTGTCATCATGCCCATGCTTTATGAAGGCCGCCAGCACAAACGTACTTTTCGCGAGTCCCTGGACTGTGCTGCCGCTTTGCAGGAGCTGGTTCACATGGGCGTTTCCAACATTGTTACCTTTGACGCACATGACGGCAGAGTGCAAAATGCCATCCCGCTGAGCGGGTTTGACAATATGCGTCCCACTTACCAGATGATCAAGGCGCTTGTCAAGCACGAGGAACATGTGGTGTTTGACTCCAGGCATATGATCATTGTTTCTCCAGACGCCGGCGGCGTCAGCCGCTGCCTCAGCTACTCCTCGGTGCTCAATTTGGAAATGGGCATGTTCTACAAACGCCGCAACCTTTCCCGTATTGTCGATGGTACCAATCCAATCGAATCCCACGAATACATCGGCAGCGATCTCACCGGCAAGGATGTCATTGTTGTCGACGATATGATCTCCTCTGGTACCTCGCTTATTGATACCTTTGCGCAGCTCAAGGCCAAGGGCGCCAGCCGTATCTTCAGTTTTATTACCTTCGGTTTGTTCTGCAACGGCCTTGAAATTTTCGACCGCGCCTACGAGCAGGGGCTGTTTGATCGGATTTATGTCACCAATCTCATCTACCGCAATGAGGAACTGCTCCACCGTCCTTGGGTTGTGGATGTAGACCTCTCCAAGTACACCGCCTATGTCATTGACGCCATTCATCACGATGCATCGGTCGGCGAAATCATTGACCCAAACAAAAAAATCCTCACCCTGCTTCACAATATGGAGCAGAAAGCTGCATTGCAGGTTTAAATTCTGCATCAGCTCTTTGGCAGGCGAACCTTTATAGGGGTTTGCCTGCTTTTTGTTGTTTCTGCCGGTGGGGACAGAGGGGACTTTAGAAACGTCGGTACCTGCCTTGTGCCGAATAAAGGATACTATGCGCGGGTATCCTTACGTTTAAATGCCATAGGTGCGGCTTCGTTGCATCCGCTGGTTCGTCGTGCTATAATGAAAATAACAACAGCGTTTGGAGGGAATATGGATGGATTTGGGTTACATATTGCTGCTTCTGCTGGGCGTTTTTATGATTGTAATTGGTATTTTCAACTGGAAGGGCAACATTGCTTCCATCCACTGGTACAATCGCCGTAAAGTAATACCGGAAGATGTGCCGAAGTACGGTAGAGCAATGGGTGCCGGCACCATAGTGATCGGCTTGGGTATGGCGGTTACAGCCGTCCTGCAAATGTTTTTATGTTTGGAAAACCTGTTTTACATTACGGTTGCCGGTATTGCAGTGGGGCTTGCTATCATGCTCTGGGCCCAGTTTAAGTATAATAAAGGAATTTTTTAAGCCCATAGCTGTTTTCTGAAAATAGTTTTTTTGAACAAAAGGCCGTCTCCGGATTTGAGGCGGCCTTTTGTGCGGTTGTTGAAGCCTGCTTTTTAGCAGGATGTTTCTGTTTGGCTCAAATGGGGAAAATGTATTGGCAATGGCGTAAAGTTATGGTATAATTTTCCTATCTATTATCATGATTCATCAAAATAAAGAGAGGGAAATGAGAATGTCAGGCAATGACGTATGGACTATCATCGCTTTTGGCTGTTATCTCCTTGTCATGATGGGGATTGGCCTGTTCTACTACAAAAAAACCAAAAATTCAGAGGATTACTTCCTAGGCGGGCGCAGCCTCGGCGGCTGGGTCGCCGCCCTCAGCGCACAGGCATCGGATATGAGCGGCTGGCTGCTCATGGGTCTGCCGGGAGCCATTTATGCATTTGGTACCGGCCAAATCTGGATTGCCGTCGGCCTCGCTATCGGTACCATCCTCAACTGGATTCTTGTCTGCTCGCGCCTGCGCCGTTATACCATCCGCGCCGGCAATGCGCTCACTTTGCCGGAATTTTTTGAAAACCGCTTCCATGACAGCCGTAAAATTCTCCGTGTTGCTTCGTCGCTGTTTATCATGATTTTTTTCCTGGTCTACACTGCGTCGGGTTTTTCGGCGGGCGCTAAGCTGTTTTCGGCGGTTTTTGACATCGATTATACCATTGCGCTTTCCATTGGTGTTTTTGTCATTTTGGTTTATACCTTCCTAGGCGGCTTCCTCGCCGTTTGCTGGACCGACTTTGTGCAGGGCTTTATGATGCTCATCTCGCTCATGGTCGTCCCTATTTTTGCAATTAGCATGATGGGCGGGGCAGAAGAAACCGTCGAAATTCTCAACGGACTTGGCACCAATTTTCTTAATCCGCTTTATGACAATGGCAATCCCCAGAGCTTTGTCGGCATTTTGTCACAGTTGGCATGGGCGTTGGGCTACTTCGGCATGCCGCATATCCTTGTCCGTTTTATGGCCATTAAAAATGAAAAGGAAGTCCGCAAATCCCGTAAAATCGGCATTACCTGGGTGGTTATTTCGCTTTCCACCGCTTGTTTGATGGGCGCTGTCGGTCGTGCGTTCTTTGTCAACGCCCCAATTGATAATTCTGAAAATGTTTTTATTGAAATGATCGGCAAGGTCTTTACTGACAATTTACATATCCCGTTCATCGGCGGGCTGTTGCTCTGCGGTATTCTGGCGGCCATTATGTCCACTGCGGATTCCCAGCTTCTGGTCACAGCCTCCTCGATTTCGGAGGATGTCTATAAGGGCGTTATCAGTAAAAAAGCGAGCGACCGCAGTATGCTCATGGTCAGCCGTATTACGGTGCTCGTTGTTTCTGTTGTCGCGTTTTTAATCGCATTGGATCCGAACAGCAGCGTTATGGGGCTGGTCTCCAACGCCTGGGCAGGTTTCGGCGCCACTTTTGGTCCGGTCGTCCTGCTGGGTTTGTTCTGGCGGCGGTCCAATATGGCTGGTGCGGCTGCCGGTATGATTGGCGGCGGGCTCACCGTCATCCTTTGGGATTATATTCAGCTTGGCAATAGTACGCTTGCGTCTGCAACCGGGCTTTATTCGTTGGTACCTGGCTTCCTGGTCAATATCCTGCTGATGGTGGTCATCAGCCTGCTCACGAAAAAACCTAGTGCCGAAATGCTTCAGGAATTTGACGATGTTAAGGCTTCTAAAGGCTTGGAGGTAACCGTCTCCGTTTCTGAGGCGGAATAAAAGAAATTCACGCCTTAATACTGTATTGTAAAGAAAAAGCCATCCGAAATTATGCGGATTCGGATGGCTTTTTTCTTTTCACAGTCCTTTTGTTTGCAGTGCCGTTGCTGTACAAAAGAGGAGTATAGTATTATCTTGCGGGAAATGGGGCTTATATGAAGAAAAAACGTGTCATTCTGCTGTTATCCGGCTTTTTGGCCATCCTTCTTTTGATTACGGCTTTCACCGTATTTTTGCTGTTTTGGAATGGAATTCTTCAATTTAATAATCCCTCTAAGGAGCAATATCCGGTCCGTGGTGTCGATGTTTCCGCTTACCAGGGAATTATCGACTGGGAGCTCCTGTCCGAGCAGGATATTTCCTTCGCCTTTATTAAGGCGACCGAGGGCAGCAGCTTTGTGGATGAACGCTTTTTCTATAATTACGCAGAAGCACAGAAAACAAATTTACGGGTAGGGGCTTACCATTTTTTTAGCTATGACAGTACAGGAGAAGCGCAGGCTGCCCATTTTATCCGTACCGTAGCGAAAACGGAAGATATGCTTCCTCCTGTAATTGATGTGGAATTTTACGGGGATAAAGAGGCTAAACCTCCGGAACGGGAACAAACGATCGCTCAGCTCGGCGTTATGGTTGAAAAATTAAAGACCCATTATGGGGTAACGCCAATCCTTTACGCAACCGAGAAATCCTATCAGTTATATCTTGCAGGTGCATTTCCGGATTGTGATATCTGGATCCGCAGCGTTCTGACTTCCCCCAGGCTTTCAGACAACCGGAACTGGACTTTTTGGCAGTTCTCCAACCGAGCACGTTTGTATGGATATTCCGGTAAAGAAGCCTTCATTGACCTGAATATTTTTTATGGCGGTGAACAAGAGTTTGCACGGTATGGCATTCCGTACTGAGCGAAGGGGGCAGATGCCTATGCGGCATAAGAAAAGATAGTATTGTTGGTTTTGCGTTTCAAATCTTGAAAGAAGGTTTTATTATGCAGTTTAAGAATCCGCTGTTGGTCGTAGAAAATATGGAACGGACTGTTGCGTTTTATAAAAAGGTTTTAGGGCTTCGGGTGGTTATGGATTTTGGCGCCAATGTCACTATGACCGGTGGAGTCTGTTTTCAGACAAAGGAGAGCTGGAAGGATTTTCTCCAGGTTCCGCAGGAACGCATCACCTTCGGCGGACTGGACGCTGAACTATACTTTGAAGAAGATTGTTTTGACGATTTTCTCCAAAAGCTGAGTACACTGGATCAAATCCAACTGGTCCATCCGGCCATTGAACATCGCTGGGGACAGCGGGCGGTCCGTTTTTTGGATCCGGACGGGCACGTCGTTGAAGTGGGGGAAAATATGAAGGCCGTTTGCCGGCGTTTTCTGGCACAGGGCATGACCGAACAGGAGGCGGCTGAACGGATGGACGTTCCGCTCAAATATGTCCTCGCCTGTATGCGCTGAATCAAGTGGTAAAAGCCGTCTTTACGGAGCGGCAGAAAGAACAGATAGTACTCCCAACGCCACCCAAAGCGGAAAATCATTCGCCCCGTTTCAACAATTTTTGCTCTTCCGCATAGGATAAACGGAAGGCGGTGATTGGTTTGATTTTTCAGTTCGGCTCCAAAACAAAGAGCTTTGGCGATTTGCTGCGACGGGGCCATCCAGCAGCTCAGGCACAGATTCGGGGCGATAAGGGGTTTCCGAATATTCATGGGACGGTGTCCTTTTATCCGGCGCTGGACGGTATACTTGTTGCGGCTGAGGTGTTTGGCCTTCCGGTCAATGAGGGCGAATGCCCCGGCGGTTTTTTCGGGTTTCACATCCACGAGGGGAGAAGCTGTAATGGAAGCGAAAAAGAGCCGTTTGCGGCAACCGGCGGCCATTATAATCCCACCGGCTGTTCCCATCCTTTTCATGCGGGGGATATACCGCCTCTCTTCGGAGATGAGCGGGGCTGCGCCTGGATGAGTTTTTATACCAAGTGGCTGGTGCTTGATGACATTATTGGACGCACCGTTGTTGTGCACCGGGACGCCGATGATTTTGTCACCCAGCCCTCCGGCTATTCCGGGATGAAAATTGCCTGCGGTGTCATACGAAGAAAATAAGTTTCCGCCCGGTTTAAAAACCGGGCTTTCTTTTTTTGCCAAAACGGTTATAATGAAAATAATCCCATTGATCAAACCAGAAACATCTTTGCTTTGAAAGGAGCATAAACCATGGATTTATCACACTTCAGCTTTCGCAATCCTCCGGCCTTTTATCGTGTGGAGGAGGATAAGTTTCTCCTGAAAACCGACCCGGAGACCGATTACTGGCAGCGTACCTGTTACGGTACCAGTGCAGACAACGGGCATGCTTTTCTCACCACGGTCTCTGGCGATTTCACCTTTACTGTCCGCGCCTCTTATGAAAGCGACACCCTTTATGATCAATGTGGCCCAATGATTTATATTGATTCGGACAACTGGATGAAAGCCTCGATTGAGTTTGAAAAACCCTCCTGCTCAAAACTCGGCAGCGTTGTGACCAACCTTGGCTATTCTGATTGGGCCACGACCGATATCCCGTTTATTCCAACACTTTGGTACCGGCTTTCCAAAAAAGGGCAGGATTTCCGGGTAGAATATTCCTGCAACGGGAAATCCTATACACAAATGCGGATGTTCCACCTGCATAAGGCAGAGAATACCATTCAGGTTGGTGTTTACGCATGCAGCCCAATGGCAACCAGCTTTACCGCCGTGTTTGATCGCTTTTCTATGGAGGAATGCGGCTGGCAAGAGGCATAATCCGGCGCGCTGTCTGTACGTGGAAACAGCCGCCGTGTCTCGGGTATTTGACCGCCTACGGCAAAAAGGAGACTGGTTCTACAACCCCATTTTTCACGATTGGTAAAGGAGATTTTTTATGGAACAGATAACACTGCCCGATGGCGCCCTCATTCCCAAACTGGGGCAGGGAACTTGGTATCTCGGGGACGATCCCTCCCGGCGCGCACAGGAAATTGAGGCACTCCGCACCGGGATTTCCTGCGGAATGACCCTGCTTGACTCGGCTGAAATGTACGGAAACGGCCGGGCGGAATCCCTGGTCGGCGAGGCCATTCAAGGCATACCGCGCGAATCTCTCACCCTTGTTTCCAAGGTTTATCCGCATCATGCGGGCCGTGCCGATTTGTTTGTTTGCTGCGACGCTTCCATCCGCCGGATGAAGGCCGGCTATCTTGACCTGTACCTGCTGCACTGGCGGGGTAGTATTCCGCTTTCGGAAACGGTTGCCTGCATGGAGGAACTGGTCAAACAGGGTAAAATCCGCCGTTGGGGCGTTTCCAATTTCGATGTGGACGACATGGAAGAGCTGTTCCGGGTCAAGCACGGTGAAAACTGTGCGGTCAATCAGGTGCTGTACCACCTGGCATCACGCGGTGTAGAGTATGACCTGCTCCCCTGGATGCAGCAGCGCGGTGTCCCGCTTATGGCTTATTGCCCGGTCGCACAGGGCGGCAGTCTCCGCCGCGGCATGCTGGAACATCCTGCCGTTGTGGATCTGGCAAAACGGCATAGCGTGTCACCCATTCAAATTCTGCTGGCTTTTGTACTGTCGCACCCCGGTGTGTTTGCCATCCCTCGTACTGGTAAGCCGGCACACGCAAAGCAAAATGCGGAGGCGGCGGCCATCCGACTGTCCGGCGCGGAGTTGGAGCAGCTTGACTGCGCATTTCCGCCGCCAAAACATAAGGTGTACCTGGATATTTTATAAAATAAAAAGCGCATGGACAAAAAGAAATTCCGGATTCAGCCTGTTTGGGCCATCGGAAAACGACACCGCAGGTTGTGCAGCGCCGCCCTGTCCATACGCTTTTCTTTTTTACTGCTGGGTCGGACCGCCCTGCTTGAGCATCTGGTCTACAACCTGCTGCAATTCCTGTGCGTTTGAAAACGTCACGCCGGACTGCTTGATGTTTTCCTGCAAAAATGTCGGCAGTGCAGCAAAACGCTGGTCAAGCTGAGCGTCGTTGTTCGGCTGGCTTGCGCTGTTCTGCGCGTTCGGCTGGGTTTTCATCGCCAGATTTTTTTGGATAATCGGATTCATGTTTGATTCCACCTCCAATGTTATTGTCTGCCGCTTTATGGAAATCAACCGTAGAAAAGATTGCCAATCTTAAAACCTTTTTGTGCGATAAGCGGTTATATTTTAAAACGGCGCGGGCAAACTAGCAATAGACTAGTAAAGGAGGAGAATTTTTTATGAATCAGAACAGCAAATGCAATCAGAGCATTAAGTGTACGGTACAGCAGTGTGCAAACCATGCGCAGCAGGAAAACTACTGCTCGCTCGAATGTATCACCGTAGGTACCCACGAAATGAACCCTACGGTTGTCCAGTGCACCGACTGTGAGTCCTTCGTCCTCAAGAAATAAGGGCGAAAAAAGCCGTTTTCCAAATTTGGAAAACGGCTTTTCTTTTTTTATTATCCGCTGAAAAATCACTTCAAAATTTCATTCACGCGGTAACACAGCGTCATCAGACTGTCGCTCAGGTGAACATTTTCTACTACAATATCCTCGTAGCTGAGGGTTAAATCAAAATGGCTGAAATTCCAGAACCCTTTTATTCCAAGCTTTACCAGCTTTTCTGCAATGACCTTTGCCGCTTCCTTCGGAATACAGAGCACTGCAATTTTCGGCTGGTTTTCTTTACAGAAGTCCTCAATTTCATCGCTGTGCATAATGGTTACACTGCCAATTTTGGTGCCAATCAGCTCCGGTTTGACGTCAAACGCACCGATTAGGTTAAAACCGCGTTTTTCAAAGTCAATGTGATTGGCAATCGCTTCGCCAAGGTTGCCTACGCCGATAAGTATGCAGTTGTGAATCTTGTTCAGGCCAAGAATATTTGCAATTTCTTCGTGCAGGTCCTTTACGTTATAGCCATATCCCTGCTGTCCAAACCCGCCAAAGCAATTCAGGTCCTGTCGGATTTGCGATGCGGTCAACTGCATCAAATCAGAGAGCTCACGGGATGAAATGCGGGTTTTCCCTTCGTTGAGCAGTTCGCTCAAAAAACGGTAATACCGCGGAAGCCTCCGAATGACTGAAATTGAAACCGCAGATTTATGAGACATTGTAATAGCCACCTTTCAAAAGATAGAACAGCAGCAATACATAGTCAGTTGATGATGCAGGGGATGGTGTAACTGTGTACTGATACCGGAAGCCGCATCGCCGCGGCAGGGGATTAAAGGGACTCCTGCAAACGCTTATTGACTTCGCTCAGGAATTCCTCGGTGTTGACCTTGCATTTGTTCGGCAGTTTGGAAAGCGCGTACAGGTCGCCGGTCATAACACCGTCTTCAATGGTCTTAACGGTTGCCGCTTCCAGTTTGTCTGCAAAATCTATCAAATCTGCCAAGCCGTCAAGCTCGCCGCGTTTGCGCAGTGCACCGGTCCATGCAAACAGGGTGGCTGCCGAGTTGGTGGAGGTCTCTTCTCCCTTAAGGTGTTTGTAGTAATGGCGGGTTACGGTACCGTGTGCTGCCTCATATTCATATTTGCCATCCGGGGAAACGAGAACCGAGGTCATCATGCCCAAGCTGCCAAATGCGGTTGCAACCATATCGGACATTACGTCACCGTCGTAGTTTTTGCAGGCCCAAATATAACCGCCTTCCGAACGAACGGTGCGGGAAACCGCGTCGTCAATCAGGGTGTAGAAGTATTCAAGCCCGGCAGCGTCAAATTTCTCTTTGTATTCCGCGTCAAAAATTTCCTGGAAAATATCCTTGAAGCGGTGGTCATATTTTTTGGAAATGGTGTCCTTGGTTGCAAACCAGACGTCCTGCTTAATGTCCAGCGCATAGTTAAAGCAAGTACGTGCAAAGCTCGCTATGCTTGCATCCAGATTATGTACACCCTGCACAACGCCTGGGCCTTTGTACTCATGAATCAGCTGCCGGGTTTCGTTTCCGTCTTTGTCGGTGACCACAAGCTCTGCTTTGCTGCCAGCATCGACCACCATTTCGGTGTTTTTGTAAATATCACCGTAGGCATGGCGCGCAATGGTAATCGGCTTGGTCCAGTTCGGGATATATGGAGTAATTCCCTTGACAATAATCGGCCCGCGGAAGACGGTGCCGTCCAGAATTGCACGGATGGTTCCGTTCGGGGATTTCCACATCTCGGAGAGATTGTACTCCTTCACACGCTGGGCATTCGGGGTAATGGTTGCACATTTGACCGCAACGCCGTATTTTTTGGTCGCCTCGGCCGAATCAATGGTGACCTGATCCTTTGTTTCCTCACGGTGTTTCAGGCCAAGGTCATAATACTCGGTTTTTAGGTCAATGTACGGGGTCAGCAGCATGTCTTTGATCATCTGCCAGATGATCCGGGTCATTTCGTCCCCGTCCATCTCGACGAGAGGGGTTTTCATCTGAATTTTGTCAGCCATCGTACAGTCCTCCTCTTGGTAGCGGCACAGGTTTAACCCTGCACCTTGGTGTAGTTGAGAAGCCCGCCGGCAAGCAAAATATCTTTTGCGCGGCCGGAGAGGTCGTAGACAGCCTCAATGCTGTCCCCAGTGGTCAGGTTTTTGACCACAAGCGGTCTGCCCGCTTTAATGCTCTCGCGAATGTCACCAATTTCAAGGCTGTCGCCCTGCGAAATCTTGTCGTAGTCCGCTTCGTTTTTAAAGGTCAGCGGCAGAATGCCCGCATTGATGAGGTTTGCAATGTGAATACGCGCAAAGCTCTTAACCAGCACCGCCTTGATGCCGAGGTAGAGCGGAACCAGTGCCGCGTGCTCACGGGAGGAACCCTGCCCATAGTTGGAGCCGCCAACTATAATCCCCTTACCGGCCGCTTTGGCGCGTTCCGAGAAGGTCGGGTCACAAACTGCAAAGCAATACTGGGAAAGGTAAGGAATATTGGAGCGGTAGGGCAGAATCTTGGAACCTGCCGGCATGATGTGGTCGGTCGTAATGTTGTCCTCCACCTTGAGGATAACATCCGCAGCAACGATGTCGCCAACCGGCTCGGCAATTGGGAACTCCTTGATGTTCGGCCCGCGCAGGATCTCTACATCCTTCGCTTCCTCCGGGGAGGCGGGCGGAACAATCATGTTGTCGTTAATCAAGAATTTTTCCGGGATTTGAATCTCCGGCATTTCGCCCAAAGTGGTCGGATCAGTAAGTACGCCGGTCAGGGCAGAAATTGCCGCCGTCTCCGGGCTTACCAGATAAATGCCCGCATCCGCCGTGCCGGAACGGCCCAGGAAGTTGCGGTTGAAGGTACGCAGAGAAATTCCTTTGGAATTCGGCGACTGTCCCATACCAATGCAAGGGCCGCAGGCACATTCCAGAATGCGTGCGCCGGCTGCAATCAGGATGGCAAGCGCACCGTTTTCCGCCAGCATGTTAAAGACCTGCTTGGAGCCTGGCGCAATCGCAAGGCTGACGTCTGGGTGAACAGTTTTACCCTTGAGAATATGCGCAACCCGCATCAGGTCAAGGTAAGACGAGTTGGTGCAGGAGCCAATGCAGACCTGATCCACTTTAATCGCGCCAATTTCAGTGACCGGTTTGACGTTGTCCGGGCTGTGCGGGCAGGCCGCAAGCGGAACCAGCTCAGAGAGATTGATGTTGACTTCTTTGTCGTAAACAGCATCCGTGTCGGCGGCCATCGGGGTGAAGTCCGCTTCACGGCCCTGCGCTTTCAGGAATGCATGGGTAATTTCATCTGCTGGGAAGATGGAGGTGGTAGCCCCCAGCTCAGCGCCCATGTTGGTGATGGTGGAACGCTCCGGAACCGAAAGGGTCTTGACACCTTCTCCGCAGTATTCAATGACGTTACCAACGCCGCCCTTGACCGAAAGAATTTCCAGAACCTTGAGGATAACGTCCTTGGCGGCAACCCACGGACGCAGCTTGCCTGTGAGATTGACCTTTACAACATTCGGGTAGGTAATATAGTATGCGCCGCCACCCATTGCAACCGCTACGTCAAGGCCGCCTGCACCAAATGCAAGAGAGCCAATACCGCCCGCTGTCGGGGTGTGGGAGTCAGAACCAATCAGCGTTTTGCCCGGAATAGCGAACCGTTCCAAATGAATCTGGTGACAGATGCCATTGCCGGGGCGCGAAAAATAAATGCCGTGTTTCTTTGCAATCGACCCAATGAACCGGTGGTCGTCCGCATTTTCAAAACCGGACTGGAGGGTGTTGTGGTCAATGTAAGCCACCGAGCGTTCCGTTTTCACCCGCTCCACACCCATTGCCTCAAATTCAAGATAAGCCATGGTACCGGTTGCGTCCTGTGTTAAAGTCTGGTCAATTCTCAGCCCAACTTCGGTCCCCTTGACCGGCTTGCCGTCTACAATATGGGCGTCCAGAATTTTTTCTGTTAATGTTTTTCCCACGTTTGCACCATCTTTCTTCAAATCTGTTCACGGTGGTTTTGCCGTCTGAAAACGGCGCTGAATTCTCCTGTTTTCCGTTGATTCAATATTACTTATTTTAATGTATTTTAAAAAGATTGTCAAGATTTAGTCAATATCCGCAGGTTGGATTTTACAGGGGGGTTGGATTGACATTATAAATAGGAATGCTATAATATTTTAGTTAAGACTGTTGGAGTTAAGACAGTATAAAGATTCTGTTCCACAGGAGGAAAGCTATGGCTTATCGCATTGGTTTGGATATCGGTTCTACCACCATCAAGTGTGCGGTGCTCGATGCGAAAGACCAAATCGTTTATAAATCCTACGAACGGCATATGGCAAAGGTGACCGAGAAAGCGGTCGCTCTTATCCGCTTGGTCGATGAGAACATCGTCCGCGGAGAGCCGTGCCGTATTGTCATTACCGGTTCCGCAGGGCTTGGGGTGTCACAGAGCAGCGGAGTCGAATTTGTTCAGGAGGTTTACGCCACACAGGTCTGTATGCAGCACATGATTCCGGATGCCGACGTTGTCATCGAACTCGGCGGGGAAGACGCAAAAATCCTCTTTCTCACCGGCGGAACCGAGGTGCGCATGAACGGAAGCTGTGCCGGTGGAACCGGCGCCTTTATCGACCAGATGGCAACCCTGCTCGGCGTCACCACCGGGGAGCTTGACGAACTCTCCCGGAATTACGAAAAAATATACACCATCGCGTCCCGCTGCGGTGTGTTCGCAAAGAGCGACATTCAGCCGCTCCTCAACCAGGGCGCGCGTAAGAGCGACATTGCGGCAAGTATTTTTCAGTCGGTTGTCAACCAGACGGTCGGCGGTCTATCACAGGGCAGGGATATTGCCGGAAAGGTTGTCTTTCTCGGCGGCCCGCTCACCTTTTTGCAGGGCTTACGCGAACGCTTCCTAGACACGCTCCAGCTTGGAGACAGCGCCGTTTTCCCAGAGGATGCCCAGTACTACATTGCGCTTGGCGCCGCATTTTACGCAGGCTCGCTGGAGCCGGTCCGGCTACAGGAGGTTCTGCGGGAAATCAAAGAAGCCAAGCCGGCTGAACGGGATTCCTCCATCCCGCCGCTTTTTGCGGACCAGCAGGAGTACGATGCCTTCCTTGCCCGCCACAACCGGGCGAGTGTTAAACGGGTGCCGCTTGCGGAGTATTCCGGCGATGCCTACCTCGGTGTAGACGCCGGTTCCACCACTACCAAGCTCGTCTTGATTTCGCCGGACGGCGACATTCTCTATGAGTCCTACACCTCCAACAGCGGCAATCCGGTTCCGCTGGTCAAAAAAGCGCTGGAGGAGATTTACCGTGTAGCCGGTGACCGGGTGCGGATCAAAGGCGCAACCGCCACCGGCTATGGTGAGGAACTCATCAAAAACGCGTTTCATATCGACTACGGCATTGTCGAGACGATTGCACATTTCACCGCAGCCCGTTATTTCAACCCCGGCGTCGATTTTATCATCGACATCGGCGGGCAGGACATCAAGTGCTTTAAGATTAGAAACGGTGCCATCGACAGCATCATGTTAAACGAGGCCTGCTCCTCCGGCTGCGGCTCCTTCATTGAAACCTTTGCCCATGCGCTGGGCTTCAAAGCGGAGGAGTTTGCGAAGTTCGGCCTGTTTGCGGGACACCCGGTCGATCTCGGCTCCCGCTGCACCGTCTTTATGAACAGTTCGGTCAAGCAGGCGCAGAAGGACGGCGCAACCGTCGGTGACATCGCCGCGGGCCTAGCAGTCAGCGTCGTCAAAAACGCGCTGTATAAGGTCATCCGTGCCAATTCCACCAAGGAGCTCGGCAGTCATATCGTGGTACAGGGCGGCACCTTCCTCAACGACGCGGTGCTCCGCGCCTTTGAACGCGAGGTCGGGGCTGAGGTGGTTCGTCCCTCGATTGCAGGACTCATGGGCGCTTACGGCGCGGCGCTTTATGCCCAAAGCCATTCCAAAGAGCACTCCGGTATCATCGTCCTGGCGGAACTGGAGGCTTTCAGCCACGAGGTTTCGGTCGTCACCTGCAAAGGCTGCACCAACCATTGCAAGCTCACCGTCAACCGGTTCGCGGACGGCGGGCGCTACATCTCCGGCAACAAGTGCGAGAAGCCGCTTGGGCTCCAGAAGGCCGAGGGCGGCTACAATGCTTTCCAGTATAAATATGATTATCTGCGCAGCCTGAAGGGCGTACCGGGGCCGCGCGGAAAAATCGGCATCCCAATGGGCCTGAACATGTATGAAAATCTGCCGTTCTGGCATGCGTTTTTCACTTCGCTCGGCTTTGAGGTCGTGCTCTCGCCGCGCAGCGACCGTAAGCTGTATGAAAAGGGCCAGCATACCATCCCATCGGATACCGTCTGCTATCCTGCCAAGCTGCTGCACGGCCATGTAGAGGCGTTGTTGGATGTGGGCGTACCGACCATATTTTACCCCTGTATGTCATACAATTTTGACGAGGGCCTTTCCGACAACAACTACAACTGCCCGGTTGTCGCCTATTATCCAGAGGTCATTGGCGCGAATATTAAGCGGCTGTCCGAAGTTACGTTTATTAAAGATTACCTCGGCCTGCACCGCCGCAAGGATTTTATCAAAAAGGCTCATGGTGTATTTAACCAGTATTTCCCGGTTTCTCAGGCGGAAATCAAGGCCGCTGCGGAAAAGGCGTATACCGCTTATGAGGATTACCGCAATATGCTTTATGAATATGGGCAGATGGTTATTGACGAAGCGGAGCAGTCCGGCAAAACGGTGATTGTGCTTGCCGGGCGCCCATATCACATTGATCCGGAAATTAACCACGGAATTGACATGCTGGTGCGCAGCTTCGGCGTCTCGGTGCTCACTGAGGATTGCTTGACGCTGCATGCGGATAAAAAGAAAGCAAAGGTGCTTAACCAGTGGACCTATCATGCGCGGCTTTATGCAGCCGCCCATTATGTGGGCGCACATGACTGCCTTCAGCTCGTACAGCTTGTTTCCTTCGGCTGCGGGCTGGATGCCATTACCGCCGACGAGGTCCGTGAAATCCTTGAAAGCTATGGCAAACTGTATACCCAAATCAAAATCGACGAGGTCACAAACCTCGGCGCAGTGAAGATCCGCCTGCGTAGCCTGTTCGCGTATCTCGACGCAAACAGGCTGGCAAAGGCCTGAGAAAAGAGGCGAAATTTTGGCAAAACTCGTTTACGATAAAACCGGACGTCTGCTCTTTACCAAAGAGATGAAACAGGAATATCAAATCCTCATGCCGCAGATGCTCCCCATTCACTTTGAACTCATCAAAAATGCGCTCCGGCTGCACGGCTACAACGTCAAGCTCCTCACCAGTACCGACAGCGAGGCTATCCGGCGGCAGGGGCTGGAAAATGTACATAATGACACCTGCTATCCAGCGCTGCTCGTCATCGGCCAGATGCTCGACGCCCTCAAAAGCGGCGAATACGATCTGGATAAAACCGCACTGGTCATTACCCAGACGGGAGGCGGATGCCGTGCGTCCAACTACATCCACCTGCTGCGCAAGGCGCTGAAACGCTCCGGCATGGAGCAGGTTCCGGTGGTCAGTGTAAACCTCTCCGGCCTGGAACGCAACCCCGGCTTTAAGCTCACGTTAAAGCTCATCCGCCAGTTGGTCATGTCCGCCATGTACGGTGATCTCCTCATGCTGCTGCTCAATCAGGTGCGCCCTTACGAGACCGTGGCAGGGGAGGCGCAGCGCCTGGTGGACAGTTGGGTGCTCAAACTCTCGGAAGAATACAAAAACGGCAGGGCGCTCACCCAAAAGGAAATGGCTGTCCATTTCCGGGACATTGTCGCCGATTTCGCAAAAATCCCGGTGCAGAATGTCCAGAAGGTCAAGGTCGGCATTGTCGGCGAAATTTATGTCAAATACGCGCCGCTCGGCAACAACAATCTGGAGCAGTTCTTGCTCTCAGAACAGGCGGAGGTTTTTGTCCCCGGCCTGATGGATTTTATCATTTTTAAAATTGACAACCGCATTGAAGATTACAAGCTCTACGGCGGCAAGCGGCCGGTTCGCTTTGTCGCCCGCAAGCTGATGAAATATGTGCTCCACTGCCAGCAGATTATGATCGACGCCGTCCACACCGAACCGCGATTTTATGTGCCAAAAGGCTACCAGCACCTCAAGGAGCTGGTTAAAGGCACCATTGGTTACGGTGCCAAAATGGGCGAGGGCTGGCTGCTTACCGCAGAAATGCTCGAACTCATTGCCGACGGCGTGAACAACATCGTCTGCGCCCAGCCGTTCGGCTGCCTGCCGAACCATGTGGTCGGCAAGGGGATGGTTCGCAGCATCAAGACGGTCCATCCGGATGCAAACATCGTCGCCATCGACTACGATCCCGGCGCCACCAAGGTCAATCAGGAAAACCGCATCAAGCTCATGCTGGCGGTTGCAAAATCCAAAATAGAGGCGGAGCGGCCTGCGCACGAAACCGCAGCCAAAACGTCAAAGGAGCCTGCCGGCGTCGTATAAATTAGCTGTATGCACACACACTAACACCAAAATGAAAATTGAGGTGTTGGCATATGCGCATGAAAAATGATACAATAGAACCGAGCCGCGAGCCGGACGTTCCGCCGGAACAGGAAGAATCGAACAACGAAAACCTGACCGGGGAATCGGTCGCAGATCAAATTTACCATTCCGGTTCGGTCACCGCAAACGGCCGGCATTTAATCCATTGCCTGACCATTATCGGGCAGGTGGAGGGGCATTTCATCCTCCCGCCCCAGAATAAAACCACCAAGTATGAACACGTCCTGCCGCAGCTTGTTGCCATTGACGAGGCCGAAGACATCAAAGGCCTGCTCATTCTGCTCAACACCGTCGGCGGGGATGTAGAGGCTGGCCTTGCTATTGCAGAACTCATTTCCGGGATGAAAAAACCCACTGTGTCGCTGATTCTCGGCGGCGGTCACTCCATTGGCGTGCCGCTTGCTGTCAGTGCAAAGCACTCTTTCATTGTGCCCTCTGCGACCATGACGGTTCATCCGGTGCGGATGAACGGCACCGTCCTCGGCGTTCCGCAGACCCTGTCTTATTTTGAAAAGATGCAGGAACGCATTGTCAACTTTGTCACTGACAATTCCAACATCACCCGGGAAACCTTCATGAAGCTCATGATGCAGACGGGGGAGCTTGTCATGGACGTCGGCACCGTCCTCGATGGGCAGGCCGCGGTGGACTGCGGGCTTATTGACGAGCTCGGCAATCTTTCGCAGGCGGTGGATTACCTCTACGCCATGATTGACGAGGAGGAAAAAGCAAAGCAGGAACAGGATGAAGCGGAGCAACAGGAGGACGGCAATGCTGTACACCATTCTGAATCTTGACGACATTTTTGCGGGAGAAAACACAGTCCCTGCCTCCCAGACCATGCAGGTCGGCGGCAGGATGTTTGAGGGGCGCCGGGAACCGGAGGGCTTTGTTATCAGCCGTATGATTTCTACCAACCCCGCCGATTATCTGGACCAGCGTTTCTTTCCCGGCCAGAAGCTGCACTGAAAAATCTGCCGCCGCAAAGCGGCACAAACTGACAAAAAGGATGAATCAGTATGAATATTTTTGACGCAATCATTCAGGCAATCGTGCAGGGACTCACCGAGTTCCTGCCGGTTTCCAGTTCCGGGCACCTTTCCTTGGTTCAGCATTTTATGGGGGTTAATGGTGAATCCGCCATCATGCTCTCTATTGTCCTGCACCTTGGCACATTGGTCGCCGTGTTCATCGCGTACCATAAGACCATTTGGGAGCTCATTAAGGAAATCGGCTACGCCCTGCGGGATATTTTTACCGGTAAGTTCCATTTGAAGGGAATGTCCGAAAACCGCCGTTTGCTCGTTATGCTCATTGTTGCAACCCTGCCGCTCTGCCTGTTTTATTTCATCAAGGACCCTATCAAGGGTATTTCGTCGGACAGCAGTATCCTCATTGAAGGCTTCTGCTTCCTTTATACCGGCGTTATCCTCTTTTTGTCCGATCGCTTTGGCCGCGGTCATAAACATGTCGGGGATATCAAGACCAAAGACGCCCTTGTGGTCGGCGTGTTCCAGGGCATTGCGCTGCTCCCGGGTGTTTCCCGTTCCGGTTCCACCATTTCGGGCGGCCTGTTCTGCGGCTTTTCCCGCGCAACTGCGGTAAAATTTTCTTTCCTCATGTCCATCCCGCCCATTCTTGCGGGTGCGCTCACCGAGTTTCTGGATTTCCACGATTCCGCCGAAAGCGTTGACTTCCTGCCTCTTGCCATTGGCTTCGTCGTCGCGGCTGTTGTCGGCTTCCTCGCAATTGCAATGGTTCGCTGGCTCGTCAAAACCGATAAATTCCGCATCTTCTCATATTATACCCTCGCCCTCGGTGTAGTAGTCATTATTATCAGCATCATCGAGGCGGCAAACGGCGGGGTTAACATTGTAAACCTCATCGCTGGTTAACCGTTGAGGGAAGGAGGTATTATGGCTGGTCAATCTTCCGCCAAAAAGAAGGCTCCCGCGAAAAAGCCCACGGCAAAACGCGCTTCTTCCGGACGTCAAACCCAGAGTGAGAAAAAAGAAAAGCATTCCCGGCAGGTTGCCGCCATTATCTACTTTGCCCTCGGCATCCTTGTTTTCTTCCTCAGTATTATAGACGGCGAAAACGTCTGGGGCACCTGTCACGATGTTCTGTTCGGCTTGTTCGGTTTTACTGGGTACATCATTGCTCCCATCTTTATCTACATAGCAATCTGTGCTTCGACCGATCGCCCCATCGGTGCGGTGAAGCATAAAATCTGGCAGACTGCCGTTTTGTTGATTCTTCTCTCGTCCCTGCTGCAAATCTTATGCATCGGCTCGGTGCCGGGGGAGAATTTCATCGATCAGTGGGTACACCTGTATAACGACGGTGTTGCACTCAACGGCGGCGGCATTGCCTCCGGATTCGTCGGCTGGCCGCTGTTGGCGGCGTTTGGCAAAACCGGCGCCGGTATTGTCACCGGGCTGTTGATCTTTGTCTTTGTTATGCTCATTACCGGTTCTACCGTCATTGGATTTCTGCGCGGAGTCGCAAAACCGGTGCAGAAAATTAAGGATGAATACGACATCAAGGTTGAGCGCAAAGAGCAGGAGCGTCTTGCCAAAAACCAGGCACGGTTTGACATTGACGTCGATCTCGGCCCGGATCCAGTCATGCCGGATCATCCCGTTTCCTCACCGAAAGCGCCGCAGCCGGAACCGGAAAAACCCAAAAAACAGCGCCGTAAGCGTGCCGCCTTTGACGTCCCGCTGGATGGCGAGTCCCCGGCTCCAGAGGCTGAAAAGGCGCCGTTTACCGTCACCATTCCAGAACTGGGGTTCGAAACCCCGCCGACACCGTCCAAACCCGCCGCTGTGGAGGCCGCGCCGGAGCCGCCTGCCAAAGAGCTGGTCCCGGACAAGGAATCGCAGCTTCGTTTTGCGGTGGATGAGGCCGGGGACGGTTATGTCTTTCCGCCCATCAGTCTGCTCCGCGCCCCGAAAAATACCCAGAACGTGGATGCAAGTGCGGAGCTTAAAGGCAATGCCGACCGCCTTGTGGATACCCTCAAGAGCTTTGGGGTGCAGACCCGTGTGATTAACGTCAGCCGCGGCCCTGCCGTCACCCGGTATGAGCTCCAGCCGTCGGCCGGGGTGAAGATCAGCCGTATTACCGGCCTGGCGGACGATATCGCCCTCAACCTCGCGGCAGCGGGCGTGCGTATTGAAGCGCCTATTCCCAATAAACCCGCCGTCGGCATTGAGGTGCCGAACAAAAATGTCGATGTTGTCACCATGCGTGAAATCATTGACTGTGATCAGTTTTACGACGCAAAGTCCAGGCTTACCGTCGCGCTTGGCCGCGATATCGCCGGCAACGTCACCCTTGCAGATCTTGGCAAAATGCCGCATCTGCTCATTGCCGGCTCCACCGGTTCTGGCAAATCGGTCTGCATTAATTCTATTATTATCAGCCTGCTTTACAAAGCAAAACCGGAGGAGGTCCGCCTCCTCATGATCGACCCGAAGGTGGTCGAATTAGGCGTTTACAACGGCATCCCACACCTTCTCGTCCCGGTCGTCACCGATCCGCGCAAGGCTGCGGGCGCGCTCGGCTGGGCGGTCACCGAAATGCTCAAGCGGTACAAGCTGTTTGCGGATAATTCGGTTCGCGATTTGGAGGGCTATAACAGCATCGCCAAAAACTCTGACGAGCTTGACCCGCTCCCGCAGATTGTCATCATCATCGACGAGCTTGCCGACCTCATGATGGCTGCCCCAAACGAGGTGGAAGATTCTATCTGCCGCCTCGCGCAGATGGCCCGCGCCGCGGGGATGCACCTCGTTATCGCCACCCAGCGCCCGTCGGTTGATGTCATCACCGGCCTTATTAAGGCAAATATACCAAGCCGCATCGCCTTTGCAGTTTCCTCGCAGGTGGACTCCCGCACCATTCTGGACGGAAGCGGCGCGGAAAAACTGCTCGGCCGCGGTGATATGTTGTTTTACCCCGTTGGTTTCCCCAAGCCGGTCCGCGTACAGGGTTGCTTTGTCACCGAAAAAGAGGTGGAGCAGGTCGTCGGCTTTGTCAAACACAAGGATTCCGCCGATTACGATGAGCAGGTCATCGAAGAAATTGAAAAGCAGGCCGTGGCTGAAAAGGGAAGCAAAAACAGCGGTGATGGCGGTGGCTTCAACGATAAGGACGATATGCTTTCCGCCGCGATTGAATGTGTGATCGAGGCCGGACAGGCGTCTACCTCTTATCTCCAGCGGCGGCTTAAGCTCGGCTACGCCCGCGCGGCCCGCCTGGTGGATGAAATGGAGGAAATGGGCATTGTCGGCCCCTTTGAGGGCAGCAAACCCCGTCAGGTACTCATTACCCGCCAGCAGTGGCTGGAACGCAATATGAATCAAAACGAGACGGAAACAGAAGCATAAGACAGGCGGCGCCATGCGGCGCCGCCCTCTCGTTCAGGAGGTTTTCATGTCAGGTTTTTTACCGCTCACCAAACAGGAGATGGCAGAGCGTGGAATCGACCAGTTCGATTTTATCTGTGTCACCGGCGACGCTTATGTCGACCATCCCAGCTTTGGTATCGCCATTATTTCCCGTGTGCTGGAGGCGCAGGGATATTCGGTTGGCATCATCGCGCAGCCGCATTACCATACCCTGCACGATTTTGAGGAATTCGGCCCGCCGAAATACGGCTTTTTCGTCACCTCCGGCAACATTGATTCAATGGTCGCCCACTATACCTCGGCCAAAAAGCTCCGCTCGGATGACGCTTATTCCCCCGGCGGCAAGGCGGGCAAACGCCCGGACCGCGCCGTCATTGTCTACTGCAAACAAATTCGCAAAGCCTATGGGGACATTCCCATTGTCATTGGGGGATTAGAGGCTTCCCTCCGCCGGTTTGCACATTATGATTATTGGGACGACACTGTGCGTCCCTCTGTTTTGGTCGATTCCGGCGCCGATTTGTTAAGCTACGGCATGGGGGAACGTCAGACTGTTCTGATTGCCGAGCGTCTGGCGCAGGGAGTACCGCCCGCGAAAATTACCGATATTCCTGGTACCTGCTACCTCACTGAGCCCAAAAATACCCCGCTCGGTGCAAGAGAATGTCCCAATTTTGAACAGGTAAGCACCCGTAAAGAGGCGTATGCCAAAGCCTGCAAAATCCAAATTACCGAGCAGGATGAGGTTTACGGCAAAACTGTCATCCAGCGCCATGGGGACAAAATGCTGGTGCAAAATCCACCCATGCGCGCTTTGACTCAACCGGAAATGGACGCTGTTTATGCACTGCCTTATATGCGGATGTATCACCCGAGCTATGAAAAATACGGCGGCGTTCCGGGAATTGAGGAGGTGGAATTTTCCATCACCCACAACCGCGGGTGCTTCGGCCACTGCAATTTCTGCTCCATCGCACTGCACCAGGGACGCAAGATTACGTGCCGCAGCAAGGAGTCGGTGCTTGCAGAAGCGCGCGCCTTCACGCAAAACCCTCGTTTTAAGGGTTATATTCACGATGTTGGCGGCCCTACGGCCAATTTTCGCCAGCCCTCCTGCTCCCAACAGAAGGAACACGGCCTCTGTCGGGAACGAAAATGTTTGGCGCCGCAGCCGTGCGGCCAGCTTATTGCTGACCACAGCGAGTACCTGGAACTCCTGCGGGAGCTGCGCGCCATTCCGGGTGTTAAACGCGTATTTATCCGCTCCGGTATCCGCTACGATTATTTGCTTCAGGACCCGGATCCTTCCTTTATGCGAGAGCTTGTCACCCACCACGTCAGCGGGCAGCTCAAGGTCGCGCCGGAGCACTGTTCCGCCCGCGTACTCGACGCCATGGGAAAACCGCATATTGAAGCCTATCGTGAATTTGCAAAGCGCTTTTATGCCATGACCAAGGAAGTGGGGAAGGAGCAGTACCTTGTCCCGTACCTCATGTCCTCCCATCCGGGAAGTCGTCTGGAGGACGCCGTCGAACTCGCCCTTTTCCTCAAAGAACAGGGCATCCGCCCAGAGCAGGTGCAGGATTTTTATCCCACCCCCGGCACCCTCTCCACCTGTATGTTTTACACCGGCCTCAATCCTATGACAATGGAGGAGGTTTATGTCCCGAGAACCCCGGAGGAAAAGGCGATGCAGCGCGCGCTGCTCCAGTATTTCCGCCCCTCCAACCGCCAGCTTGTGATCAAGGCTCTGCGGATGGCTAAACGCACGGATTTAATTGGCACTGGAAAGAACTGCCTTGTCCGGGATGAGCCCCAGTTCTCCGATAAGGCGCGCCAGACCGTCGTCAAAGGCCGCACCCTTACCCGCCAGGCGGGAAAAAAAGCGGTGGACGCCCTGCGCAGCAAATCGGAGAACGAGCGTGGCACCCGGAAAAAGCCGCACAATAAAACTAAGCCAAAATCTGGTCAAACGGCGAAGCTGCCAAAAACCAAATCAGCGGCAAAATCAAAACGCGCCGCTCAGAAAACGGCGCTGAAAGGAAACGGATATGGCAAAAAGAAGAAATCGTAAAGGAAAGGTCGGCGCGGGAATTCTCTCTTTTGCTGTTGTCCTTGTTGCGTTGGCCTACGGCTTTCTCTCCGGCACCCTTTCGCTGGACAGTCTTACCGGCGGTAAATCGGAAAGCACCCAGATGGTCAGCGGCGCCGTCAACCCGGATGCTGATGTCTCGATCCACTTTATCGACGTTGGTCAGGCAGATTCCATCTACATCAAAGCCTATGATACCAATATTTTAATTGACGCCGGGGAGAAGGAGTCGCCTCAGACCGATGTGGGTGACTACCTGCGCGCCCTCGGTGTAACCAAACTCGATTATGTAATCGGTACCCATCCGCACGCGGATCACATCGGCGGGATGCAGGCCATTGTTGAAGATTTTGAAATTGGCACGGTCATCCTGCCGCGTATCCCGGATGCAATCATCCCTACCACCCGCACCTATGAAAATCTGCTGCAAGCCATTTCGGACAAAGGACTGAGCATTACAGCGGCACAGGACTGCACCGAGATTGCTCTTTCCGGCGATGCAAAGCTCACCTTCCTCGGTCCGCTCAAGGATTATGAGGAACTCAACAGCATGTCCGTCTGTGTTAAATTTTCGGCAAAAGGTTATTCCGCCCTTTTCTGCGGTGATGCCGAGAGTGACGCAGAAAAGGATATGCTTGCTTCCGGTGCGGATTTGAGCTGCAACATCTTAAAACTCAGCCATCACGGCAGCAGTACCTCCAACACCAAAAAGTTCCTCGACGCCGTTTCACCGGACTGTTTTGTAATATGCGTCGGTAAGGATAATTCCTACGGCCATCCCACCGCAAGTGTGCTCAAACGAATTGCGGAGTATGACGTCCCGGTTTACCGCACCGATGTCAATGGAACCGTTGTCTTTGAATTTGAGGATGACGCCATCCGCAGTATTACCGAGAGGTGAGTATGATGTTGATTGTCGATCGCATTGAAAACGGGCAGGCTGTCTGTGAAGCCGGGGACGGTTCGTTCCAGAATATTCCGCTCAACCGATGTGCCGGAACCGTCCGCGAAGGGGATGTTCTGCGCGAATCCGGCGGCGGCTACGAGGTTGACCGTGAGGAGACTGCAAAACGGCGGGAAAAAATCCGCCGCATGTCCAAGGATTTGTTCCGGTAAGAAAAGCCTTTAAGCCCCGTTGTTTCGACCGCTTGGCGGCTCGGATGACCGTGCCAGGCAAATCAAACAACAAGAGGAGACGGAATTTTTCCATCTCCTCTTGTTGTTTGCACCGAAAGAGTCATCCTCCAAACAGCCCGTTAAAAAATCCCCGCTTTTTCTTTTTGCGCTGAGGCGGCACCCCGCCCTTAAAGGAAACAAGGATGGTGTCCTCGCCCACCAGCTTGATGTCCTCCCAGCGGATAATGACGTCCTCGCACCGCCCAAGCAGACCGAACAGCCGGTATTTCCCATAGACGATGATGGAGACGACACAGGCGTTGTCGACGTTGATTTCCACGTCGTCCACACAGCCCAGTCGGCAGCCGTCGCTGATGTTGACTACTTCCTTGTCACAAAGCGTGCTGGCTCTGCATACCATGCAATCACCTCAATCACGAATGGCTGATGCGGTTGAAATCCACCTTTAAACGTTCAATAATTTTCTTTTCCAGCCGCGAAATATAGGACTGTGAAATCCCAATAATGTCCGCAACCTCCTTTTGGGTCAGCTCGGTTCCCCCGGTAAGTCCAAAGCGCATCTGCATAATGGATTTTTCGCGGGGCGGCAGGTTTTCCACGCATTGCTTGAGCAGCTCGCGCTCCGCCTCCATCTCAATGTTTTTGTTCACGCTGTCGCTTTCGGTGCCGAGGATGTCGGAGAGCAGCAATTCGTTGCCGTCCCAGTCAATGTTGAGCGGTTCATCAATGGAAACCTCGTTGCGGAGCTGGGAGTTTTTGCGCAGGCACATCAAAATTTCATTTTCAATGCACCGGGAGGCGTAGGTCGCCAGCTTGATGTTCTTCTCCGGACAAAAGGTATTGACCGCCTTGATGAGACCAATCGTGCCAATGGAGACCAAATCCTCAATCCCAATCCCGGTCGATTCAAATTTTTTCGCAATGTAAACCACCAGCCGCAGATTGTGCACAATCAGCATTTCACGCGCCCGGTCGCCGTTGGTGGCAAGCTGGCTGAACACCTCTTTTTCCTGTTCCTTGGTCAGCGGAGGCGGCAGCGTCTCCGGGCCGTTTATGTACTGGGTATAGGTCTTTAATTCTGTGCGGTCAATAAGCCGCAGCAAAGCAAGTTTTATGCGTTGAATCAAGCGTTTCATGTTGGTTGGCTCCTATGTTTGGTTTGTCAGGTTTGCATTGTAAAGCGCGGCGTATTCGCCGCTTGAAAGGGCGCCGCTGCTGACGCCAATAAAAACGCGGTATTCCTGTGCGGCCTTGCCCCCCGCAACCTGGAAACGGTCGGGGGAGAAGCAGCGCATCACGCCGTCGCTGCCCACTACATGGTACGGTATCACCCGGATTCGCCTCGCCCACTCTTCACTGAGCGGCGGCAGTTCTCCGGTTCCGGAAAAATACGGCTGTAAAAGTTCCGGCAGAAGCGTTTTTACCGCCCCATATTCACATATAATGACAGGGGTTCCGGTAAATGGATCGGTCAGCCGGTTTCCGGAATCGTCAAAGGCATTGAGCAGAACCTCTTTTCCGTTTAAAGTGATGCTAACCGTCCGTATGGCGTTCTTGGGCACCCGTCGGTCCAGTATCCACCCGATGAACCGCACCGCCAGATAAGCCGCTACGGTGGAAACCGCCAGTGTGAGCGCCGAGATGTTGAAATAAACCACACCATTGCGGTAATACATATCCACCGGCGCCACAAAAAACCACAGCGCCATCATCACCCCGGCAAAAATAAAATTCACCGCAATAAACAGCGCCGCCGTTTTGATGAACACCCCTTTTCCGTGCCATGGAAAAGCGACGAGCACCAGCATAATTCCAAGTGCAACCTTCAGCAGCGCCGGGATAAACCACGGAAGCTGTTCCAAAAAGATCATCAGGGAACTTGCCCCGCCTAAAAGCGCGCCCAGCACCATCCGCCACCGCTTCGGCTTCTGGTGGAGCAGCAGCGCGGTGGAAAGCAGCAAAAAGTAGGTCACAAACAGGTTGACGGCAATCAGTACATCCAAATAGATTACGTTTGCAATAATGGCCGCCTCCTTTTTTCGTCGTGACGCCTCCAAGAAAGAGGCTGCTTTTTTATTATAGGTTCGGGACAAACCTGGAAGGTGTCGAAGCGTGTAAAAATTTTTGTCTGTTTGCGGGGGCTTTTGTCCCATCCTTTCCGTCGTAGGAAACGAAAAGCGGTGCCAAATGCCTGACAGTTCTCGTTCCTTACCGTAAAAAAGACCTGTTGCTTTCGTTTTGTTCCCTTTTTACCAGCCGGTACCTATACAAAACAAAGGAGAAGAGGGGCTCCCGAAAGAAATGCACAATAAAGTCCCCATCTATTTCCTGGGAAATAGATGGGGACTGCCGTTGTCATGTCAATTCGGCGTATTATTGATAGTATCCGTTTTCATACAGCGCAATGAAAGAAAGCAAACCACCCCAGTGATAGAACTTGTCACTGCGCGGGGAGTTGCAGCCTTCGCCGGTGTCGCCGTCGTAATTCTCGTGTACATGCCCCTTTTCGAGCCATTCCTTCAAAATCAGCTTTTCGGATTTCTCTGCAAGATCCTTTCGCGCATCCGGACAGTCGTAGCTGCAGATTGCCATATACGCAAGAAAATTCATCGGCGCCCAAATGCGTCCGCGCCAGTAGGTTTGCTCTGGATAAGCCGGGTCGTTGCGCGCAATCGAGGGCATAATGTATTCGCCCCAGAATTCCTTTTCGTTGTAGAAATGTTCGTCGATGATGCGCCTTGCCCGTTTCTGTCCCACTTTTTTGCTGAACAGCGCGTGGAAGTGGAACGGTGAGAGGCGGTATTCAAATTCTCCAGTGTCCTCCCGGCGGTTTAAGTACATGCCGAAGTCCTCGTCCCAGAGGGATTCCATCCGCTCCTCCATTGTTTCGGCGCGCATTTTGAGCTCCGCCGCTTTTTCGGTATGCCCAAGGATTTCCGCAATCTCTGCCAGGCAATAGCAGTCTTTGATGTACATCCCAACCAGGCCGACGTCCTCAAGCACAATGATATTGCGCTCCTCGTCAAACGGGATATCGTCGTACATCGGGGAATTGTCCAGTCCGGATTCATACGCCGCGCCAAGGCGCTCATGCACCCCGAATTTTTCCAAATCGTGCCCGGTCACCATGTCGTACGGGTCGCTACCCCATGCGAGCAGGCCGTTTTTGGTGGAACGGTGGTCAATAAACCACTGGTTCCAGGTGATAAGGTCGTCGTACAGCTCCTCCAAAAACCACTTGTCTCCATACTTCTTGTACATCATCAGGGCCACCATCGAACCCACCGGCGGCTGGGAACGGTCAAAGCTCTTAAAATTGTTTTGACAGGCATAATTTGGCACAAAGCCCGCGTCGGTGATGGTACGGGTAATGGCAATCGCATTGCAGTAGGCGAGTTCCTTGTTGTCAATGGACTGCATCAGCGCGGCAAAATAGGTATCCCAGCAGAACAGCACGTAGCCGCCCCACTGGTTGTTCCAGATGCGGCTGACCGTCGTGATAGGGGAGTCCTCCTGCGGGTTGTAAATGGTGTCCCATGCCTGGCAGGTCTGCATGGCGTTGTATGCCTCGGCGAGCTTGCCGTATTTGTCCTTGTTCGCCGCCCATTTCTCCTGCTGCCGCTTGATAACAGCCTCGATCTCCTCCACCGTCCGCGGCCGCCCGGTGCTGATGCCGACAGCGCCGCTCAGGTCGGCTGAGAGAAACGGAGTGGTGCAGCGCACAAACAGTTCGCCGTTATGCGGGGCTGTCATATACACCGGAATTTGTTTGTTTCTGCCTTTGAGGAGAAGTATTTCCTCCTCTTTTTCTACGGTCCCGCCTTTGTTCCAAAGACTGATGCCGTTGATGATGAGGGATGAGCATTTCATGGGTTGCTTTAATGGGGTTACCAGCAGAACCAGGTCGTCCCCGTCCAGCGCGGTTTTGACGTTGATGCTGTTTTCCAGCCAGTCCAGCTTGACCTCGGTAAACGAGTTGTCATAGGCGTGTGCGTAAGGGGTGACAATGCCCTCCTCCTCGGTCTGCCCAATCAAGGCAGTGTCCAGTAGCTTAGCACGTTTGTAGTCCTTTAAGCCCAGCGCCAGTCCAACGCCCTCCGGCATCATCACGTGAGAAAGCACACTCGCGTTGTTCCAGGTCTGCCAGCCGTTCATATACTGGTGTTTGAGTGCTTCGTAGCTTGTCATTCCGAAATCCTCCTTTACAGAATAAAGTTCTAATGATATGATTATAATGTAATCTTACCGGGGATTCTCCCAATATTCCGTACAAAAATAGCCCAAATTCGTAAAGGTGATCCGTTTTGAGTCAGGTTTATATTTATGAGCAGTCACATAACAATTTTGGTTCGCCGCTTTCGGTTGTCCACATGGAGAGCGGCGAGTTCCAAAATTTTATTTACTGTAACTGGCACCGTGAAATAGAACTGGTCTATGTTGCCAAAGGCAGACTTCATCTGGTGGTCGATGACCGCAAGCTCACCCTGAGCCAGGGAGATGTCGGCATTGTCAATATGGATGAGGTACACTACGGCGATCCGGACAGCACCGGCGGCGAGTGTGAGGTTTACATCTTTCTGCTCGGCATTGAACCGCTCATCCCGTCCGCAGAACTCAACCTGAAAAAATACCTAGTCTCCCTTTCCAAAGGAGAGGTTCGGCTTGTTCCGGCTCTCACACCCGCCATGCCCAATTACAACGAGGTTGTAAGCTGCCTCATTCGTATGAATAATGTGCTGGAAAAAAAGCGCCCCGCCTTTGAGCTTTATACGGCGGCACTGATGTATGAGCTTCTTTATCATTTTTTTGCAGAACCGGAACTGCTTGTTGCCGGCAGCGGCAGGGGCGAGACCCAAAGCCGTGAAAAAATCGAGCGTCTCAACGAGGTCATCCGTTATATCGAGCAGAACTATACCCGTAAAATTTACATTGCAGAACTTGCAGAACAGCTTTATATGGGAGTGGATAATTTCTACAAATTCTTTGTCTCAGTCACCGGAATTTCTCCGGCAAGCTACATCAACTCCTACCGGATGAAGCAGGCAGCCAATCTGCTTGTTACAACAGGAATGCCGGTGACTGACATTTGCTATAAAGTCGGGTTCAACAATGTCAGTTATTTTATCAAGATGTTCCAGAAATTTTATGGGTATACCCCCAAAAAATACCGCAGCCTTTCTCAGGAGAAAGGCAAAATCAGAGTGGAGTGATTGCTATGCTGCCAACAAACGGTGCGGTCATCGCCGCAATGGCCGACTATAACCGGGGAGACGCCCCGCGCATCAACCATGCACTTAAAGTGTACGCATACGCCAAATCCATCGGCGAGCAGGAGGGGCTGCTGGAAAAAGAACAGGCCATTTTGGAAACCGCCGCTATCCTGCATGACATCGGCATCCATGAAAGCGAACGAAAATACGGCTCGGCAGACGGGCGCTATCAGCAAATCGAGGGGCCGGATATTGCAGAAACGCTGCTTCACGGGCTCGGTTGTAAGGATAAAGACGCTATTGACCGGATTCGCTTCCTCATCGCTCACCACCACACCTATACCGACGTGGACGGTTTGGACTACCGCATTCTCATTGAGGCGGATTTTCTCGTCAATCTCGATGAATCCCCCTCCATGCGGCGGTCGTCGGAAGAGATCCTGCGCAATCATTTTCAAACAGGCGCAGGCGTCCGTTTTTGGAAAGCGCTGTTCCAGTTGTAACCGAAGGGGTGGTGTTTACCGGCCGAAGTGCCAAAAACAGTGTGGAGACATCCGGCACTTTTACGGTGAAAACGACCGTTCAGCCTTGTTCTCAGGCGGTCAGGGGCTGGAGCAGCAAAACAGACCAGCTCCGGGTTGTTTTAAACGGCGCGGCACTGTGCTGCCTGACGCTTTCTGGCTCATTCTGAATCTGGCGCCGTCCAAACAAAAACGGCCTCCAATGCGGAGGCCGTTTTTGATTTGCGTTGTCAATCCAACACTAGGCATGCTATAATAAAGGCCGGTTAAAGCTGCCCTTTAATGCGGTCGAGCGCGCTTTTTTCAAGCCTTGATACCTGCGCCTGGGAAATGCCGATTTCATTTGCCACTTCTACCTGGGTTTTGCCGCCGAAAAAGCGCAGGGACAGGATTCGCTTTTCCCTCGGTGCAAGCTGGCTGATAGCTTCTTTGAGCGCAATTTCTTCCAGCCATCCGCGATCGTCGCTTTTGTCGCTGACCTGATCCATTACATAGATGGTATCCCCGCCGTCCGAGTAAATTGGCTCGTTGAGCGAGACCGGGTCGACAATGGCCTCCAGCGCCAGCACGACCTCGTGTTTCGGCAGATCCAGTTCTTTGGCAATTTCTTCTACCGTCGGCTCCCGCTGGCTTTTGCCCATCAGCCGCTCTTTGGCCTGCATGGCCTTGTAGGCAATGTCCTTGAGCGAGCGGCTTACCCGGACCGAGTTGTTGTCCCGCAGGTAGCGGCGGATTTCCCCCAAAATCATCGGGACGGCATAGGTGGAAAAACGGACGGAATGGGATAAATCGAAGTGATCAATCGCCTTGATGAGCCCAATGCAGCCCACCTGAAACAAATCGTCGAGGTTTTCGCCCCGGTTTGTAAACCGCTGGATGACGCTCAGCACCAGCCGCAGGTTACCGTTTATGAGCTGCTCGCGCGCGTTTTTGTCGCCCTCTTTGGTACGGGCCAGCAGCTCCATTTTTTCTTTTTCTTTGAGCACCTTGAGTTTTGCGGTGTTCACACCGCAGATTTCAACTTTGTTTAACAGCACATCCGCCCGCCCCTTACTGTGTATTGATTGGAACCATTACAAGTATGAACCTAAAAAATTGTTTCAATACATCGGGCAAACATTTCCAAAAAATGAAAGGATCTTTGTTATGATTCATCCGGTCGTCCTTCGTATAAATGGAAAAAAGCAGGAAACAGCCGCAGAAACCGGCATCCTTCTTTCCGAACTGATCCGTCAAAACCAAATTGCGCTGCCCATGCCCTGCGCAGGTAACCACACCTGCGGCAAGTGCAAGGTCAAAGCGTCGGGGGCGCTCAGCCCTATGACGGCGCAGGAGCGGGCATTTTTGTCGGAGCGGGAGATTGCCTCCGGCGTCCGTCTTGCCTGCTTTGCAGCGGTTGAAGGAGCCTGTGAATTGGCGGTGGATACCGGCGATGCCGGCAGCCAAATCCAGTCCTCCGCCGTTTTTGCGGAGTTTCCCATCGATCCTCCAGTCAAAGCGGGGTGCGGCCTTGCTGTAGATATTGGCACCACCACTGTGGTCGCTTATCTCTATGATTTGGCGGATGGCAAACTGTTGGGCGTCCAGAGCGGGATGAACGCCCAGCGCGGCTTTGGCGGCGATGTGATTTCCCGCATCAATTACAGCAACGAACACGGGCTGGAACCGCTTCAGGCCGCCATTATAGAGCAAATCAGGCAGCAGGCGGCGGACGCGCTTGCCGCCTGTGGGAAATCCCTTGCCGATCTGCGCTCCGCCGTGATCACCGGCAATACCACCATGCTGCACCTGCTCGCCGGGCTGAATCCCTATGGCATAGCAGTTTCCCCCTTTACTCCGGTCAGCCTGTTCGGAACCGAACTTTCCCCGGAGATTTTGAGCTTTCCTTCGGCGCGCGTCTATCTGCCCCGGTGTATCAGCTCCTATGTCGGGGCGGATATCACCTGTTCCATCCTTGCGAGCGACATGATGGAGCAGCAGACCGCCCTTCTCATCGACCTTGGCACCAACGGAGAGATGGCACTGCGTTATCAGGGCCGTCTCTACTGCTGCTCCACTGCCGCCGGTCCGGCATTTGAAGGCGCCGGAATGCAGATGGGCATGACCGCCGTAGACGGATCCATCCACAAGGTCTGGATGGCAGACGGCGAACTCCGCTATACGGTGCTTGGCGGAGGCTCCGCAGCGGGCATCTGCGGCTCCGGCGTCATCGACGCGGTCAGCATCTTTGTCAAAGCCGGTCTGATTGACGATACCGGACGCATCGAAGAAGAAGCGGAAGGTTACAGCCGTTTCGGAACCGAGTTTGACGGCTTCCCGGCGCTGAAAATCGGGGAGAGCGGGGTGCTCATCACCCAGCAGGATGTCCGCAAGCTCCAGCTTGCCAAATCTGCGATTGCGGCGGGCGTCCTGACTCTGCTGTCGGAATCCGGCTGTGCGCTGGAAGAAATTGAAACGCTGTACCTCGCGGGCGGCTTCGGCAGCTACGTCGACATTCACTCCGCCTCCGGCATCGGCCTGGTGCCGAAAGCGCTGGTGCCAAAGGTGAAGGTCATCGGCAACGGCGCTGGTGCCGGAGCGTCCATGCTGCTGCTCAGCCGTGCCGCTGCGGAACGGGAAGAGGAGATCGCCGCCTGCGCCGGAGAAATCGGCCTTTCTGCAAACCCTACTTTTATGGATCATTACGTGGAACAGATGATGTTTTAGCGCAGCAAAATATTTGTTGCCCGCTTTGTCCGCTTCCTATTGATTTCAAAGGGTGTATGGTGTAAAATAAAATAGAATTTGACCGGCCTGTACGCGTGATTCAGCAGCCGGTCAAACAAGTACTTGGCATTGAAAAGGAGATTATCATGGGAAAATATGCAATAGGCGTTGACTTTGGCACCTTGTCGGGCCGCGCTGTTCTGGTCGATGTTCAGACAGGCGAGGAACTCGCCTCCAGTACCTTCGAATATCCCCATGCAGTTATGGATGAAGCCCTGCCGGACGGCACCAAACTTGGTCCGGACTGGGCGCTGGAGCACCCGCAGGATTATCTGGATGTTTTTGCCCACACCATTCCTGCTGTTCTGGCGGAAACCCGTGTTGCGCCGGAAGATGTCATCGGCGTCGGCGTTGATTTCACCGCCTGCACCGTGCTGCCCACCAAGCTGGATGGCACCCCGCTCTGCTTCTTGGAGCAGTTTAAATCCAATCCACATGCTTATGTGAAGCTCTGGAAGCACCACGCCGCGCAGGATAAGGCGAACAAGCTCAATGAAATTGCCGCCGCCCGCGGCGAAAAATGGCTTTCCCGTTACGGCGGAAAAATCTCCTCCGAATGGGTTATCCCCAAAATTTGGCAGATACTCGACGAAGCGCCGGAAATTTATGACGCTATGGACTGCTTCATCGAAGCGACCGACTGGGTCATCTGGCAGCTCACCGGCCATAAAACCCGCAATAGCTGTACCGCTGGCTATAAAGCCATCTGGCATAAACGGGACGGCTATCCGTCTGACGATTTCTTCAAAGCGCTCGATCCGCGCCTTGAACATGTTGTCGATGAAAAGCTCAGCCGTACCATTACACCGCTCGGCCAAAAAGCGGGCGAGCTGACCGAGGAAGCGGCCAAGCTCACCGGGCTTTGCCCCGGCACCGCCGTTGCAGTCGGCAACGTCGACGCGCATGTTTGCGTCCCCGCAGTTAAAATTGACGGTCCCGGCAAAATGCTTGCCATCATGGGCACTTCCACCTGCCATATGCTGCTCGGCACCGAGGAAAAACAGGTCCCCGGCATGTGCGGCGTTGTAGAGGACGGCATTCTGCCTGGCTTCTACGGCTACGAGGCCGGCCAGAGCTGCGTTGGCGATCATTTCGCCTGGTTCATTGACAACTGCCTGACCGCAGAATATGTCGCAGACGCCAAAGCAAAAGGCGTCAATATCCATAAATATCTCCGCGAAAAGGCGGAAAAACTCCGTCCGGGCGAAAGCGGCCTGGTTGCACTCGACTGGTGGAACGGCAACCGCTCGGTACTGGTTGATGTTGACCTTACCGGCGTTATGCTTGGCATGACGTTGCTCACTAAGCCGGAGGAGATTTACCGCGCTCTCATCGAGGCCACCGCTTATGGTACCCGTACCATCATTGAGACCTTCCGCAAGAGCGGCGTCCCGGTTTACGAGTTCTACGCGGCGGGCGGAATTGCGGAAAAAGACCCCATGACTATGCAGATTTACGCCGATATTATCAACATGCCCATCCATATTTCCGGCAGCTCGCAGGGCCCGGCCCTCGGCTCCGCCATCTTCGGCGCAGTAGCAGCCGGCAAGGAACGCGGCGGCTATGACAGCATTTTTGAAGCATCCGCCGTCATGGGCAAGCTCAAGGATACCGTCTACACCCCTATCCCGGAAAATGTCGCTATTTATGACCGCCTCTTTGCGGAGTATAAAAAACTCCATGACTATTTTGGCCGCGGCGCAAATGACGTTATGAAGCGCCTGAAAGCAATCAAAAAAGAGGTCGTTCTGGGTAAATAAAGGCGGAGGTATCGACATGCTGGAACAACTGAAAGAACAGGTTTACCGTGCAAATATGCTGCTTCCGGAGCATCGTCTCATCACCTTTACATGGGGTAATGTCTCCGGAATTGACCGCGCACAGGGCTTGATTGTCATCAAGCCGAGCGGCGTGGATTATGACAAGATGACCCCGGAGGATATGGTCGTCCTTGACCTCGCCGGGAATAAGGTGGAGGGTAAACTCAACCCTTCGTCGGATACCGACACCCACCTCGAATTTTACCGCAATTTCCCGAACATCGGCGGTGTTGTCCATACCCATTCCCGCTGGGCTACCATCTGGGCGCAGGCGGGTAGGGGAATCCCGGCCTACGGCACCACTCAAGGGGATTACTTCTATGGCGAAATTCCCTGCACCCGTTCCATGACCCCGGAGGAGATTGCAGGTGACTACGAACTCAACACCGGCAAGGTGATTGTGGAGCGGTTCCAGGAGTTGGATCCGGACAGCATCCCCGCCGTTCTTGTCAAAAGTCATGGTCCGTTTACCTGGGGCAAAGATGCCTTTGACGCCGTTCACAACGCCGTTGTGCTGGAGGAGGTCGCCATGATGGCATGGCACACCGAAATGCTCCGCGGCGCAGTTACCACCCCCATGCAGCAGGAGCTTCTGGACAAGCACTTCCTGCGCAAGCACGGGCCGGGCGCCTATTACGGCCAGGCCAAATAACCTCTCGGCTGGAAAGCCGCTGCTTTTGTGAGACTTGCGCCGAACGGCGCAGCTTAATAAATTCACCAGATGAAAGGATGTCACCACTATGAAACTGTTCGTTGATACCGCGAATGTAGACGACATTAGAGAAGCCAACGATCTTGGCGTTATCTGCGGCGTCACCACCAATCCGTCCCTGATTGCAAAAGAGGGCAGGGATTTTGTTGAGGTCGTCAAAGAGATTACCGAAATTGTCGACGGTCCAATTTCTGCGGAAGTCATCTCCCTTGAAGCTCCGAAAATGGTTGAGGAAGCTCTTGAGCTTGCCAAAATCCATAAAAACATCGTCATCAAAATCCCAATGTGCGCCGAGGGCTTGAAGGCGGTTAAACAGCTCACCGCAAAGGGTATTAAAACCAATGTTACCCTTATCTTCTCCGCGGCTCAGGCGTTGCTTGCTGCAAGAGCGGGCGCTACCTATGTCAGCCCGTTCCTCGGCCGTCTGGATGACATCGGTTCCACCGGCATGATTCTCATTGAGGACATCGCTCAGATCTTCGCTATGCATGAGATCCCGACCGAAATCATCGCCGCTTCCATCCGCAACCCGATCCATGTTATCGACGCTGCAAAAGCTGGCTGTGACATTGCAACGGTTCCGTATGGCGTCATCAAACAGATGATCGGTCATCCGCTCACCACCTCTGGTATCGAGCGTTTCCTCAAAGACTGGGAAGGCGTTCCGAAGAAATAAACCAAAGGGCTTATAAAAACGCTGTGCAATTTGCACAGCGTTTTTTCTTTTTTTGAAATTTCCAGCGGCAGCGTGAATTCCTTAATATTGCGCTGCGTTAGAAACCATAGACGTTAAAAATAAAAAACGCTGATTTAGAGAGCGTTGTTTTGAGAAAACATTGAGGGACGGCGGTAGCCGTCCCTCAAAAATATTTCTTATTTCACTGTGCACTTTCGCCGACGGTGTTTGACTGGTCTGCTACGACTTGGAAAAGGTTTTACGGTAGAGCGCCTCCTGTTCCGGCAGATGGGTAACAAATCCAACTGGAATTTTATTCCGGGTCGCTTCTATGATCTTTTTTGCGCCAATTTCACCAAATGCCCCGCAGAGCTCAATACAGCCAATACCATTTTGGCATAACTCCTTGGCGACTGTGCACGCCTGCTCAATGGTGGATACCCCTACCATTTGGGCATTCCCGCTTTGGATTTCCGCCCGGTCAAGCTCTGGGTTAAAATCCCCCATAATGAGAAATGCAAATTTCATCGGAATCCTTACCTTTCACAGACAAGAGCTTAAAGCGTCGTATCCGGCGCAATGCCCGCCTTTTCACAGTTTGCCTGGTGTTCCTCATAGGTCGCGGCAAAATAGGTTGTCCCATCCTTGCCGGTGACAAAATACAGGTAATTGGTGTTCGCCGGATTCAGTGCCGCGTTGATAGCATTGCCGCCCGGGTTGCAGATAGCCCCCGCCGGAAGAGCCGCGCATTTGTTGGTGTTATAAGAGGCGTTGTAGCGGTTGATATCCCCGCTGATAAACGGTTTGATATAGTTCTCCACATAGACAATCGTCGCATCCACCTGCAGCTTCATCCCACTGTTGAGCCGATTGTAGATAACCGACGCTACCAACGGCATATCTGCGGATTTGTTGACCTCCCGTTCGATAATCGAAGCTACCGTCAGGGTCTGATCAATGCTGTAACTGCCGTATCCACGGGTAATGTGCCGTTTGGCCTCGTTTAAAAAGACACGGATGACCTGTTCAGGCTCAGCGTCTAGGTAAAAGTCGTATGTATTGGGGTAGAGGTAGCCCTCCAGTTTAAAGCAGCGGTTTCCATCCCCGGTCGTTCCCATATTGGTGATAAAGGAGTAGTTGCTGTAATCCATTGAATTCATTGCCGCAAACAGCTCCGCCGCGGTGCAAACGCCGTTTTGTTCCAGCTTGGTAAAGACCTGCGCCACAGTATAGCCCTCCGGAATTGTCACCCGCACCGTTTGAGGTGGCTCAGGTTCGGAACTGGAGGTGGTGCTGCCGGTATTTCCGCCGGAGGTCCCGCTCTGTTGGCCACCGGAACCCTGCCCGTCCTGCTGTGAGGTGTCTCCGCTATCGTTGGAAAGATCGGAAGATTCAGAGGAATCGTTGTCCGGGACGGCGAGCATGGCGTAATATTCGGTCATGCGGGATTTCGGTTCCACCGCACGGGCTGTTTCGGAGTCTGTTTCGTTGTTTCCGCAGCTCGTCAAAGCGAGACAACAGATTGCTGTTAATAGTGCAAATATGCGTTTCTTCATCCAATCACTCCTTAGCTCACTTGGCTCACAGAGAAGGGAAATGCCGCGGCAAAGCAAACAAATCTCGGTTTGCTCCAGGATTTGAAGAGCTTTTGTCTATTAATAACGAATAGCCACAAACAGGTCGCCTAAAACCGGAAGCGGTTTGATATGCCCTTCACAAGTGGCAATAATGCCGTAAACCATAAAAAAGAGGCTCAGCGCGCTCAGGGCAAGGTTGACAATCCCCGCAATAAAACCCAGGTGGATGATACCAAAGACCAGCGAAAACATGCTTGTTACAAATCCCACCACAATTTCAAAAAGAAACAGCAGCAATCCCTGGTTTGCATGGTATTTGACATACCGCGACTGCGGCTTGGCCACCAGCGGGATGACAAACAAAAATCCAATGTAGCAGAGAATGCACAAAAACTTGTTTTCCCGCACATCGCTTGGATCCGGAATAAAGGTCGGTTTTTCGCCAAATGGATGATTCATTGCGCAATCTCCTTTTTAACCGTCAATCTCTTTGTAATTCCCTAAAAATTTAAAAGCGTCATACTCGCTTTCTAAATGGCTAATCAGCGCAAGCACTTCCGGATTTCGCAGGTTGCCTACCAAGTCGATGTAAAAAATAACATCAAAGTTTTTGTTTCCAATCGGCTTGGATTCAATTTTGGTCATATCCACTCCAGCCGCCGCAAAAACGGTGAGCAGCCGGTATAAGCTGTTTGGCTGGTTGGGAATTGCCACCGCAATCGACACCATGTCGGCGTCCTTGTGGAGCTGCATCTGCTTGGAAATACACATGAAACGGGTGTAATTCTCCTCGGTGTTCTGAATGCCCCGTTCCAAAATCTCCAGACCGTACCGTTCCGCCGCCAGCACCGAACTAATTGCCGCCGCCGGCTCGCTGGAATCCCGCACAAACCTTGCCGCCATTGCTGTGTTCGGGTATTCGCAGGGCTGCTTGTCCGGGTGGCGCTCAAACCAGCCGGAGCACTGCCGCAGCGCCTGCTCATGGGAGTAAACCTTTTTTACCCGCTCCAGCCGAGTGCCCGACTTTGCAGCAAGACAATGCTCTACCTTGACCTTAATGCCGTGGTTGATGAAAAAGTCGTACTTTTTCATCAGGCTGTAAACCGGAGCGACCGAGCCTGCGTTGGAATTGTCCACCGGCAGCAGCCCGCAGGCCACATCGCCGCGCTGTACGGCCTCAAAAACATCCTCAAACTCCCGGTAAAAGGTTACATCGCCGTCCGGGAACAGGGTGGAGGCTGCAATGTGGGAATAAGCGCCCTCGGTGCCTTGGCAGGCAATTTTCGGACAGCTGGAGCCAGCCGCTTCCGGCTGTGCCAGCACCTCCTGAATCTGCTTCACAACCGGACCCAGCTCTGCAATCTGCCGCTTCTGCTGGATTTTGGAAAGCTCCATCAGGGTGGTAAACAGCACTTTCGAACAGTTTGCAAGCTCTTTCGGGCTTTTTTCCGCCACCCGTTCAATGATTTGGTTTTCCCGTTCCGGATGAAAGATGGGCAGGTGCTGTTCTTTTTTATATTGGGCTACGTCCCGTACAATCTGCATCCGCTGTTCAAACAACATAAGCAGTTCTGTATCAATCCGGTCAATCTGCTCCCGCAGTGAGGACAGGTTCATAATCTGTGCTTCCCCCGAACTAATCGTTTTCGTGCATGCCGCAGCATTTTTTGTATTTTTTACCGCTCCCGCAGGGACATGGGTCGTTGCGGCCAATTTTCTGCTTGCGCACCGGCTGCTTTTTCACCACTTTTTCACCGCCGAGCGAGGTTGTGGTCGGTTTTGCCACCTGCTCGCGCTTCAGCTCCTCGCTGGATTTGAGCTGAATGGTCAGCAGCAGCCGCACCGTATCCGCCCGGATGGACGCTACCATCTCGTCAAACATGTCGAAGCCCTCCAGGCGGTACTCAACCACCGGGTCGCGCTGGCCGTATGCACGCAGCGAAATGCCGCGGCGCAGTTCATCCATCGCGTCGATGTGGTCAATCCACTTGGTGTCAACCATCTTGAGCAGGATAACCCGCTCCAGTTCGCGGAGCATCTGCGGCCCAAGCAGCTTTTCACGGCCTTCATAAAGCTCCATCGCCTTGTCAATGAGCTGCTTTGAAATGTCGGCCTTCTCCATGTCGGCCAGCTCGTTTACGGTGTAGTTAAGGTCGTCCGGCCCGGTCAAATAGCCCATGTAATGGTCGCGTAAGCCCACCATGTTCCAGTCGTCGTGAATTTCAGAATCCGGCAGATACTGGGCGACGGTCTCTTCAATGGTCTCTTTGATCATGCTCAGAATGCTCTCATGAATGTCCTCCCCATCCAGCACCTTGGCGCGCTGCCCATAAATGATTTCGCGCTGGCGGTTCATAACATCGTCGTACTGCAAAACGTTTTTGCGGATAGAGAAGTTGCGGCCCTCCACCTTGCGCTGGGCGCTTTCAATCGAATTGGAGAGCATTTTGTTCTCAATCGGCTGGTCCTCGTCAATTTTCAGCGCTTCCATCAGGTTCTGGATGCGTTCGCCGCCGAACAGGCGCATCAGGTCGTCCTGCGCTGAGAGGAAGAAACGGCTTTCGCCGGGGTCGCCCTGGCGGCCGGAACGCCCGCGGAGCTGGTTGTCAATCCGGCGGGACTCATGCCGCTCGGTGCCGAGAATGAACAGGCCGCCCGCCTCCTTGACCGCTTCAGCCTCGGGCTTAATTTCATCCTTGTATTTTTGGTTGAGGTCCTGGTACACCTTGCGCGCATGCAGAATTTCTTCATCGTCGGTTTCGGCAAAGCTGGTCGCCTGGGTAATCTGCTCCTCGGTGTAACCTTGGCGGCGCATGTCGTGCTTGGCGAGGTACTCCGGGTTGCCACCCAGAGCAATATCGGTGCCGCGGCCAGCCATGTTTGTGGCAATGGTCACCGCGCCCTTTTTACCGGCCTGTGCAATGATTTCCGCCTCTTTTTCGTGGTACTTCGCGTTGAGTACCTCGTGCTTGATGCCGCGGCGCTTGAGCATGCTGCTCAAATGCTCGGACTTGTCAATCGAAATGGTGCCTACCAGCACCGGCTGCCCCTTTTCATGGCACTCGGCAATCTGGTCGATAACCGCGTTGAATTTTGCATTTTCGGTCTTATAAATAACGTCCGGCCGGTCAATCCGGACCACCGGCTTGTTGGTCGGAATTTCAATGACGTCGAGCTTGTAAATCTCCTGAAACTCCGCTTCTTCGGTCATGGCGGTACCGGTCATGCCGGAGAGCTTGTCATACAGCCGGAAAAAGTTCTGGAAGGTAATGGTCGCCAGCGTCTTGGATTCACGCATGACGTTGACGCCTTCTTTGGCTTCAATGGCCTGATGCAGCCCTTCGTTGTAGCGGCGGCCCATCATCAGGCGGCCAGTGAACTCGTCTACAATAATCACTTCGCCGTCCTTGACTACGTAATCCACGTCGCGGTGCATAATGCCATACGCCTTAATCGCCTGATTGATGTGGTGCAGCACCGTCATGTTGTCGGCGTCCATCAGGTTTTCCACATGGAAAAACTCCTCCGCCTTCGCCACGCCGCGCGGAGTCAGGGTCGCCGTCTTGGCCTTTTCGTCCACAATGTAGTCCGCATCAATGTTTTCGTCAATCTCTTCCTTGTCGTTGAGCTCTGCCACCTTGTAAACCTTCAGACGTTTGGCAAAGCCATCCGCCACGGTGTACAGCTCGGTGGATTTATCCCCTTGGCCGGAAATGATGAGCGGCGTCCGCGCTTCATCAATGAGGATGGAGTCCACCTCGTCGACAATGGCGAAGTTGAAGCCGCGCTGCACCTTGTTTTCCTTGTAAATGACCATGTTGTCGCGCAGGTAGTCAAATCCGAGCTCGTTGTTAGTGCCGTAGGTGATGTCGCAGTTATACGCCGCACGGCGCTTGTCGTTGTCCATATCGTGGACAATCAGTCCAACGGTCAGACCCAGGTAGTTGTAAACCTTGCCCATCCACTCCGAGTCACGGGTGGCAAGGTAGTCGTTGACCGTTACAATGTGCACGCCCTTGCCGCTCAGCGCGTTCAGGTAGGCAGGGAGTGTTGCCACCAGCGTCTTGCCTTCACCGGTTTTCATTTCGGATATACGCCCCTGGTGCAGTACAATACCGCCGATGATTTGAACCGGGAAGTGCTTCATCCCCAGCACACGCCATGCCGCTTCGCGGCAGGTTGCAAACGCCTCCGGCAGCAGGGTGTCCAGAGAAATGCCGTCCTCATACCGCTTCCGCAGAATGTTGGTCTGGGATTTGAGCTCCGCTTCGCTCATGTTGGAATAAAGCTCCTCCAAATCCAGCACTTGCTGCATAATCGGCTTAATACGCTTAAGCTCACGGGAGGAATATGTGCCTATAATTTTATCAAGAATGCCCATTCGTTCACCTCATATTTTAATATGAACTAGTCTACGATATATCTCTCACTATTTTAATTCTTTAGTGGCCAAAAGTCAAACGGTTCCCCCGGCGAGGATGTAATATATTTGTAAATAAAACCGCCCCTGTCGCACCGGTTCGGTATGGATTGTCTTTTATTTCACAATATTTTCAGGAATCCCACCAAAACCCTTGCCTTTTCACGCTTTTTCGATTATAATAATTCCGGTATGTTGTAAGCAAGAAAACCGAAAGGAGAATTACTATGAACTATTCTCATGAAGTTGAGAAAATGTGCGTTCTCACCAAAGGCCCGCATCATGGCCCCGCACCAATTCCGGAAGAGGGCAAGTGGGTAAAAGCGTATGAGATAAAGGACATTTCCGGCTTGTCCCACGGCGTGGGCTGGTGCGCGCCGCAGCAGGGCGCATGCAAACTCACCCTGAACGTCAAAGACGGTATTATTGAAGAGGCTATGGTCGAAACCCTTGGCTGCTCCGGTATGACCCATTCTGCAGCAATGGCTTCTGAAATCCTGCCGGGCAAAACCTTGCTTGAAGCTTTGAACACCGACCTCGTCTGTGACGCTATCAACGTCGCCATGCGCGAGATTTTCAAGCAGCTCGCTTATGGCCGTTCCCAGACTGCGTTCTCCGAAGGCGGCCTGCCCATCGGCGCCGGTCTTGAAGACCTCGGCAAGGGCCTGCGTTCTCAGGTTGGCACTATGTTCAGCACCAAGGCAAAAGGTGTCCGTTACTTGGAACTGGCAGAAGGCTATGTCCTGAATATGGCTGTGGATGAAAACGGCGAAGCCATTGGCTACAAATTCGTCCGCCTCGGCAAAATGCTCGAGGATATTCGCCACGGCGTTGATCCCACAACCGCTTATGAGAAGAATATCGGTACATACGGCCGCTACGATGAAGCCGCCAAATATGTCGATCCTCGTGAAGAATAATTTGAGGAGGTAGCAAGAATGGCACAGTTTGAAGGAAAAGAAAGAAGAATGCCAAAAATCGAGAAATGCCTTGCCGAATACGGCTTTGCAACCCTCGAGGACGCACGTGACCTGTGCTTGTCCAAAGGCATCAATGTAGATGAAATTGTAAAAGGCGTTCAGCCCATCGCGTTTGAAAACGCTGTTTGGGCTTACACCCTCGGCACTGCTGTTGCACTGAAAAAGGGCATTAAAAAAGCGGCCGACGCGGCAGAGGCTATTGGTATCGGCCTTCAGGCCTTCTGTGTTCCAGGCTCCGTTGCAGAGCAGCGTGATGTCGGCCAGGGCCATGGCAACCTCGGCGCAATGCTTCTCCGCGAGGAGACCGATTGCTTCTGCTTCCTTGCAGGTCATGAGTCCTTTGCAGCTGCGGAAGGCGCAATCGGCATTGCCCGCACCGCGAACAAAGCGCGTTCCAAACCGCTCCGTGTTATCCTCAACGGCCTCGGTAAAGATGCTGCTTATATCATTTCCAGAATCAACGGTTTCACCTATGTAGAAACCGATTATGACTTCTATACCGGCGAGCTCAAAGTCGTTCGTGAGGTTTCTTTCTCCAGCGGCGAGAAATCCAAAGTCCGCTGCTACGGCGCAAATGATGTGCTCGAAGGCGTTGCAGTCATGAAGCTCGAAAAGGTTGATGTTTCTATCACCGGTAACTCCACCAACCCGGTTCGTTTCCAGCATCTGGTCGCTGGTACCTATAAGAAATGGGCAATGGAAAACGGCGTGAAATACTTCTCGGTTGCTTCCGGCGGCGGCACTGGCCGTACCCTTCATCCGGACAATATGGGCGCAGGCCCGGCTTCCTACGGTCTGACCGACTCGATGGGCCGTATGCACGGTGACGCTCAGTTTGCTGGTTCTTCTTCTGTTCCGGCTCACGTGGAAATGATGGGCCTCATCGGCATGGGCAACAACCCGATGGTCGGCGCTACCGTCGCTTGTGCAGTTGCAGTTGAAGAAGCGAATAAATAACCGTATTTTAGTAAAAAACACCTGTGAATTTCACAGGTGTTTTTTTGTCGCCCGAAAAGAGAGAATCGGCAGTCCTTATTTTGCCGGATTGCATCTCCCAATCGTTTGTTTTTTCCTTTGGCTTCTGGCAACACATTGCCAGAAACGGTATCTTCAAAGAAAAGGGATATGAACACGATAACCACAGATCGGTTCTGGTGGAAATCCTTTCAAACCCATTGCACATCAAATCTTTCGTTTGGAAACAAGTGACTGTTTTGACCAGCAGGGTCGAAGCATTAAATCCCACTTATTTATAAAAAATACATATCGGATGTTCAAAATTCTCCCGATGAGCCGACAATCTTAAGCACATAGATAAAGCATGCTTCATTTTTCATGAGGCACACTTGTCTTTGTCGGCCTTTCCGCTGGATTTGCACTGTAAAAAGATGTTCCGCTTTCATCACATATACCTTGCTTTGAAAAAAGAAAGAGTCTGGAATGCGAATTGCGCCCAGGCTCCATTTGAGTTTACACTATACAAATGTTTGTTTAAACGCGTGCTTGAAACAAAACACACCCCATAATATGAGGTGCGCGGTTTGTCTGCGATAACTTGCCGCTGGGTTTACGCTGCAAAAAATACCTCGTCTCAAACGCGAGTGAACAGGTAAAAAACTGAATCCAGAACGTAATTCGCGCCCAGACTCAGTCTGGGTTTACACTGCAAAAAATACTTCACCTCAAACGTGAGTGAACAGCTAAAATAAAAACTGAGCCCAGAACGCGAATCGCGTCCAGACTCAGCCTGGAGCTACTGGCCGGACTTGAACCGGCGACCTGCTGATTACGAATCAGCTGCTCTACCGACTGAGCCACAGTAGCATATCCCAATATATTGCCGCCTTTTTACGGCCTCTCTGTCGTCAATCAGATGGATTACCTGTTGCTTTGGTATTTGAAGTCGCGGTAAATTCCAACCAACCATTTTTAAAACAGCGTTTTATACGCCGTGAAGCCGGTTAATCCCTCAATCCAACAAAAAAGCAGTACCTCTGCGGCAAACCGGAATTCATGGGCAAAATGTACGATGCCCATAAACCCAATATGTAATATATTACTAAAAATAAGCCGACATGTCAAGGGGCTGCTTCCCGTTTTTCGGTGGATTTTCTCCCACAGCCGCAAAAATCGGATTTTCCCGTTACAGGCAGCTTCCGCTGTTTATAAAGCGGTTCCTTTCTTGGGGATAAAAAAGGCGTTTGTATCCGCCTTTTCCAACGTCAGCAGCTTGATTTTTCGGTCGATGCCGCCTGCATATCCGGTCAGACTGCCATTTGTCCCAACCACCCGGTGGCAGGGGACAATAATTGAAATCTCGTTGTGGCCAACTGCTCCGCCGACTGCTTGGGCCGACATGTGCGGCAGCCCTTTTTGGGCGGCAAGTTGTTTTGCAACTTCTCCATAGGTTGTGGTTTGCCCGTAAGGAATGGAGCAGAGGATGTTCCATACATCTTTTTGAAAATCCGTTCCAATCAAATGGAGCGGTATCGAAAAGTCCGGCTTTTCTTCGGAAAAGTATTGGTTCAGCCAGCGTTTTACCGTTTCAAATAGAGAAATTTCACGTTCCTCATGCTGCTTGTCCAGACAGCGTGCAAAATATTTCTGCCCCTCAAACCACAAGCCGGTCAGGCCCATCTCGTCTGCCGCCAAAAGAATGCCGCCCATCGGCGATTGATAAAAACTGGTATACTGCATCTTATACCTCCATCCAAAAATCGCATTGGTTCCGCCGGTGCCGTTTGTGTAACAGCGTGTTCTTTCTAAATGGCTGCCCATCGGTTACGGTTTCGGGCTGCCGGTGCCCGCTTGATCCCGTTTGCCTTTTGCGGGCTTTGCTTTGGGCGCGTAATCTTTCATACCCGGAATCGCCCCGCCCGCCACTGCCCAGAGGTACAGGCTGGCGACACTGCAATAAGGACTGAAACGCCTGCGGTATTTCTCAAACAGCTTACGGTCAATTTTTCGGTGATGGTAAATCATCCGCAGCCCCCGTTGGATTGCCAAATCGTCAAAGCTGAATACATCAGGGCGCTGCAAGCAAAACAGCAGGATCATTTCTGCCGTCCATACACCAATCCCTTTCAGGGAATCCAGCGCCTGAATCGCCTCTGCGTCCGGCATGTGGGCAACCCTCTGCAAATCAAACTCGCCGTCGCGTACCTTGCATGCAAAATCCCGGATGTATTCGGCTTTGCGGAAGGTCATACCAAAGGCTTGCAGTTCTTCCAAACTTGCAGCTGCAATTCGTTCCGCCGTTACCTCGCCAAACCCGTCCCGCATCCGGTTCCAAAGGGTGGCCTGCGCCTTGGTGGAAATCTGCTGGCCAATAATATGGTGCACCACGGACGAAAACAGGTCGGTATCCGTCTCCCGATCAATGTGCCCGATGGTATCAATAACCGCCCCCAAAGTTTTATCCCTGCTTTTTAGGTATGCCGTCTCAGCGTCCCCATATACAAAATACAAACCGTCGCCTCCTGCTGCTTTTATAGGATGATTGTATCACAATTGTCCGGGAAATGCCATCCTATTCAAGAATATGGCTGTCCCAAAAGGGGAGCGGCAGCGGATGCTCCAAAACGCAGCAGCGCCGTGTTGGGTACAACTGCCAATATGGCCGGTTCCATTGTCAAATGGAATCCGGCCGGAGTGTTTCCAACAGTTGTTTCCATTCCATTACCGGCGCCTGGCAGGTGCCGTTTTCGCACAAATACCAGACGGTACCCTGCTTCGGCACCGGATAGCCGGCGGTAAAAGAAGCGCATTCCGCAAGCAGTTCTGCGGTGTCCGCCGTTTTGAGCAGGATGCTCAAATGGTCCGCCAGGTAGTTGCTCAGAAATTGCTTCAGTTCCTCCGGCACGCCCTGCCCGGATGCGCAAACCAGTTCCTTATGCGGATAAAGCGCCCCCGCCATTGCGAGCAGCCCAAAGCCAAACCCGGCCGGATAACGCCCCATTTCTCCCGCAAGGAAGCGAAACTGCCGGTCAGCCGCCTGCTGCCAGCTAGGATCTCCGGTCAGCAGGGCAAGCCGCTGCAATACCATTGCCGCCGCCGAATTGCCGGAGGGAATCGCGCCATCATAGCTTTCTTTGGGACGGGCAATGAGCTGCTCCGCATCCGAAGCGGTGATGAAATACCCGCCCTGCTCCCGGTCCTCAAACTGGTCGATCATCTGCCGCGCCCGCAAAAGGGCTTGCCTTAAATAACGGGGGTCAAAGGTCAACCGGTACAGCTCGGTCAGGGCAAGAGCGTAGACCGCATAGTCCTCCAGCTGTCCGGCATGCGCTGCCTGCCCCCGCCGCCAGCGCAGAAACAGACGCCCCTGCGAATCCACCATGTTTTTTTCCACAAACCGAGCGGCGCCTGTTGCCGCTTCGCTGTACCGCCTGTCTCCCAGAATTTGTCCGGCCCGTGCCAGCGCAATAATCGCCCAGGCATTCCAGCTGAGCAGCACCTTGTCGTCCTTGTGGAGCGCGGTGCGGTTTAACCGGTATTGGTATAATTTTTGCAGGCGGCGGTCGTCGGCAGGCAGCGGAGCTTGCTGCTGGCCAATCCGGTTGGGAATGCTCTTTCCTTCAAAGTTGCCGTCATCGGTTATTCCGTAAAGCTGGCAGAACGCTTTGCCCTCCTGCTCTCCCAGGACCGTTTTCACCTCCTGTGGGGTAAATACGTAATATTTGCCCTCTATACCGTCACTGTCTGCGTCCTGCCCGCTGCAGAAGCCACCTGCCGGCTCGGCCAGTTCCCGCAGGATATAATCGGCCGTCCGGCGGCAAACGTCTTTATAAATTGGGTTCCCCGTGGATTGAAAGGCGTGCAGGTAGGCCATAAGCAGCAAGGCGTTGTCATACAGCATTTTTTCAAAGTGCGGCGCCAGCCATTTTTCATCGGTGGAATAACGGGAAAAGCCTCCGCCAATCTGGTCGTGAATTCCGCCGCGTGCCATAGCTTTTAAGGTGACCTCAGCCATTGCAAAGGCATCCGGCTGTTGCTCCAGCTCAGCGTAGTGCATTAAAAAAAGCAGGTTGTGCGGTGCCGGGAATTTTGGCGCTGCGCCGAATCCGCCCCATTCGCGGTCAAACTGCTCATGAAAAAGATGGTATGCCGTCTGCAGCAGCCCCTTGCTTGGTTCCTGCCGTTCTGCCTGTTTGGGCTGGGCGGTGACCGCAGTAATCTGCTCTCCAGCCTGTATGAGCTGATCGCGGTTGTTTTTCCAGAGTGCTGTCACCCGGGTGAGGAGATCCATCAGACCCGGCTGTCCATAACGTCCGTATTTTGGGAAATAGGTCCCGGCAAAAAAGGGCTTTTGCTCCGGCGTCATCAGAATGGTAAGCGGCCATCCGCCCGATCCGGTCAACGCCTGGCACACCGCCATGTATACCGCATCAATGTCCGGCCGCTCCTCTCGGTCTACCTTAATGGATACAAACGCCCGGTTGAGTAGCTCTGCCGTTTCCGCATCCTCAAAGGATTCATGCGCCATGACATGGCACCAATGGCAGGTGGAGTAACCAATGCTCAAAAAGATCGGTTTGTTTTCAGCGGCGGCTTTCTGAAAAGCTTCCGCACCCCAGGGAAACCAATCCACCGGATTGTCTGCATGCTGAAGTAGGTAAGGGGATTGCTCGTTTTGTAAATGATTCATGGGAGGCTCCTTAAAAATAACTTTTGTTTCTAGTTTGCACCCCGGAACCGGTAATATTGCTCCCACCGGGAAAATCAAAAGGAAACCGTTTCAACAGCATAAATCAAAACAGCCTCACGTGAGTGGCAAAGCGGCAGACGAGAGCTTTTCGCAATCCGCTTTCATAAAACAGCAAGATACAAAATCCCGCTGAATAGAATAGGATAGAACCTACAACCCATTTCCCATGCTGCTAGCCTGGCTGCACTGCGGGAAACAGGAAAGCCGTCCTGGGCTTTCCTTGATTCATAAACGGGAGGCATTTCAAGCATGATCACCATCAGCCTTTGTATGATTGTCAAAAATGAAGAGGATGTCCTGGCGCGCTGCCTGGACAGCGTGCAGGGCATTGCTGATGAAATTATCATCGTAGACACCGGCTCCACCGACGCCACCAAGCAGATTGCCGCGCGCTATACCAGCCGTGTCTATGACTTTGTCTGGGTTGACGACTTTGCTGCTGCACGTAATTTTTCCTTTTCCAAAGCCACAAAGGAATATATCCTCTGGCTGGATGCCGATGATGTCTTTCTAGAATCGGATCGCAAAGCGTTTGAAGATCTGAAGCACACGCTTGACCCTTCTACCGATCTTGTCATGATGAAGTACCATGTTGGATTCGACGCCCAGGGCAACCCCAATTTTACCTATCACCGTGAGCGCCTGCTGCGCCGTGCCTGCGGCTATCGCTGGGTCGGCGCCATCCATGAGGTAATCGTCCCGGCGGGGAACATTGTTTATTCAGAAGTTGCTGTCACCCACCGCAAGCTGCATCCCTCCGACCCAGACCGCAATCTGCGCATCTTTGAAAAAATGCTTGCCCGCGGTGAAATCCTCGATCCCCGCCAGCAATTCTATTACGGTCGGGAGCTTTATTATCACGGTCGTTGTCAGGAGGCGGCGTTCTGCCTTAACTCCTTTCTCGACGAAGGCAAAGGCTGGGTGGAAAACAACATCAGCGCTTGTCTTGACCTCGCAAGCTGTTACGATGGTATGGATCAGCCTGAATTGGCCCTGCGCGCCCTTGCCAGAAGCTTTTGCTACGACAGCCCCCGCGCCGAAGTCTGCTGTGCTATGGGCGCTCATTTTCTGGCACGCCGGCAGTACGCCCCAGCCATTTTCTGGTACCAGACGGCAGCTTCCCTCCAGCCGGACCCCAATTCAGGCGGGTTTACCTCGCCAGATTGCTATAACTTTATTCCGTACCTTCAGCTCTGTGTCTGTTATGACCGGATGGGGGACCATAAAACAGCGGAAAAATACCACCGCAAAGCGCGCCGCCTGAAACCGGCCGATCCCTCGGTACGCTATAACGATCGTTACTTCAAATCACTGCACAAACCGCATGTTGGTTCTTCCAAACAGTAGGGAGGGGTGCGCGCCATGCCGCCGCTTTTTTGTCAGACAGCTTACCGCGGTGCAGACACTTCTGTGTGAAACCGGCGCGGATTGTCAAAAAACGGAAGGATGTCGGCGTAACGGCAATCTTGGGCATGCTGCCGCTCCTTGCTGTCCGCCGCTTGGCGTGCTCCGTTTCTTTGAGCGGCATCGGAATACGGCTTCAACTTGTAAAAAAGCTCCCCCATCCCACTGGATTTGTGCTATAATAAATCCGGTATTTTGCCCATAGAATGAGAGCGGGAGCTGTCCGCTCGGGTTCAGCCCCCTTAAGCTGCGTATTGCGCCATCTGCGGCGTTTTGGAAAGGAGTTTGTATGGGAACTTATCGGGTGCTTTTGCTGGATGCTGACGACACCCTTCTTAATTTTAAAGCCACGGAGGATGAAACCGTCCGCCGTGTCCTGCACACGCTTTCCCTCCCGGCCGATGACGTCGTTGTCTCCCGTTACTCGGCCATCAACCATGCGTTGTGGCTTGCATTTGAACGCGGTGAGATCGACAAAGAAACCATTTCCAGCGTGCGGTTTGTCCGCTTGTTTGAGGAATTCGGCTTCCGGGCCGACGGTGTTCGTGCCGGCGCTCTTTACCGGGAATACCTGGGGGAGAGTGCCATCCTCCTGCCGGATGCACTGGAGGTCTGCCGTGCCCTCAGCAAAACCCACCGGCTTTACATCATCACAAACGGTATTTTTCAGAGCCAGCACAGCCGGATTCGCAAATCCGGCTTAGCACAGTGGGTGAGCGGCGTCTTTGTCTCAGAGGAGGCGGGCGCGCAGAAGCCCTCCGCCGCTTATTTTGATTATGTATTCGCCCATCTTTCCGGCGTGGAGCGCCGGGAAGCCCTCATCGTCGGGGATTCTCTCACCTCGGATATCAAAGGCGGCGTCAACGCCGGGGTGGATACCTGCTGGTTCAACCCCGCCTGCCTTGCCCGCCCGGCGGGAATTGCCCCCACCTATGAAATCCACGCCCTGACCGAGCTTTTCCAAATCGTTTAAACGCCCGGTATTCCAGAAAACCTGGTTTATTTTTAGAAACAGCAAAGGATGTGCAATACAAACTATGGATTACGTTTTACTCAAAGCCGGTTCTTTTGTCCTTGTTATTCTGCTCGGCTATGCCCTCAAGCGTTTTCACTTTTTCGGGGAAGGCGATTACAAGGTCATGACCAAAATCGCCATCAACGTCACGCTGCCCGCTGCGGTAATTACCAGCTTCGCGAGCTTCCAGCGGGATGACTCCCTTTTTATCCTCGTTCTTCTCGGATTGGGCCTCAACTTTGTCATGATTCTGTTCGGCTTCCTCGCCTCGCTCGGCAAAAACAAGCGGCTGCGCTCTTTTTTCATGATGTGCTGTCCGGGCTACAATATCGGCTCCTTTACCTTGCCGTTTGTCCAGAATTTTTTTGGCGCATTCGGAGTGGTCGCCACCTGTATGTTTGACGTTGGCAATTCCCTTATGTGCACCGGCGGTACTTATACCATTGCCTCTGCCGCAGTAGGCGGCGGCTCGGAAAAAATGGGCCCAAAACAAATTTTAAAACGCCTGTTCACCTCGGTCCCGTTTGATACCTATCTTCTCATGCTGCTGCTAACCCTTGTGCAGATTAAAATTCCGGAACCGGTCGTCACCCTGTCCTCCACCATCGCCGCGGCAAACGGCTTCTGTGCCATGATGATGATCGGCATGATGATGAAGATCGAGTTTAAAAAATCCTACTTAAAAGCGGTTGGCACAACCCTGCTTATCCGTTACCTCTGCGCAGGTGCGCTGTCCGCGTTTTTCTACTTTTGTTCGCCGTTTTCCCTGCAAATCCGGCAGGTGCTTGCCATCGTTGTATTTGCACCCGTTTCGGCGCTCGCCCCTGCCTTTACCGAAAAGCTCAAGGGTGATCACGGCCTCGCCAGCTTTGCCGGTTCGGTTTCCATTATCATCAGCATCGCCATCATGACTGTTCTTATGATTGTCATGCATATTTAAACCATCTTACAATAAACCAGGCCGCTCGGATCTTTACATCCGGACGGCCTGCTCTGCTTTTCAACACTGTTACCTGAGCCATCGTCACGGCAGTTCAACGCACCGGATTTCCCAAAATAGACAGCGTCCTCAAGCTGAGACTGATAACCGGATAACCGGAAAAAGCGGCTGGAATTGTTTGGCCCGGTCTGTTTCAGGAGCAGTTTATCCGGCGTGCGTCCAAGGCGAACCGGAAAGAAATTGCCTGCAGGAAAAGATTACTCCAAATACCGCTGTTCCAATACGTCGAACAATCCGCTGTCGTTGAGCTTAATATCCGGAATTACCACCAGCGAAAGAAAGGAGAGTAGCATTAGCGGGTCAATGTCCGGGTTATTCACCAGCGTGCGGACCATCTTCCGTACCGCGGTGTGCTGGCTTGCCGCCCGCGCCGCCGGCTCACCTGACATTAATCCGGCAATGGCCAGCGGCATCTGCGCGGTCACAGCGCCGTCCTGCACCACCGCAATACCGCCGCTGCACCCCAGCGCCCGCACCGCCGCCAGCATATCCCGCGGGTTGTCTCCCAGCACCGTGATGTTGTGGGAATCGTGCCCAATGCTCTGGGCAACCGCGCCGCCCTTAAGCCCAAACCCGCGCACAAACCCTTTTCCAATCCCGCCGGTTTTTCCGTGCCGCTCCACCACGGCGCAGAGGTTTAATTCCTCTCTGCTGTCCGGATAAACCTTCCGCGTCACCAGAGAGTGGGGGAGCACCTGTATTGCGGGCATCCCCTCAGAAAAGGGAAGGGTAAAGCAAGCCTCGTCCAGCTCAGGCAGATGGACCGTCCCGCGCACTTCGGGCGGGATTTCCACCTCCGACGTATCAAACAGCACTTTCCCATCCTGCACGATGAGTACCCCGTCTTTGAACACCTCGGTGATCTGCTCCAGCGTCAGCTCCTCGCTCAATAGAAAATCGGCGCGGTATCCCGGCGCAATGGCGCCTTTCCGCTCCAGCCCGTAGCACTCGGCGGCATTCAGCGTGGCAATGGTGATGGCGTCTATCGGATCCATACCGCATTCCACCGCCCGCCGGATGCAGTTCGCAATGGTTCCGCTTTCCAGGATGTCGTTTACATCCCGGTCGTCGGTACAGAACAGGATGCGCCGCAGGGTGTGCGGCGTAATGCCCTTGGCCAGCGCCGCAAGGTTTTTCGCACTTGTGCCTTCCCGGATCTGCACGTACATCCCCAGCCCAACCTTTTCCAGTAGCTCCTCCGCCGTTTCACATTCGTGGTCGGTCCGCACCCCGGCCGCAATGTAGCCGCAAAGGCGTTTGCCGCCCAGCAGGGGAGCGTGCCCGTCAATCCGCGCGGTACAGTTCAGTTTTTTCAGCATTCCGGCGTCACAGCTCAGTACGGCGTTCGCGTCCATCACCTCGCCCAGCCCGTAAAACGGGCGGCGCGCCATCAGTCCGGCAACCGCTTCGCCGTCCAGAACGGCTCCGGAGTGATCGTATGGGGTGGCGGGAACACAGGAAGGGCACATAAAAAGGATATCCAGCGGCGTTTGCTCCGCCGAACGGAAGAAAAAGGCAAGCCCCGCTTCACCGCAGACGTTTGCGATTTCATGCGGGTCTGCAATCAGGGTAGTCATTCCCCAGGGAGCTGCAATTCTAGCGTATTCGTGCGGCGGCAGCAGGCTGGATTCCACATGCATGTGGCTGTCGATCAGCCCCGGCAGCAGGTAACGCCCCTCTGCGTCGAACTCCCGTTTCCCGTGGTATTCGCCCAGCCCGGCGATAATCCCGTTCTGCACCGCGACGTCGCACCGGTAAATGCGGTGCAGAAATACATCCACCACCGCCGCGTTTTTGATCACCAAATCGGCTTTCGTCTCGCCCAGCGCCGCTTTTATCACAGCTGGATTTGCCATTTTACATCCCTCCCCGTCGGATTTGTAGTTATTATACGCCATTTTTCCCATAATGAAAAGCAAAACGGGCCTGTTTTTTTGCAGACCCGCCCCAAGCAGAACATATCATCACAAATTTTTAGCGTACAGTGCAGCACTGCGCACTCAGCAAACCAGATAAATCATACCACCCAATCGCTGGATTACCGCCCGCTGTTCGCTTTGAAAAGCGGAATATATCAGGCCAAAAACACAGCCTTTCCGGCTTGCCGGGGAATAAGCCCTGCTGAAAATCTTCACCTTTACAGCAAAACAGGTTTTCTTACAGGGATTTTAGTTTTCTCTTTCTATGGGAGCGGCCGTTTCACGGTTCTTTTCCGCCAGCACCCGGTTACAGAGTTCGGTAAAGGCGCAGGTCCGGCAGACCTCGTCAATTCTTTTCAGCCCTTTCCATTTAGGCAGCAGCTCCTGAACCAGCGCGTGGTTCTCGGTTGTCTGTCCGGCCTCTTTGCCAAAATAGGCTGCCACTTCAGCGTCCCTTTTCTGGATGGAATCCTCGGCATCACATACTCCTTCCACTTTGTGCGGACAGGCCGCGCAAATATCATCGCATTCCTGTACCAGCGTAAGCTCTGCTGGTTCTTCTCCATACAGAAGCGCCGTGATGTGCCGCATGTTGGCGCTAAACCCGTTGTCGTATCCCACACCGGTAAAGGTGTAGCAGCACATCAAGTGGTGCAGCCGCAATTTAAGCCGCTTCATACAGCCGCGCCTTGGTCAGCGCCTTGCGCAGCGCCAGCGCGAGGGAGGCTGCCACGATAATTTTAATCACATCCGGAACAACAAACGGAACGACACAAAGCGAAAGCCCGGTGATGAAATTTGCCTGGGTAATGATCACATACCATACCGTGCCAACTGTGTAGCAAATGAGAAGCGCCACCGTCATTCCGGCGAGCAGGGCAGGGTAGAGGTGGTTTTTCAAATGCTTGGCAAACAGCGCGACAACAGGCGTCATTGCAAGGTAGGCAAAAATATATCCCCCGGTCATCCCAAACAGAACGCCGGGCCCTCCGGAAAATTGCGCATAGACCGGCAACCCAATGGCCCCTACCAGAATATAAACCGCCTGCGCCAGAAACGCATCCAACGGGGAGAGAATGGCGCCGCAGAGGAATACGGCTAGAATCACCATGGAAAATGGAATGGTGGTAAACGGAATTACAAATGAAATCTGTGCGCAGACAGCCGTAAGCGCGGCAAATATGCCAATGTTTACCATGCGTTTGACCTTCATTGTAAACATCCTTTCTGTCGTTGATGCCCCTATCATAACACAACGCCCACCATACGTCAACCTAAATTTAAAATTTAGGTTGACGTATGGTGGGCGTAAACCATTTCTTTTAGCGGAACCGCTTGCCGCAGTCCGCACAGACACGCAGCACCCGTGTTTTTATCTTAGGCTTCCGGCCAAACCAACTTTTTCTGGTGTATTGTTCCCGCACCACCTGAAGACGTGTGCTTCCACAGGTAGGGCAGCCTTGCTCGTCCTGCTGCCGTTGGGTGATGTACGGTGCTTCTGGCGTATTGCAGCCATTGGGACAAAATGGGGAGGTGTATTCGGTTCCGCATTTCGGGCAGATCATTTTTCCATCGCCTGCTTTTCAAAATCACGATACATCAGGCTTGGCTGAATATCCGCGTTGTTCTGGTATTTGCCGCTGTGGTAGGGCTCATAATCCCCGTCGATGGTGTGATAATAAATCTGGCAGATTTCCGCCCCCGGGTAAATACGAATCGGCTGTACACAGAAAATTTCCAGCGTCCAGTACCCCGCAAAACCAACGTCCCCGAACCCTGCCGTCACATGGATGAACAGCCCGAGCCGCCCGGTGGAGGAGCGCCCCTCCAGCATGGGGACAAAGCCCTCGGTTCTGGTGAATTCCTGCGTCCGTCCAAGGTACAGTCTCCCTGGCTCCAGCACCAGGCCTTCGTCCGGTATAACAATCCGCCTGGTCGCGTTTGGGCGCTTCATGTCCAGCACACGCTCCTCGTAAACCAGCAGCTCGTTGTGCAGCGAGAGATTGTAGCTGTTCGGATTTACCCGTGCCGCGTCATACGGTTCAATGATGATGTTTGTCCCAATCTGCTTCTGAATCTCTTTTCCGGATAAGATCATGCCCTTCACCCTTTCCTGAATCCATCTGCCGGAAACCCGGCCTTTCTTGTATTGCGGTTATCCTGCTGTATGGCTTCTGTTCGTTGTTCTGATTATTATCTGCCGCATGTCAATATTGCTCAGCCGTATCATACTTATGATCCCGGCGGCAGCCACTTGAGCACTCCCTGCAATTTCCGTACCAGCAGGTGGGCAATCACTCCGGTCAGAATACCCGTCGCCGTCCCTGAAAGCAGGAGCACGGGAAAATATCCCCACACCGCCCCGGAACCGAGCGTAACTGTTGCCGCTGCAAGCTGGCCGATGTTGTGGAATACGCCGCCTGCCGCACTCACGCCCACGACGCCAAAGCAGCGCAGCCGGAGGAGCAGGCACATCATGCCAAAGCTCAGCAGGCCGCCGCACAGGCTGTAAAATAAGCTGTTGAGGTCCCCAAACAGCAGCCCGGTCAGCAGAATGCGTGTGAGGTTGATAAGCAGCGCGTACCGCATTCCAAACAGATAAAGCGCCGCCAAAACTGCAATGTTCGCAAGCCCCGGTTTCACTCCGGGCGCCGCTGTCAGCGGCGGGATCAGCCGTTCCAGGTAGGAGATTGCCATCGCAAACACAGCAAACAGCGCGCAAAGGCTCACCATTTTTGCGGTGCCGCGCCCGTTCACGACGCCACCGCGTCGTAAGACGCGCCTCCGCCGGTAATTTCCACCACAATCCGGTGCGGCAGGCAGACAATGCTCTCGCCGCTGTGTGCAATCCGGCCCTGGTAAACGCACTGCCGTCCGGCGCAGTTCGCCTCTTCCATCCGCACCGTACTGCCCTCTAGAACTACTAGGTTGTGCGCCCCCTCCTGGTCAATGGGGATTCTCCGGTCCTCATCCAACGGGTAACTTCCGTAAGGCGCGCCGTCTACCGTAATTACAACCGTGGTTCCGGCACTCTGGGAAAAGCCCACGGCAAACCAGCCGCCAAATCCGGCCAGCAGCAGGCAGAGAATGAGCACAACATCCGCCTTTTTTACCATACGCCTTTCCTCCTGTTCAATGGATTTGACATTTTCCCCCAAACCGCCGATAATAATATAGATACCATCCACACAAAGGGGAGAGATTTTGAAACACCTGTTGTCCCTGCTCAGCGCAGCCGTCCTGTCCGCAGTTATCCTGCTGTCCGGCTGTGCCGCGCCCCAACCCATTTCCAAAACCGGGTTTTGTCTTAATACCACCTGCACCGTCACATTGTATGACACCGAGGACGAAGCCTTGCTCGACGGCGCTTTTGCGCGGATTGAGCACTACGAAAACCTCTTCAGTAAAACGGTGGAGGGGAGTGACATCTCCCGCATCAATCAGGCTGAAGGCGCCCCGGTCGCCGTCGACCCGGAAACGGCGGAGCTGCTCCGTGCCGCCATCAGCTATTCCGAGCTCACCGGCGGTAAATTTGACGTGACCATCGGCCGGGTCAGCAGCCTGTGGGATTTCACTTCGGAATCCCCGGTTCCTCCCTCCAAAGAAGAAGTCGCGGAAGCGCTTGCCACTGTCGGTTCTCAAAATCTTTCGGTAGAGGGTAATACCGTCACCGTCCCAGCCGGTACTCAGCTTGATTTGGGCGGTATCGCCAAAGGGTACATTGCTGACCGTGTTGCGGATTATCTCCGGGAAAACGGGGTGGAGCGGGCCATTATCAACCTTGGCGGCAACGTCCTCACCATCGGCGGCAAGTCGGATTCCCAGCCCTGGAAGGTAGGCATCCAGCAGCCTTTTGCCAGCCATAGCAGCATCATCGGTTCGGTCAGCGTGTCGGACTGGTCGGTTGTTACCTCCGGTATTTATGAGCGCTGCTTTACCTATGAAGGGGCGTTTTACCACCATATTCTGGATCCACAGACCGGCTATCCAGTCGCGAACGGCCTTCAGGCAGTCACCATCCTCTCCGAATCCTCCGCCACGGCGGATGCCCTGAGCACCGCCTCTTTCCTGCTCGGCGCGGATGAGGCGAAAGCTCTTATCGAATCTCTGCCGGATACCGAGGCCATCTTCATCACTCTGGACGGATCGGTCGAAACCACCTCTGGCATCGGTACACAGATTCCGTTTGAACAAAAAGCGCTGGTGTAGCCGTCTGCTGTGTTCCCATAAACTGCCGGGGCGCTCCATAAAGCCGGGAGCAGCGCGCCCCCGGCATGTATTACCAGCCTTGCCGCTTTTGCAGCAGGGCTTTTTTGCTGTAATAACCAAATTATACGGGATCCCGCCCTGCCTGTCAATTTTCCGGCTTTTCCAGTTGATTACCTGCCGCCCGTCAAAAAAAGAGGCATGATGCGCCGGCTTGTCACATAAAGTGCAGTAGAAGGGGAGACATCCTCTGCAATTTCAAGGACAGGAAGGAAAAGATGGCATGAAACACAAGCCAAATTCCCCCACAACCCTGGGTGAGCTGGGCGTCGGCCAGCAGGCGGTTGTTGTCGGCGTCAATGCAACCGGCGCCATGAAACGCCGCCTCGTGGATATGGGCGTCCTCCCCGGTACCGGTGTTTTGGTGCGCAGAATCGCCCCGCTGGGGGATCCCATCCAAATCCGTCTCCGCGGGTATGACCTTCTCATCCGCGGCAGCGAAGCGCGCAGCATTCTCATTCGCACCACTGCGCCGCTGAGGGGAGGAACGCGGAGTGGCTCTTAAAATCGCCCTTGTCGGCAATCCGAACAGTGGTAAGACCTCACTCTTCAACCGCCTGACCGGATCCAACCAGTACGTCGGCAACTGGCCGGGGGTTACGGTGGAGAAAAAGACAGGTTTTACGGCGGACAAATCCTGCGAAATTGTCGATCTGCCTGGCGTTTATTCGCTGTCGCCCTATACCATGGAGGAAATTATCACCCGGGATTTTATCCTTGACCAGCATCCTGACGCCATCATCAATATTATCGACGGCTCCAACATCGAACGCAATCTCTATCTCACGCTGCAAACGCTGGAGCTTTCCATCCCCACCGTCATCGCCGTCAATATGATGGATCAGGTTCGCGCACGCGGCGGCGATGTCGACTGCATCCGGCTTTCCAAATTGCTTGGCGTCCCAGTCGTTCCCATCTCCGCCAAAACCGGCAGCCACATCGACGAGCTCCTCTCTGTCGCTGCCGCATTGGCCGCCGGCCGCCAACCGGCCGCCCCCATTGTTTGTTACGATTCTGCGGCGCAAAATATGCTCAACGAGGTTGCTTCCCTCCTCGCCAATGCCTGCGGGGAAGGGGAGCGGCTGTTCTTTTACGCGGGCAAGCTGGTTGAACAGGACAGCGCAGCCATCGCAAGGCTGAAACTCTCCCAGAGCTGTATCCGTCAAATTGACCGGGCGGTGGAGCGTTACACCGCCCGTACTCCGCACGGCGACCGCGCAGTTGTCATGGCGGATATCCGCTACCGCTTCATTGAATCGCTGGTACACGCCGCAGTTCGTAAACCGCCGCGGGAAGGCCGCCCTACCGTGACCGACCGGATTGACCGCGTCCTCACCAACCGCCTGCTCGCCCTCCCCATTTTTTTCGGCGTCATCTTCCTTATGTTTGGGCTTACTTTCGGCCCGGTGGGGAATTTCCTCAAACGCTGCGTCGAATTTTTGTTTGTCGATGTCCTTACCCCTGCTGTGGAAAAACTTCTTCTTGTTGCCAACGCGCCGGACTGGACCTATGGCCTTCTGGCGGATGCGGTCCTCGGCGGCGTCGGTACCATTCTCACCTTTGTTCCGCAAATTCTGCTGCTTTTTCTGTGCCTCTCTTTTTTGGAGGACAGCGGCTATATGGCCCGCGCCGCCTTTATCATGGATAAGATGATGCGCCGGTTCGGGCTTTCCGGCAAATCCTTCATCCCCATGCTCATGGGGTTCGGCTGTACCACCCCAGCGGTCATGGCGGCCCGTTCGCTGGAAAACCAAAAGGACCGCAGCCTTACCATCATGCTCACCCCCTTTATGTCCTGCGGTGCGCGTATGCCCATTTACGCCCTGTTTGCTGGGGTGTTTTTCCCGGAGGATCAGGGTGTTGTTGTGTGCAGCCTCTACCTCCTCGGCATGGCGGCCGCCATGCTCAGCGGTGTTGTGCTGAGCAAGACGCTTTTCCGCGGCGTCTTTTCTCCTTTCGTACTGGAACTGCCGCAGTACCATCTTCCGTCACTCCGCTCCATCCTGCTGCGCACCTGGGAAAAGGGCAGGGGCTTTCTCGTCAAAGCAGGCACCATCATCTTTGCAATGAGTGTCGTCGTCTGGTTTCTCCAGAATTTCGATCTCTCCCTGCGTATGGTCGCCGACGGTGGGGACAGCATCCTCGGCCGGTTCGGCCGCCTGGTTGCCCCTGCTCTCTCTCCGCTCGGCTTCGGTACCTGGCAGGCCGCAGTTTCGCTGCTGGCTGGCCTCGTCGCCAAAGAAAGCGTTGTCAGCACCATGAACGTCCTGTACGGCATGGCGGGCGGAACCGTTTCTGGGGTGCTGTCACAGGTGTTCACACCGCTTTCCGCCTACGCCTTTATGGCGTTTACCTTGTTGTATATGCCCTGTATTTCAGCCTTTGCCACCATTCGCCGGGAGATGAACAGTTTGAAATGGGCAGCCGGCGCCGCCCTTTATCAGACCGGCGTTGCCTATTTCACCGCCCTGCTTGTTTACCAGATTGGCTCGCTTTTGATGAGGTTTTTCGCATGAATGTTGCCGTTGTTGTTTTCTGTATCCTGCTCCTTGCAGCGTCGTTTGCCTTTGTTGTCTGCACCATCGTCCGGCAGCTCCGTGGTCAGGGGTGTGCAGGGTGTCCCTCCCGGCAGGCGTCCTGTGGAAAAAGCCGCATCTGTCCTGAAAAAAGGAATTGATTTCGGCCCTAATTCCTGTTTTTTCTATGTTTTGAAACAATTTTCTCCCGCATTCTTGTGGATCTTGCCGTCTGTATTTTTATGGACGGTATGTTACAATGATGTAAACATTTCCCCGCCGTATGGGTTATGTACTAGGCGGGCTGGAGGACTGCTCCATCCCGCGTTCTTTCATTTTTGCGCTTTGCTTTCCGGATTATGGGCAATTCACCGGCGGATTCCTCCGCCCGGGAGCAGTTTTGTTCTAAAACGCCGTTGCCCGGCGGAATGGGCAGCAGCCTTTCTTCGCTGTCCGTCCGTTGATTCGGCGTCCTGGAATCTGCGCGTGCGCATTTCACATTGCCTGTCCCCTTGCCTTTGCAGGGTGCCTAAAAATATAAGAAAGGAAGAGTCTTATGAAAAAAACAATCCTGAATTTGACAACATCACAAAGGAGGGCCGCAGCAAAATAGCCCTCCCATTTCAGGAGGATTTATGATACGGTTCAACAACAAAACCAAAACAAGGCTTCAAAAATTTTTGTCCTATTACAAACCTTACCGCAAGATATTTGCAGTAGACATGCTGTTTGCGGTGCTTTCCGCCGCTGTCATGCTGGTGTTTCCGCTTCTCTCCGGCTACATCACCGGAGAGGTGCTCAAGGAGTGGAACAGCGCCACCCTCAGCCGCCTGCTGGTCGCGGGCGCCGTTATGCTGCTGCTCATTGTCCTGAGGGTCGTCGCCAATGTGACCTATGCCCATTGGGGACATGCCATGGGCGCAAAGATGGAAGGGGACATGCGGGATGACCTGCTCCGCCACTACGAAAAACTCTCGTTCCACTATTTTGCCCGCAACAGCGTCGGTAAAATGATGACCCTCATCACCAACGACCTTACCAATATGACCGAGCTGTTTCATCACGGCCCGGAGGATTTGGTCATGACCGTCATCAAATTTTTCGGCGCCTTTTTCATCCTCATTCAAATCAACGTTCCGCTGACTCTGATTGTCTTTGCCGTCTTTCCGCTGCTCTGCTTCAACGCCGTTTATACCGATAAAAAGATGCAGAAGGCGCTCCTGCGTTCCAAAAGCCTGCTCGGTGATATGAACGAGCAGCTGGAGGATACTCTGGCAGGCATCCGCACCGTCAAGGCGTTTGGCAGCGAGCAGGCTGAATTTGAAAAATTCAGCCGCAGAAACCGCGCCTATGTCTATAGCCTCTGCCATTTTTATAAGGTCGAAGCACGCTTTTATGAGGTTGTGGAGTCCTATCCGCAGCTCCTCATTATGCTGGTCGTGGTTTGCGGCGCGCTGCTTATGGGCAGTGCGGTCGACCTGCCCGTGCTAATCACCTTTCTGCTCTATGTCAGCTGCCTTTCCGAGCCTATCCACACCATTCTGAATTTTATGGGCCTTTATGAGCGGGGCGTGGCGAGCTTTAAACGCTTTATGGAGGTCATGGAGCTGGAGCCGGCGGTTGCTGACCTTCCGGGCGCTCAGAACCTTGGACGCGTCCAGGGTTGCGTCGTGCTGGAACAGGTTTCTTTCCGTTATCCGGATGGCAGCGAAAATGTGCTGGAGAACGTCTCGCTGAAAATCGCCCCCGGTGAAAAACTGGCAGTTGTCGGTTCCTCCGGCATTGGCAAAAGCACCCTCAGCTACCTGCTCGCCCGGTTTTATGACGTCACCTCCGGCAGCGTCAAAATTGATGGAAACGACGTCCGCAGCCTTACCCTTGCGTCTCTGCGGGAAAACATCGGCATTGTCCAGCAGGAGGTCACCATCTTTTCTGGCACCATTCGGGAAAATATCGCCTATGGACTGCCGGAGGCCAGCTCTGCGGCGGTCGAACAGGCTGCTGTTCTCGCAGGCGCCCATGAGTTTGTTACCCGCCTGGAAAATGGGTATGATACCGTTGTCGGCACCAAGGGCATCACCCTTTCGGGCGGCCAGCGGCAGCGTATCAGTCTGGCGCGGGTGTTTCTCAAAAATCCGCCCATTCTCATTTTGGATGAGGCCACCAGTGCGCTGGACAGCGAGACTGAACGGAATATCCAAACGGCGCTCGACCAGCTTATGTCCGGGCGCACGTCCGTCGTCATTGCACATCGCCTTTCCACCATTCGGAATGCTGACCGGATTGTCGTCCTCAAGGACAAGCAAATCTGTGAACAGGGAACCCATCCGGAGCTGCTTCAGAAAAACGGGGAATACGCCCGCCTTTATCGTATGGCACTGGCTTAACGGATATTCCAAAAGCAAAAGCGGGAACGGCGCACTGCCCCTGACAGGCCGCCTGAATCCGAAATCACTGCGCTTTTGCGCGGCGTTTAAGGCGGCCTATATTGAATCGCCGTGCTTTGGTGCTGCGGCCGTTTGCTTTGCTCGGATAAAGCTCTTGCTTCGCCGTGGATCTGGCTGCACCACTCCGGTTCCAAAACGGCTTATGGAAACCACCAGCAGTCCATTGTTCTCATCTGCCGACCGAATCGGGTTCCTTCGAAAGAGGGTGTCCAATGTGCCGCGTCGCTTAAAGAGGACGGGATGCGGCTGGTTTTCTGCTTTCACAGTTACAAAAGCAACACCCATTATTTGTTTATATCACCGGGCGTTTATTCATGCTTCGGCGAACCATCCTTACCCATAAAAATAAAAAGCCTGGGATGTATGAAACATCCCAGGCTTTTTATTGGGAGAAACGGCGCGGTGGGGGAGCGCCTTCCTTTGGTATCATTCCGGTTTATTTGATCCTAATCCGCATTTATTTTAAAAGATTTACCCAGTGCCCGCCTTCCCGGTGCAGGCAGTGCTCGCTGACCCCTTCGTCCAGAAACAACCGGAACATGTAGGTCATACCGCTGGCGAGCGGCAGACTTTCCAGTTCGCTTATCTTCACCCAGCTCATCTCGCCTTCCTCAGAAGAAATTAGTTCCCCTTCAAAATGGCAGGTCTTGTAGCAAAGCACAACATAACGGGCACCCTCCTCGTTGATCCACTGCTTGACCCCGCACAACTGCGGCTGGGAAATCCGCAGCCCGGTTTCCTCCTGAATTTCGCGGATAACAGCGTCGGTAAAATCCTCTGCCGGCTCAACGTGTCCGCCCGGAAAGGTCACGCCGCCCCAGTCCGGATCCACCCGGTGCTGAACCAGCACATTGCCCTCGTTGTCGTAAACCATGCACATATTTGTAAAAATTGCCTTTTCATATCGTTCCAATGTCAACATCCTGTCTGAAAATTACTTGAAACAGGCCAGCCGCCGCTTATACTTTGCGGCAGCTGGCCTGTATGACGCCGGTGCAGCAGCCTTTGTGCAAAGCTGCGGTATCCCAAAAATCAAACACCTGCCTCCAAGTGCAGGTCATATCCTGCAAAAGCCTTTGACATAGGGGGCGGATAATCCTGAATGCTCTCCCACAGCGTAGGCTGTCGTCCCATAAGTTCTGTTTGCGACTTCACGATTGTATCTTCTTCGCAAACGTCTTTGCGAAATGCAGCCAGGACAACAGGGGAATAGAGTGTCCGCTAGCCCAGCCGAATCATTTCATCAATGGCGTGTTTTGCCTTCAGCCGCAGCTCTTCCTCCAGCTCAATAACCCGTCCTCCGGCGCCTGTCAGCGCTTTTTTTACATCCAGCAGGGTGGTGATACGCATATCCGGGCACATCAGGTTTTTAGTGAGCAAATAGTAGTTCATCTCCGGCCGCTTGATGGAAAGATAGTCGCAGATGCTCTTTTCAGTCCCAATGATGCACGGCTCATCGTGCTCCAGCGCATATTGGATAATCGCCGCCGTCGATCCAATTACGTCGGCGTGCCGGAGTACCTCTGCCGGCAGCTCAGGATGCATCAGCACCTTTGCCTCCGGATGTGCCTGAATCGCTTTCAGACATTCCTCCTCGGTGATTTTCCCGTGTACCGGGCACATGCCGTCCCACAGGATAATGTTCTTTTCCGGCAGCATTTTTTTGACATATCCGCCCAAATTCTGATCTGGAATAAATAAAATATCTTTCTGCGGCAGCTTCTTTACAATTTCCAACGCGCTGGACGAGGTCACGCAAACATCCGCCACCGCCTTCAGTTCGGTGGTCGTGTTGACATAAGCTACAACCGCATGATCCGGGTGTTCTTTCCGGTAGGCAAGCACCCGCTCCGGCGAAATCTGCTCCGCCATCGGGCAGGTTGCGTCCGGGCTTGCCAGTACCACCTTTTTTTCCGGCGAGAGGATTTTTACCGTGTCCGCCATAAAGCCGACGCCGCACATGACAACGGTCGGCTGGCTGAGCTTGGTTGCCGCCACACTCAGTGCAAAGGAATCCCCCGTCACATCCGCGATTTCAAGAATTTCCGGTGCCTGGTAGCTGTGCGCCACAATGGCAGCGTCTGTCTCCCGTTTCAGGGTCAGTATTTCCTGCTGTAAATCAGAAAGCATATTGTCTATCTCCTCGTTTGATTGATCCGCTCCATCCCCAGGAGCGTAAATTCATATAGAATCCATAGGAAATCATTTTTATCATAACATGTTTCACGCAAAAGTCAAGCCGGAGCCTCCTTTTTTAAGGGCGGTGTCACTGCATTTTTGACACGGTCCGGCAAAATTCGCCGGATTTTGCAGCTTGGATGGGTAAAACCGGGGAAACTCGTCCATTTCTTATATATTTTACCACCGATTAATGTTTACTTCACATTTATTGGGTATACTAAAATCACAGCAAAAGGCGAAGGTTCTCCAAGCTGTAACCTGCTTTTCTTGATTGATTTTGAGGACTATCACACCAAAAAATCAATGGCGCAGTACGCCGTCCGGCTTTGATTTTTCCAAAATCGGCCGGCGCGTTTTCTTTTATAAATCAATTTTTCAGCCCCGGTTTTTCCGGGGCTGTTTTTTGTCCGAATTTCAAACAGCGCCGATATAGTTGTGATGTTTATTCATAAATAATTCACAAAAAATTATAAATTGTGCTGAATTGCATAAAAACCACTTGAATATATTGAAAAATATAGGTATATTGAACTTAACAAAATTTATTCTATCAGACAGGTGAGTCCAATGCACGGTTTCATCTCGGTCGGCCTTTCAAGTGTATGTAAAGGAGCAAAATGATGAAAAAGCTTCGGATACATAAACGGCTCACTGCTTTAACCGCTTCCTTGGTTTTACTATTTAGCTGCGTCGGCTTTTCAGCTTCGGCGGAACAATCCAACTTGACGCCGGACGAGCAATACATTGCCATGATGGACGCAATCGACTGGGGCGAATATGAAAACCACATTATTAATGTACAGCGTGCACAAATTCCGGATTATTTATTAAACCAAATGACGACGGAGCAACTTGTAAATGCGGTATTGCATTACCCCTATCTTATTGACATGATGTGCTTTGATAAATACTCAGATGGATTTCAGACGGTTGCCACCAACTTTAACGGCCTTGCAGAGCTGATTTCTCGTGAGGACGGGGCACAAGAACTTTTAGAACGAATGCAGGAAACGTCGGTGCAAACACAAGCGAGGGCTGTTAATCGTGATGCCTTAATACAGGAGATGTATCTTGATACGTTATTAGCTCAACCAGAATTCCTAAATCAATTTTCAGAAAAGGAAATAACAATGGCAGCTGATTTTATAAATAATAAAGTGGAGGCGCGTTTGCAACAACCTCAAATATATAGCACGGGCGATGCTTATCATTTTTATGGGGTGGTAAATGAGCAAATCGAAACCTATTCCACATGGACGACCGTTAAAACTCCTGCAGGAAGCGATGTGCGTGTTATAGCATGGACTTCAGATGATGTTGATATGTCTGCAGAATTAAAACTTGCTTATCGTGATGAGATATTAAAATCTTATCCAACGGCGAGTATAATGGGTAGTGCAACAAATAAATATAATTGCCATTCCTATGCTTGGTACAAACAATCGACAAGTAATACCTATAATATGCCAGATCCATATCATTATATGAATGATGGAAGTTATTACAAAATATCGGCTTTGCAGTTAAACGCACGGATTTATTATAAAAATGGACCAGACGGTCCACATTCAGGGGTTTGTTATACTAAATCTCGTGTATATTCAAAATGGGGATTTAAGTGTTTTGTATTACATAAATGGATGAATTGTCCATATTATAATGCGGCTACCGCAGTAAGTTACTGGAAATTATCATAAACTTTAAATTTTTTGCTGGCCGTGTTGTTAAACTAAGTCATCAAAGGAGTTATCATGCAAAGCAAGAAAGTAAAACTGGCGTTTGCAGGAATGCTCATTCTGGCAATTTCCAGTATTTCTGCCTGTTCTGCACCTGCCTCAGAACCCCAGGACCCCGCTCTCAGTTCAGAACTCAGCAACTCAAACGACATATCAAAGGAAAGCACATTTAATCCCAATGAATATGTAAGCGGATTGGAGTCAGAGGTAAAAACAGTGTCTCCGGAACGACTGGTTGAGTATTATGAAAGCCAGCTTGACCCGGAAATCCCTAAAATTACCGTCATGGCAACAATAACCGAGGGAGACAGCAAAACGACCTGTCCGCTTCCATATGACGCCTCTATTCGTACCAGTGATGAAAAAACGGAAATGGACAGGGAGAAAACCTGGTTTTTAAACCTGATGAACAATTTCTGGTCGTTGCCTAAACTGCATGATGGACTTCAAAATCTGTCCGTACCTTCTCAAATTACAATAACTTTCAGCGAACCACCGGTGGGTGAAATTGCAATTACCGATTATGTTATTGTAGATGACAGTGGTATCGCCACGAAAGGAACTCCAACACTTTCACACAGTTATGACCGAACTCAGATCTTTTCGCCTGCCGGAAATACCCTTTCCTTTGATTTATGGGTATATGACGGCGTTGATTTGATGAGTGTCCAGCCTCCTTTGCGCGGTATGCTGGTACGCTGTACCATCGACGAAAAAGAGGTAGAATATTATATCCTGTTTCAAACCAGCTATTTTTTGGGTATGTTTCCGTTCGATTCAGACTTCTCCCACCTCACCCCGCTGGAGCCTTAACGGTTTTAAGCTGTGAACATTATTTGTTTTACAGTTTAAATGTGTATTATTTCTGTCCCCCGGAATACTATTCCGGGGGATTTTTCTCCTTAAAATTTGGGGTAATTTTTATTTTAACTGCACAAATATTCCCTACACTCTTTGGCCATTCTTCCATTGACTGCCAAACAATTTACATCTATAGTGATGGTAGGAGGCGGTAACAAATGAAAGGGCACAAGACAATTGTCAAAAAACAATACGTGCTGCTACTGCTGTTCATTGCGGTACTCTGCATTTCCGCCTGTTCTGCACCTGCTTCAGAACCCAGCAGCTCAAACAACGTATCGGAGGGGAGTACATTAAACCTCAATGAATATGTGAGCGAATTGGAACCAGAGGTAAAAACAGTGTCACTGGAGCGCCTTGTTGAGTATTATGACAGTCAGCTTGACCCGGAAATTCCCAAGATTACGGTGTCCGCTCGTATTTTTGGTGAAGGTTATGCTGTCGACTGCAACCTCCCGTATGATGCAATCCTCATTACAAACAACCAAAAATCTGAAATGGACAAAAACAGAACCTGGTTTGTAAATTTGATGAACAACTTCTGGTCACTCCCCAGAATTCAGGATGGAATGCACCAAATGTCTGTTCCAGCGCATTTTACAATTACATTTACAGAGTTGCCCGCAGATAATATTTTAGTTGTAGATTATATTATACAAAATGAAAACGGCATTCCAGATCCACATGTAATTGATGGAAAACCGGGCTTAAGCAAACAAAATTTAAAAGAGCATTCACGAACATTTATGTTGCAGGAGAATCAAATCTCTTTTGATTTGTGGCCCTATGCAGGGGTGGAATATTTCAGTACTCTCCCAAATTTAAGAGGATTGCAGTTGCAATGCAACTATAGTGGAACACTCGTCGATTACTACATCTTGTTTCAAACGGATTATGGTGCCGGTTTTCCCCCTGATACCAATTTCTCTCACCTCACCCCATTGGAAGAATAAAAAACCTGGCTGCGGTACTTACTGTCCCGCAGCCAGATTCTGCTTTATCCTGAGGAAACGTGTGGCTAATACAACCTGTAAGACATGTCAAAAGCACACTGTTTCTAAAAATATGGTGGAATTACACACGAATTTAGTTGAATATCACAAAAAATACTGTTATTATTATGACAAAGAAAACATCGTCAAACCGCGTAATCCGGAAATTTATGGCGGTTCGGCTTCTCTGAACAAACAAATCAAAGTATGTTCATTCCGCTCTTATGTAACTGGGAAGTCCATCCCGCTATGCCATTTCCAAGAAGAGAAATGGTTTCTTAATGAAATATGCCGTGGGCTATTCTTCGTAGTAGAATTCTGCGGTGGACATCCGTCGCAGGATTCGTCTTTATGAGAGACGGGAGAGAATTTCCATGAAAATCAACTCCAAAAATTTTATCGCCCCCGCTATTGTATTGGCTGTCGTTCTTGCCATAGCAGTTTCATACTGGATTTATAAGCCAAAAGACTTAACCATTCCACTGCCAAAGCTGGTGGAATACTATGAAGGAAAACTCGACCCGGAAATCCCCCGCATTACCGTTACAGCGGAACACGACGGAAAATCTTATGTACTGCCTTATGACGCGGCGTTTACAACCGGGGAGCTTTTGCCGAAAGAGGAGACAAACCGCACTTGGTTTGCAGGTCTCATGGACAACTTTTGGTCACTGCCGGAGCTGGGGGGTGAAAACTACACAGTACAGGGTGTTTCCCCAGCGCTGTTTACAATAACCTTTGACAAAGTGCCGGATGGTGAAGTAACAGCTTTCGACTATTCTATTTACAGTGAGTACGGTTATACGTGGACCTACTATGAAGAAGGAAAGCAAGCTCGAAATGAGAGAAATTTAAAAGAGCATGCCAGGGTATTTGCCCCGCAAAACAATGAAATCTTTTTTCTGCCATGGACGCCGGACAGTCGAAGGGCCTCAAGCAACCCTCCGCCGCTTCTGGGATTGCGCATAGTTTGCAGCTACGACGGACAGCCGGTAGAATACTATATTCTATACAAAAATATCATGGGTTTTGGATTTTCGGAGGATACCAATTTCTCCCATCTCACTCCATTGGAAGAATAAAAAATCTGGCTGCGGGACTTACTGTCCCGCAGCCAGATTTTGCTTTATCCCGAGGAAACGAGTGACTAATACAACTTGTAAGATGAATTAAAAATGCCTTGTTGTAACATATAATAAAATTTTCCTAAAATAAGTTGAATATTTTTGAAGATACTGGTATGATTGAATTGAAATATATCTTGTTATACAGTAGTGAGTCCAATGCACGGTTTCATCTCGGTCGGCCTTTCAAGTGTATGTAAAGGAGCAAAAAGATGAAAAAACTTCGAATACACAAACGGCTCACGGCTTTAACCGCTTCCTTGGTTTTACTATTTAGCTGCGTCGGCTTTTCAGCTTCGGCGGAACAATCCAACTTGACCCCCGCAGAGCAATATGCAGCGTACATTGATTCACTGGACTGGCCGAGTTATAACGGTCATGTTGGCATGGTTGAAGCGGCGCAAATCCCTGAATCCATCTTAAACCAAATGAGTACCGAGGATCTTGTTGACGCATTTTTGGTTTATCCTTTGCGGGTTGATCTAATCGCCTGGGATACTTATGAACTTGGATTCCAAATGGTACGGAGACAGTTTAATGGTCTTGATACTTTATCGAACTGCCCGGATGGTACAATAAAAATTTTGAAAAAAATGCAGTCGATTTCGTCCGCAACAAGCGTAAATGATGTAAATAGTGATCAATCCATGGATTTGTTTTTTCTCGAAATATTGCTGGTACAACCGGAATTTATGAGCCAGTTTTCCAAATTGTTGAATAGTGTAATCCAGCAGAGTAGCGTTGCGCTGAAATCGAAATAAACAAAACGCCCCCGTTCACGGGGGCGTTTTGTTTATTTCTTCGCGTTTGCCTTCATCCGCATACTGTTGTTGAGAATGCGCTTGCGCAGCCGCAGGCTTTTCGGCGTAACCTCCAGCAGCTCATCCTCCGCCAGAAATTCCAGGCAGTCCTCTAAGCTCATCCGGCGCGGCGGCACCAGCCGCAGCGCATCGTCGCTGCCCGATGCACGGGTGTTGGTCAGTTGTTTCTTTTTGCAAACATTAACCGCAAGGTCCTCCTGCTTCGGTGAGTAGCCAACGATCATCCCCTCATATACCGGCGTTCCAGCCCCGATAAACAGCGTGCCGCGCTCCTGCGCATTATATAGGCCGTAGGTGACGGCATCGCCGGTCTCAAACGAGATGAGAGACCCGGTCACGCGCCGGGTGATGTCGCCCTTATAGGGCTGGTAATCATTGAATACGGCGTTGAGGATGCCCTCGCCGCGGGTGTCGGTCAAAAATTCGCTGCGGTAGCCAAACAGCCCGCGGGACGGAATGATGTACTCAATCCGCATCCGGGAACCCTGCGGCTGCATTTGGATAAGCTCCGCCTTGCGCGCACCCATCTTTTCCATCACCGAACCCATGCATTCCTCCGGTACGTCAATGAGCAAACGCTCGGTCGGTTCGTAGGTCTTGCCGTCAATCTCCTTGAGCAGTACCCGTGGGGTGCTCACTGAGAATTCAAACCCCTCGCGCCGCATTGTCTCAATCAGGATGGAAAGGTGCATCTCGCCGCGTCCGCACACCTTGAAACTGTCGGTGGTGTCCCCGTCGGAAACACGGAGCGAAACGTCCTTTAACAGCTCCTTGTAAAGACGCTCGCGAATCTGGCGGGAGGTGACAAATTTACCTTCGCGGCCCGCAAACGGGCTGTCATTGACCGAAAAGGTCATTTCCACCGTCGGCTCGCTGATTTTAACAAACGGCAGCGCCTCCGGCGCCGCAGGCGAGGTGATGGTGTCGCCAATCGTAATATCGCTGATGCCCGAGAAGCAGACAATGTCCCCCACCTTAGCAGTCTCCACCGGAATACGGTTGAGACCGTCAATCTGGTAAATTGCCTGAACGCGGCTCTTGTACGGCTCCTTGTCGTTGTGATAATTGCAGACCATAACCTCCTGGTTGACCTTAATGGTCCCGCGTTCCACACGCCCAATCGCAATTCGGCCCACGTAGTCGTTGTAATCAATCGAGGAGACCAGAAGCTGAAGCTCGCCCTCCTCGTCGCCCTCCGGCGCCGGAATGTAGTCAAGAATCGTCTCAAACAGCACCGAAAGGTCCTTGCCCGGCTCGTACTGGGAGAGGGAAGCGGTGCCTGCGCGCCCGGAACAGAAAATAATCGGGCTTTCCAACTGCTCCTCCGAGGCGTCCAGGTCAAGCAGCAGTTCCAGCACCTCGTCGCCGACTTCATCCAGCCGCGCATCCGGCCGGTCGATCTTATTCACCACAATGATAATGCGGTGCCCCATCTCCAAAGCCTTCTGGAGCACAAAGCGGGTCTGCGGCATGCAGCCCTCGGCCGCGTCTACCAACAGGATAACGCCGTTTACCATCTTGAGCACACGCTCAACTTCTCCGCCGAAATCGGCGTGCCCCGGCGTGTCAATGATGTTGATTTTAACCCCTTTGTAATGTGCCGCCGTATTTTTTGCCAAAATCGTGATGCCCCGTTCACGCTCCAGCGCGTTGTTGTCCATCACGCGTTCTTCTACTACCTGGTTTTCGCGGTAAACGCCGCCCTGCTTGAGCAGCTCGTCCACCAGCGTCGTCTTGCCGTGGTCAACGTGCGCTATAATCGCTACATTACGTAAATCTTCTCTTACCAAATGAATATCCCCTTACGTTTCCAAATATCCCGGTATCATTCTGCCCAGCTCAGCGGCTGTTCAAACCGCATTTTTCCATTCTGCTGCACAGCAACCGTCAAATTTCCACAAAATATAATTATACCACATTTTGTCTGTTCCAGCAATATCCTGCAAAGTTTCGCATTGCAGCGGTCAAAAACACACAGCAACATCATCCGGAACCAGCTAGGATGACCAGAACGCCGCCAAAGTGCAGCCTGCATGCTTCAAACGGAAGCGCATTTCGGTTCCGCCAAGGTTCAGCCGAGGAACATCCGTTCCCGTTTTGAAAGGCGCGAAATCTGGCAATGGTGATATAAAATTGTTTGTTGTTATTATATCACAAAATAATGAGACAAAAAACGGCAAAATAGCCAAAATTCGTCCTGTAATCCCGACCGGATTTCAACATCTGCCATGCTCTATTTCAGTGTATCCTATGCTTTCCGTGCGGAAGGCACCAGATGTCGCCTTCATTTTGGAAATTACGTCCGGTCTGCTCTCCATCCCTGCTGCAAAACCAGTAAATTTGCTGAGGGCATACATCATAGCCAATGGACCTTAATTCCGCGTGAATGCCGTCATTATTGCCGCATTTCCACCGCCTGTTTCCTTACATCGAGCGTTATGTGCAATGGGAAATCGTCCCCATTCCATGCAGCTCCATCCACCGTCTTTAACACTGCATCCAAAATATAAAACGGGGAAATGAATGCCGTTTTCACATCGCCATTGCGCCTCGGTCATTTGGTCTCTATGTACGAATTGTCATATGCGATGAAAAGCTGCCTTCTGTCTGTTTATGCAGACGGTTTCTAAAACCAAGGCCGCCGAAAAAGCGGCGCAGAACCAATCTGCACCGCTTATTTTGGAGTGTTCAGGCCAACTGGCCCTTTTTATTTAAGATAAAGGACAAGGATTATTCCACCGGTTGGATCCCCCAAATTTCCGCCGCATATTCGTGGATAGCCCGGTCGGAGCTGAATTTTCCCGCATGGCAGAGGTTGAGCCAGCCTTTGCGTGCAAACGCCTTCCGGTCGGCGTAATCGCGGTTCACCCGCAGCTTGGCCTCAAGGTAGGGCTTTAAATCCGCCAGCAGGAAATAGTGGTCGGGTTTGTGCCAGCTCGCCCCCTTGAGCAGCGCGCCGTACAATTCCCGGAACATCCCGGTGCCGCCGTCGGATAGGGTGCCGTCCACCAGCGTGTCAACAACACGTCTGATGAGCGGGTCGTTCTGGTAAAGCGCGTTTGGATCATAGCTCGCCCGCATGGTGTCAAGCTCCTCCACCGTCAGCCCGAAGATGTAGTTGTTCTCTGCGCCCGCTTCTTCCACAATTTCAATGTTCGCCCCGTCCAGCGTCCCCAGTGTGACAGTGCCGTTGAGCATCAGCTTCATGTTGCCGGTGCCAGAGGCTTCGGTACCCGCCGTCGAAATCTGCTCCGAAATATCCGCGCCCGCCACCAGCTTTTCCGCATAGGAAACGTCGTAGTTCTGCACAAATACCACCCGAATCAGCCCGTTTACGTCAGGATCGCTGTCAATAAGCTTCGCCAGCTCGTTGATGTACTTAATCACCGCTTTTGCCCGGAAGTAACCGGGTGCGGCCTTTGCCCCGAACAAAAAGGTGGTCGGGTGGAAATCCTGTATGCTTCCGTCCTTAATTCCAAGGTAGATCGCCATAATGGAAAACGCGTTGAGCAGCTGCCGCTTGTACTCGTGCAGCCGTTTGATCTGCACGTCGAAGATAGCGTCCGGGTTCAGTGCCACACCCTCCCGCTTCTGGATAAACGCCGCGAGCTGGCGCTTTTTCTCCGTCTTGATTTTCAAGAAACGCTCTAGTACAGCGCCGTCATCCGCATAAGCCGCCAACGGCTGCAATTTGCTCAGGTCGGTGAGAAACGCGTCGCTTCCAAGCAGTTCGCCGCACAGCGCGGCCAGCTCCGGATTGCAGAGCGCCAGCCAACGCCGCTGGGTAATTCCATTGGTTTTGTTCTGGAACCGCTCCGGGTAGAGTTGGTACCAGTCCTGCAAGGTCTCTTTTTTGAGGATTTCGGTGTGGATTGCCGCCACACCGTTGACACAGTGGCTCGCATAAACGGCGAGATGCGCCATCTGCACCCGTTTGTTCCGAATGAGGCCCATCCGTTCGATCTGCTCCTCCGGCACGCCTTTTTGGCGCAGCTCCGCGCGGAACACCCGGTCAATTTCCGCAATAATCTCCGCGATCCGCGGCACAACGCTGCGCATCAGCGAAGCATCCCACTGTTCCAGTGCCTCCGCCATAATGGTGTGGTTGGTGTAGGCAAAGGTCTCCCGCGCAATCGAGAACGCCTTTGCAAAAGGAACCCCGTGCAGGTCGACAAGCTGCCGGATAAGCTCCGGAATCGAGATGGTCGGGTGAGTGTCGTTGAGCTGAATGGCGTACATTTCCGCAAATTTGGAGAAATCCTCCCCATGTACCGCCGTATATTTCCGCAGCAGGTCGGTCAGCGAGGCGCAGCAGAAAAAGTACTGCTGCTTCAGCCGCAGTCGCTTGCCCGCATTGGTGTCATCGTTGGGGTAGAGCACCCGGGAAATGTCCTCCGCACGGTTTTTCTGCTGTACGCTCCGGGCGTATTTCTGCTCGTTGAAGAGCGCAAAATCAAAGGGCTGTAACGGTTCAGCCTGCCAGAGCCGCAGGGTGCTCACATATCCGTTGCGGTAGCCGAGAATAGGCATGTCGTAGGGCACAGCGCGCACCGTCAGCCCTTTAAAGGCCACCTCAACCGCCTCGTCCTCCCGCCGGATCGACCACGGATCTCCAAACCGTGTCCAGTCGTCCGCCTGCTCTTTCTGAAAACCGTCCTCAAAGCTCTGCCGGAACAGCCCGTACCGGTACCGGATTCCATACCCGTCCAGCGGCAGGCTCAGCGCCGCGCCACTGTCCAGGTAGCAGGCCGCCAGCCGCCCAAGTCCACCGTTGCCCAGCGCCGCATCCTCAATTTCCTCCAGCTCCGAGAGGGTGCGGCCGTGCTTTGCAAACAGCGCCTCTACTTGTTCGGTTAAACCGAGGCAGAGCAGGTTGTTGTAAATAGCCCGCCCCACCAAAAATTCCGCTGAAAAATAGCAGGCTTTTTTCTGCCGCAGCCGCGCCTGCTCGCATCTTCTCCAGTCCGGCGCAATCTCCTCCATAACAGCCGCCGCCAGCGCGTTGTGAAGCTGGTGTACCTCCGCCTCCTCCGGCGTTTTGTGGTGCCGTGCCGTAAGGATTTCCTCAAACCGGGGTGTGATCTTGCTCATTTCTCTTCAAGCCTCCCATATAACTTGGTGATATGCCGTATTTTTTGGGCAAGCGCCACATCCAACACACCAGGAGTTAACCGCCATTTCCAGTTACAGCCCACCGTGGAAGGGGTATTCATCCGTGCACTGGTATCAAGATTCAAAAAATCCTGCATCTGCGCAATGGCGGTATCGCCTACACTTGCCCATGCCCCTTTGATGAAGCCCCAATGGTACCCCTCAGCTTCGTTTAGACGCAGGTAGTCCCTGCAAAAGGCCGCGTCCTCCTCCGGAATGGTATGGAACCATCCGTCGATGGTATCATTGTCATGGGTACCGGTATACACCACACAGTTTTTGTCATAGTTGTGGGGGAGATAATCGCTCTCCTCTCTGGAATCAAAGGCAAACTGTAACACCTTCATGCCGGGATACCCTGTTTTTTTAAGCAGTTTGCGCACCGAATCGGTCAAATAGCCCAAATCCTCTGCGATAATGGGTACATCGCCCAGGGTGCGCTGGAGCGTCTTGAAAAAGTCCCAGCCTGGGCCCCTGCGCCAACGCCCGTTTTCCGCTGTTTCATCCCCATAGGGGATGGCGTAGTAGCTGTCAAATCCGCGGAAATGGTCAATCCGGGTCACATCATACCGTTCGCTTGCCGCCTGGATGCGCCGCATCCACCACTTGTAACCGTCTTTTTTGTGGCGACCCCACCGGTAAAGCGGATTTCCCCAAAGCTGTCCGGTCGCCGAAAACGCATCCGGCGGGCAACCAGAAACCTCTATCGGCCGCCCGTCCTTGTCCAACTGGAACAGCTCCCGGTTCGCCCATACGTCGGCGCTGTCCAGTGCCACATAAATGGGAATGTCCCCAACAATTTTTATCCCTTTTTCGGCCGCATATTTTTTGAGCTTACTCCACTGGGTAAAAAATTCGTACTGCACAAACGCCCAAAAACAACACTCGCTGCGCAGCTCTTCTCGCGCAGCCACCAGTGCCGCGGGCTTCCGCAGCCGCAGCCCCTTATCCCATTCCATCCAGCCCTTTCCGCCGTTTTGCCCCTTGAGCGCCATGTAAAGTGCATAGTCGCTAAGCCACCAGCCCTGCTTTTTGCAGAATTTTAAAAAGCCGGGCATGGTCTGGTCAAACCGGGAAAACGCCCGGTGCAGCACCGTAAACCGGTGCTTTTCCAGCGCGGAAAAATCCACCGCCTCCGGGTTGCCGCCCCAAACCGGCTGAGAAAGCTCTTGTGCTGTGAGCAGCTTCTGCTCCCGCAGCAGTCCAAGGTCGACAAAATAAGGGTTTCCCGCAAAGGTCGAATAGGATTGGTAGGGGGAGTCCCCGTAGCTCGTTGGCCCAATCGGCAGGATTTGCCAGTACCGCTGTCCCGCCTGATTCAAAAAGTCAACAAACCGGTACGCCTCCTTGCCAAACGTCCCAATCCCATAGGGGGAGGGCAGGGAGGAAATGTGCATCAAAATTCCGCTGGCACGCTTCATGGAAAACCTCCTGTTATTTTTGCTCCGCCGTCTCCGCTGTCCCGCCTGCATTGGCCAAAGACCGCAATATGTACCGGCGTAATGGTTACAGCGCCGTACAACGACGCTTTTCGTCTTTAAACGCTTTGTCGCAAATTTTGGGCGGACAGAGAAAAATTCTGCTCCTGAATTTAATTTATGAGACTATTATACCACAATGGTCATTCGTAGGCCTATCTCTGTGCAAAAATAGTCTCTTTTTATAGCAAAATATCTGCTCAGCCGACCGGGGCCTTGCTTTGGTGTGCAGCGTAAGGTTGTTTTTTCTCACACAGACTACAGGCTTACATCTTGCGCCTTGAATGAAAAGTACTTCCCGTTTTTCGTAAGTGATACAAAATTCTCGCCGCGGTCAAAATCTTCGGTCATGGGTACCGCAGAGGTTGTTATACCATGCCGCAGTCCGGCTGTCACCGGGTATGGGGGCAAAACAACCGCGGCCCGGCTGTTGCTCCAATCCGCTTTTTCGCAATCTTTTTTTGGGAGATCCAAAATCCTCTTCGGTATTCCATGCGCTCGTTGCAGGCTCTTTGGTGTGCGGATTAGCCGTATTTCCTTCCGCTGGTTCAATCTCTGCCTGGCCTGGTTCCGCCCAACGTCTGGAAAGGTTATGTCTCTGTCCCAGCTTCGGCCAGACCTCGTCTGGTTCCGGCCTCGCTGCCCTCCAACATCCCCCTCGGTTCGACCAAATTCTCCCGTACTTTACAAAAACCATCTGCCAATGGTACAATAAATAAAACATCCGTTTAAGGAGGTATAATGTGGCGTATTATAAAAAGAAAAAGAAAAAACGGCTCAAGGTCCGCAACATATTCATTGCTCTGCTGGCGCTCCTGCTCGTTGCAGCTTTCGGGGTTTCCATCTGGGCCATTGTCGACCATTTTGCGGTTGAGGATACCATGGCTCCCAGCAGCACGTCCAGCTCTTCCAGCAGCGAGGACAGCAGCTCAGAACCCCCAATCCCGGAACCTACTACCGCGCGGGTTATGGTCACTGGCGATAACCTCATTCATTCCAGAATCTATATGCTTGCCCAGCAAAAGGCGGGCGGCACTGGGTACGATTTTACCTACACCTATTCCCAGGTGGCGCCTATCTTCGCCCAGGCGGATTTTGGCGTCATGAACCAGGAAACCCCGCTTGCCGCCTCCAGGCCGCCCTCCAACTGGCCGCTTTTTAATACCCCGACCGAACTTGGCGACCATATGGTGGATATCGGCATCAAGGTGTTTAACCACGCCAACAACCACATTTTGGACCAGGGCGTTTCCGGCGCGCTGGAGACCATCCAGTTCTGGAAAGACAAAGCCGATCAGGGAATTGTCCTCACCGGCGCCTATAACGGTGAAGAAGATTTAAACACCGTCAAAAAGCATACGGTTAACGGCATCACCTTCAGCTACATCGGCGTCACCGAATATACAAACGGCAACACCAAACCGGCGGATTCCGAGCTCAAGCTCCTCAACCTTGCCGACCCGAATCAGACCCAGGCGCAGATTGAGGCCGAAATTCAAAAACAAATTGCCGCAGCCAAAGCCGAGTCCGACGTTGTCTGTGTCTTTATGCACTGGCAGCAGGAATGCAACACCGAAATCACTCAGGGGCAGGAGGCCTTTGTCAATAAACTCATCTCTTGGGGCGCAGACGTTATCTACGGCAGCGGCCCGCACGTCCTCCAGCCCATTCGGTATGTGGAGAAGCCGGACGGCGGCAAGGCGCTCGTCGCTTATTCGCTCGGCAACTTCATCTCCACCGAGCAAAAGGCCACCAATATGGGCGGCGGTATCCTCGATATTACCTATGAAAAGGAATATGAGAACAACACCGTTTCCATTAAGGATGTCACCTTTATCCCGACAGTTACCCATTACAATTCCAACTACTCGGATATCCGCATCATCCCCTTTTCCGAGTATTCGGCCGAGCTTGCTCAGCAGCATGGCGTGCGGAAATATCAGTCTCAGTTCAGCTACGAGTTCATCAAGGAGAAATTCAATACCATCATCGGTGAGGAATTCCTCAAAACCACCCTGTAAGCAAAATGGTGAAAGGCCGCTTTTGCTTTACCGCTGCAAATATCTGAAGATGCGGTGGTCCATAACAGTCCCGGCAGCTGAAACTTTGCAGCCAAGAAAGAGGCGCGGCAGATTTTGCCGTGCCTCTTTGCTCTTTATATATGCTTTCACAGATTTCGCAGCGGCTGCTTCCGCAGAAAAATGGCATCGTCCCCGGTTTTACCCATTACTAAACTGGTTTTATTCCTGAACCTCTCGCCCATAAGCCCTCTTGGTAAACAACTTTATCTCAGGTCTGCCTGTCTTTGAACCTCCCCTTTGAAAGCCCGTTTTGTATCTGGAAAGCTCTGTCTCCAAGCCAATGTTTTTCTCGGCTTCACCTTCCCCCAAACGGCTTTATCCGCCTTCGGACTTCACGTCTGCAAGCCCGTGTTGCAGCTGTGTTCGTCTGCGCTCCCAAATTGGTTTTGGGGTCCGCCTGTTCCAGAACCTTTTATCTGCAAGCCCGCCTGTTCTTAATCAATCCCTCCTCCAAATCTGCTTATTCCAGCTGCGCGCGTGAAACCATCCGCCGCTCAATTCGAAAAAGTCCCTGTATCCGCCAAAAGTCGGTGCAGGGACTTTTTTGCCTAATTAAGCAGCTTGACGAACTTCTCAAAGAAAAAGTCCAGGAGGTGCTGCGCTCCGCTTTCCGGGTAAAACCCGCAGGCATTGCCCCCAGTGTGGCTCAGCGCCGCCGCAATGCAGATAAATGCAAACACCATATCCTGCTTGCCCGGCTCCCCGGTGATGATGCCTTCATCCTTGCCCACCTGTACCAGCCGCGCGAGGATTTCGGTCAGCCGCTCCATCAGTTCGTTGCGCTTCCCCAAAATTCGTTGAGAAAGAGCCGTGTCGTATTCGTCAATCTGGTCGGAGACAAACACCACCCGGAAAAAGCTGCGGTGTTCCTCAAAAATGGTGTTTATTTCCACCGCTATCCGGTCAAACCCCTCCCGGAAGGTCCCGTCAAAGGCAATTTCGGAGAGCTGGCCAAGGTAAAAATCAATAAAGTGGTTAATTGCCTCCGCCAAAATTTCTTCTTTGGAGGAAAAATATTCGTAAACCGTTCCTTTCCCAACACCGGCCTGTTCGGCGATTGCCGCTATCGTCAGCTCGGTCGGTGCCGTGCAGTGGTCGCTTAAGGCGATAACCGCGTCTAGGATTTCTTCGCGTTTTGACATGTTCGCCATCCTTTACGATAAATTGGCCGCACCGTCCAGTTCCGGGGTTTCCGGTTCTTCTGCGCTTACTGTTTTGTTTTTCCGGTGGAACATTTTGTAAAGCGCCGGAACCAGGAACAGGGTCAGCAGGGTGGAGTAGAGCAGGCCGCCAATGGTCGTCACTGCCATTGGACGCATCAGCTCACCGCCGGCGCTGGTGTCAAACACCGTGGTGGAAAGCGCAATAATCGTCGTCAGTGCCGTCATCAAAATCGGCCGCAGCCGGTGCTTCCCAGTCAGGATCAGCGCCTCAACCGTGTCCATTCCCTTGTCGCGCTGCTGGTTCGCGTAATCCACAAAGACAATCCCGTTGTTGACGACAATACCCACCAGTACCACAAAACCAATCAGTGAAACTACACTCACCGGCATCCGCGCCGCAAACAGCGCAAGGAAAGCACCGGTAAAGGCGAGCGGAATGGTGAACATGACAATGAACGGGGAGAGCAGGGACTGGAACTGTGCCACCATGACCAGGTAAATAAACAGGATCGCCAGCCCAATCATCAGGTAAAGGTCGTTGAAGGCGCTCGCAATGCTTTCGCTTTCGCCGCCGACTTCAACCCGGCAGCCGTCCGGCAGGGCAGCTGCGTCTACCTTTGCCTTAATTTGGCCGTTTACATCGCCGGAAAGGTATCCCGCCTCCAGAGAGGCTGTTACACTTACATAACGTTCCTGCCCCTCGTGCTGGATCGAGGTGAACCCTTCCGCCAGCCCAACCTCTGCAATGTCGCCCAGACGTACCGCTTCTCCGTTTGTATTTTCAATGGTGATGTCCGCAAGCTTTTCCGAGGTCATCGGTTCCTCGCGTTCATCCTTGACATAAATTTCATAAGACAGGCTGCTTTCGGTCAGGGTGGTCGCCGCCTGCTCCGCGGCAATCTCTTCACTCACCGCCATATAAACCTGCGCCACCGTCAGCCCCTTGGCAATCGCCTTGTCTTTGTCCACCGTAATGCGGATTTCCTCGCTGGCTTTGCCCAATCCGTTGTCCACATCGGTGGTGCCCTCGGTTCCGGCAATGAGTTCGGAAATCTGGTTTGCAGCCGCCTTCAAGTTGTCCAGGTCGCGCCCGTAAACGTTGTAAACAATCTGCCCGCCGCTCAGTGCCGAAATGTCGGAGTTGCTTCCGTCTGCCGCCACCGCATAAGGCTTGCCTGCGGTCTTGTCGCGGATATCCTGCACCACCTCGTCGGTTGAACGGGTGCGGTCGTCCTTGAGCTGAACATAAATAGTGGTTCCACTGCCGCCCATCATCGACATTATGCTGGCGCTGCTGCCGCCGGAGTAGAGCATGCCCACGGTGTCAACATCCTGCACATCAAGCAGCGTGCCGGAAAGCTCGTCAAGCGCTGCAAAGCTGTCGTCCTGGCTGTAGTCGTCCGGCATTTCCACCGAAACGGTGATGTTCCCGCTGTCCATCGACGGGAACAGCTCGGTGCCGGAGGAGAAGGCAGCCGCAATGCTGGCGCCCAGCAGCACCACGCAGACGACAATGGTCGCCCAGCTGTGCCGAAGCGATTTTGCAAGGACCTTCCCGTAAAAATCGGCCAGCTTGTCGGTAAAGTTGCGCTTAAAGACAATCGGCTTCTTCATCATGGTGCTGCACGCTGCCGGAACTACCGTCAGTGCAACTGCAAGGCTCGCGAGCAGCGCATAGGCAATGGTCAGCGCCATGTCGGTGAAGAGCTGGCGGGTTATGCCGTGGGTAAAAACAATCGGCACAAAAACAATGACCGTTGTCAGCGTGGAGGAGATAATGGCGGCAGACACCTCTTTAGCGCCCTTGATGGCCGCTTCCTTAGCGCCCATTCCTTCCCGCCGGTACCGGAAGATGTTTTCAATGACCACAATCGAGTTGTCTACCAGCATGCCGACACCCAGCGCGAGGCCGCTCATCGAAATCATGTTGAGGGTAATGCCGGAGAAATACATCAGCACAAAGGCCCCAATGACGCTGATGACAATCGAAATGCCGACAATAAAGGTCGGTTTGATTTTCCGCAGAAAGATGAAGAGGATGACCACTGCAAACAGTGCGCCCCACAACAGATTGCTGATGATGGTGTTGATCATCAGGTCAACGTATTCACCCTGATCCATCAGCACGTCAAACCGCACGTCCTGGTTGAGCGCGTGCACCTCGTCCATCCGGGCCTGTACGCTGTGCGCCACCTCGGCGGTCGAAATGTTCGGCTGCTTTTGGAGCGACAAAATGACCGCGTGGTTGCCGTTGACGCGGGAATACATGGTGTCCGCGTTGTTGTAGGAGACAACATCCGCCACATCGGCAAGCTGAACGCTTTTGTAGTCCGGAATCTCCATCAGAGTCAGGTTCTGCAGCTCCTCAATCGACCCAATCTTGTCCCCGATTCGAACCGGGTAGCTGATACCATCGCCAGAATCCACCGTGCCTGCCGGCATGCTGAAGTTCTCCCCGGCAAGGATGCCGGAAATCATGTCAGCGGTAACGGTAATTTCCGGAATTTCCATCTGCGCAAGCTGGCTTTTGACAATCTGCTCCACCTGGGAGTCCACCTTGGCATACAGCTCTTTGCGCGCCGCTTCAATCTGCTCGTTTACCACAGATTCCGGCAGGTTTTGCTGCATCAGGTTCTGCTTCTGCTTTTCAAATTCGGCGTCCACCTGTGCAAGTGCCTGCTGTTTCGGCTGGGCGAGCGCTGCGTCCGCCATTTCGGCGGTCATACCCTGTGCCAGCATGGCCTGCTTTTGTTCTTCAAATTTCTGGTTGACCTGCTCCACTGCCTGTTGTTTCGGCTGTGCAAGCGCCTGGTCGGCCATTTCAGCGGTCAGCTTTTGGTTCAGCGCCGCCTGCCGCTGAGCTTCCAGCTGGCTGTCAATCTGCTTGATAATCTCTTCCCGTGCTTTGGTACGGATCTGCGTTTCCGCTTCGCTCTTATAGTGCGCCTGAATATCGGCATTGAGCGCGTCGAGCTTTTCCTGTGACAGGGTTACGTCCACCAGGTTGGAGACCAGCCCGCTGGAGGAGACCGACGCTACGCCGTTCACGCTCTCAATTTCCGGAATCACCTTGTCCTCAATGTACTGGGAGGCTTCCTCCGCACCCATCCCTTCCACCGAGACCGCCAGCGACAGTATCGGCATCATGTCGGGGTTGAGCTTCATAATCATCGGCGTGCCCGCCTCGTCCGGCAGGTAGCTCTCCAGCATGTCCAGCTTTTCCCGCATCTCAATCATGGCGGTGTCCATGTTGGTTTCTTCGTTGAATTTTAATATCACCATCGAGACGTTTTCACTGGAAACCGAGCTGACTTCCTCAATGTTGTTAATCGAAGCCATTCCCTGTTCCAGCGGGGAGGTGAGCTTCTGTTCCACCTCCTCCGGCGAAGCACCGGCGTAGGTGGTTGAAATCACCGCGTAGGGGAGGTTAAAGCTCGGGATTAAATCCACCGTCATGTTGGTATAGGAAACAACCCCCAGCACCAGTATGATGATGACCGCCACCAGTATGGTGAATGGTTTTTTGACACTGAATCTTGAAAACATAACGCACTCCAATCTGCCGGTTGAAAATCTGGCCGCAAGACCAAAAGCGGGAGCAGACAGCCACTCGCAGCGAAACTGCCTGCGGAAGCCAATGAAATTTCAAATTGTTTTAGAATTATCGCAGAAACGCGCTTGGGGGTATGCTCCAAGCTCCCGGCTTGTGCCGGGCCGGGTGAAGGCGCATCGAACGGTCAGGACATGTGCTGCTTAAAATTTTTTGAATCCTACAAAGGTTCTGGTCCGTCCCAACAAAAAAATTTTAGTTGGAATAACTCCGCCAAAGTTTTGAAAAGGCCTTATTTCGGTTCGCAAACCGAAACGTGTTCTCTGGCCGCACAAAAAAGTAACTAGGCGTGTTTGCCTATGTTCCTTTGAAACAAATTGAAATCCAATCCGCTTTTCCGACCGACCGGTCGGTCGGAAACCGAAATCCATTATAGTCCTGGAAGATGCTTCAAGTCAATGAACTGTTTTTGAACAATCTGTGTCCGGTTGCACTCCAGTTGTATCGGTTTGTTCAATTAAATTGGTGTAGCCTGTCAAATTCATCCTCCACTTTCAAAATTGCGAATTTCGGCATCTTTTCGGCAAGATCCAAAATGCGTATATCACTTTTCGGCGCCGGTAAATCCGCCGGCACCTAGCGCACGCCTTCTTTCAGCGAAACAACATGAATTCAACTAATATCCGGAGCCAACCGCCTCCATTATCCGTTAAATATTGAGTCGGTTTTCCGGTATCCTTTAACGGTCGATTTTACTTATTTTTACCGGCATTAAGGCCATATCTGTGCCGAATGCAAAAAGCCTGCATTGTTATTTTGCCTTCCAGCCAAAGTGTCAAACGTCCCTCCATTCTGCCATTGGAACAGTGGGCGTACAGACAGCCAAACTGTGCCGTTTCCTTGGAAAAATCAGGTGAACACAGAAAAAAGAATTGTGTTTCCGCTGCGCTTTTGGTATAGTATTATTTGAGGTGAATTGAATGTTTAAAAAATTGCTTTTGTCTGCTGCCGCAGTTGTTTTGACCGCAGGGATGGCGGTTTTGTCAGTATTTGCCGCGGATACGGTCACCGTTCCAGAGCTGCACCTGTCTCTGACCGCGCCGGACGGCTGGTATGTCATCACACGCGACACCCCGGAGGGCGATGCCGTTCTGGAAGAAATTGGCTTGACTAAAACTGAGATCGATCAAATGTTTGGACAGGGTTCCATTTACTACAACGCGCTTGAACCAGAGACCTTTGCCCAGGAAATTGTTGTAACGATGGTGAAAAATGAAGAGGTGTTTGACTGGAACAGCTTTTCAAATGAAACCTACAAACAATTTGCTGACGAATTAATGAATGCCGATATGGAAGAGATTACCGGGATTACCGGCGTGAAATACGGTGGCTATGAGATAATCGCTCATCCCCAGGTGAAATGGATGAAATTTGACGCGCGGATTCTCAACGACGACGAGCAGACGGCAATTATTCAATATATTACCATTGTCAACGGCCAGCATATCAACGTGACTTTGCGTTCTTATACAGGCTCCATTTCTTCTGCGGATGAAGCAATGTTTGACAGCTTTGTCCAAAACCTCAGCTTTACTGAGATAAAGGCAGTTCCGGGAATTGCCGGCCTATTTGCAAACAGCGCGTTTTACACCTATTTCTGGATTGGGATTGCCGCCTTGGCGGTTATTGCAGCAATCATTGTTATTATTGCAGTGGTGCACCACAACAAAAAGAAGGCGCGGGAAAATCAGGATTGGATGGGCCAGGTCGATCCTTTCCCGCCAATTGATACCCTTCCGCCGCTGGATACTCCGTTTCCAAGTGAAAACCCCCGGGATTTGTCTGACTCAAAGCCGGAGGATGAAAATCAGCCGTGAGTCTCTCGTACCAATGCTTTTAAAAGCCGCCTCATCTATACTTGGGATGAGGCGGCTTTTCTTTTGCTGACCGCTGGTGAAGTTGCTTGCCGCTGTCATAAAGTAATTTTAGCCTTGAAGTGTGGTACGGTTGGACATGTAAATCGGCAGCAGTTAAACGGTATGTTTGGTTTTCCGCTGTTTCCTGCGCTTTGCCGGAACGGCATCGCTCAGTTCGACAAATCCCTCACCCAATACTTCTTGGGCGGAACAAACGGTGACAAAGGCATTTGGATCAATGTCATGCACGGCTTGTTTCAGTAAGGGGAGTTCCCGCGGACGCACCACTGCCATGAGCATTTCCCCTTGCTCGCCGCTGTACATTCCACGTACCGGAATACCGGTGTTTCCGCGTCCAACTGAATGAAAGAGCTGTTCTGAAATTTCCTCGGTTTTCTGCGAGAGGATAAACACTGCTTTGGCAAAGTTGACGCCGCCTAAAATGCTGTCAATGAGCTTGGAGCAGATAAAGACCGATACGACGGCGTAAATGGTGCGTGAAACCCCAAAGACAAACAGTCCGGCAGCAATAATGACCGCGTCGATGGCAAAAATGAGTACTGAAATAGAAAAATGGGGGATTAGCCGATGCAGGCAGGCGGCAAGCATATCGGTACCGCCGGTGGTTGCGCCGGTCCGTAAGACGAGTGCAAGCCCGGCGCCCATTGGAACGCCGCTGAGCAGTGCGCCAAGCAGCAGATCGTCAGAGACTGGCAGAGGATTGGGGATCCACTGGAAAACACCGAGCCAAATCGAAAGCAGCAGCATGCCGATGAGAGATTTTTTGACAAACCGAAAGCCTTGCTGTACTCCGCTTAAAACAAAGATAGGAATGTTCAGTATGAGGTTGACAACGCCGAGCGGAATGGCAAAACCAAACGCCAGTTCAGAAAGCTGGGAAAGGACAATGGCGGCGCCGGTGATTCCTCCGGTAACCAGCCCTAAAGGGTCGGCGTACCAAGCGAGTCCGAGGGCGAGCAGCGCAGTGCCAGTGAAAATGAGCCCGAGTCCTTTCCACCTAACACCCAAAATCCGTTCTGTTTTTGTCATATTGGGTTCCTCCTTTTTCTGTTAAAAAACCATAAAGAATTTTTATAATATATTTTGATTGTGCAAAGACACAAAATGAGGCGATGCCATAGTATTAATTCTAAAGAAAAACAAGGCAATTTTTGCAAGAAAATTTTATGTTTCAAAAAATATATTGAGAAAAAACGCATCTCTTTTTCCGACCCCGCACACAGTATAGCTCGCCTGTCAAGCGGGCGGATATTCATCTATAGTATCTGCCGCAGATATGGCAGAAATCGCATTTCAACGAAAAATTAAGAGCAGTACGCTTTTATTTCAAGTAGGGTGGAAAAGGAGGATGCTGTTGTCATTTGACTTTCACCAGAAACCTTTGTAAAATGGGATCACAAGATGACTGCATGCCACCGTTGGCACAACAGGGAAATAAAAGGAGAATTTCAATGGACGATTACAAACAGAAAAGCGCGCCGGAACGCAGCCTTTGGGCGCAGTTTGACGCCTTGCAGCTCGGTATGGACTGGGACGAGTCCGACATTGTAAAACCGCAGATTTTAATTGAAGATGTTTTCGGAGACAGCCACCCAGGAAGCAAACACCTTGACAAGCTGGCGGAGCAGGCAAAAATTGGGGTTTATGAGTCGGGCGGACGTCCGGCGCAATTTCATGCGACCGATATTTGCGACGGATGTGCGCAGGGGCACAACGGCATGAACTATATCCTGGCCTCCCGCGAAGTGCTGGCGGATATGGTGGAAATTCATGGCTCGGTCAATCCGTGGGATGGTATGGTGTTGCTCTCTTCCTGTGACAAATCCATCCCCGCACACCTGAAAGCAGCGGCTAGGCTGGACATCCCGACTATTTTTATTCCGGGCGGCAGTATGCGGCCCGGCCCATATATGTCCACTTCCATCAAGGCGGGGGACATCTCCCTTCGCCAGAAACGCAAAGACGCCATTACCGAGCAGGAGGTCCGGGATTATAAGCTGACCGGTTGTCCGTCGCTCGGTGCCTGCCAGTTTTTGGGCACAGCCAGCACCATGCAGTGTATGGCAGAGGCACTTGGTCTTGCTCTGCCGGGTAGCGCACTTGCACCGGCGACTATGCGCGACATTCTTTCCATGGCACGGCTTGCCGGCCGTATGGTGATGATGCTCGCGAAAAAAGGCATTACGGCAAGCCAGATCCTCACCCGTGAGGCGTTTGAAAACGCCATTGTGGTGCACAGCGCCATTGGCGGCTCCACCAATGCAACCCTTCATCTGCCTGCTGTTGCGCGTGAGCTGGGCATTGACTTGCCGCCGGAGCTGTTTGATGAAATCAATCACAAAATTCCGCATATTGGCAACATCTACCCGAGCGGGGAGCATGTTACCGAAGCATTCTGGTTCGCGGGCGGGATCCCGATGGTACAGTGGATGCTCAAAGATTTCCTCCATCTCGATGTGATGACCGTCACCGGTAAGACACTGGGCGAAAACCTGGAGGACATTCAGAAAGACGGCTTCTTTGAGCGCAACCTCGGTTACCTCGCAAACTATGGGCTGAAGCGGGAGCAGGTCATCCATCCGGTTGCGGACACAAAAGAAATGGGCTCTATTGCGGTGCTCAAAGGCAACATTGCCCCAGAAGGCGCCATTGTCAAATACGCTGCCATTTCGGATGACATGCTGGTGCACCGCGGCAGTGTCAAGGCGTTTGACAGCGAAGAGGACTGCTATTATGCGGTGGTTGACGGTAAGGTTGATCCGGACGATATTCTCATTATCCGCTATGAGGGACCGCGCGGCTCCGGCATGCCAGAAATGGTTATGACCACTGAAGCGATTGTCTGCGACGAACGGCTTAATGGCACCGTCGCTCTGGTAACCGATGGACGTTTCTCTGGTGCGACCCGCGGCCCGTGTATTGGACACGTCTCACCGGAAGCGGCGGCAGGCGGCCCTATTGCCTTTGTGGAAACAGGGGACATCATTGAATTCGATATTCCGAACCGAGCGCTCAATGTTGTTGGAATTGCGGGCAAAGCGTGTAGCCGGGAAGAGGCTGGAGCTGTGTTGGCGGAGCGTGCAAAGTCTGGTATTAAGAAACTGCCGGAGCGCAAGGGGATTTTTAAACGCTATACTTCAACCGCCCTTTCGGCCATGAAAGGCGCGGGAATGGAATAAAAAACTGGTTCTACCCGTGTAACCGGTTCGCACAAAAAATGCTGTGGAATACTGACGGCCGATATGAAAAATTGTCTGCTGCTGGCGTGGGCAAAAGCAAAAGAGCTTTTATGTTTTGAAAAGGCGGCCCAGAGAACTGCTGGTTGCCTTTTGGACAGTGGCCTGTGGTTTTAAGGTATAATCCACAAAAAAGCGGAAAAATATTTGGCGACTATTTTTCAAACCATCGGAAGGGAATTGACAAAAAAGACATGGACTTTTTGCCGTTCTGGTGGTATGATAACAATATCATTGAAAACATAGGAGGATGAAACATGATTAACACACCAGTTGTCAAATTGGGTATTGTTGCGGTCAGCCGCGACTGCTTCCCGATGCAGCTTTCTGCAAGCCGCAGAAAAGCAGTCGTTGCCGCTTATAAGGCAGCCGGCGGGGATATTTATGAATGCCCTGTCACCGTTGAAAATGAGAAGGACATGCTTAAAGCAGTTGAGGACGTTAAAGCTGCCGGCGTCAATGCGCTGGTTGTTTACCTTGGCAATTTTGGCCCGGAGACCCCGGAGACCCTGCTTGCCAAAACCTTTGGCGGCCCGGTTATGTTCTGTGCTGCCGCTGAGGAGACCGGCGACAATCTGATTGACGGCCGTGGCGACGCTTTCTGTGGTATGCTCAATGCAAGCTACAACCTTGGCATCCGCAAAATCAAAGCCTATATTCCGGAATATCCGGTTGGCACTCCGGACGAGATCGTTGGCATGATCAATGACTTTATTCCGATTGCCCGCGTCGTAATTGGCCTTTCCAAACTGAAAATCATTACCTTTGGTCCGCGTCCGAATGACTTCCTCGCCTGCAACGCGCCGATTCAGAAGCTGTTTGATCTCGGCATTGAAATTGAGGAAAATTCTGAGCTGGATCTGCTCGTATCCGTGCAGAAGCACAAAGACGATCCGCGCATTCCGGAAGTGGTTGCGGATATGGAGAAAGAGCTTGCCGGCAACAATCCGTGGAAAGACCTTATTCCGAAGCTTGCGCAGTTTGAGCTCACTCTGCTTGACTGGGCTGAGGCCCATAAAGGTTCCAGAGAGTTTGTTGCGTTTGCAGACAAATGCTGGCCTGCTTTCCAGACCGAGTTTGGCTTCTGCCCGTGCTATGTCAACAGCCGCCTGACCGGCCGTGGCATTCCGGTTTCCTGCGAAGTTGACATCTATGGCGCGCTTTCCGAGTACATTGGTCAGCTCGTTTCAGAAGATATTGTTACGTTGCTTGACATCAACAATACCGTTCCGGCGGATATGTATAACAGCGACATCAAAGGCAAATTCGACTACAGCCACACCGATACTTTCATGGGCTTCCACTGCGGCAATACTAATGCCAGCAAGCTGAGCCAGTATGCGCTTAAGTACCAGCTCATCCAGCACCGCTTGCTCGAGCCGGACAGCGAGCCGAACGTCAGCCGCGGCACCCTTGAGGGTGACATTGCTCCGGGCCCGATCACCTTCTTCCGCCTTCAGAGCACCGCAGATGCTCAGCTTAAGGCTTATGTCGCAGAGGGTGAAATCCTGCCGGTTGCTACCCGTTCCTTTGGCGGCATTGGTATTTTCGGTATTCCGGAGATGGGCCGCTTTTACCGCCATGTGCTGATTGCGAAACGTTATCCGCATCACGGTGCAGTTGCGTTTGGCCACTTCGGTAAAGCACTCTTCAACGTTTTCAAATACCTTGGCATTGAGGACATTGGTTTCAATCAGCCAAAAGGCATGCTCTACGAAACTGAGAATCCGTTTGCAAAATAAGTATCGTGAATTGTTCAAAAGGGGCCATACCTATGGCCCCTTTTGTTTTTTGAAATTTTGCATATCGTTTACGCTTTTGCAAAAAGCAAAGCAATTTACCAATGAGGGACTTTAAATAAAGTTAATAAAGCAATAATACATAATTTTAACAAAATATTGAAACTTTTAAGCATTTATGCTAGGATACAGATAAAGAACGTATTGGTAAGAAGGAGATGCCAGTGCAGCGTTAAATACCGCCTCAATACCCTTTCCCCGGCGCATTGACCCAAATGTGAAAAAGCGGTTTCGTAGAATCACATCAGCACTCCTGTCAGTAGCCTTGATGATCGGCTGCGTTGGTTTTTCTGCTTCGGCGGAACAATCCAACTTGACGCCGGCCGAGTAATATGCAGCATATATTGATTTGCTGGACTGGCCGAGCTATGACAACCACATTGATATGACTGAGGCAGCGCAAATTCCCGAATATATTTTAAATCAGATGAGTACCGAGGATTTGGTTGAGGCAATGCTCATTTATCCGTTGCGGGTTGATTTAATCACTTGGAACACCTATGAACAGGGTTTTGATGCGGTAAGCAGCTACTTTAATGGCCTTCAGGAACTGCTAATCCGCGAAGATGGTGCTCAAAAACTACTCGAAAAAATGCAATCCATCCCTGTTGTTATGAGTACTGTCAATATTAATCATGAGCAATATATGCAGCCGCTGTACCTCGAAGTTTTATTGGCCCAGCCAGAATTTATGAATCAACTTTCTGAACAGGAAATAGAAAAATCATTTGCGATTGTCGATAACATCATTGAATCACGGGAGAAAAATCCGGAAGTATATGGCGGAAATGCCTACACATTTTATAAAGCAACCAATGATGAAATACAATTATATACGTATGACGATTACGTGAGAACACCTAAAAACACTCCTATATTGGTTCGCGTCTGGTCGCCAAATGACCAGGATGATAGCCCTGCAGCCAAACAACAACTTCTTGACGATTACAAAAGAAGTTATCCCAGTGTAGGTTATATGGGCCCTGCCACGAGAAGATATAGTTGTCATTCCTATGCCTGATATTGACAGTCAACCAACAATAACGCTTGGATGGGGGATGCACGGGCATATACCCAAGATGGAAGTTATACAAAAAGCGCTTCAATGAGAATACACGTGTAGCGTATCGTGATAATAACTTAAATCATGCCAATGACATATTCCATTCTGCGATTGCGGTGGATTCCTATTACGTTGTTTCCAAATGGGGAGAAGGGCCGCTGTTTAAACATTCAGTAACCTATTGCCCCTATGTTACTGAATCCCAATATTCATTCAAAAATGTTGAATACTGGAACTAAGTAATATGCGTCTCACGGCCTACTGCAAGGCGTTCCCCTGAGGAGGATAGCATGAACCGGAAAATAGTTGTTGGATGCGGCCTGCTTTTAGTGGCTGGGATTTTAACAGTCGGGATATGGGCAATAAGCCGTGTGCCGCCTGTATATCAACCCCCAAAACCGGCCCCGCTCCCCAGAGTGGTGGAGCATTACGAGAACCAGCTTGACCCGGAGATTCCAAAAATAACGGTTACGGCTATCCAGGACGATGAAGCGTTCAAATTGCCCTATGACGCCGTGCTCATCGACGGATCCGCTGAACCCGATGATCCGGAGGGGCCGAAAGACTGGTTCCTCAACCTGATGAACAACTTCTGGTCGTTGCCCGAGCTTTGCCATGATTTTTTACCGGGAAGGAATCCAGCCAGGTTTATCATTGAATTTGAACAGCCGCCGGATGATGAAGTGACAATCACCAATTACTGGATTTATGAATACGGTACCGTCAGTGAACATTCTACCCGGGAAGAATGGGATAGACATTCCAAAACCTTTGTCCCCGGCAACTGCCTAATTTCATTTGATTTATGGGATAACAGGGATGACGTGGTTTTAACAAGCGACCCTCCGCCGCTGCTGGGGCTGCGGATGCAATGCAGGTATGGAACGGATCGGGCCGAATATTATATCCTGTTTCAAAACGCCGATCCCAATGCTGGATTTGCAGAAGATTTCGATTTCTCCCACCTCACCCCGTTGGAGGGGCTGGAAGAGGAGTAACAACTGAGGTGCATTCCTCCACATAAGAGTCCAGAGCCTTAACCGGTTCTGGACTCTTGCCTTTTCACATTTTCCTTATCCCGGTTTCCTACATTCCTCCGGTCTCTTATCCTCCCGCAGACCTTTGACACAAACTGATTTATATTGCCGTTTGAATTTGTTGCGATGTGGATGATTTTACAAGCTGTGCATACATTTTAAAACATCATTCAAGAAAAACAGCCGGAGAAGGGAACAGCAGCGGTTGACAGAACACTGAACAAAGGCGCTTTTTTGGAAATACTGCCCAAAATCGGAAGTTGTTTTCCTGAATTTGCATCCAAGGCGACGATTGCAATTCGGTGCAAAGTTTGTTACAATTTTACCCGAATGGAGGCGGCAAAATGGTTGCAGTAGTTGATATTGGCAACAGCGTTATCAGCATTGGGGCTTATTCAGGTGCGAAACTTCTCTTTGTTGCCCGCATTGGCACCCGCGATGCAACGGTTGATGAGTATGCCGTTAAGCTCCGCCAGGTGTTTGATCTGCATGGCCATTCTCCAGAGGAAATGGAGGGTGCCATTGTTTCTTCGGTGGTGCCGCCGCTTTGTCCACGCCTGTGTGAAGCGCTTCGCCTGCTGCGCGATGTGAGGGTTTACACCGTTGGCCCGGGGCTGAAAACTGGGCTGAATATTAAAATTGACAATCCTTCCCAGCTCGGGTCGGATTTGGTTTGCGTTTCGGTGGCGGCCACGGCGAAGTATCCTACGCCTGCGGTGGTCATTGATATGAGCACAGCCATCACCTTTTCTGCCATTGACAGCCGAAAAAATCAGGTGGGCTGCACCATTATCCCCGGCATGGAGTTTTCGCTCAACGCCCTTGCAGAGGGGACAGCGCAGCTTCAGAAGATCGATTTGGGCGAACCGGTGCGTTCGGTCATTGGCCACAACACCATTGAGAGCATGCGGGCAGGCTCGGTTTACGGGACCGCTGCAATGCTGGATGGAATGATTGCCCGTTTCCGGGAAGAGTTGGGAGAGAACCTCACTGTGATTGCAACCGGTGCGCAGGCAAAATACATTCTGCCGATCTGTCGGGAGCAAATCATCTACGATGAAAATCTGCTGCTTGACGGCCTGCGGCTGATTTACGAGAAAAACCAGAAATAGAAAATTGAATCCTGTGGTATTTTCGCCGGCTGTTCCGGCGTGAATATAAATTTCAGAGTGCGTTGCATCTGCCGCAGGCAGAGCAGCAGCAAGGAGGAATTCTTTATGCCACAAACAACACACGCAAAAACCCTGAAGCTGGCACAGCTTGCCATGCTGATTGCCATTGAGGCAATCATGACCTTTCTGCCGATCGGATTTATCATGATCCCGCCGGTGTCTATCACGCTGCTCCACATTCCGGTAATTATTGGAGCAATCCTGATGGGACCACTCTATGGGGGGATTCTTGGCGGGTCATTCGGACTGTTTAGCCTCACCAAAGCGTCTTTTGCGGCGACCTCTCCAGTTGATATGATGTTCTCGCCGTTTTTGAGCGGCGCGCCCATCCAGTCGATTGTGATGTGCATCATCCCGCGGATTTTACTGGGGGTCATTGCCGCTTACCTGTTTATCCTGTTCCGCAAACTGACCAAAAATGAGGTTGTATCCATTTTAATTGCTGCATTGGTGGCAACGGCTTGTCACACCGTGATGGTGCTCGGCTGCCTGTGGCTGCTCTTTAACAGCATTGCGCTGGAATCCGGCGTGACCCTTGCAGCGGTGTTTGGAACGGTCATCACCTTAAACGGTATTTTGGAAATGCTTGCCGCCGGCGTGCTGGCAACGGCGGTCTGCAAACCGCTGTGGGCGTTTCAGAAGAAGCGCAGGCTTGCGTAATATGATTTGATTTTATTTGAAAAGGTGGAGCTTCGCTCCACCTTTTTCTTTTATATGGTCGGTATTCACAAAATCACGTAATCATATTTGTTAGTAATATTATACAATAATTATTTTAATATTGTTGATGTTATTATATATCTGTGATATAATTTAATTAACAAATATTTGAAAGAAGGAGATGCCAATGCAGGAGTAACCCTCACCTCAATACCCTTTCACCAGCACATTGATTTTATGTGAAAACAAAGGAAAGGTAAAGGTTTCGTAGAATCACATCAGCACTCTTGTCACCGGCCGAACAATATGCGGCGTACATTGATTCGCTGGACTGGCCGAGCTATGACAACCACATTGATATGACTGAGGCAGCGCAAATCCCCGAATATATCTTAAACCAAATGAGTACCGAAGATTTGATCGAGGCAATGCTTATTTATCCGTTAAATATGGACTTAATGGCTTGGGATACCTACGAGCAGGGGTTCGAGGCGGTAAGCAGTTATTTTAATGGGCTTCAGGAGTTATTAACCCGTGAGGACAGAACCCAAAACTCCTTGCCAAAATGGAGTCCATGCTGACTGTTACCAATGCACATTCGTTTGATGTAGACCAGTTTATGGATCCGTTAATTTGCGATGTTTTGTTGGCTCAGCCGGAATTTCTGAATCAGCTTTCTGAACAGGAGACCGAAGAGGCAATAGCAGTCGTTGATGAAATTGCAGAACAGCGTAATCCGGAAACTTATGGCGGTTCGTTCTACCAGTTTTATCAGGCAGCGAATGAGGGGATGGAGCCATACTATAACTGGCCCAATGTATATACACCAGGAGGAAAAAAGGTAGAAGCTAAAGAGTGGGAGCCAGGCGACCAGGAATTAACCGAAGCTGAAAAGATTGCTTATCAAGGAAAGTATTTAGCGCAATATCCCAATGCTAAATTTTTAGCTCCAGCCACTTGGAAATACAATTGCCATTCCTTTGCATGGTACAGTACTTCGTCAGCCAACCGTTATTGGATTACCCAAATTCAAAAATCTTATTTATTGGAAAGCACAAAAATGAGTACTTTAACGACAGATACACGTGTAACTTATTTAAATAACAATGGAATATACGATCATTCGGCAATTCGCCTATCGGGGGATGCCAGCGGCTTGGTTTCTTCAAAATGGGCACAAGGGCCAGCATATCAGCATGCAGTTCAATACTGCCCTTTTTATAACTAACGTATTGGCGTTTTTAATTCGTCTACCCTGCGGCAACTATGCCGCAGGGTAATTGTTTCAGGAGGGTTTATGAAAATAAAACGGATTTTTCTATTTGCATGTCTCTTTGTAATTCTCGGTTCGCTTACCTTTTTCTTAGTTGTGGTACACTTCAGACGCGAAGCCGCCATGCACGAATCCGTTTGGTCGGAAGTGGAGCAGAGAATGGAATGGGGAACGGTACCCTTGCCCCACCTGGTAAAACATTACGAAGAACAGCTTGATCCGGAAATTCCGAAAATTAAGGTCACAGCTCGTCAGTTTGGCGACGGCTGTGCAGTGGATTACATACTGCCGTATGATGGGACTATTCGCCGGAGTACTGAGGAAACTGAAACAGACCAAAAGAAAACGTGGTTTGTGAATTTAATGAATAATTTCCAGTCGCTTCCAGTCTTATATGACGGATATGGCTATCATGACACAGAAGATTGGGAGGAGGTGCCTGCTCATTTCAAGATTCAATTTGAACAGCCACCAACAGGAGAAATTGTTGTCAAGGATTACGGCATATTTAATAAATACGGAACTGCCACCGAAGCGGGGAAAAAGGGATATAAAAGTGTAGGCTATATACATACCTTTGAAGCAGCACAGAAACTGGAATTTGATTTATGGTTGTATGACGGAATTCATGGCCTGTCTGCCATGCCTGAACTGCGGGGCTTGGTGGTAGAATATGAAATTGGCGGAAAACAGGTGGAGTATTACATTTTGTTTCAAGTCATTTATGATGGAGGAGGTCTTTTTTATGGAGAAGACCTTTCCCACCTCACTCCGTTGGAAGAATAACAAAAATCCGCTTTTGAAAGGAAACTATGAAACGCAAAAATCAGCTGGCCATTATAGCCCTTGTATGCAGTATGTTTGTTGTCGGAATTTGGTCTGTTTCCTCCTATTACAGTCGATCATCGGTCACCGACTATTCGAGAACGGAAACCTCTTTTTCCAGCCTATCCCAATCATCTGCCTCGGTATCTACTGTTGATGTTTCGCGGCTAATTGAATACTACGAGGGTAAACTTGACCCGACTATTCCCAAGATAACTGCAACAGCAGAGTTTAACGGTGAGAATTACGAATTACCCTATGACGCTGTCTTTATAGAGGGAGAGTTAGCCGAATCCGCACAAAATCGTGAGCGCTTTATGAACCTAATGAATAACTATTGGTTGCTCCCTGCACTTAGCGATGGACGGATAGACCGTACACTCGGCGAAACAACCCGTTTTACCCTTCACTTTGAACAGCCACCGGACGACGAGGTTATAATCATTGACCGCATTATGATGCTTCCGATGACCGATTTACAAACCGGCATACCGGAATACAGCTTTGGCCTGGCTGTCCCGCTTTCAGTTACCTCAAGCAGTGACCCGACGGGTATGACTTATGTAGGCAATCATACTTATGCCTTTACACCGGAAAATGATATACTATCATTCGATTTATGGAGTTACTATGCGCTTGGGTACATGAGTACCTACCCGCATGCACGGGGTATGCAGATAAGAGTCCGATACGGTGAAAAGCAGGTGGAATACGCATTATTGTTTCGCACGACCTATAATAGTTTTTTGCCTGCTCCAAAGTATACGGCACATCTGTCGCCACTAGAAGAATAAAAGAATCCGTGGAGCTTATAGAATGCCCTATGGATTGTCCATATACTGGGCAATATACAGGTGCATTAAAATATTATACACGATAGTCTGTGAAAGGAGGTTAAAATGAAGCAGTCTGTATTTTTCACCCTAGGTTTTTCTTTGCTATTGTTTTTAACTTCCTGTCTATGTAAAGATTCGGCCACAAATACGATCTACTCGGCCTCAGATCCCTCTATACCGATTGTTACAATAAAGGCAAACGACGAAGAAATTCCCTATACGGCTATTATGCGTATAAGTGATATAGAGCTTAAGGAAGATAAAAATGGAACATGGTTTGTGAAAATGCGGGAGCAGAATCGGAAACCAATTAACATTTCCAATGGGAGCGAGGTTACAGTTTGCTTCCCAAGGGATTCTTCCGTTACCGAAATTACACTAATCGATCATGAATTGGTTGCAAACGGTGAAAATAAAGGGCTTTCGCCCTATGGCTTAATGAACGCTGCGGACGAAGAACTTGCCGAACGGATACAGGCCAATACCAGGTATTATGAGGTCGATTCGAACAACGAGATTCGTTTTGCATTGCCCCATCATAATTATTTTATTGCAGAACAATATCTGCCAAGTGTTGAGAGGCTGCGCGGAATCCAGATGAAATGCAGCATTAACGGCCAGCGATATGATTACTATTTTCTATTCACTTCGTATGATACAACGGGTCCAGAACTGCAATAATGGTTAAAGTTGGTATTTCACTTACAGCCCCGTAATATCCTCAAAAATAAAATCCGTGGAGTAAATGCTCCACGGATTTTATTTTTGCGTTTCTACGATTTCTTTTATCATCAAGCGGCTGCCAGTTTTAATTCCGGATACAGCATCTCTGTTTGAAACAAATGAAGCAGGCAAAGGCCTGGGAAGAGAATATACTGACTTCTACCGCTTTTGCGAGAGCAGCGTCTGCTTGATGTCCCAGAGCTTCTGGGAGAGATCAACATAATAGTTGTGCGGGTTTTCAAACCGTTTGACCTCATCCCATTGTAGGTCAATCTGGGTGCGGCAGTAGTCGCGGATTTGTTCGACCGGCGGGGACTGGTAAACACATTCTCCATTTTTAAAGATGGGTATAAGCAGTTCTCTGGCGGTGAAGTTGGTTAGAGTTTTGCGTTTCCAAGTATAATCTGGGTCAAAAATTTCGAGCGGTTTGCTCTCGTCAATGATTTCGTCGTGGACGCAGATAAGGTCGGCAATCGCCTTGCCGGAGTCGTTCTCAAAGATACGGTACACCTTTTTAAAGTGCGGATTGGTGATTTTGGCCGCGTTTTCGCTGATTTTGATTTTAGGAATAATGGTTCCGCTTTCATCCTCTACCGCGCAGAGCTTATAAACGCCGCCGAATACCGGATCGCTTTTGGAAGTGATCAACCGCTCGCCGACTCCAAAGGCGTCAACCTTTGCGCCTTGAAGCAGAATATCCTGAATGATTGCCTCGTCCAGCGAATTGGAAGCAATAATTTTACAATCAGTCAGCCCTGCGTCGTCCAGCATTTTACGCGCTTTTTTGGAGAGGTAGGTGATGTCGCCTGAATCTAAACGAATGGCGCAGTCGGTAATACCACGCGGCAGCAACATCTCCTTGAAGGCACGGATGGCGTTGGGTACCCCACTTTTCAAGACATTGTAGGTGTCTACCAGCAGGGTGGCGTTTTGCGGATAAAGCTCGCAGTAGGTTTTAAAAGCCGTGTATTCGTCGTCAAACATCTGTACCCAGGAATGCGCCATCGTTCCGGTGGCGGGGACGCCGTAGCATTTATCGGTCAAAGTACAGGCGGTTCCGGCACAGCCGGCAATGTAGGCAGCGCGCGCGCCGAGGACGGCGCCGTCTGCCCCCTGTGCCCGGCGGGAGCCGAACTCACTGATGGCGCGCCCGTCTGCCGCACGGACAATGCGGTTCGCTTTGGTGGCAATGAGGGACTGGTGGTTTAATATAAGCAGCAGGTAGGTTTCAACAAGCTGTGCTTCAATAGCGGGCGCGCGGACGGTTAAAAGCGGTTCGTGCGGAAAGACCGGGGTGCCCTCTGGGACGGCATAAATGTCACCAGTGAAATGGAAATCACGGAGATAGTCGAGAAATCCCTCTGAAAAGATGCCCTTTTCCCGCAAAAATTTTAGGTCGCTTTCTGAAAAGGAAAGCCGTTTGATGTAATCAATGGCCTGTTCCAGCCCTGCGGCAATGGCGAAACCGCCGCCGTCAGGAATCCGGCGGAAAAAGATATCAAAGTAGCAGATTTGATCCTTTTTTCCTGTTTCAAAATAGCCGTTTCCCATTGTGAGCTCATAAAAATCGCACAACAGGGTATAGTTGTTTTTATTCATGGCTGCTCCCTTCCATTAGGTCGTTTTTTATGGGAAAACCGTCTGGACGGCGGAACTCTAAAGCGTTACGCCGGACGGTGCGTCACTTCAATGTGCAGGCCGCCCATCACATCCAGTGCTTTTTGGTGAAGCTCCTGATCCGCGCCTGAGGTGCAGGAAGCATCGACGATAATATGCGCATTGGGTAGAGCCGCTTTGGCGATAACAGCGTTGGACAGCACACAGATATTCGAGACAAGACCGACCAGCTCCACTGTGTCATAATCCTTGCCGCTCAGGTATTCGCCGAGCTTAAGGGAAGGAAAAGTCGGCTTTTCAAAGCAAGCGTCCTCCGGCCGCCGGAGCGCAGCGATGGTACCGGTAAGCTCCCAACCGGCGCTGCCCTTAATACAGTGCTCCACCGGGAGATGCTTCCCTTCTTCGGTCGAGTAGTAATTCACTCCATGCGTATCCATTGTAAAAAGAATGTCGTTTTCCGCTGCACGATAGGCGCGTATCTTTTCGGCAATATTTGACTCAATTGCCTTCCCGCCGTCGAACCCGAGACTGCCGGAGACAAAGTCGTTCTGATAATCAACAACAATGAGCAGCTTTTTCATGGGAGACCTCCTGAAACGGCATGATGGCAGTCAAAAAGGAAGTAGCAATACCACTGGATGAACAGCAAAAGCGGGATATACTCAGGTGGCCTTATGGATGCTGTTGGCGCGGCAAACCGTTTGAAGAACCGCGTGGTTACCGCTATGTCTCGTCCCCTGTTAGTATGTTCTTTTTTGCTGCTTTAACATGCCTGTATGAAGTTGGTTTTACTTTGCTTCTAGTGAAATTTCTTCCACTTCCTTCTGCCAGAGGGTGGCAGAAGCGTCGCTTGGCATCCGCCAATCGCCGCGGGGCGAAAGGGCGACGGAACCGACTTTAGGGCCGTCTGGCAGACAGGAACGTTTGAATTGCTGGTTGAAGAAACGGCGGTAAAATATTTTAAGCCACTTTAAAATAGCAGCGTCGTCGTAGTTTCCCGCAAAGGCGTGCTTGGCAAGCCGGAAGATTTTAGCGGGCGGGAAGGCGTAGCGAACGGCATAAAACAAGAAGAAGTCATGCAGCTCATAGGGCCCGACAAGGTCTTCGGTCTTTTGGGCGATTTCACCGTTTTCCGCCGGCAGCAGTTCCGGGCTGACCGGGGTATCCAGAATATCCAGTAAAACGTCACGCAGAGTTTCTTCCGATTGATCGGCGACATAGCGAACCAGATGGCGGACCAGTGTTTTTGGAATGGAGGCGTTGACGCCGTACATGGACATGTGGTCGCCGTTGTAGGTGGCCCAGCCGAGCGCCAGCTCGGACAGGTCACCAGTGCCGACCACAAGGCCGTTTGTCTGGTTGGCAATATCCATTAACACCTGGGTGCGTTCCCGCGCCTGGCTGTTTTCGAAAACCACATCATGGTTATCAAAACTGTGGCCAATGTCCTCAAAATGTCGGGAAACTGCCGGGCCAATATCCACTCTGCGCAGGGTGACGCCAAGCTGTTCACAGAGCAGTTCGGCGTTGCTTCGGGTGCGCTCAGTGGTGCCAAAGCAGGGCATGGTCACCGCGACAATATTGGTGCGCGGGCGGGCAAGCAGGTCCATTGCGCGGACAGCTACCAGCAGCGCAAGGCTGGAATCCAGCCCGCCGGAGATGCCAATGACCGCGGTTTGGCTGTGAGAATGCTCCAACCGCTTTTTTAATCCCGCAGCCTGCATATTGAGGATAGCTTCGCAGCGTTCAGCACGGTCGGCGGCGTTTTCCGGCACAAAGGGGTGCGGGGAAACAAAACGGGTAAGCGTTGTTTTAGCGGGTTCCATTGAAAAAGGGATGATTTGATAGTCCGCTGTAAGAGAAGCAGGGAATGTATTCATCCGGCGGCGCTCGTAGGCGAGCTTGCAGACGTCAATTTCACTGACAATCAGTTCGTTGTGAAACGGCTTGGTTTCGCTGAGCAGCACCCCGTTTTCTGCAATGAGATCGTGCCCAGAGAAAACAAGATCGGTGGTGGATTCACCGTCGCCCGCATCGGCATAGAGATAACCGCAGAGCAGGCGGGCCGACTGGCCGCTAACGAGGCTACGGCGGTACTGCGCTTTGCCTATAGTTTCATCGCTGGCGGAGAGATTGCCAATGATGGTGGCGCCCGCCGCGGCGTGGCCTGTCGATGGCGGAGATGCAACCCATAAATCCTCACAGATTTCGGCAGCGAAGCAGAATTCTGGCAATTCCTCGCAGCGAAATAGCAGCCTGGAACCAAACGGAACCGATCCGCCTTCCCACGGATGGATTTCATTCTGCGGCGGCGCCGGAACAAAATGGCGCTGCTCATAAAATTCGCTGTAATTCGGCAAATTGGATTTTGGGACAAAGCCAAGCAGCCGCCCTTCATAAAAGATGGCAGCACAATTATAGAGCTTGCCACCGTGCAAAACCGGCAGGCCGACCGCCATCAACAGCTTTAATCCGGTGCTGACGCGGACAATTTGCCGCAGCGCGTCAAGAGCGCCGTCCAGCAGGGTGGGCTGCAAAAATAAATCGCCACAGGTATACCCGGTGATGCAGAGTTCCGGCAGGACAAGCACCTTTGCGCCCTGCCCGGAAGCGGCTTTCATGGTTTTTATAATGGAATCCCGGTTGTATATGCAGTCCGCCACCCGGATTTCCGGCGTACCGGCTGCTGCTTTGATGTATCCGTGCTGCATAATTTCTCCTAACCGCATTTCACCGTTGCTGGTGGTGAAAACGCTTACCGTTAATTGCTTTTATTATAAACCCGCAGATAGGTAAAATGCAATGAATAACCCACGAAAACATTGAATGTTGAAAGAGTTTTTCCGTATGAAACGAGAAATGATATATATCAGAACAGATTGGTTTTGTATAAATTATCTAAAAAATAAAAGATTTAGTTTAAAATCACGAATATTAAGTTGCATAAAAATGTATTTGATTTTATACTAAAAAACAGATAAACAATTGGATTGCATGAATGCAGAGGAGGATGATTTTGGGCTGGGCAGAGGCTGCTATCAATTTTGCGTTTTCTGATGCAAACGGTGGAGAACGTGTTGACTGGGAACATCCTGGGTCGGTACTGAATTTAGTGAAAAAGGACGGAAATAACCTCGCACGTGCTCCCAAAAAGCTGCGGAACAGCCGGGACATTGTTTTGGCGGCGGTGCTTCAAAACGGGATGGCTTTAAAATATGCATCGGATAAACGGCGTGCGGACAGGGAAATTGTATTAGCTGCTGTAGAGCAGAATCGCGACGCCTTGCAGTATGCGTCCCCAGAATTGCAAAGGCGAATCCAGTTTGTGAATGAAAAACCGATGATAGAGGATTAAGAGGGAACAGGGATTCGGGACTAAATGCCCTTTTGTCTCCATAAAAAACGGCATGGCACTTTGCCATGCCGTTTTTTAATTTACTTTGCATCCAGCACCATTTGCACAGCGGCTTTCTGCGCTGCAATGACGCGGTCGCACCAGGCGTCGTATTCCGGGTCCTCTTTCTGGCATTCCGGATGGGATTTAATGTAGTCAATGGCTTTGCGCACCCCCTGGTCAAACCGGACGGTGGCAGTAAATTCCGGTACCAGCCGTTTCAGCTTGGCGTTGTCAAAAACCACCGAAGCCGCTTTGTCCCCGAGGAGATTGCCGCGGTAATCTTCGTCGCTGCAGGCGTCGAGAAATTCGGAGGAAACATGCACTGCTTTGAGCTCAACCCCAAGCGCCGACGCAACGGTTTCGTAAATCTGGTTCCAGGTCAGGGTTTCATCCGAGGTGATCTGCACCGCTTCGCCAATGGCGTGGATGTTGCCGATAAGCCCGGTAAAGCCGAGGGCAAAATCCGAATTATGGGTGAGGGTCCAGAGCGAGGTGCCGTCTCCGTGAATGATCACCGGCTTACCCTCCATCATGCGTTTGAGGTTCTGGTAGCCGCCTTTGCTGCCCTGCACGCCAAAGGGGACGCTGCGCTCGTCGTAGGTATGGCTTGGCCGGACGATGGTGACGGGGAAGCCCTCCTCACGGTAATAGTGCATCAAAAGCTCTTCGCAGCGGATTTTGTTCTGCGAATATCCCCACAGAGGATTGGAAAGCGGGGTGCCTTCGGTAATACGGTAATCCGAAAGGGGTGTCTGGTAAGCCGACGCGGAGCTGATGAAGATATATTGCTTGGTTTTGCCGGCAAACAGGCGGTAATCCCGCTCCACCTGATCCGGGGTAAAAGCGATGAAATCGGCAACGCAGTCAAAAGTCATGCCTTCAAGGGCTTTGGCGGCCGCGGCCTCGTCGCTGATGTCGCAGGAGATGGAATGGACGTTTTCAGGTAAATTCTGGCTGCGGTTGCCGCGGTTGAGCAGGTAAAGCTCCTCGCCCAGCTCTCCCAGCCGCTTGGTGATGGCCATACTGATGGTGCCAGTACCGCCAATAAACAGGATTTTCATAACAGGACCTCCCGAACATTTATTTGATTGCATTATATAACGGCTGAATAGGAAATGCAATCTATTCTTCTGTTTTGGGAATCTGCCGGGGATTTCTGCGCTGAAGCCGGGCTTTAACGTGGTGCACAAGTGCTGCGGTTCCCGTCCATCCAGACAATGACATGCGAAGAAAGCGCCGTGTGTTTTTTCTTGCTTTTTTAACCATCTTGTATTATGATGGGGACATTAGGAAAACATTTTTGCAAAAGTAGACCATCAAATTTGGGAACGGCGGTGAAAAAATGCCAGAACAGGGTTTGCCTAGGCAGATTGACATCAAGCGAATTAACCGGAACCGCATTTACCGGTTTATTTATCAGAACGGAAAAACCTCCAAACAGGAGATTGCCTATAAACTCAACATGAGCCTGCCCACCATTACCCAGAATCTTCGCCATTTGCAGGAGCTGGGACTGGTGGAGGAAAATGGGTTGTTTGAGTCCACCGGAGGGCGCAAAGCGCGGGTGCTGTCCTGCGTGCTGGACGCCAAAGTAGCCATCGGGCTGGACATCACCAAAAACCATGCAGGGATTGTTGGGGTGGATTTGGGCGGCAACGTCATCCGGAACATTCGGGTGCCGGTGCGCTTTGCGGACGATGAAGCCTACTTTGAGCAGATTGGCGCGCTGGTGGAAAAATTTATCGACGGACTGAAGATCGACCGGGCTAATGTCCTTGGAGTGGGAATTGCGGTGCCGGGAATCCTTTCGGCGGATCACCAAACGGTGGTTTATGCCTCTTTGCTTGGCTTTACCGGGGGGATGCTGGATCGGTTTGCGCGCTACATTCCATACCCCTGTGTCATGAGCAATGACGCGAATGCCGCCGGGACAGCCGAAATGTGGAACACGCCGGAGCACGGCAATATTGTTTACCTTTCTTTAAGTGATAGTGTTGGAGGTTCCATTTTTGTGGATAACGAGCTTTATACCGGCAATCATGAACGCAGTGCAGAGTTTGGGCACATGACCATTGTGCCGGACGGCAGACCGTGTTACTGCGGCAAGCATGGCTGTGTGGACGCGTACTGTTCGGTAAAAGCATTGTTGGAAGGAGTGGCCGGCACCCTTCCGGAGTTCTTTGCCATGCTACGGAACGGCGACCAGCAGGCGCGCGCCCGATTTGAAGCCTTTTTGGATTCCCTTGCAGTCACCCTCAACAATATTCGGATGCTGTTTGACTGCGAAATCCTGTTGGGGGGATATTTGGGCGGCTACCTGGAGGAATATCTGGAGACGCTGCAACATATGGCCGCCCAGCGCAATACCTTTGAGGAGTATGGTAAATATGTGCGTATTTGTCACTACCGATTAGAGGCAGCTGCGGTGGGGGCGGCCCTGCTGCATATTGGCCCGTTTATTGAAGGAATTTAGCGGATGTTCTCCGTCGCTTCTGTCAAAAAAATGCTGGCCATTTTGTACAAGATGGCGAAACTGTTTTGCACCGGAATTATTCATAAAATACAGCTTGACTTTTAACTTTGGCGGCGGTATTCTTTAAATGTTAAGGCATATCAAAAAGTTTTATAAAAGTATTTTCAAAAAGCGTCAAAAACAGCCTAACAATTTACAATCTAGGAGGGTTAAGACATGAAAAACAAAGCATTTTTCATGACAGGGCTTGAAAAGATGGAAGCTCGTGAAGTGGCAATGCCATCTCCGAAAGAAAAACAGGTCATTGTAAAATTAGAGTATGTCGGAATTTGCGGTTCAGACGTTCATTATTTGGAAAACGGCCGGATTGGTGATTTCGTGGTGGATGGGGACTTTATCCTCGGGCATGAATGCGCCGGTATTGTTGTGGAGCTGGGCGAAGGCGTTGAGAATTTGAAGGTCGGCGACCGCGTTGCGCTGGAGCCGGGCATCACCTGCGGCCAGTGTGAATTCTGTAAAACCGGGCGCTACAACCTCTGCCCGGACGTTGAGTTCCTTGCAACCCCGCCGTACCATGGCTGCCTTGAAAACTATATTGCGTTCCCGGAGAACATGTGCTTTAAACTCCCGGAAAACGTGAGCTCCAAAGAGGGCGCGCTGGTTGAACCGCTTTCGGTTGGTATGCACGCTGCAAAACAGGGCAAGGTCACCTTGGGAAGCTCGGTTGTTATTCTGGGTGCAGGCTGCATTGGCCTTTGCACGCTGCTTGCCTGCAAAGCGTTTGGCGCAACCGATATCACCGTAGTTGATGTTATACCAAAACGCCTTGACTTCGCCATGAAACTGGGGGCAACCCGCGTGATCAATGGCAAGGATGTCAACACCGTTGAAGAGTATCACAAGCTGACAAACGGCGCTGGTGCGGACGTTGTGCTCGAAACTGCCGGTTCGGTTATCACAATCGGCCAAACCCCATATCTTGTTAAACGCGGTGGAACCATTGTTCTGGTCGGTATGGCACCGCAGGATATTATTGAGTTCAACTTCGCAAAAATCATGGCGAAGGAAGCCGAAATTCAGACCGTCTTCCGTTACCGCAACATCTACCCGATGGCGATTAAAGCGATTTCCAAGGGGATTATTGATGTTTCCGGCATTGTGACCCACGAGTTTAACTTTGATGAAACACCAAAAGCGTTTGACTGTGCGCTTCACAACAAAAACGATGTTGTCAAAGCGGTCATTAAGATTGACTAAAAGCCCTTGTGCTTCCAGAAAATAAACAACTGAGGTGTATGAAATGCAGTATTTGTTAGGTGTAGACCTTGGTACCTCCGGTACCAAAACCGTTCTGTTTGACGCAGACGGCAAAGCGATTTGTTCCAAAACCATTGAGTACCCCATGTACCAGCCACAGAACGGCTGGGCAGAGCAGGATCCGGCTGACTGGTGGAACGCCACCAAAGAGGGGATTCGGTACTGTTTGTCCACCAGTGGCGTAAAGGCTGAGGATGTCAAGGGCGTTGGCCTTTCCGGCCAGATGCACGGCCTTGTCATGCTGGATAAAGACGGTAATGTGCTGCGCAATTCCATCATTTGGTGCGACCAGCGTACCGTCAAGGAAGTTGACCAGATGAACAGCATCATCGGCGCACAGCGGATCATTGAGATCACTGCCAATCCGGCGCTTGCCAACTTCACCGCAGCGAAAATCCTTTGGGTGCAGAACAACGAGCCGGATCTGTATGCGAAATGTGCGCACATCCTGCTGCCGAAGGACTACATTCGTTATATGCTCACCGGCGAGTTTGCCACCGAGGTATCCGATGCTGCTGGTATGCAGCTCATGGATGTCCCGAACCGCTGCTGGTCGGATGAAATGCTTACCAAATTACATATTGATCGTTCGCTGCTTGGCTCCATGCATGAGTCCCCGGATGTCACCGGTAAGGTTCACAGCAAAGCCGCTGAGCTGACCGGCCTGAAGGAAGGCACCATTGTGGTCGGCGGCGCGGGTGACAATGCGGCCGCCGCTGTTGGTACCGGCGTTGTCAAATCCGGTGTTGCGTTCACTACTCTTGGTACCTCTGGCGTTGTTTATGCGGTTTCCGACTCGGTTTCGATTGATAAAAAGGGCCGTGTTCATACCCTTTGCGCTTCGGTTCCGGGTAAATGGACTGTTATGAGCTGCACCCTGGCCGCTGGCCTTTCGCTGAAATGGCTGCGTGACACCTGCTGTGCACCGGAAATTGCGGAAGCAGAGAAACAGGGTGTTGACCCGTATGTGATTATGGATAAGCTTGCGGATAAAGTTGGCCCTGGCGCAGGCGGCCTCATCTTCCTGCCGTACCTCATGGGTGAGCGTTCCCCGCATCCGGATTCCTTTGCGCGTGGCACCTTCTTTGGCCTCTCGGCTATCCATGACCGCAGCAATATGATTCGTGCTGTCCTTGAGGGCGTTGCTTACTCCCAGCTCGACTGCGTCGATGTATTCCGTGATATGGGCGTTAACATCAACGACATGATGGCTTGCGGTGGCGGCGGACGCAGTAAGGTTTGGCGCCAGATGCTGGCCGATATGTACGGCTGTCCGGTCAACACCATTCATGCGGATGAAGGCCCGGCGCTTGGCGTTGCCATCCTCGCGGGTGTTGGTGCTGGCGTTTACAATTCGGTTGAGGAAGCGTGTGACAACATCATCCGCAAGAACATCACTCAGCAGCCGAATATGGAAAACCATGACGTTTACATGGGCTACTATGACCTTTATAAGAAACTTTACCAGGATTTGAAGGGCGACTTTGAGACCCTTTCCACCCTTGTAAAATAAGACAGCAAGGCAAACGCCCGGCAGTGATTTTCCACTGCCGGGCATTTTTGTATATTTGGTTTGTGGTTGACTGAAGCAGGAAATTTCTACAGGGAAGAGCCAATTCTTGATGAAATGATGTGGCATACACTGCGTACAGATGGCTGTCTGCTGCCGCAAAATAAATTTACTTACCGGTGGAGCCTATAAAACAACTGAACGATGAAACGGTTTTGGGGCGGTCCGGTGAAGCTGTGCAGGGAAGCCCTTAAAGCCGGGAAATCTCCATGGGGTATTGTTCCGGGCAGAGTTCAAATCCGGCATTTTTGTAGAAATGAACGCTTTCATCGTAAGAGATAAGAGCAATACGTAAAAAATCGCGGTAATGGCAGAGCAGATGGGTGAGCATAAGCTGACCAATACCCTGCCGCTGTCTTGCGGGATGAACCAGCGCGTAGACGATGTAGGCGTTGATGGCGCCGTCGTCCATAGCGCTGATGAGTCCGACAAGACGGCCGGATTCATTGCGGGCGGCAACGTGATATTCCATGTGCTGCAAAGCGATGAATAGTTTATTGCCATACTGTCCGGATTTCCATTCTAGTGCTAGGAACAACTCTTCAAGTTCCAGTTGGGAGACCGGTTTGTTCTCTTCTATGGTTATCATCGGTATCACCTCTGCCTGATTCCGGCCAACGGCTCTTGTGCGGGTATAGGAGCGGCCTTTGGCTGGCTGGTGTTATAATCCTATGCCGCTGTGTGAATACTTATGAGTGGCAATGTTTATTGGCAAAATTCACACATTCCGACAAGTATTTTGGTGAAACAGAATAAAAAGTAAAAAACGAGTTGATTCTTCGGATATATTAAGGTAAAATGAATATATTATGTATAAATAATCAAGGAGGATTATTCAATGGCAAAAAGGAACCAATGGGCCACAGGCGTCGGCTTTATTTTGGCGACGGCCGGTTCAGCAATTGGCCTTGGCAACCTGTGGAAGTTCCCATATTTGATGGGTAAAAACGGTGGCTTCTGGTTTTTAATTGTTTATCTTGTATTTATATTGGTGTTGGGCCTTCCGGTTATGGTAACCGAAATGTCTATTGGTCGTTACACCCAAAAAAGCCCGGTCAGCGCTTACCGGTCGCTCAACAAAAAGGCGACGGTCATTGGCGTGCTTGGGGTTCTGGCTGCATTTTTGATTCTGTCTTATTACAGCGTCATCGGCGGCTGGATTTTAAAGTACATAGAGTCCTATGTCGTAACCTTTCAGGCGGTTGATTTTGAGGCTTATATCGCCTCGCCGGTGGAGCCGGTGATTTGGCATTTTGTCTTTATGGCACTGGCTTGCTTATTCTGCTATAAAGGCGCCAAGAGCATTGAAAAAGCGTCTAAGTTTATGATGCCGCTGCTCTTTATCTTCATTTTGATCATTGTTGTCCGTTCCGTTACTTTGCCGGGCGCAATGGAAGGGCTGCGGTTCATGTTTGTCCCGTCGGCTGATGGATTTACCTTTGATTCAATTACCGCTGCATTGGGGCAGGTTTTCTATTCCCTGAGCCTTGCAATGGGTATTACTGTAACCTATGGCAGTTACCTCAACAAGAAAAACAATATTCCTAAAGACTGTGCTGTTGTAGCCGGGCTGGATACTGGCGCTGCGGTTCTTGCGGGAATTGCAATTTTTCCGGCGGTCTTTGCGTTCGGACTGGAGCCAGCGCAGGGCCCGAGCTTGATTTTTGGCACCCTGCCGAAGGTGTTTGAATCAATGGCAGGCGGTTCCATTTTCGCTATTATTTTCTTTATCCTCATGTTCTTTGCGGCTATTACCTCTGGTATTGCCCTTTTGGAGTGCGTGGTTTCCTACGTTATTGACGACCTGCACTGGAAACGCAACAAGGCAATCTTTATTGTAGGTGCGCTTATCTTTATCCTGGGTATTCCAAGTGCGTTGTCCTTTGGCACTCTCAGCAATATCACTATTCTCAATTACAGTCTGTTTGATTTTATTGGGATGGTTACCGACAACATTCTGTTGCCGATTGGCGGTGTGCTGATGTGCATTTACATCGGCTGGTTCTGGAAGCCGGGTAAGCTTATCGCTGAAATTCAGGAGGGCGGTGTGAAGTTCAAACTCCAGAAGGCGTGGCTGTGGTGTATCCGCACCGTAACACCGGTGTTGATTTTGGGCGTTACCATTATTGGATTTATCAATGTCTACCAGACCATTACCGGCTGATCCCGTTGTATGGAGTAGAACATTCCAAGCGCCTGAATAGGTGCCGCTGAGTAAATCAAAAATAACCCATGCTCATTCAGCGTGGGTTATTTTTTATGGGTGTGGTTCCAGCCGCCGAGCAAATCTTGGTGGGCGGCGCTTTGCAGCGAACCCGCCATACTGCGCAGTTCTGCTGCCGTACGCACATAGGCATTGTATTCATGTAGCCTGCACTGCAATTCGGCGGGAAGCGAGAGAAAAAAACTGCGGCTACTTTGGCTGTTTTGAATGAGCTGGTGTAAATCCTGGTATTGCATGACATTCCTCCCACCTTAGTATTTTCTTTTTTGGGAAAAAATATCCGGAGGGAGGAAAATAACAGACCATTTCCAGCATAATGTCATTGTGCCGGAAATGGCCTGCATAAAAGGATGCTGAAATGAAAAGTCAGGGCCTTGCCGTAAAGAACAGGCGGGGGAAGCGGAAAATGATCCGCCCGTTTTTTTGAACGGGAAAGGCTTCTACTGTGCGCCGGTAAATTTCGCGCTCAAATGCATCGCGTTTTTCTTCCGGCAGAGCGGAAAGGTAAGGGCGCATGCCGGTGCCGCGGTACCACTCAAGAATATCCTGATGAGTGTTCATAATATGGTAATAGGTTGTTTCCCAAATGGTGAACTCCGAGGCAATTTCCGAAAGCAGGTCAAAATAGCCCTCTGGTGTCAAGCTGTAATGAATGCGCGGATTTGAAAAATAGTTTTTCCAGTCTGCACTGCTGGCTGTTTCCCGAAGAATCCGATGAATTGGCGCCGCATCCTGATTCGGAATTTGCACGGCAAGCTGTCCGCCGGGCTTTAACAGACCAAGCAGATTCCGCAGCAGCTTTGGATGATCCGGTACCCACTGGATGCAGGCGTTGGAAAAGATCACGTCAAAATCGTTGCCAAGAGTGGTAACTTCGGTGCTGACGTCGCAGAGTTCAAACGTGAGTTCCGGGTGCTGTTTGCGGGCGCTTTCAATCATATTAGGGGAGTTGTCTACCCCAATAACGGCCGCGTTGGGAAAGCGTCTGGCGAGCACCTCGGTGCTGTTGCCGGGGCCGCAGCCGATGTCCACCAGCTTTTGAGGGTTCCCAATGATTCGGTTTACAAGGTCAAGAGAAGGCTGGGTGCGTTCCCCTGCAAATTTAAGGTATTGTGCTGAATTCCAGTCAGCCATATTGAATTCCTCCAGTGTTTTGAATGTTTTTGTGCGAATCGTTTGCATGTCGTAATTGGTTTGTCGTGTAGTAATTGGAACGCCTTTGTTTAACTATTATCCTTCCAGCTTACGGATAAAATTGGTCATGATGCGCTTTTCCTGTTCCGGTGGTGGCACTTGCTGTTTGTAGCTTTGAACAGCCTCCAAAAGCCATGCCATATTTCGCCCAAGAGTACGCATGATCTGCATCCCTTCAAGATCCTGCTTGACCTCCTCCGGTGTGTTGCCATGAACACAATTCCAGTAGAAAGAGGGGACGGTGATCACCTGTGCCAGGTTAAAGAAATTATTGAGTTGATGGAAGGTATCCACCCCGCCGGAGCGGCGCAAGGAAGTGACAGCAACGCCGACCTTAAAGCGAAGATCCGGGCCACAGTAGAAAAAGCGATCCAAAAAGGCTTTCATCCGGCCGGAAATACCGGAGTAATAAACCGGAGAACCGATAATAATGCCGTCCGCTTGCTGCATTTTGTTAAGACATTGGTTCACTACGTCGTCAAAGACGCAGCGGCCGGTTTCCTTACATTTGCCGCAGGCAATGCAGCCCTGAATAGGACTTGTTCCAAGTTGGACGAGTTCCACTTCAATGTCGCGCTTTTGCAATTCGGCTGCAAGCGTTTGAATGGCAGTATAAGTGCAGCCGTTTGTATGCGGGCTGCCGTTGATTGCAAGAACCTTCATATTTGATTGCCTCCTTTGAAAAGAAAAATGCGGCCGCGCCTTTTAGAAGAAATAAAAGGTGCGGCGCACCTCCCAACTAAGCGGTTATTTTGAACTTGTGGCCAGGATGCTGGGGATTTCAGACAGAACGGCACAGGTGTGGCCGGCATTGGAAACAGTGTTCCGATGAACAAGCACCGATGGAATTCCGGCGTTGCTCGCCCCTGCGATATCCGCGCGGGGATTGTCCCCGACCATAAGGCAATGCTCCGGGTGACCGGCAAGTGCCAGTGCGTATTCAAAGATGGCACGATCCGGCTTATCCAGCCCGATTTCGCCGGAGATGACACAGCCTGAAAAATACCCCTCCAGCCCAAGCGCGCGCATGGTCTGCCGCAGTTCCGGGTAATTGTTGGAAAGAATATAATTTTGATATCCCAACGCCCGGACACAGCTTAAAGTCTCAATGGTGTCATCATATAAATGGTACTTAGAAACGTCAAGAATCAGCTCCCGTGTGTACGGCCCCAAGCTTTCGGCAGCCGCTGGCTCCACTCCAAAACGGCGGTACACCTCGGCAAATTTGCGGTACATAAAGGGCCACCAGGCATCGGCTTTAATTTCGGGATGCGGTTCCGGGAGGTCCCAGGGGTAGCCAGACACCATATAGGGGCGGACATCAGCCAAGGTGATTCCACGGCCCGGCAGCTGCTCGTTGAGTACCTGAAGCACCGAATTGCTCCAGAGTGAATGACAATAAACAAGGGTGCCGTCAAAGTCCCAGAAAATGGCCTTGTTCATCCGGTCCTCCTGTTATGCGAGTTCGTTTTTCACAATTTCCCGAAGAATTTGCTCAAAGAGCGCCCCTCCTGTTTGGGCGGCAAGATCACGGATGGTTTGGGCATCGGCAGATTTCTGTGCGATGGCAAGCGCTGTGAGCGGGTCGGCTGGGTCGATCAGGCCGGCGGTGTATTGCTCGGCCTTTTGGACGTCCGGCTGTACCAGTACATGGCAAAATTCCGGAATAACGGCGTGCAGATCTTTTTGCAGATGGTAAAACCGTTCCAGCCAAGTATTGATGTCCTCAAAACCCGGCTTGTTGGTGTGAGTTTTAATCTGGCTGCGTTTGATGAGCGCTGGAAAAGCCTGATTGAAAAATGCTTCAGATTCTTCCGCCTCCTTGCCGGAGAGCCCTTCGGCGGGGATGGTGGTAAAAAAAGCACGTGCCGCTGCTGCGTCGCAGTAAAGGCCTTTTTCACCGTCATAATCCGGCAGATATTTGGCGAGAACCTTTCCGCAGCGGATGCCAAAGCGAAAGCTCTCGGCCTTGACGGGAACCTCCGGCACACCGTCGATTTCCGGCATGGGGCCTGGATCCATTTCAAGATGCTGGGACATGGCGCCAAGGTATGCATAATTGTCTTTTAAAGTAAAACCGGTGAGCTGCGCTGCGCTGCGCACCACGGCAATTTGAAAAAAGTATGGTTTCATAGTGGTTTTCCCCTCCTTACACACGGAGCCCATCCGGGCCGAGTTTGCCAATGTCAAGCCGCTCTTTGAGCATGTCGATGGACATGCTGTCGTCGTGGAAATAGGCGGCAGCGGTTAAGAAATAACCAAGCGACAGGCGCAGTGCCTTGCCATAGTAACTTGACGGTGTTTCTGCCAGGGCGGTTTCCAGTGCTTCAGCTGAAACATCCTTGCCATCACGCAGGTTGCGCGCTGCGGCAATGATTTTATCGTCCAGGCTGTACCAGTTCAGGTCGGTGACGTACTGCGCCCGCAGTTCAGGAATGGGATGCGCAATGGCGTTGACATAGCGGTTAATATCGACGTAGAATTTTTGCACCCGCATGCAAATTTCTTCCATATACTTCGGTTTGGGGCTGTCCAGCGGGATGGTTTGAATGTTGATCAGGTTCATGGCGAGGGAGCTTTGGACAAAAGCTTCGGCAACATCGGTTTTCAGGTACGAGGCGCCGGGGAGTTGTTCCAACTTGTCAATGAAGATGCCGCAGCGGAAGCAGTCATCATCTGAAAAATAGAGATGGTAAGCCTCTGCTTCGTGGTAGATGCTGCATTCGGTCGGGGAGAGGGCAGGGTTTGCGTCGGTGCCGCGCCAGGTGAAATTAGGCTCTTTCCAGATGGGCTTCATCGTGCGGTCGCAGGCGCGGTGGCTAATCCAACCGAGAACAAAGGCGAGTTTTTGCTCGGTCAGCTCGTTACGGGTTGCCCAAATTCCTTTGTATTCCTCCAGCAGAGTAAAGGAGAACTGGTCGCCTGCAACGGTGATGCTACCCAGACGGGCAAAATCGAGGTCATGCTGCAGCACTTGCTTAAAATCGGGCGGGATTTGCGGCAGGCGCTGCGCAATGGTGAAGCTATCCTCCACAATAGCGGTGTGTACGTTGTGCTCTGACATGGTGTTGTTCCCTCATTTCTGGTTGTAGTGTGGATGTATTGGCAGTTCCGCTGAAGCGGAAGTTGAGACTGGGAAAAATGAAACCGCATGAGAGCGCGGAATAGCGCCGGGCGAAAAGTAGAGCATTATATAAGGCGCTGGAACGAAAAGGCCGAAACGTCAGGATATACGGTATATGGAGGCAGTAATATTTCGTAGAATCCCTGGCTGTTGAAGGGGAGAAAGGGTCTCTAGGCTGCCGCTCATTTCACGGGCCTGAGAGACGATAAAAAGTGTTATGCCGAACAAAATGGCAGACAGTACGGTTTGAAAAATTAAAATAAGGTTCTCCTATAAAGGTGATTTTTGAGTTACCGTATCCCGCATTTTTTTCTATTATAGCACAATTTTGGAAAAAGAGAAACTTGAACGGCACTCTTTACGTCCGAGCCATAAAACGGGGGATTCAGGCGGGAAAAAGCCGCAGAACGGAGATTGCCCAACAAGCATACTGGTGGTATACTAACAGGGATGGACAGGCCGTGTTTGCTGGCGGCCCACAAGAAAAAATACCGTTTGGAGGAACCCATTTATGTTGGATGGAGCATCAATCTTCCCAAAACTGCCGGAGGACGCGGCAGCCTTTGTTTTTACGCCGGAGCGGTTTGGCGCCAGCCCGGACGGTACGGGCGATAATACCGCAGCGATGCAGGCCGTAGTGGATGAGCTGGAGCGCACACAGGAATACGGGATTTTGTTTATCCCGGAGGGAAGCTACCGTTTTTCCGGAACGGTGGAGCTGTGGCGGGGCATCCGCCTGATTGGGTTTGGCGCGAAACGCCCGCTCTTTTTCCTTGCGGATGGCACTGCCGGATTTGAGGGGCCAGATTCCAAATACATCTTCCACTTCCGCGACCGCAGACCCAAGCCAGGCGCAGAGCTGCGGGATGCGCAGAACACCTCCTTTTATGGAGGCATTCGCAACATCAATTTTGATTTGGGCCATGGAAACAAGGGGGCTGTGGCGGCACGGTTCCGCATTGCGCAGCTCAACTCGCTGGAGGACATTGACTTTCACTGTCAAGATGCAAAAGCCGCAGTCGAGATGGTGGGCAATGAGATTGAGCGCTGCCGGTTTTACGGTGGACAGTACGGCATCCTGACCGGGGAGACGGTGCCGTACTGGCAGTTTTACCTGGGGGACAGCCTGTTTGACGGGCAGGAGAGGGCCTGCATTTCCTCCTACCGTGCGGGGCTTACCATGGTGCGCGTCTCCCTGAAAAACGCCCCTTACGGCGTTTATGTGCCCAACAAGGAGCGAGACAACCACTATATTGAGGAGTTTGAGCGCCTGTATATGGAAGACTGCCGCATGGAATCCCTTGAGGCGGGGGTCAGCATGAATATGGTGCGCTACCCGCAGAACTGGTTCCACGGGCGGGGAATCCAGTGCAAAGACGTCCCCATCTTTTTGGATTCCTTCGGTTACCAGTACAACATGCATATCATGGTGCCTTCGGTCCAGCCGGAATACCCGGAGTACAGCGTGGAGATTGACATGGGGCTTAAAATCCAGGTGGACAACCGGGATACAAGCCGCCGGTTTGATTTTGACTGCAAGGTAGAACCGGTGGAATTTACCCCTGTGCCGGAGCCGGATTATGTGCCGATGCCGCCGCAGTTTGACTGGGTGAATATCCGGGATTTCGGCGCAAAAGGCGACGGCGTTGCCGACGACACCGAGGCGTTTGAACGCGCTGTTGCAGGGCATCAGGCGATTTATCTGCCGTCCGGGAATTACCGCTTGACCCGCGGCCTTAGCTTAAAAGAGGACACGGCGCTCATCGGCCTGCACTGCTTCAACACTCGGTTGGTGATGGACAGCCATACGCCGGGCTTTGACGACCCGAAACACCCTGCGTCAATGTTGACAATTCCAGCGGGTGGGCATAACCACGTTTGCGGTATCAGCTTTGACGGAGGAGCGAATCCCGGCCTGACCTCGGTGGAGTGGATGGGCGCGCCGGATTCGATTCTGGAGGATGTGCTGTTCCTGCACGGCGGCCACGGCGACGTCCGCAAGGGGCGGGACCGTCATTATACTATCTGGATACATGACGGCGGCGCAGGGGTGTTCAAAAACATCTGGTCGCCGGATGTTTGGGCCAAGGACGGTTTCCATGTAAATGACACCGAGGCGCCGGGCAAGCTCTATCTGGTTTCGGTGGAACACCATTTAGACGTTGAGGTTGTGCTGGAAAGGGTGGCCAACTGGAAGTTCATTTCGCTGCAAACCGAAGAAAATCTTGGCAGTGAATATGCGTCTTCGGTTTATTTGAAAGACTGCTTTGATATTGAGTTTGCCAACCTGTTCCAGTACCGGGTACAGGCAATCGACATCCAGCACCCCTATGCAAGCCACGCCGAAAATTGCAAAAACCTGAAGGTGAACGGCGTCCACGTTTTCAGCATTGGGCCGACGCCGTTTTCAAACGCTTTTCTAGTGGACGGCGTGACCGAAGTACGGGATTTGGAGATCGGGACGCTGCAAATCAACAGCTAAACCAATTTGTCTCGGACAGATTATGACAATGGTGTCAAGATGAATGCCGCCTTTTTTCATCTTGCCGGAGGGCAAACGCGAATGTGCCGTTCGGCCGTGGGGCTGAATATACATGGTGCGCAAGCCGATAAGGCACCGGCATACTCTGAAAAGCGCATAGCTGTATTCTTTTACCGACCGTCTTTGATTGGTGGTTGATTGGCAAAGGGAAACAAAAAAGCACCCGGAGGGAGAGGCTTCGTAAGGAAGTTCTCTCCCTTCGGCTTTTGTAGTCAGCCGTAATGATTGGATTTGTAGGAAAAATCAATCATATTGGAGGATTACAAAATGAAACAACATTACATTGATGAAAAAACAGGCATCAGCTATACTTTGCAAGGCGACTACTATTTGCCTGACTTTGTACTACCCGCCGAAGGAAATAGGTCTGTCGGCGTATGGGGACAGCGGCATTTGCGGTATCTCAAGCAACATCGCAAAGTCTTCTATACGAATCTGCTCACAAGTGGTAAACTGAGAAGCTATCTTGCAGATATTGATGAACAAGCTGAAACTATGTTTTTTCGGCTGGCAGAGCAAATGGCCCAGCACGACGGTATTACAGAATCCCTCAAGGCAAGCGATCAAATGGCATGGGTGCAAAAGATGAATAACATCCGAAATGCCGCACGGAAGATTGTCTATGCGGAATTGATCTACAGATAACATTTCTATTTTTGAAAAAGCTGCTGTCAAGCGACGGCAGCTTTTCTTTTTGGGTAGTTTAAAATTGATCTCTCCAACAGACAAAAGCAGGCGGAATAACGCAGATATTGCGAAAAATGATAGGTTTCTGTTATAATAGCGGTAGTCTTCTGAAAGGAGAACGATAGAGCAATGGCATTACATGAACTGCTGCGAACCATGCGCAAAAAAGCGCTTTTATCCCAAGAGGATTTTGCAAAAGAACTCCATGTGTCGGTGGGTACCATTAACCGATGGGAAAACGGAAAAACCAAGCCCAATATTACAGCAATGAAGAAAATCAAAGCATTTTGCGAGGGAAAGGCGATCCCTTTTGCAGAAATCGAATCAGAATGGCTGAGAGAGAAGGAGTAACCACAATGGCGGATATTAAGACAAATCAGGAGCGGGACGAGCTGTTCCGCCGTATCTATAAAATTGCAACCGATCTGGTTCATGCTGGCCATGTGTCGGAATGGGATTTTAAGTCCTATGTGCTGGGGACGATGTTCTACCGCTATATTTCGGAGAACTTCGCCGCCTATGTCAA
>QAMM01000001.1 GCA_003150405.1 Clostridiales bacterium
AGGAGAAGCAATCAAAATAAGGGCCGGCAAATCTGCCGGCCCTTATTTTGATTGCTTCCATATTCATAGTGGATACCGTGCCTATTTTAAATCCACCAAGGTAAACCGCCACGAACAGCAGCAGGAGGGATCTCGAACGTCCGGATAACAGCTCAGACATTCACAGGCGATGCGATTGTCAATGACCTTCGCAAACCCTGCATATTCTATGAGCCCCACCGGCTTGCATGGGTGGTAATCCATTTGTTTACGCGCCCGCGCTGTCTGAACTCTGCATTCCATTGTACGGTAGGTTAAGGTGTTTCCTTCCAGCAAAATCTCGTCCCGGTTGATGTTCGCATAAAACCGGTACTTCAGGGCTTTTGCAAGCCCCTCCAGCCCGGCCCGCTCCGGAAGATCTAAAAACGCCTTGATTCTCCGCGCTTCGGTCACAGTGTAGGTCTTCCAAGCCTCAGCATCGTGAAACATTGCTTCCTCCATGCCGTACTTGCGCTCGACAGACTGGAACCAGACTCCATCCAGCGCCAGCCAATTTTTGGAGTAAAGCTGAATTAATTGGATTAACTCCTCCTTACTCAGCGCATTCAACTGTTCCCGATTTGGCATCTGCTCACCGCCTGTAATAAAAATCCGCCGCCTTTTTAAAATAGGCCAAACGACGGTATTTCAAAAAAGGAAGGCCAAAGGCCGGTTTTACTCCATAAAGGATTCCATGCGGTCCTGAATCTTTTTGTTGTAGTTGATGACCTGATGATCATATTCCTCGTTCATATAGCAGGAATGCAGCATAAAATCCGCCGTGGCCTTGTTGTTGGCAATGGGGATGTCATACACCACCGCAATGCGAAGCAGCGCGCGGACATCCGGATCATGCGGCTGAGCCTCCAGCGGATCCCAGAAAAAGATGACCATATCAATGGCACCCTCCACAATTTTGGCGCCGACCTGCTGGTCGCCGCCAAGCGGGCCGCTGTTGTATGCGCGCACCGGAAGTTCCGTTTCCTCGGCAATCAAACGCGCCGTCGTCCCTGTTCCGCACAAAAAGTGCTTCTTCAGCTCGCCACTGTTCTCCTTGGCCCACTCCACCAGTTCTTTCTTTTTGCTGTCGTGCGCAATGAGCGCAATGCGTTTCTGCCTGCCGATGGTCAGGGTCAGGTAATCGTCCGTTAACATAGACATATCCGTTTCCTCCTGCTTTTTATGGTTTGCCCGGCAGCGGCTCTTTGACCGCCACCAGGAATTTAATGGTTTTGCCAAGCTGCTGAAACATTGTCTCATGCTCGGTCGGCGGGCCTGCATACAAATGGCTTTCCGCCAAATCACGAGTCATACAGCGCACCCGGAAGCCGCTCTGTTCAAAATAGCCGAGCGAGTCTTCAAACAGACCGTCATCATCGGTGCGGAACCAAATTTCCCCACCGTCCTTTAAAATCTCCCGGTACTGCAAGAGCTGCCGCGTGTGGGTCAACCGGTGTTTTTGGTCATGTACCTTTGGCCACGGATTGCAAAAATTAATGTAAACCCGCTCCGCCTCATCTGGAGGAGCCATCATCAAACGAATGCGTTCAATATCCTGCGACATCAGCCGGACATGTGCAGCAGGATTGGGATCCAGCGCCGAAAGATTGCGCCGGGCAAGGGCGAGCATTTCACTTTTAATATCCAACACTAGAAAGTTGATCTCCGGATGCTCTGCCGCAAGCCGGGCTATAAAACCGCCCTTGCCGCAGCCAAGCTCCATCCAGATAGGCTGCCGCTTTGGGAACGCTTTCTCCCAACACCCTCTATAATCTACAGGGCTTTCCACAAAAAAGCCGCAGGCTGCAAGTTCCGGGCGCGCCCAGGGTTTGTGCCGGATGCGCATTACTCTTTCCCCTCCAGAAAATAGGTTGCTTCCATGTCGGCCGTTGCAAGGGCAAAAGCCAGCGGGAACCTTTCAAACGACGCTCCCACACTGCGCGGATCTTCCGGGCCGGAAAAGCCCATATGGTAACGGATGGCAAACGCCTCCTCCCGGGTCAGCCGCATAAAGCCGGAGATGATATAAACCGACTTCTCCCCATGACCATACGGGAGCTGGTCGTCAAACTCATAACAGGGCACTTTTTGCCACACACCGTTGTCATCCTTGACGTTGCGGGTGCTCCGTTTGTATATGTTGATTTTGCAGATGTCATGCAACAGTGCAACAATCGCTGCACTTTCCGGACTGACGTCTAAACTATAGATCTCTTTTACCCGCGGACGCGCCAGATAATCCACTAGGCACTCGTAGACGTTAACGCTGTGCTCCACCAGTCCCCCATCGTAAGAGCCGTGGTACCGTGCGCTTGCCGGAGCGATGAAGAAATCACTCGCCTTTGAATCCAGGTATTCCAGCAACTTGTCTGCTCCCTCACGGGTGATGTTATTTTTATAAATCTCAAGAAATTTTTCTTTCATCCAGTTCACCAGTTACATTCATCTTTTGCTTACGTCGCGTACAATTTTCATTATATCATGTTTGCCAAAAGCCGAAAAGAAGTTTTTGTAATATTTCTTAAAGAGAAATTACATTTTGTATTATAATGTCGATTTATACAAGTATAAAACAATTTCATTTGCCTATAGAGGTGAACTTTCAACCAAAAGGACGGTCTTTTTCTGTGAAAAATAGCTCTCTCCGCGCTGTGTGCATACCCAAACAGACTTGCCCCACACCGTTTATCCCCGAATCATCAAAGCATTCCGGCAGTTCTCCAACCCTGCAATGGGCAAACAAAATCATCCACTTTGGTATCACCACACGGTATACCATTGGATAAGGCCAACTAAAGCCTAGCCGTGCGTTGCAAATCCAAACGCAATTTTGATAAAAAGCATTGCCGGTTTTATCACAACTCAGAGATTCAAACCGGCAATGATCATCGTTCTATACATTTTGTATTTTAATGACAAAATTCTACAGATTTACTGGTTTATCCAGTAGATTTGTGCCGAAAGCTCTCGCTCCGCCGCCCGCAGCTTATCCCGCAGTTCAGATACATTCGGCAGAAGGGATTCCATCAGCCGCCAAAACCGCACCGAATGGTTGTGCTCAACGGTATGGCATAATTCATGCAGAAGGACATAATCAACACAATCTACCGGCAGGAACATCAAATAACAGGACAGGCGAATGTCATTTCGTCCGGTGCAGCTTCCCCAACGGGTCGCAGCATGGCCAACCTTTGCCGACCGGTACCGCAGCCCCGTGCGATCCGAAAGCTGCCGCAGCCGGTTGGGCAGGTACCGTTCTGCCTCGTCCCGGACATACACCTTGAAACATTGGCGGCGCTGCCCTTCCTCCTCCGGCAGGATGCACCGGTTCTCCGCAAAGGAAACTACATTGGCATTGCCAAACTCTACCCGGTAGGGCACGCCTTTCCAATACACCGTTTGCCCTTCTCCGGCGTGGTAGCTTTCCCGCAGCTCCTGCTTTAAGCGCACCGTTTCCAGATGTGTGAGAATCCAGTGCTGTTTTGCACGAACAAACGCTGCAATGTCCCAGGCGGGCATCCGCAGAGGTGCACGCACCTCGACTACCCCATCCGGCAGGATGTAGATTGCTGCCGTCCGGCGCTTGGAACGTACCAGGCGGCAGGGAATCTGCTCCGGGATAACATCACAGAAAAGCCCCACATCGTGGGGCTCTTTCTCCTGTAAAGGTTGTTTGCTTTTCATGCAGACACGCCTTATTTCACCCGGAACCGCAGGACATTCCAGGAAACTTTAGGCATCCGCACAACGGCGGCGCCGTTTTCCATTTTCGGCGGCTCGCAATTGGAAGGAACGATCTGGCGGGTGGCGCTGTTGGTCGCCTTAATATCGTCGTTGGCATAGCAAATCTGCTCGATGCACTCCGCCCCGGCAAAAGCACGGAGGTCAATTTTGACCTCAACATCATCCTCCATATTACGGTTGACTGCAAACACTGTTACAACGCCTTCCCCCTCATTGTGGACGGCGACCGAGTCAATATGGGTAACCTCAGAGCGTTCCACACAGGAATAAACCGGGGAGTCAATTTCGGTGTGCAGCGCCGTACCGCGCCCATAATTGGAGGCGTGCATAAACGGGTAGTAAATGGTCTGGCACCAAGCCGGGCCGTCGCCGTCCTCGGTCATAATCGGCGCAATGACATTGACAAGCTGCGCCAGGCAGGCCGCCTTGACACGGTCGGCATTTTTGAGCAGGGTGATGAGCATGGAGCCAACCAAAACAGCATCCTCAAAGAAATAAATATCCTCTAACTGATGCGGCGCCTGCACCCATTTGGGCAGCAGTTTATCCTGCTCGCTGGAATGGTACCAAACGTTCCATTCATCAAATGAGAGATTAATTTTCTTCTTTCCGTGTTTCTTGGCCTGCACCATGTCGCAAACCGCAACCACTTCACGAATGAACTCGCCCATCTCATCCCCTTTGGAAAGGAAGGACTGCGCATCATTTGAGCTTCTCTCGTAGCTGTAATACTGATGGAGCGAAAGCAGGTCCACATATTCATAGGTGTGATCCAGCACAGTGCTCTCCCAGTTGATATAGGTCGGCATGGTTTTGTGTGAGCTTCCGCAGGCGACCAGCTCGATGGTCGGATCCACCCATTTCATAACCTTTGCGGTTTCACAGGCAATGCGGCCGTACTCCTCGGCGGTTTTGTGCCCAATCTGCCACGGGCCATCCATTTCGTTGCCAAGGCACCAGGTTTTGATGTTATGCGGCTCCTTGTAGCCATGTTGGATGCGCAGGTCAGAAAGCGCGGTGCCGGACGGATGGTTGCAGTACTCAATGAGCTCTTTTGCCTCCAACGGCCCACGGGTGCCGAGATTGACCGCCATCATCACGTCAGTATCCGCCTTTTTCGCCCAGTCGCAGAACTCGTTGAGTCCGAACTGGTTGCTCTCCACCACAAACCAAGCAAGCTCCAGCCGGGACGGGCGCTGCTCCTTCGGGCCGACGCTGTCCTCCCACTTAAAGCCGGAAACAAAGTTACCGCCCGGGTAGCGCACAATCGGCACATTGAGTTTTTTCACCAGCTCCAGTACATCCTTGCGGAATCCCTGTTCATCCGCCGTGGGGTGTCCCGGCTGGTAGATGCCATTATACACCGCACGCCCCAAGTGCTCAATAAACGAACCGTAAATGCGTTTGTCCACCGGTGCAATTCGTTCCCGGTGATCCACTGTGATTTTTGCCTGTTTCATCTTGGTTCCTCACTTTCTGTTTATTTATCAATTTTATAGATATCCATTAAACTGCACCACACTGACTCATATTCTTGCAAGCTCTGCTGTTCCATAGAGAATTCCCCTGCTCTGAAACAATTCCCCTATTCACCGAATCGACAAAGCAGGCAGATAATCCTTGAAATACGGACTTTACCACACTGGCCAATCATCCTTGGCAGTGGAACAATAATACTCTATTGTACTAACAGCTTACCGGTTATCACAACTGCTTTACGCATCGTTCCAAGCCTTTGCCAGAACCTTGCGGAATCCGGTCATTGCTGTGCTAAGAATCGGGTAATTTCCTCTTCCTCCGGAATTGCCGGAATGCCGCCGTACTGGGTGGCGCAGAGCGAGCCCGCCGTGCAGGCGAACCGCATCAGCTCCGGAAGCCCATCCGGGTGCAAATCAAATCCGTTTCGGATAAGCTGGGATAGCAGCGCCCCGGTAAATACATCGCCGGAGCCAGTCGTATCCACCACCTGGACATTTGGCGCGGAAACATAACCGGACGTCTCTGCCGTTTTGTAGTAGCAGCCCTTCGGCCCCATGGTCACGACGACCAGCTTCATTCCCTGGCGCAGGAGCCAGTCCGCTCCCTGCACTTCGTCGGGATACGGGGTCAGCAGCTCCACCTCGTTGTCCGAGAGTTTCATAAAATCCACCTGATTTAAAGGGAGCATCATCATCTGTTTGGCATGCTCCACATCGTCCCAGAGCGCCGGGCGCCAGTTGGGGTCGTAGGAAATAAACGCGCCCGCTTCCTTTGCAATCTGGATGGCCTCCAGCGTTGCACTGCGCGCCGGTTCGTCGGTCAGCGAAAGCGAGCCGACATGCAGCACCTTACAGCTTTGAAGCAGCGCGGTATCCAACTCACCCGGTTCCAGCAGGGTATCCGCTGAATGGTTGCGGCAGAAGGTAAAGCTGCGGTCGCCGTTCGGCGCCAGATGCACAAACGCAAGGGTGGTATGTATCCTGCTGCGCAGAATCGCACCCGTTTCCACGCCATTTTGCCGTAAGGTATTCACCAACAAGGTGCCAAACTGGTCTTCCCCCACCTTGCCGATGAACGCCGTTTTGCAGCCGGCTTTTGCCGCCATCACCAACACATTGGCGGGTGCACCGCCTGGATGTGCAGTAAAGGTATATTCCGCGCCCGACGGTGTGAAGTCAATGAGCAGCTCGCCAAGTGCTGCCAGATCGATTCGCTTCACTTCACATCTGCCCCAATCATAGTATAATCGCTGCCGCAGTGATTGATCACATGGCATTCGGTCACCTTGCCGTCGTCCCATGCAAAATCAAGCTCAAAACCGCCGCGCGCCCGCACCCCTTTCAGACGGCCCTTTGGCCACGCCTTGGGCAGGTTCGGCAGCAGCTCAATTTCGTAAGAAACAATTTTACCGCTTTCGTCGGTGACTTGCCGGGATTCCACCAGCGCCTCCAGCATTAAGGCTGGGAAGCCGCCGCTGATATCAGCGTTGAAAATGCTCGGTCCCATATCGTGGGAGGAAGCAAAGATGTTAAAATAATTGTTCTGTGCCATGACGCACATCAGCTTCCAAACCGTTGCAGAATCCCGCAGGTGGGCGGCGGCAAAGGCCATTTGAATGTTGCCGAAGGCCATTTCCCCCTTTTCCTTCTCCTTGAATTTCATGCGGTATTCATACGCCTTTTCGCAGGCGTCGTAGAGCGCCTGATTCTCCCGTATTTCTTTCGGGATGCCGTAGTACAGCATATACAGGTGGGAGGAATGCCGGTGATCGTACCGGTCCTTGAGCAAGGGGGTCGCCCACTCCTTGAGCGCGCCATCCTCGTTGATGAGATAAGGCGGCATTTTATCGAGCATCCGCTGCCATTTCGGAATGCTTTCCGCTTCCAGCCCCAGTGTTTTGCAGCCTTCGATGAGGTTCGAGAACAGCTCGGTCGCAACGGCGATGTCCATCGTCGCATTGATGCAAGCCTGCGCTTCGCTCCCCTCCGGATTATTCTCCGGCGAGTAGGAGGGGCTAAACAGCCAGCGGCCGTTTTCATCTTCAATCAAGAAGTCCTCATAGAACAGGGCGCACTCCTTCATGTAGGGCAGCGCGTGATTTACAAAAAAGTCCCGGTCGCCGCTGTAAAGGTAATAATCGTAGAAAAAGTGGGCGTTCCAAGCAGCACCCGCCGTCCAGAAAGTCATGCACCAGCGCGGCCCGAAGTGGTTGAGCAGGCCGTGCTTGCCGCCGCGTGCGGCGAGCATCTGCCCGCGGCAGCCGTAAAGACGCTCCGCGTTGACGCGGTTATCCGGGACAAGCTCCTCCTCAAAGTTTATAAAGCTGTCCATTGCCTCAAACATGTTGCCGGGCAGCGCGGCAAGGACAGCGGTCTGTATATTTCCATTCTGGGTGTAGTCAGCCGACCAGTAAACATGATCGGTCCCGGTCCAGATCCCCTGCAAATTCGGCGGCGTTTCCCCGCTTGAACAAAGGATTTCATACCGCCCTGCATCAAAAATGCGCTTGAAAAAGCCGTTGGGCGGCGGGGTCCCCTCGTTCCGGGAGCGCGCCCACAGCTCTTCTGCAAGCTGTTCGTCGCTCTCCGGGTCATCCAAATCCAGCTCAATACGGTTGTAGACCGTCCCATGAACCTCAGCGTGGCGGCTGAGCAGTTCATCAAAATCCGGTTCAAGCCCTGCAAAAGCGGATGCGGCGCAAACCTCCGGCTCCTTCATATTTTCACAGGTCACAACGTTGAAATACAGCACCGCTTCGGTGAGGCCAGTTATCCGGATTCCCTCCGCAGCCTGTTTCATCACACCGTCGGTTTTGGCAACTTTTGCGGCGCAGCGGTAACCGTAATCCACCGTTTGAAAGCGGCCGTCGTAAAAAATGGTATCCCCTTTGACCGCAACAACCGGCTCCGCGTGGTTTTGGGTATAGCCGATTTCCCACCACATGTTCGGTTCATCGGTTTCGATGAGCTTGTGCAGGCGCACCAAAACATTCACAGGGCGTTCCGCACGGAGGCGCATTACCGCAATGCGATCCGGACGCGAGACAAACACCTCCCGCATGACCTGCCCGCCGTCCAGCATAAATGCCGTGGTGGAAAGGCCATTTTCAAAGTTGAGGGATTTGCGGTAATCCTCCGGTTCGCCCTCTGCTTCCAAATTCACGGCCAGAGTACAGGCCGCCATAAACGGGTCGGTCCAGTACATGGTGCTTTTATAGCCTTCATCAAACCCCTGCTGTACCACAAAATCCGCCGCTTCCTGGTACTTGCCCTCCGCCAAAAGCGCACGGATTTGCCCCAGCGTTTTTGCCGTATGCACTGGCAAACGCGGCTTATGCAGCGGTGCAAACAGCCGTTCGTGGGTAAAAATGACCCGTTCGTGAAGGGGTTCCCCCATCACCAGCGCGCCAATGGTGCCGTTGCCGCAGAGCATTCCTTCTTCCCAGCGGGTTGCGCGCAGTCTGCTTTCATAACCTTTGTCCATATTCTTTTTCTCCTATGTTGAATCAGCCGTTATTTCATTTGAATCTAAAATTATCTTAGCCGTTTCAAAAAGTACCGTCAAGGGGATTTTCAAAAATGCTCTGTTTTTTCTGTTTGCTCTAAATTGACAGCAAAACTTTGTGAAAAACGCCTAAGATTGAAGTTTCTGTCCGGATGTGCTATGATACCGGTATCTTATTCTCAGGAAAGAGATGAAGGTCATGTCAATTGAACTCGTGCGCGATTATTTCTCCAAGTTGGGAATCGCAGATCAAATTATGGAATTTCCGGTTTCCAGCGCCACCGTAGAGCTAGCCGCGCAAGCCCTGCACTGTGAGCCTGCCCGGATTGCCAAGACTCTTTCTTTTTACGGTAAGGAGGGCTGTTTTCTCATTGTCACAGCAGGCGATGCCAAGGTGGACAACCCAAAATTCAAACAGAAATTCGGCTTTAAGGCCAAAATGTGTTCTCCGGAGGATGTGCTCGCCATGACCGGGCACGCAGTCGGCGGGGTTTGCCCATTCGGTATTCCGGAAAATGTGCCTGTTTATACCGACATTTCCCTGAAACGCTTTGAAACCGTTTTTCCAGCCTGCGGCAGCAGCAACAGCGCCATTGAACTGACCTGCGACGAATTGTACCGCCTTGCCGCAAGCCGGGAATGGATTGACGTTTGCAAAGGCTGGCAGCCTTCAGACGAATGAAAGGAGCCGTTATAAAACAAAAACGATTGATCCCAATCATAGCACTTCTCCTGTTATTTTCCTCCTGTGCGTTTGGTCCGGGGGCGCAGGACTGGAAGCTGCCGCTTTCCAACCGATACGAAATGTGGCGTATCAACAGCGAAGAAATCGTCATCGGTCATGCAGATGGTAACGGCGGCCTTGAGACAGTTATTGAATCCAAGGTTACCCAATATTTTACGAGCGATTCCTATGTTGCCGCCGTTCAACAAAACGGCAATGAAGAAACAGCTCAGACGTTCTACTATCTTCTCAACACAGCGGACGGCGCCTTGGCCGGCCCGTTTTCTTCGGAGCAGGAACTAATCGACTACGGCCGTACAATTGGCCTCTCTCCACAGGAGTGGATTGCCACAACGCCCGCGCCTGACGGCGCTGTTTACGACTTCTAAATGGATGTTTGTGTTCCCATACAGCGCGTTTTTGTTTTATGTTATACTGCATTGTCCGCACACAATCAGACCCTTCAAAACACAGAAATCCGACCTGGTATCAGTCAAACCATTTTACCATAACAAACAAAACAGGAGCAGGCGATTTTCCCACCCGCTCCCGTTTTCATTTTTTCTTAGTCTGCCGCAGCAAAAAATGTTTCTTCCGCGGCTGGCACATCAATTTTTCCATGCTTTACCGTCAACAACGTTTTGCCAGGCATACTTTTACGGCTATGCTTCTTCCCCCGTCTTTGTCCGGCGAATTGCCTTTTTAAGCAGTGGAAGGACAAACGCTCCTGCCGCATTGCCAAGTGACATGACAACCAAATAGCCTGCTGTTTTCAGCCCCCACGCCTGCCCGGCCGTAAAGTAGAACATATTGGCCACACAGTGTTCGAACCCGCAAAGGATAAACACCATCACCGGCAAAAAGATGGCAAGGTGTTTCTGCAAACTGCTCTTTCCGTTTTTGTAGTTGTCCGCGGCGACAAACATCAGCATGCCACAGAACATGGACAAAAGAAAAATGCTGAGCAAATGATCTTCCAATTTTACGGCACAAAGTTCCGCCGCCTTCTCAGATATGGAAGCAATCCGGGTTGCAAGCACCCCAAAACCGGTCAGCAATGCCCCGGCAAGGTTCCCCAGCCAGATGACACCCAAATCCGCCCAATACCGCGGGCCGTTTTCCACCGCATACCCCACTTTTCCGGTGAACAGAAAAAACTGGTATGAAAAGATGAGAAACAGGCCAATGCCAAACAAAAACGAACCAACGTATTTGTTGTCCACGCTGAGGTACAACACCCCGCCAACCGCAATTAGCATTCCAGCGGGAACCGCCTTGAGAAACACATTTAACATTCCGCGCACGCAATCCCATCCCATTCGCTAGCAAGATGAAAACGCTCGTCCCAGCGCCGCATAAACAGCCGGACGGGCGTTTCCCTTTTTCGACTTTATTCTACCACATTGGAGCCGGGTTGAAAAGCTTTATTTGCCGCCGGAGCTTTCTTCCAAATCCAGGCGGATAAGAGAACTGTCCCAACAATACCGTTTCAGGTTAACAAAGCCGTCCTCCACTACGACCCCTTCGCCCTCCAGCAGCCGCTGTTGGGCGTCGGTACCACCAAAAGCAAAGGCTGGGGCCAACCTGCCCTCACGGTTGACCACCCGGTGGCAGGGGATCACACCCGGCATAGGATTGACATGCAGCGCATAGCCCACCACGCGGGAGGCGCGCGGGCTCCCCGCTAAAAGAGCGATCTGCCCATAGGTTGCGACTTTTCCTTTCGGAATCAGCGCAACGGCTTTGTAAACCCGTTCGTAAAAGGTCACTCCGCATCCTCCTTGTTTCGCAGCAAGGTTGTAAGCAGGTTGTCCCGCGCTTTGCAAATATGCTCCACCATCAGCACGGCCGCCTGCCGCGCATTTCGCGCGGCAAGCGCCTCCACAATTTCGCGGTGTTCCGCCACCGCTTTAAGCGCCCGTCCGGAACGTTTGAACGAAACCGAACGCGCATGCCGGATGTAGTGATGAAACCCCGTGAGCATGTGCTCCAGCGGCCGACTGCCGCTTGCGCGGTAAATGGCTTCATGAAAAGTACCGTCCAGCTCGCAGAGCTTTTCCAAATCCCCGCGGGTGGCATAAAATTCCTGCAATGCAACCAGTTCCCGCAGTTCCGCAAGTGCCGCATCGGTCATGGATTCCGCCGCCCAACGCACCGCCAAATCCTCAATACGGGTTCGGATTACATAGATATCCTCAATGTCCTTTTCAGTGACGCCCACAACAACAGCACCTTTGTTTGGCACCGTGCGCACCAATCCTTCCAGTTCAAGCTGGCGCAGCGCCTCCCGCACCGGAGTACGGCTGACACCCAGCTCCTTGGAAAGTCGGCTTTCGGTCAGGTTTTCCCCACTTTTCAATTCTCCGCCAAGGATAGCGTGCTCAATTTCTTCAAACACCCGGATATGCAGCGTACTTCCGGACGTATTTTCTAATGGTTTCATCGGCAGCCTCCACTACTCGGCATGGCGGCCCCGTTTATACTGCTTATGCAGTGCTGGCGCAAACCGTTTGACCAGGCCGACCAGTTCTTCGTCGCTGATAACGGTTTGGCGTTCCGCCGCATACTCTGCATCCACCCATTCTTTGATTTTACCCACCAGCTCAGAATGTTTGTCTACCTTTGCCTCGTCGGGCAGGCGGTAAAACTGGTTAATCCAGAAGGCGATGCCCGCTAGGCCGGAGACGTTGCTCACCGAAACGATTGCAGGGCGGTTTAAAATCTTACCGGTATCAAAAATATTATAGATCTCTTCATCTTTCAAGAGCCCATCCGCGTGAATACCTGCCCGGGTAACGTTGAAATTTTGCCCGACAAACGGGGTCATCGGCGGAATGTCGTAACCAATTTCACTTTGGTAATAATCCGCAAGATCGGTAATAGCGGAGAGATCCATGCCGTCGGTCGTTCCTTTGAGGGACGCATAATGAATCGCCATTGCCTCCAATGGCACATTGCCGGTGCGCTCCCCAATACCAAAGAGCGAACAGTTGACGGCACAGGCGCCAAACAGCCAAGCGGTAGCAGCATTGGCAACTCCCATATAAAAGTCATTGTGGCCATGCCATTCCAGCATCTCCGGCGGTACTTCGGAATAATGCTGCAAACCATATATAATCCCCGGCACGCTGCGCGGCAGAGAAACACCGGTGTAAGGCACGCCATAGCCCATCGTATCACAGGCGCGGATCTTAATTGGGATATCCGCACTCTGAGACATCTCCATCAGCGCGTTGGTAAACGGCACCACAAAGCCGTAAAAATCGGCGCGGGTAATATCCTCAAAATGGCAACGCGGGCGCAGACCCGCCTCAATGGCGTCTGCCACCACTGAAAGGTAGTGCTCCAATGCCTGTTTACGGGTCATTTTCAGCTTGTTGAAGATGTGATAATCCGAACAGCTCACCAGAATTCCAGTTTCTTTGATGCCAATGTCCTTAACCAGTTTAAAATCCTCTTTGCTGGCGCGGATCCAGGTGGTGATTTCTGGGAATTCGAAGCCCAAATCCATACATTGTTTGAGCGCTTCGCGGTCCTTTTCGCTGTAGACAAAAAATTCCGTCTGTCGGATAATCCCTTTTGGCCCGCCCAAGCGGTGCAGCAGTTTATAGATCTCCACCATCTGCTCCACGGTGTACGGCGCACGGGACTGCTGGCCGTCGCGGAAGGTGGTGTCGGTAATCCAAATATCCTCCTGCATATTCATCGGCACACGGCGATTGTTGAAAGGAGTCTTTGGTATTTCATCATAAGGGAACATATCGCGGAACAGACGTGGTTCCTTAATATCCTGTAAAGTATAGCGGTAGGTTTTTTCTTCAAGCAGGTTTGATTTTGGATTGATTTCAATCATAGCTGTCTCCCTCTTTTCCATTTTCTTAATTTGTATAATTGTATACAATTATACGATTTATAACATCATTATATTCTTTTGCAGGATGATTGTCAATAAAATTGCAGAATTGTTTTTGATTTTCTTTTTCAGAGCACTTTACGAGAACAAAGCGAATATTTATCACTCCTTAAAATTCACCTCTAAAATCTTTTTGCAGTATACGGCTATTTCCTTGAACCCTCACACCTCGTCAAATTTGTGAACCCATTGATTACGTGATTCATCATAAAACAAAAATACATCGAATGGCACGCAGTAAAAGGCGGCAGGGCAAATTACCCTGCCGCCAGCACACCGAAAACAGCGGTATCCCCATTTTGAGCTGGATTACACCTCGCCGCCGGTCTTTTCAAACACCAGAAAGCCGCACGCACTGGGATGATCCAAAAACCAGCCCTTTTGGTGGCGCAGAGCTTTCAGTGCAATGGTAATATCTCCACCTGTGGTCAGAATATTTAAACCACTCAAATAAACCAACAGCGGACTCCCAGCAACCAGTGCAGCCAAAAAGAACCCCACGCCGAGCACTAGAAATGGAGCCAGGCAACCAAACAGATAGCCTCCAAAGCGGAGCGGTTCCCAGCAGGTACAATAAGGCGTCAGCGATTTCCACATCATGCCGAAATGAATGCTGTTCCACCCATCCCGGCAAAACAAGCTCCAAGCTAGGCCATGGAGCAACTCATGCACAGGAACAAGCACTAGAAACAGCGCCAGGATCACCAACGCCTCCCAGGAACGGTCAAAGCCCAAAGGCCCGCCGCGAATCACCGCGTACAACACCAGACAGATAACCACAAGTGGGCCGGCAATCAAAAACGCCATGACATTGGCTTTCAGCACCGAAATCACACCGTTTATCTCCCGGTAGCCCTCCGCCTGCATCCGGGCACACTCCCGCTCAAACACCGCTGTGCGTTGCTGCAACGCTTTATCGCTTCTTTTCACAACAGCCTCCGTTAAAGCGATTCATAAATCGCTTTTAATTCCGCTCCAATGTTCCGAATATCCTTTTGTTTTGCCACCTCATAGCCCGCCTCGGTCAAGTCGGGCAGCTTTCCTTCCAGAATATCCCGAATTTTCTGTTCAAATCCATCCACACCAGTGGCCTTGTAGACGTTTACACCATCGGCAAACCAACCCTCATAAATGGGAATGTCGCGGATCAGCACCTTTTGCCTTGCAGCAAGGGCCTCCAGTAGCACAATTCCCTCCGTCTCCTCAAAGGTGGGGAACAAAAACAGATCCGCGCCGTAATAGGCAGTGCGGAGCACCTCTGGCTCCACATACCCCGCAAAGCAAAGATTTGGAAGTTTGACCTTAAGTGCCTCCCGGATTTTCTGCGGAATGAGTTTGGGATCGGTATAACCAAACCAAATAAATTTATATTCCGGCATCCGCTCGGCAAGCTCCACAAAGTCGAGAATCCCCTTGCGTTCAATGTACAAGCCGACCGCCATAACGACTTTATCCTCTTTGGAATAACCGAATTTTTCCCGGAAGGCGCTGCCGTCCTCCCCCTCCGGGCGCTCATAAAAGGAAAGGTCAATGCCATTGGAGACCGCTGTAATCGGCTTTTGAATGCCATATCCCTCCAGCAGCGATTTGGAGTACGGTGTCGGCGTGACAATGTGATCGCCGAGGGAGTAGGAACTCACCAGCCATTTTTTAAAAAGCGGAGCAATCTGGTTGGAGAGCAGAAAGGAATTACGAAAATCCTCTTCGGTGGAATGCGCATGGTAAACCACTTTTTTGCCCTGCCGGTGCGCCTTGCGCGCCAGATGGCGAGATTTTAAGCCATAGGTGTTGATGTGCGCCACGTCGTAATCATCCGTTTGATCCAGTGTATACGGTACGCCGGCGTACTCAAGCGCCTTCATCTGGTGCCGGATAGCTCGTCCAAGCCCGGATTTGGATACATATTTTAATCCTTCGGTATACAGTAGAACCTTCAAATCCATCACCCTTTTATTTATTGTTTCCATTATAACGGTTCACCGCCTCAAAAGCAACCACCCACGAGGCGACCCCCATTTCTCAACGTATACGGGAGGCTTTTCCAGTTTGTTTTTGCATAAAGAGGTTGAATTTTTCATAGCATGGGTGTATAATTTGAACCAATCGTAGATATTATGTCAGTTTTTTGTTCTATTTTATGACCCTTGTTTGTGTGATTTCTCCATAAAAGTAGTAGATTTTCTATTTTTCTTATGGTACAATGAGGGTACCTTTGGGTAGACCCTGTTAAAAATAATGAAAACAAGCAAGAAAGGACTATCAACATGATCCAGAACCCCGTATTGACCGGATTTCACGCAGACCCTTCCATGATCTGCGTCGACGGCACCTTCTATGTTGCAAACTCCACTTTTGAGTACTTCCCCGGCGTGCGCATCAGCGCCTCCAAAGACCTCGCAAACTGGGAATGCGTCGCTACCCCGCTCGACCGCACTGATTTTCTTGACATGCAGGGCAACGTCGAGTCCGCAGGCATCTGGGCGCCGTGCTTAACCTACCACAACGATATGTTCTACCTGGTTTTTACAGATGTAAAGGCCTGGAAGCACCTTCCCTTTAAGGACACCCACAACTATATTACTACAGCGCGGGATATTAAAGGCCCGTGGAGCGAGCCGGTTTACATCAACAGCAGCGGTTTTGACCCCTCTCTTTTCCACGATGATGACGGCCGTAAGTATTTTGTCAATATGGAGTGGGATTTCCGCAAGCCGAACCCGGACACCTTCTCCGGCATTCTGGTCACCGAGCTTGATCCAATCACCTTAGAGCCGATTTCGGAACCGCGCAAGGTCTTTAAAGGTTCGGATCACAAATGGGTGGAAGGCCCGCACATTTATAAAAAAGATGGCTGGTATTATATGGTTGTTGCAGAGGGCGGTACCTTCTACGGCCATGCCGCTACCGTTGCCCGCTCCAGAGACATTTATGGCCCGTATGAAATGCATCCGAACACCTTTTTGGTCACGACCAAGGACGCGCCGGATTCTCCCATTCAGAAATGCGGCCACGCCAGCTGGTGCCAAGGTCCGGACGGCCGTTGGTTTACCGCTTTCCTTTGCTCTCGCCCCTATTACAACAAACGCTGTGTCTTAGGGCGTGAGACTTCCATTAACGAAATGGTCTGGGTCAACGATTGGCCGTATCTGAAAAACATGACCGTTGTTCCGGACGCAGAATTTGAAGGCTATGGAGAGAAACACGAAAAGAAATTCTTTAATTACACCTTTGGTACCGACGAGTTCTACCGGGAATTCAACTCCCTGCGCGTTCCCTGTGCGCATCAGGTCGGCCCGGACAACACACTGCGCATTTACGGCGGTGAATCGCTCTACTCAAACCAGCGCCAGAACATGTTTGTCCGTCGCCAGATGCACATGGATTTTCAGGCAACCACCTGCCTGACCAATCCAAACCGGCACTTTAAAAAATTCGGCGGCCTGCTCTACCGTTATGACGAGCTCAGCCAGTACCTCCTCAAGGTCGCTTACGACGAAGTGAAGGACTGTCAGACCATCAGCATCATGAGCTTTAAGCAACGTGCTTTTGAGATGCCGCTCGGCGAAAACGAAATTGAAATCCCCAAGGATGTTAAGAAGGTTTGGCTGCGTGTCACTGCGCATAAGGAAACCGCTCGTTTTTCCTACTCCTTTGACGGTGAAAACTTTACCGAAATTGACTATGACATTGATACCACTGTCCTCTCCGATGACTTCAACACTGGCTTTACCGGCGCGTTCATCGGTATGTATGCGGCGGATTTGGAGTACAACGAATCCTCCTATGTCGATTTCCACAGCTTTACCTATGAAGTTCTCTAATCCTGAAGCATGAAGCAGGCGCATTTTAATGCCGCCGCTTGGAAAGGCAGGTGATAAAATGACTACGTTGGTAATAGCAGATGATGAACACTTGATCCGGCAGGGCTTGAATTCCCTCAACTGGGAATCGGTCGACGTCAAGGTTGTTGGTACGGCCTCCCACGGTATGGAATGCTGGAATATGGTTGAAGAGCTTAAACCGGATATTCTGCTGACAGACATTCATATGCAGGGGTATAAGGGCACCGAAATTGCCCGCATGATTAAGGAAAAAGGCCTTCTGACCAAGGTCATTTTTCTCACCGGCTACAAGGATTTTGAATACGCCAGAGAAGCTGTTGAGCTCGGTGTGGTCGCATTTGTGCTCAAGCCTTCCGACCCGAATGAGATTTTTGAAGCGGTAAACAAGGCGAAAATTCAAATTGAACAAACCAACCTGATTATGAGCGAGCAAAGCTCGCTCATGCGTCAGGTCAAAGAAAATCAGATGGCGTTGTTTGACAAACTACTTCCCAATGAGGAAATGCTGAAAAACGAGACGGTCAAACAGCTCATCCAGTACTTAAAGAGCCATTATTCTGAGGAGATCACCCTCGGTTCGGCGAGTGAAATTGTACATCTTTGTCCGGTTTACCTGAGCCGGTTGGTCAAAAAGGAGACCGGGAACACATTTCTTGAAATTCTTACTCGGGTACGGATGGAGCAGGCATGTAATATGCTCCGGGACCCGAACAACAAGATTTACGAAATTGCGCTTGCTGTTGGCATTAAGGACTCAAAATATTTCAGCCAGATTTTCAAACGTTATTATGGCATGACGCCGGTTGAATTCCGGCAAAATCTGCTCAACAACATCAATCCCCTGGAAGTTGGTGTCAGCGAACGATGATTCGATCATTCATTCGCCGTGTAAGACAGTCATTTTTGGACCTGCAAATCCGCAAAAAACTTCTGCTTTCATTTGCTGTGTTGATTGCGCTGCCGGTTACATTAATGGCTGTTTTTTATTTGACGAATTCCAAAGTCATTTTGGAACGGAAATCTTCTAATTATACGGCGGACATTCTCACGGAATTGTGCAAGAACATTGAGAACACCTCCAGTGCGTTGGACTCTGCCTATGTTCAACTCACCAACAACGAAGGTGTCCAGCGCATGCTGACCGCTATTGCGCAGAATGAATTTTTTCACTGGATGACAACAGCATTGACACCGCTTTGCGCGACGTCATGTACGGTCATTCCAGCGTAAATTCCATTTATTTACTCACTTATGACGACCCTTCGCTCTGCTTTTCGGTTCCACAGGGTACCAGCCCGGAAATTACCGAGGAATCCCTTTCCATTATTGATAATAATTCTTACAAGGCCTCCTGGATCAATTTGGAGCCAGGCATGGTCACCTATGGAAGGGTTATTTACTCCACCAAAAGCCTTACACCGCTTGGGTACCTTATTGTGAATATGCCAGAGGAAAGCCTATTCAAAATATACAGCGATATTTCTCTCTACAAAGACGGCGGTATCTTTATCACCGATCATTCCGGCACCATCCTTAGCCATGAGAATAAATCACTGTTGTATTCCCAGGTGGGGCCGGATTATCTCACCTTTATTCACAATCCCAGCGACACGCCTTTTTCTTTGCGGAGCATTGATGGGGAAAACTATTACATCGCCTGTAAATCTCTAAATCAAGGGCAATGGTATTTGTTTTACCAAATCAGCGCTTATGACTTTGAAAAGGATTTCTTCACCTTAACCCAGATCTTTTTTGTAATTACACTGGTTATTTTAATTTTAACGCTGACCGTTTCGGTGTTCCTTGCAAAATCCATTTCTGATCCCATCAGCAAGCTCACTCTAACCGTACAGAAGGTTCAAAACGGTAATTTTAACATTCATAACGATTATCATTCAAAGGATGAAGTCGGCCTTTTAAGTGACAGTTTCAACGCTATGATCGACAATACCAATGAGCTTATTCAAACCATTTACCAAAAAGAATTACTCAAACAACAGGCCGAGCTCAAATATTTGCAATTTCAAATCAATCCGCATTTTCTCTACAACACTTTGGAAACCATCAACTGGATTTCCCGTATCCAAGGTGTTCCCGAAGCCGGAGAAATTGCGAAAGCACTTGGTGATCTGATGCGTGAAGGATTGCGCAACGACGACTTTGTCACCATTGAACGTGAAATCAAAAATGTACAAAACTACCTTTTGATTCAAAAATACCGTTATGGCGATAAAATTGATGTAACCATTAATATTGATCCAAGCATTGCTCAGGTAAAAACCCCCAAATTTATTCTGCAGCCTCTCATTGAAAATGCTATCAGCCATGGTGTAGACCCCAAGATCGAGGGCGGCAAAATCAGCATCTTTGGCGGCTACGATGGCAAGGATATTATCATCACCATTGAAGATGACGGTGTCGGCATACCGCCGGATAAACTGCGCAATCTGCTCAATGAAAATTTGCGGAAAAATCAGGAGAACAGCAGGCATACCCATATTGGTCTTTTAAATGTCCATAAACGGCTTCAGCTCTCCTTTGGCTCACAGTACGGGCTTGCTATTCACAGTGAAGTCTCTGTCGGTACAGTTGTTACCATACGTATCCCACACGATGTACCGGATCCCCCTACTCAAAATTAAAAATCCCCCCTGTGATAAGCAGGGGGGATTTTTATTCCCTATTTACAAAAAAGAAGCACCTGTGAAAACACAGGTGCAAAAATAAATTATAGTGTTACTAGTCCTAAACCGGAAAAGGAGGTTATAACTTACCGACGGACAAACAAGAATTAGGCATAAACCAACGTCAAAGCCTGCATTTCTCACCTTTTAACCATTTACCAAAGTCTTTTCATACCTTATTATACAGAAAGATTAAAAAAAGGCCAAATTTAGGGTTTCAAAATAGGCTTATCCTTTTGTATACCGTTTTCAATAGCAACTCCTCTGAAACAGTACACAAATATTTCAAAGTTACACAAAAAAACAGGAGATTTACCCCATTCTTAGCTGCATTTTAGAATTCAGATAAATCCAATGAGAACAACCATACATTTGTCTCATCTATTCTTTGATAAGAATTCCATTACAGAGCAGCATTAAGATGAAGCATATAAATCTCCTGTTCATAATGCATATTATATTGTCATTCGAAACCGATTAGCCCTTAACAGCACCAGCCGTCAGACCACCGACAATCTTGTTCGAGAAACAGCAGTAAACGATAATTGTCGGAGTAACCGCAATAACGATAGCTGCAAGCATCGGAGCATAGTTGGTGGAATACTGACCGACAAATGCAGTCAGTCCAGGAGGCAGGGTTCTAACAGATTCGCCCGTGGTGAAAACAAGAGCAACAAGCAACTCATTCCAAGTACCATTAAAGGTGAACAAACCAATGGTAAAGATACCAGCAGTAGAAATCGGCAGAATAATACGCCAATAAGCACCCCAAATGGAACAGCCATCAATAACAGCTGCTTCCTCCATTTCTTTTGGCAGGTTGCCAAAGAAGCCACGCATAATATAGATTGACTGACCGAATGAGAATACCGTATACGGCAGAATCAAACCGACATAAGAATCCAGCAAACCAAGATTTGTGAACATAACGAACAGTGGAATCAAGGTAGCATGAATCGGAACCATCATACCGGTGAGGAACAGCACCATAGTTGCACCAGAGAGTTTCCATTTCAATCTGGAAAGGCCGTATGCAGCCATACAGTTAATCAAAATTGAGCATACAAGCGTAATACCGACAACAATAACCGAGTTCAGGAAGTAACGGCCAATCTTACCGCCAACCCATGCGGTTTCATAGTTCACCCATTGCGGTGGGTTTGGCAGACCGAACGGATCGGTAAACAATACTGTATTGCTTTTCAAGGAAGCCATAATTACCCAGATTAGCGGGGCAACATACATAATAGCCAAGAGGATCAGAACGATATAAATAATAACCTTGCTGGGTTTCAGTTTCGCTTTATTCTTTTCATAACTAGCCATTCATCGCACCCCCTTAGTCTGTATAACTTTCAACTTTAATGAGCTTATTCAATACAAAAGTAAAGAGCAAGCAAAGAATAACCAGAATAACCGACAGTGCACTACCATAGCTATAATCCCAGAACTTAAAGGACTGGTTATAAAGATGTGACGCTAGAACCTCTGTAAGGTGAGCAGGACCACCGTTGGTCATAGTGAAAATCAAGTCGAAGAATTTCAAGGAACCAACACAAGAAAGAACCGTGCTGATTTTAATCATGGAACGAATCATCGGCAACGTAATGTACCAGATACATTTAATTCTGGAAGCACCATCTATGTAAGCCGCTTCGTACATATCTTCCGGAATACCCTGAATGGCCGCCATGTAAAGCATCATAGTAGAACCCATGTACTGCCACATGGAAACAAGGCCAATCATCCAGAGCGGAAGCGGGAAAAGACCATTTGAGGTATCTGTCAGCCAGAACTGCTGCCAACTCTCAAGGCCGATTCCTTTCAGCAACTGGTTCAGTGCACCAACAGTCGGGTTGAAGATGAACATCCACAACAGACCAACAGCAGCACTGGAAAGAACAACCGGCAGATAATAAATATTTTTGAAAAGGTTTTTGAACTTAATATTATTCGTCAGAATAATAGCAATAAGCAAACCTAAAAGCTGCTGAGTAATAAGGGAAAATACAACAAAGAACAAAGAGTTCTTTAACGCAATCGGGAATACAGTATCCTTCGTGAACATGTAAATAAAGTTCTCGAAGCCATACCAGGTCGGAGCGGAAATACCGTTCCATTTAAACAAGCTCATTGCAAGGCCATAAATCATAGGCCCCAGCAAAACACAAACAAACAATAATAGTGCCGGACCAACGAAGACGAGTATCATCTTCTTGTCGCGCAATAATCTCTCCATACTAACCTCCACATAACACCACGATTTGCTTGATTCAATGATGGGTCTAGTATAAGTCTTACATTTATCACCTGAAAAGGGATTAGGATAGGAATCCTAATCCCTTTCGCAGTGACAGTATTCAGTTCTTAAGTGCTCTTCCGTTATTTAGAGGTCTCTTCAAGATCTTTTACCCACTGAGTGGTAGCATAAGTCTGAAGGTCTTTGAACGCCTGCTCCGGAGTCTTATTACCGGTCATGATGTTCTGGAGAGCATTGTTCCACTCGTCGCCGAGCTTGTTGCCAAAGGTCTCATCAAAGAAGCCAAAGGTCTCAGCGCCCATTTCATTCATCAGATCGCTTACAAACTGCAACTCCTGCGGAGCTTTCTCAGCGTCGAACTCAACCTTGGTGATCGGAACTTTACCAGCAACTTCAGCGGTGGCTTTCTGAGCTTTGTCAGAAGTCATCCACTTCGGCCACTCGATAGCGAGATCCGGATATTTGCCGTCGATACCGAGGGCAATACTATCGGTTTTACCCATCCACTGATTCTGTTTACCAGAACCGCCTTCAACAGTCGGGAACGCAAATACGCCAACTTTGTCTACGACCTTGGAATCATCACGATGGAAACCACCGATTGCCCAAGAGCCCATGCAGAACATGGCAGCGTCGCCATTGCGGAAGTAAGAACCAGCCATGTCGTTGGAATCACCAACAGTAGAAGCCTGAATGTAGCCTTTGTCAAGCAGTTCTTTGGTCATTTCACCAGCTTTGATGAAGCAATCCTGCTCAAAGGTGTAACCGTCTTCACGGTTAGCAATCTTCTGAACCTCTTCAAGGCCACCCATTCTCTGTACCAGGTAAGAGGTGAACAGAGCGATGCACCAAGCGTCTTTCGAAGCCATGGTAATCGGCTGAATGCCAGCACCCTTCAGGGTTTCACAAGCCTTAAGGAAATCATCCCAAGTCTTGATGTCGTCTGCTTTAACGCCTGCTTGATCAAACAGCTCGGTGTTGTAGAAGACACAAGAGAATGCAAAGTTGAGCGGAACGGTCCAAATCTTGTCGTTAAAGGTTACGCCGTCAAATGCGCCATCCTGGAAAGAATCATACCATTCCTGATCCTTTTCAAGGTACGGAGTGATTTCAACGAACTTACCAGCGGTTGCATACTCTTTAACCTTTGCGCCAGGAGCCTGCCAGAGGGTATCCGGCATGTTGCCTGCAGAAGCAAGAGCATTGATCTTAGCAGCATACTGCTGATCCGGATAAATTTCGACCTTCATGGTAATGCCCTTGTCATTGTTCTCATTGAAGTCATCCAGCGCTTTGTAGATTTCCTCAACCATCAGGTCCTCGTTTGTGGAACGCTCTGTGTTAAACACGAACTTGAGCTCTACATTCTCAGGTGTGCTCGCGTCCCCACCGCCATTACTGCTTTCGCCGCCGCCATTATTACATGCTGTAAAGACAGACAGCATCATGGCAGCAGAAGCAGCAATCGCAAGAAGTTTCTTGACTTTCATGTAATTGCCTCCTTGATAGATTTTTTTGAGTAACTATCACAGTTTTTATTATAAACAGCATGCCCAGTTGTGTAAATTGGATAAAATTAACCTTATGGTTTAAATTTATAACATTTGGGTCATGAAATAATCACTAAATACCACAAAAAAAGTCGCAGAAAATTCACAATCATCGGTGTTTTTCTACAATTCGAGACCAATAAAGCCTTATTTCCTGCTTAAACAGCCGTTGTCTTATGTTATGCTTCGTTTATTTTTTAAACCTATATTTGGTTAATTTTGCCCTATTTTTTCTGTATTTCCTTCTTTAAAGACCGTGCTCAAACGGCGCTGTTTATTTTCATTGTATAATCTGCACAATTCGCAACAAAGCAAAAAGCCGGTACAGCGTGTGATAGTAATGACGCTGTACCAGCTCAATTCAACGATTCAGTCCAGAATGCTCCGCCGCATTAAGCAGCTGTTTCTCCCTGACGATTAACCGCATAATCCTGAAGATCAGCAAACGCCTTCTCAGGAGTCTTTAGCTCGGTCATAATTGCATTAAGCGCGCCATTCCATTCAGAACCTAAAGCCGCACCAAACCATTCGTCAAAGAACATAAAAGTACCAGCGGAATCTTTCAACGCAGTAGAAACGCTCATAAAGCCATCCGGCACCTTGGACTCATCCACTGTAATGTTGGTGGTTGGAATCTTGCCCGATTTATAGGCAATGGACTCGGTTTGGAATTTATCACTCGTTACATATTTCATCCATTCCAGCACAGCGTCTTTATGCTCACTGTCTGCAGACATGGAAACATTATCCGTTTTACCCATCCAAACGCTCGCATCACCTTTTCCGCCATCAACGCTTGGGAACGGAATTACACCAATTTTACCAATGACCTGAGAGCCTTCTGCATTCAGCGCGCCAACAACCCAAGAGCCCTGGCAAATCATTGCCGCCTGGCCAGAGGTAAAGTACGCATTTGCCTGATCTGCAGAATCGCCAATAGAAGAAGCCTGAATGTAGCCCTTCTTGAGCAGATCCAGAGTCATTCGTCCTGCCTCAATAAAGTTCTCCTGATCAAAGGTATACCCTTCTTCGCGTTCTGCAATTGCTTCCATTGGCTCCAAACCGCCGAGCCGCTGCGCAAGATAAGCTGTAAAGAGGGAAATGCACCACCCAGCTCCCGAACTACTGGCCATCGCCAACGGAATTGTACCATGTTGTTTTAATGTTTCACAAGCGTCAAGAAAATCCTCCCAGGTTTTAATGTTGTCCGCCTCAACGCCGGCTTCGCTGAAAATATCCTTATTATAAAAAACACAGCCCGCCGCAAAACTAATCGGTACCGCATAAATATCGCCATCTGCTTCTACCTGACTGAACATTCCTTCCGCAAAAGAGTTCTTCCATTTCTCGTCTTCATCCAGATATTTATTCAACACTTCCAGTTTGCCGAGCTTACCATAAGTCGTACACTTTTGACCCGGCTGCTGCTGCATGGTATCGGGGAGTGTATTTGCTGCAGCCATTGCATTGATTTTTGCGTCATACTCACTGCCGTAATTTTGAATTTCAATGGTAATATTTTTATCATTGTTTTCAGCAAAAGATTCGGCTGCCCGGTATACCTCTGCCAGCATAACATCGTCGGACGTATCCGGAGACGCCCAAGTTGAATAGGTAATGGTTACCAGTTCATTGCTGTCTCCGCCCGAACTGGACGTTACACTGCTGGACGACGAACCGCCGTTATCGCTGCAGGATGTAAAAAACGACAGTGCCATTAATGATGAGAGTGTTAGCGCGAGTGTTTTTCTGAACTTCATGGATTCCCCTCCCTCAATGAATTAAATTTTGTGGAAACATTTGGTACTATCACAACACAAATTATAACGCATGGTACAGTAGAGTAAACCTGCATTTTTAACTTATTGGTTCGCGTTTTTGATATTTTATATTAAATTTATTAACTTATATATAAAATATTTTATGTTTTCTATAATAAATATACAAAAATATGTTTTTTTCGTATTAAAATCACAAAAAATATTATTTTTATGAAAGACTATTTATATAGCTGCCGCGTCCCTTTTTACCGTCAGTTTCAATAAAAGGAGCTGAAGCATTTGTCTCAGCCCCTGAATACCGTTTCCTGTCAGCTAACCGAAACAGGCTCGCCGGATTTTTCTTTTTCAGCAATGGTTTCAGCCATTGCCTGCAAATCCTTAAACGCTGTTGCAGGATCCTTTCCGGTCATAATTGCCTGAAGGGTGTTGTCATACCCATCGCCCATTGCATGGCCGAATTCCTCGTCAAAGAAGCCAAAGGTAACGGCGCCGTCCCGCTCCATTGCCTCATTCACAAAGGTCAGCTCCTGTGGGGCGACCTCTGCATCAAACGCAACCTTAGTAATCGGCACCTTTCCGGCAACCTCCGCCGTAGCCCTTTGCGCCTTGTCAGCGGTCATCCACTTTGGCCACTCAATAGCAAGATCCGGATGTTCGCCATTGATACCCAGAGCGATGTTATCGGTTTTGGCAATCCAAAGGTTGGATTCTCCTTTGCCCCCCTCTACAGTTGGAAACGGGAATACGCCAACCTTGCCAACCACCTGTGAATCATCGCGGTGAAAGCCTCCGATTGCCCAAGACCCCATACAGAGCATAGCTGCGTCGCCGCTGCGGAAATAGGCTGCAGCCTGATCGTTGGAATCCCCATTGGTCGAAGACTGTATGTACCCTTTTTCGAACAGGTCATAGGTCATCTCACCGGCCTTAATATAACACTCCTGGTTAAAGTTAAAATCTTCATCGCGGTTGACCACCTTCTTCACCGGGTCCAGTCCGCCAATTCGCTGCACCAGATAATTGGTGAACAACGCAATACACCACTTATCCTTGCTGGACATGGTGATTGGCTGAATGCCAGCACCTTTCAGGGTCTCACAAGCGTCCAAAAAATCGTCCCAGGTTTTAATCTCCTCCGCCTTGACACCAGCCTGATCAAACAGCTCGGTGTTATAAAAAACGCAGGCAAAGGCAAAATTCATGGGGATGGCCCAGAGCTTTTCATCAAAGGTGACCGAGACAAACGCACCGTCCTGGAAGGATTCTTTCCAAGCGGCGTCCTCGTTGAGATATGGAGTTAAATCCACAAATTTGCCGGACATGGCATATTCCTTAATATAGGCACCCGGATTCATCCAAAGGGTGTCCGGCATTTGGTTTGCAGATGCAAGAGCATTGATCTTCGCCGAATACTGTTGGTCCGGATAAATTTCAACCTTCATGGTAATGCCTTTTCCATTGTTCTCGTTAAAATCATCCAGCGCCTTGTAAATTTCCTCCACCATCAGATCCTCATTGGTGGAACGCTCCGCATTGAACGTAAAGGTCAGCTCCACCTCCTCCGGCGCGCTCGAGCTACCGTTCGAAGAACTGCTTTCATCCGCACTGTTGCTGCATGCCGTAAATGCCGATAACATCATAGCGGCAGAGGCTAACACCACCAGCAGCTTCTTTGCTTTCATGGCTATACTCCTCCTATCTATATGTGTATGATCCACCCAAACTGTATTCCCGCCTTCCTTCTGTTTTGGATTTTGTTTGTGTTCGATATTCGAATAAGCATGATATACCGCTCAATAAGCGGAGAAATTCTGAGAGAGCTATTTTGGCTCACATTCATTTCTATTCTGTCTCCAGAGGCCAATATGCCTAACCCGCCCAAAAAAACGGCACAGAAAGCCTTTCTGTGCCGTTGAATCCTATTCTTTTGTTTGATCCGTGTTTTTCTCGGCAGGCTCCAATGTCAGATATTCCTGCACCTGCGCCTGCAGGTTTTGAAATGCCTCGGCAGAATCGGTCCCAATCAAAATTTCCCACAGGGTTTCCTGGTAAGCCTTTCCCATCGCCTCACCGAGAACATGATCAAAAAAGCCGCTGGCGGTCATACCGTCCCGTTTCAGAGTTTCCCGGATAAACGTATATTCCTTCGGCGCCAGGTCAGCTTGGAACACTGCCTTAGTGGCTGGGAATTGGTATCCTTCCTCAGCCATCATTGCCTGCACTGAATCCGCAGTCAAATATTTTAACCACTGAACCGCCTGCTCAGTATGTTTGCTTTGCGCCGAAACCGCAACGCTGGCATTCATCTCGACAAACCAATGATTTGCTTGACCTTTTCCTCCTTCGACCACAGGGAAAGGAAGTACTCCTACCTTGTCAATAATCTGAGAGTCGTCACGATGAAACCCGCCGACCGCCCAACTGCCGCTGCAAAACATAGCGGCTTCGCCGTTGCGAAAAGCGGCGCCGGCCTCGTCATTTGTTGTAGACGCAGTATCCGAAGGAAGGTACCCATTCTGCAAAAGCTCGTAGGTCATCTGACCCGCCCGGATAAAACAGTCCTGGTCAAAGCGAACCCCGTCCTCACGGTCGATAATCTGCTGCATTGGCTCCACACCGCCGAGCCGCTGCACCAGATAATTGGTGAAATACGAAATATTTTCGGGTTCTTCACCGCCCATTGCAAGCGGTTGTATACCAGCGTCTTTCAGCGTCTGGCAAGCAGCGAGAAAATCGTCCCAGGTCTGTATTTCCTCCGCCTTTACGTCGGCCTCTGTAAACAATTCGGTGTTGTAAAAAAGGCAATCCAGCCTCAGGCACAACGGCACTGCAAAAATCCCGCCATCGTGCGCTGTCGAAACAAATGTGCCGTCCCAAAAGGATTCCCGCCACGCGTCATCCTCTTCCAAATAGGAGGTTAAATCAGCCAAATGGCCTGCACCAGCGTATTCTTTCATCACTGCGCCGTCCGGCATCCAAATCAAATCCGGAAGCTGGTTGGAGGCGGCCAATTTATTGAGCTCGTCAAAGTAAGGGGCTATTTCATCAAAATGGGTCGTAATCGCTTCCATTTCAATCCGAAAAGTCTGGCTGTTATCCTGATTAAATTGGTCCGTCGCCTTTAACAAAGTTTCCAACAGCAAATCACTGCTAGAGGCCGAGTCATGCGCATACACAAAGGTAAGCATAATCTTCTCTTTTTCCGGCGGCTGTTCTTCACAGGCCGTAAAAACCGGTAGCAAGATAAGCGCTGCTACAAATGCCAAAAACCGTTTCACTTTCATTGTTCTTTCCCCCTCGCCATAGTTCCGGTCAGCTACTTTCTGCTTTATGAAAGCCTGCTACTGCTTTACCGTCTTTTTTGAAGCGCCGCACCGTTACCCACAAAACCCCAAATGTTTACTACGGCTCGAAGCCCTGTGCCTCCTGTTGCATTTGCCTCCGGGCAACCAACTGCTCCTGTAGTTCCGAAAACGCCTGTTCCGGAGCTTTACCCAGCGCAATTTGTTTCCAAGCTGTCTCATAAAAGTCAGTCGTGTCCTCATCCGGCAATATGCCGTCCCAGGAAAAGAACCGGGGCGTTTGTTCGAGTAAATCAGCCGCCATGCGCAGTTCGGGAAGATACTTGCCAATATCCTCCTCGGGTTGAGCCGCCGGAATCTGACCGGTCCAATCAGCTGCCTCCTGCTGCGCATCGGCCGAGGTCATCCACCGGAAAAAATCCAGCACAGCGTCCGGATGCTCACACGCCGCGCTCATTGAAAGGCTGTTGGTGTGCACCCAAAGTTCTTCCTGTCCTTCTCCGCCCTCTACTTGTGGAAATGGAAGCAGTCCCACCTTGTCTCGTACAATGGAATCATCCCGGTAAATGCTGCCAAGAGAGGTTGTATCCGCAACCAACATAGCCGCTTTCCCTTGGACAAAACGCACCTTTTCCATTTCCTCGGCAGTCCGCCCCAGGTTTTCATTGACATAACCCCGTTCAATAAGCTCATAGAACATTGTGCCAGCTACCAAAAAATCCTCCTGCATAAAATCAAACTGTGCGCCCTGTTCCAGCATAGACGATAGTTGCTGGGCGCCGCCAAGCCGCTGCACTAAAGAATGGGCCATTGGCATTAAACCGGAACCGTCTTTTGCCGCTGCAACCAAAGGCGTAATATTGTTCTGCCGCAGGGATTCGCAGGCCTTCAAAAATCCCTCCCAGGTTGTCAGCTCTTCCGCGCTAATTCCAGCGCGTTCAAACAGTTCGGTGTTATAAAAAAGGCAGCAGAAATCCATCAGGACGTGAATCGACCAAATGTGCCCATCCACTTCGGAGACGGCAAACGCCCCCGGGCGGAAGGATTCCTTCCACACGGCGTCCTCTTCCAGATACGAGGTTAGGTCGGCAAGCAGGCCCTCCCGCGCCATTTGGTTCAAAGGCACGCCGGGGATGGTCCAGAACAAATCCGGAAGCTGGTTGGCGGCGGCAAGCGCATTGAGCTTATCCGCATACTGATGATCGGAATAGGTCACCGCCCGAATCAGACCCCCCTGCTCATTCGCTTCATTAAAATGATCCATCCTTTTATATAGGAATTCCGCAACCATATCCTCACTGGACCATCGCTCATAACACATGGCAAATTGGAGTTCAACTTCCGGCGCCTTCTCAGATTCATCTACCGTACCGGTTCCACATGCCTGTGTAAAAATTACCGCCAGCAGAATTGCCGCCACAAACACGGCGGTTACCGAAACAACCACTTTCCGGCTTTTCATCCAGCCCCCTCCTTTGCTTTTTGGTGCCTACCACAAGTGAAACGTACCTTTTCTCCGCGGTTTCAACCCTGCAAACGGCGCTCCGTTTCTCTAGTTCTGCAAAGAATGTTCCGGCATATCTGCAACCGCTGCGGCATCCTCCTGTAATTGTTCCAGCATTTCCGCCGGATCCTGCCCCAGCAAGGCTCCGCGCCACGCGTTTTCATACGCCGTTTCCCGCTCGCTGCCCAGATACGACCGGTCAAAATCCAGGACATGCAGCGGTCTGCTCAACAATTGATCTGCCTGAACCAGTTCGTCCTTGCCATTGAATTGGGCCGTTTCAAGCGAAACCTTTGTGGCGGGCAGCCGGTACAGGTTAGCGGCAAGATCAAGCTGTACTTCCTCTGCGGTCATCTGTTTGAGCCATTCAACAGCCGCCTCCTGGTTTTCGTTGTCTGTACTTACCGCTATGCTGTGTGCCTGGGCAAACCACACGTCCTGTACACCGCTCCCGCCTTCCAGCTGCGGAAACGGCATAATCCCAACCAGCCCTTTTACAGCGGAATCCTCCCGTTGAAAACCGCCGATAGAACTCAGACTGCCAAGCATCATGGCAACTTCTCCCTCAAAAAAGTTAATATCCCTCCCATATTTACGGTAATGTTCATGCGAATATCCTGAATAAGCCGGAAGGTACTCCTGCTCCATCAGGGCATTCAGCATTCCGCCGACCTCCGCATAGGGTTCCAGCGCAAGATCAAACGAACCGTCCAGCATTGTTTCAAACGGTTCTATCCCGGCCTTTCGCTGCAGCAGGTAATCCGCAAACCGGGCGACCCGGTTATCGTCCCCATCCAGCAACAGCGGCGGGATGCCTGCCGATTTCAGCGCCTCGCAGGCTTCCAGAAAATCCTCCCATGTCCGAATCTCCTCCGCCCGGATATTTGCCCGCTCAAAAAAATGGGTGTTGTAAAAAATACAATTTGCCTGAAAGGTGATAGGAACCGACCAGATTTTCCCCTCATATTCAGAAGAAACAAAAGCACCCTCCCGGAAAGAGCTGTACCATTCGCTATCCGCCTCCAGACAAGGGGTCAATTCGGCAAGCGCGCCCTCCTTTGCAAATTTCTGAACACGAGCCTCTAACTCCGGGCCAAACAAAATCAAATCCGGCAGTTGGTTGGAGGCAGCAAGCGCGTTGAGCTTATCCAAATACTGCGGATCCGGATAAACCTCGGTTTTAAGAACGATTTCTGTATTGCCGAAGTTAAAATCATCGACTGCTGCATAAATAGACTCTAAAAGCGGATCAGAGCTGGACGCGCGCTCGGTATACACCATCATACGAAGCTCAACTTTCTCCCGCTGCCGACCGCAAGACGCTGCTCCCACCGGCAACAGCAGCAGAGCGGCAAGCAGCACACAAATACGTTTAAACCGCATCGTTCTCCCTCCATTCATGCAACGGTGTTGTTTATAGCACATACCTTTTCTACCATAACTATACCTCAGTTTTGTTGTATAGTAAACAAAAATGACTCTATTTTTTCGTATTTTATTCACTTTTATATTTATTTTTATCAATATTCTATAACAATCACATTAAAAGGCACTCTTTCGTGGTTTCAAACCCATAAGCTGTATTCTGTAATCCTCCAAATCTCAACTTCTTCCGTATTTCCTCTCCTAAAAAATGACGCGAATCCTTATGGAGCAGACTGGCAAATCGCAGCTGCTCCCGCAGACGCCAGCCTCATATACCACAAAAACGAACCGTAACCAGCCGAAATATCCTTGAGCCAGCCGCAGCATATCCGCCCGGGCGAATCGCACCTTCAGCCTGTTCAGAATTAGGCGCGGCTTCTCCCCCAAAAATAATCCTCACAAAACCCACAAACAAAAAACAGCCGCGGGAAATCCCGCGGCTGTTTTGCCGAATATTAATCACGGCCGGTATATTCAAAATAATCAAAGTCAGCATGGTTTTCGCTCGGCATGCCATTGCTGCTGGTGAACATACCAATGGTATTGCCCACAAAACCGCCCGCCACATCGGTTGAGAGGATGCGTGCATCCACATCGCTAATGAGAAGCTGGGTCTTTGCAAAGGTTTTCCCGTAGTAGAACCGAAGCGCCTGCCCATCCTGCTGGACATGCAGGTAGACACGCACCGCATGGAACGGAACCCGGGCAAGTACGGTTTCCTCCCCCGCTTCACACCGCACCAGGCGGACAACGGTTTCTCCATTTTCCAGCGCATATTCAAAGCGGTACTGATAAGCGTCGCTCTGTACCAGGGCAATTCCCGCCGTCTCATGCTCATTTGCCGGTTCAAATTCAAACGCCGTATTGACCGAAAAGTTGATGTGCTGCTGCCGCAGGCAGACATAGGCGGGTGCGCAGGGCTCGGTCAGCTTTTCCGGGATAGTGGAAAGCTGCAGGTATCCCTCACGGGCGTCCATGGAAACGACCCCGTCCGCGACGTTGCGCAAGGTGAGCCATTTTTGATCCAGCTCAAGATCGTCAAAATGGTCGCAGGCCGGCTTGCTTTCATAAATTACTTCCGGCAGGTCCGGCGCCTTGTGGATGGTCTCCACCAGACCGATACCACGGTTGACAATCAGCCAGCCGTTTTCCCACTCCACCGGGACGAGGAAGGTCTCGCGCCCAAGGTTGCGGTAATAACCACCGTAGGTGCGAGAGCCGAGCAGCACCATGTACCACTGGCCGTCCGGCGTATCGACAAGGTCGCCGTGGCCGACGTTGACAATCGGGTAATCCAGCCCCAAATGGCGGTGGGTCAGCACCGGATTCGCCGGGTTGCCCTCGTACGGCCCGGTGATGTTTTTACTGCGCGCCATGGTCACCGAATGGTTGTGCTCGGTGCCGCCTTCGGCAATCATCAGGTAATAATAGCCGTCCTTTTTATAAAGGTGGGGGCCCTCCGGCCAGACGGCGTTTTTAAGCGCCCCTTCCCAGAGGACATAGGTCTCGCCCACCAATTTCATGGTTGTAAGATCCAGCTCCTGCATCCAAATCTGGTTGTCACCAAAGTAGCGGGATTCCGCCCCGCGTTTCTGCCGGGTGCCGATGTAATACGCCTTGCCGTCGTCATCAAAGAAAAGGGACGGGTCAATATCCGGCGCGCCCTCAAAAAAATACGGTTCACTCCACGGGCCAGCCGGATCCTTGGCGGTGACCACAAAGTTGCCGCCCGCACCCACATTGGTGGTAATCACATAAAAGGTGCCAGCATGGTAGCGGATGGTCGGCGCGTAAATGCCGCCGGAATGATGCTGGGTGCCGAACTGCGCCTGGGACGGGCGGTCGAGTACATTGCCAATCTGCTCCCAGTGGACCAGATCCTTGCTGTGGAAGATCGGCACGCCGGGGAAATACACAAAGCTGGAGTTGACCAGATAGAAGTCATCTCCCACCCTGCATACCGACGGATCCGGATAAAACCCCGGAAGAATCGGGTTTTGATAGGTTCGCTCGTTTGACATACAATCCCTCCAAATTCATCGTTGTTAGCACCATCATAACACTTTCACGCAGCCGCCGTCAACGGATTGTTTTTTGTTGCCGAATCCAGTCGAACCGTGGTATAATAAGACAATGACCTGTCCCACCGGGACGCCGGACAACCAAACTCATGTCCGTGCCATTTCACGGCTGGAAGGCTGACATTATTTCGCTTTCTGTCTGTACCAGGAAAGGCGGTGCCGCATGGCGTTTGTCACCCACGAAGGGATTGAACCGGTGTTTGATGAACACTCCCGCGTGTTGATTTTGGGGAGCATTCCCTCGCCCAAATCGCGGGAAAACGGCTTTTACTACGGCCATCCGCAAAACCGGTTCTGGCCGTTGCTTGCGGCGTTGTTAAACGAGCCGCTCCCCTGTACCAACGAAGAAAAGGAGGCACTGCTGCACCGCAGGCAGATTGCGCTGTGGGACGTCCTCGCCTCCTGCGAAATCCGCGGGGCGGATGACAACAGCATCCTCAACCCCACCGTCAATAACATTGGCTGGCTGCTCGCCCAGTGCCCGGTGACCGGGGTTTTTACCACCGGCGCCAAAGCCACCGCACTTTATAAAAAATACTGCCTCCCGCAGACCGGGGTGGAGTCCATCTACCTGCCGTCCACCAGCCCGGCAAACCAGGGCCGCTTTCCAATGGACAAGCTACTGGAGCACTGGCAGGTTGTGCTAAAATATCTCAGCCGATAAAAGGAGGGCAATTCCATGCGAAAACCGCTGACCGACCGCATTGCGCACCAGACCGACCTCACCTTATACAACATTCAGGTCGCTCTGTCTACCTGCCGGTTTGAAGAGGAACTCAACGAGGTGCCGGTCTGGCGGATTCTTTACAGCGCACTCTATGAATTTGACTGCCGGTTTCCGGAACCGGGCTTCCTGTGCCGCGAACCGGAGTTTCATACCGCGGGCATGGAAGATTTAAACCTTCCTTATTCCGGCAAGCCGCTCACCAAAGACCAGCTTGTGGAGTATTACCTGGACGTCAAGGCACGCATTTTCCTGTATCTGGATGAAATGGACGATGATCTCCTGCTTCAAAAGCCGAAAAACTGCCCGTATACCCGTTTGGATCTCATTCTGGACCAGCTCCGGCGTTTTACCTACCAAATCGGCCGGGTGAACGCCTTTACCGAACTGCTGCTCCGCAAACGCCCAGTCTTTGTCGGCATTGAGGAGGATTACCCAAAGGATCACCAGTACTTTGAGGAGCCGCACCGGAATTAACAGCCCTCATACCCGGGAAAACGCAAAAAGCCGCGGCTGCATTTTGCACATTCGCTGTAACTCCGGAGATTTGAAGGCAGATCTCCCATTATCGGTCAAGCGGCTTGAAATGCCCGGCCTTCAAATTCCTTCCGGTACAATCGAAACATCCTATTCAAAAAAGACAGCGTCTCTGGAGGCGCTGTCCTTTTTGCCGTTATGCTATAAAGAATCACCACAAACACAGCGCAGCCGGCTTGTGAACCGACACTGGAAAGCCCGCATTTCCCGCTCAGGCTTTTTGAAACGAAAAAAGCAGGGTGCCGCTCCTCCACATCCGCAGAAATCACCGGCGGCTCCCGGTTCATTTCGCTGCTTCCGCATTGACCCCTTATGCTTCGTTTTGCCTGGACCAAAACGCCTGAAGCCAGTTCACCACGCCGTCGGCGTCGTTGGAAGCGATGATCCCATCCGCCCGTTCTTTCAGCTCTGGCACAGCGTTCGCCACGGCATACCCTTCGTCCGCTGCCTCAAACAACGGCAGGTCATTAATGGCGTCCCCAAACGCGATCACCCGTTCCGCATGCAGCAGCTCCCTGAGCCGGAGCACCGCGGCCGCCTTGGAGGCTTTGCCGGGCATCAGCTCGCACCAGTATTCCTCCCGGTACAGCTCCTGTTGGAGAGTACAGTGCACCTGTTTTTCCCGGCAGAGGGATTCATAGACCGGGAGCAGCTCCTCCCGCTCCCCAATGCAGGTGAAATAGAAAATTTCACCTTGGTAAAGTTCATCGGATGAACCCACGGGGGTAAACCGCTTATCGCCCTGGCGGTTGTCAAAATAATAACGGATTCCCTCATTCTCAGTTCCCGCGACCCAAAACACCTTTTCCTCCCCGTTTACCAGAGAGTAAACCAGCGGGGAAATACCTGCCTGCTCCACTGCCGCACGGATTTCCTGCAGCGCCTCCGGCGCAAAGGCAACCGAATCCAACACCGCCCCGCTCTCCGAGTCACGGATAAACACCCCGTTGTTGGTGACAACCGGGCATCGAACCGCAAGTCCTTTGGTGACCAGCCGCGCCGAGGAAAGTGAGCGCGCCGTCGCATAGGTAAAGGGCAGTCCCTGTGCAATGAGTTCATTGAGGGTGCGCAGGCCATACGGCGAAAGCCGGCTGTCGCGTCCAAGCAGGGTGCCATCCAAATCTGAAACAAACAATGCTTTCATAGACGTTCCTTTCAGTCAAAGGGTTTTAAGCTGGTGAGTTCCCGGTAACGCCGGGGGGAAACATGGTACCGCGCTTTGAAGGCGCGGGAGAAGTAAGAAGAATCGGCAAAGCCGCAAGCCGCCGCAATTTCAGAGACCGGCAGGCTGGTGCGGGAAAGTTCATGCAGGGCGCGGGACATCCGCAGTTCGGTCAAATGCTCCAGCGGCGTTTCCCGGCAATACTGCCGGAACAGCCGTTCCAAATGCCTGGGCGAGACCAGAAGCGTTTCTGCCATACCGGCAATAGTGCAGTCCTGTGCAAGATTCTGTTCCATATAATCGTATGCAGCGGCAATGACGTTGAGATTTTGAGAAGCCGTGGCCTGTGTTTGTTCATACCGGGCGGATAAAAACGCAACCGCCGCCTGAAACAACAGCTTCACCACCGCTTCATAGCCCCGGGATTTCTGCTCGGTCTGTTGGATGATACCGTCCGCCATACTCTGCACAAAGCCCATATCCTGCGGCTCAAGGTGCAGCATGCCCACATTGGGGCTTTTTTCCCGCAGACGCGGCGCCATAACAAACAGCGGGGCAAATCCCGGAAGCTGGCGGAGCTCCTCCCGGTCAAACAGGAGATTGCGCTCGTTGTAGCTGAAGTTGATCATGCTGAGCTGCTCTACCTGTTCAAAGGAGTGGCTTGTCTGCCCATTAATGACAAAGACGTCCCCCTCTCCAATTCGATAAGACTGCTCGCCAACCATGTGGCGCGCCGTCCCGCCCAGCACCACAACCACTTCGGAAAAGCTGTGGGTGTGCCGTACAAACTCCTGCTCCAGCTGCACCCGCTCCACCCGGAGCTGGTACCCGGTCATGTCTTCGAGAAAATCATCCTCAAAGCGGTAAACCATGTCGTATTTCTCCTGTTTTTTGTCCGAAAAATCAATGAAATTTCTGCGTATCTTTTTTATAATCATAGCATCGGAACCAAAGATTTGCAACAGAAAGGGGCAATATCATGAAATACAAAGATGATTGGGACCAGGCTAAAAAGCGCCTGGAAGCGTTCTGGAATGGCGAAATTACCGACCGGTGCTGTGTCGCTGCAACCGGTTTGCGCACCGGGCACACCTATAAGGAGTTCCCGCTGCCGGAAACCGAGGAAGGACGCAAACAGTACTGGACCGATGCCGAGACCATTATTAAGCGCAACGTGAATCAGTTTGAAAACACCTACTACGGCGGCGAGGCTTTCCCACAGATTTTCACCAACCTCGGCGCCTCCGGCATTGCTGGGTATATCAAGGGCGTCCGCACCGAGTACCGGGATTCCATTTGGTTTTTCCCGGCGGAAAACGTCACCACCGACGACCCGGAGTCGCTGATCTTTGACAAGGAGAGTTTTCTCTACCGCAAGACGCTGGAGCTCACCAAAGCCTTCTGCGAACACAGCAAGGGGGACTATTTTGTCTCGGTGCCGGACATTTCCGGCAACCTTGATACGCTGGAGCATGTTCGCGGCGGCAACAATTTCCTCATGGATCTCATCATGGCGCCGGACTGGATCCACGCCGTTATGCCCAAGCTGCTGGAAGCGTACAAAACCACCACCGACGAGTGCTATGAAATCTACAAGGAAAACAACGAGGGCGGCAGCAGCATTGGCTGGCTCAATATCTGGGCGCCGGGCAAATTCTCTCAGATGCAGTGCGACCTCTCGGTCATGATCTCCAACGACATGTTCAATGAATTCGCCGTACCGGAGCTCAAAGCACAGGCGGCTTATCTCGACAAGGCGCTTTACCACTTCGACGGCATTGAGCAGATTAACCATCTCGATTCTTTGCTTGCTATTGACGATATTGACATCATCCAATGGACCAGTGTATCCGGCCAGCCGGAGCCAACCGAATTCATCCCGGTTCTCAAGAAGATGCAGGCGGCTGGTAAAAAACTGCTCATCTACAACTTTAAACTGGATGTCTTTGAAACCCTTTTAAAAGAGCTGTCCTCCAAAGGGCTGTTCCTGCTTGGCATGATGGAGACCGAAGAAGAAGCACGCGAATTGGTGAAGCTCGCTGAAAAGTACACCCACGAATAAGACGTTAAAAATCGCCTCCATACATCAGAAGAAGTCCCCGGGATCTTGCCCCGGGGGCTTCTTTCAATTGAAAAGCGCCTGTTCCGCCGTATTTCCTCGATCGCACAGACCTGTTTTTCCCCAAAACACTTTGACAGCTCCCCCTTGACGGCGTTTGAAATTGAAGGTATATTAGCAGGTAGAACGATATCTTTCAACCCAGCAACAAAGGAGTGTATACTATGTACCGACCAAAATTATCCGACCTGCCACCCATCCTTATTGACAACGACGGCAACAAAGTTACCACCGTTTCCGCATGGGAGACAAAACGCCGCGGCGAAATTTACGACATTTTTGCAGACAAGGTTTACGGCCGCGTTCCGAGCATCGACATAGACGTGAGCCATACTATGAAGCGGGAAGAAAACGACCAAACCATTGAATATATTGTCACCATTACCACCAAAACCCAATTTGGCACTCATAGCTTTGATGGATATGTTTCGGTTCCCAAAAGCGGCAAACCCTGCCCGGTGGTTGAGCTGATTCAGTTCCCTTATCAGGTTACCAGCGAGTTCAAGCCGAAGTTAATGAAGCGCGGCTATGCGCTTGCGCGCTTCTATTATACCGATATCTGCACCGACGACAACAACGACTTTTCCACCGGACTTCACGCTGTTGTGAAAGAAGCGGACGGCGTGCGCAAATCCAACACCTGGGGCGCCATTGCAAGCTGGGCGTGGGCTGCTTCCCGCCTGATGGACGCCATTGCCGAAATCCCGGAGATTGACAGCAGCAGAGCCGCCATTGTCGGCCATTCCCGCACCGGCAAAGCATCGCTCTGGTGCGGTGCGTCGGATCCGCGGTTTAAGCTGGTCTGCAGCAATGAATCCGGCTGCGGCGGCACCGCCATTACCCGTGGTAAGGTGGGCGAGCACATTAAAAATATCTGCGAGGGCTTCCCCTGCTGGTTCTGCGACACCTATAAGACCTTTGGCGACGACGAAGAGCACATGCCGTTTGACCAGCACATGCTTCTCGCGCTCATCGCACCGCGCTGCCTCTACGTGCCGAGCGCCATTGACGACACCTGGTCCGGACCGGAGCCGGAGTACCTCGCCGCAAAATACTGCGGTGAGATCTACGAGCTGTACGGCAAAAAAGGGCTTGGACTTGAGAAATATCCCATCATCGGCACTGTGGATCAAAGCGGCTGCGTCGCTTACCATTTGCGCCGCGGCGGCCACAGCCTCTCGGTTTACGATTGGGATGAATACATTAACTATGCAGACAAGGTGCTGAAATAACAGCACCGACGCAAATCCAAAAGGGCCTCCCGCTGGAGGCCCTTTTTCTGCACAAACGCCATGGATCTATTTTCTCTAAAAGTCTTGACTTTGACGCGGCGTCGTCCTTTAAAATGTAGAAAAGGAGGGGAAACCGTGAAAACCATGACCGTCAGCGAAGTGAGCAAAGCCTGCGGTGTTTCCACAAGAACACTCCGTTATTATGAGGAGATTGGGCTTCTGCCCAGCCTGCGCCGAGAGGATTACGCCTACCGGGTGTACGACGAAGCCTCTGTCCGGCGGTTACAGCAAATCTTGGTCCTGCGGAAGCTGCGCATCCCACTCAAGCAAATTGCATCTCTTTTCCACTGTGCAGAACCTCAGAAAGCAGCCGCCCTGCTTGAGTCCAACCTCCGCACACTGGACTTGGAACTGACCGAGCTGCACTCCGTCCGGGACATTCTGCATAGCCTGATGAAACAGCTGGAATCCGCCGCGGATTCACCTCCTTCGCCGGAACTGCTCTGTGACGGCAAATCGTCAAACCTCATGCAGGTTTTAACCCATTCCGTTTTGTTAAAGGAGACGTCTGCCATGAACCAAACCACTTTCTCCGCCGTGCAGGATCTTCGTATTCTCTACCTGCCGCCCTGTACCGTTATTGCCAGCCATTTCTTCGGTGAAAACCCCGAGGAACACGCGCTCCAGCCGCTTTTGGCACTGCTGCGGGAAACAGCGCTTCAAAAACGCAAACCAGACCTGCGGATGTATGGCTTTAACAACCCTTTCCCAGCCAATGGGGAAACGTATGGATACGAATACTGGGTGACCATTCCAGAGGATTTAGATGTACCGGAACCGTTCCGGAAAAAGCATTTCCCCGGCGGGCTGTATGCCGCGCACTGCATCAGGATGGGGGATTTCCAGGAATGGCGTCTGCTCGGCGACTGGATAAAGACCAGCACCGAATACACCGCCGATCTGCGGAATCCGTTCGGGATGGGAGGCTGCCTGGAAGAACACCTGAACCTCTATTCCTTTTTGGAAAGTGGCGCTGAACGGATGGATTCCATCCAACTGGATCTGCTCCTTCCCATCCGGGAAAAGAAAGCCGATTGAACCGGTGGGTATAGATGCACTTTTTCCTGCATTACCACCGTTCCATCAACAACACCGCTGGCCGCACGCTGGCACGGAGAGTATTTTCCCGGAATTCTCCTTTCCGTCCGCGGAATCCAATTTCACAGTCCTGCTCTTTCTTGCAGGGTTCAAAAATCCTGGGAGACGGTGTTGACAAAGCGCCTGGGATCTGTTATGATAAATACACACTTTAAAGCGATAAAGCAAAGAGGTGCAAAATGTTTTCTGTTACCATCAACCGCAGCAATCGATATTTTCGTTGGTATTACCTGGCCTGTAGCAAGCCGGGGCGTTTGTTGTGCGCTGATTTATCGGGAAATGGATAATCTTCATCCACGAACAGATAAACCTTGAAAGCCGACAACCGTTTCCGGTTGCCGGCTTATTTTTTTGAAAAAGGAGCATGTATTATGATTGTCGTACTCAAACCGGATTCCCCGAAGCCAAAGGTTAACGCCCTGCTCGCCACCCTGAAGTCCAAAGGGGTGGACATCCACTTCAGCGAAGGGAAATTTACCACCTTATTCGGCATTGTGGGAGATATTACAAAAATCAACCAGCAGGCGCTGGAGGCGGTAGATATTGTAGCAGAAGTCAAGCGGATTTCGGAACCCTACAAGTTGGTCAACCGCAAATTCCACAGCGATGACACCAGCATCCGGGTAGGGAATGGCGTAATTGGCGGCGGTACCTTTGGGGTGATTGCAGGCCCCTGCTCGGTGGAATCCCCGGAGCAGATCATTGGGGTCGCCAAGCGGATGAAAGCCGCTGGAGCCAAATTCCTGCGCGGCGGCGCCTTTAAGCCCCGCACCTCCCCTTACGCCTTCCGCGGCCTTAAAGCAGAAGGAATTGAGCTGCTGCTGGAGGCCAAAAAGGAAACCGGTCTGCCCATTGTCAGCGAACTCACCAGTCTGCGCCATATAGACCTGTTTAATGAGGTCGATGTCATCCAGGTGGGAGCGCGTAATATGCAGAACTTTGATATGCTCTCAGAGCTTGGGCACTGTGACAAACCCATCCTGCTTAAACGCGGCCTTTCCAGCACCATGGAGGAACTGCTCATGAGTGCCGAATACATTGTTTCAGGCGGGAACCAGTACGTCATCCTGTGCGAACGCGGCATCCGCACCTTTGAAACCGCCACCCGCAACACCTTGGACATCTCCGCCATCCCCCTGCTCAAACAGAAAACCCACCTGCCGGTCATTGTCGATCCAAGCCACGCCTCCGGCATTGCGTCCTTAGTGCCCACCCTTGCCAAGACCGCTGTGGCCGCCGGGGCGGACGGCTTAATGGTAGAGGTTCATCCCAATCCGCCGGAAGCGCTTTGCGACGGCGCGCAATCCATTACCCCGGACACCTTTGACAGCGTGATGAAAGACATCCGAGCGCTTTGTACCTTTGAGGGAAAGGTGCTGTAAAAACGACGCAGAACACTCGTACCACACGGTTGGGTTCCGCAGTGTCGAAAATGGTTTGCTTACTATTCCAAACGGTTTTCCCCTACGGTCAAGGCGGCTTCCACGTTTTACATGATGGCACTGCTCCCTACCTGTGTTAGATTGTTCCTGCCTGTAATCCTTCGCTGGAAGCCCGGCAGGGGGCTCGGTGGCGGTTCTTCGGCTGTCTCCGGATGGACAAGAAAACACAGGAAGGTGTTCCACACCCGTCAATTTGTATGAGGAGCGGGCTTCTGATCCGCACAGAGCAAGTGAACATACGCAGTTCACCGCGCTGGGCTTTGAGCTGTTGGAATCCAGCGAAACGGTTTTTCCCATCCGGTTTTATGATGTCGACGCCCTTGTATACTACGCAGATCATATCCCATGGGAATTCCCCGGTTTTTCGGTTGAACATTGTTTTTCTGTCCTGCTGGAATTGCAGCGAGAGGTTAAACAACAAGGGTATTTTGAAACCCATTGGCGCTGGTTTTTTATGGTGCTGCGCAAACCGATATGACGCTCTCTTTATCAAGAATCTACAAACGGCGGTGAATTTTATGCGGCACAGCGGAACCCAGATGATTACAACCACCCGGCTGCTGCTACGGCCCTTTGAGCAGAATGACTGCGGCGATATGCTTGCAGGGTGGATTGGCAATCCAGAGGTGCAGGCAGAATACGGCGAACCTGTTTACACCACACCGGAACAGGTGAAGCAGCTTCTCACACACTGGATTGCCCGGTATACACGCCCGGATTTTTACCGCTGGGCAATTATTGAACGGCAAAGCGGGAAAAATATTGGGCAGATTGCATTTTGCAAGGTTTATGAGGATTGCCGCACCGCCGAAATCGAGTACTGTATCGGTGAGAATTTTTGGGGAAACGGCTATGCCGGCGAGGCGCTGGAGGCGGTTATTGATTTCACCTTTGCCCACACAGGTTTTCTGCGTCTCGAAGCCTTTCACCGAAGTGAGAATATAAAATCCGGACGGGTATTGGAAAAATCCCGCATGGAAAGGTCCGAAACTGTTGAGCGCTTCCGGCGTGCCGGGCAATCCCCCTCTGGGGAAGTCTGTTATGCCATCACCCGGGCAAACTATGAAACAGTCAGGTCATATCTTCCCTGAGAGGGCGGCACGAAGGTAAAAAGCCTTAAAACAGGCCGGCACTTAAAAGGGCTTTCCTTCGCTTCATCCAAACCGAAATAAAAACAGGCATTGGGATGTTCCAATGCCTGTTCTTTTTATAAGATCGTGAAGCTTTCCGCTGCACAACAGGACGGATGAAAATCATCCGTAAATCCATTAGGAATTGCAGCAGACAATGCCCCGTTCCGCATCCAGCGTGACAACAGCACCGCTTTTGAGCAGGCTGGTCGCATTGGCGACGCCCACCAGCACCGGCAGATCCATTGCGAGGCCGGCAATCGCCGCATGGGTGTTGGTGCCAGGCAGCTCGGTGATGATGCCTGAACTGCGTTTAATGATGTCAAACAGTGCATTGGAGGTCTGCGGGATCACCAAAATATCCCCATCGCTGAAATTTTCCATGGCCTCCTCTGCTGTTTTGCAGACGCAGAGCCGTGCACAAGCTGTTTTGTTGGTAATACCAGTTCCGGACGCGAGCACATGGCCCACTACATGCACCTTCATCATATTGGTGGTGCCGGAAATACCAAGCGGAACACCCGCCGTAATGACAACCAGGTCCCCGTCACAGATAACGCCGGTTTTTTCAGCGGCGTCCACCGCATGATCAAACAGCTCGTCGGTGTTGCTCTCCTCCTCAATCAAGAGCGGAATCACGCCCCAGGAAAGGTTGAGCTGGCGGCAGACCGGCGCACTGGTGGTGCATCCAATAATCGGCACATTCGGACGGTATTTGGAAATCATTCGTGCGGTTTTTCCGGATTTAGTGACGGTAATAATCGCTGACGCGCCCAGATCATGCGCCGTGGTACAGGTCGCATGGGAAATGGCGTTGGTAACGTCGGGGGTATCGTCATATTCACGCATCTTGAAGCGCTTGATATAATCAATGTCCTGCTCAGCGCGGATGGCAATCCGCACCATGGTTTTGAGCGCTTCCACCGGGTAAAGCCCCGCCGCCGTCTCACCGGACAGCATAATGGCGCTGGTGCCATCATAAATGGCATTTGCCACGTCGGTAGACTCTGCACGGGTCGGACGCGGGTTTTTCATCATGGAATCCAGCATCTGGGTCGCGGTAATAACCCGCTTGCCCGCATTGTAGGCTTTTTTAATCATCATTTTCTGGAGCACCGGCACATCTTCCAGCGGAATTTCCACCCCCATGTCGCCGCGCGCAACCATAACACCGTCTGCTACCCGCAGAATAGCGTCGAGATTGTCCACACCCTCGGTATTCTCAATTTTGGCGATGACATCCATTGTCCCGCAGTTGTATTCATCCAGAATTTTACGGATTTCCAAAATATCATCTGCACTGCGGGTGAAGGAAGCAGCAATGAAGTCAAAGCCATTCTCAATGCCAAAAATAATATCCGCTCGATCCTTTTCGCTGATATACGGCATGGAGAGCTTGACCCCCGGCACATTGACCCCTTTGTTGTTGGAAACCGCACCGTCATTGAGCACACGGCAGACAATGTCGGTATCGGTCAGGCTGACCACCGTCATGGCAATCAGGCCGTCGTCCAGCAAAATGGTCGCCCCAGGGTATACGTCGTTCGGCAGGTCCTTGTAAAGGACCGAACACCCTTTCTCAGTTCCTTCAACGTCGTTGATGGTCAGGGTAAAAATCTGGCCCTCTTTGAGCTGCACCTTACCGTCCCTGAATTTGCCAATGCGGATTTCCGGCCCTTTTGTGTCCAGCAGGGTGGAAATGGGCAGGTGCAATTCTTCGCGCAGTTTTTTGACCCGTTCCATGTTTTTCTTGTGATAGGCATGATCGGAATGCGAAAAATTAAAGCGTGCTACATTCATGCCTTCCAGCATCAGGTCCTTGAGTACGTTGTCGTTGTCGGTAGCGGGACCAAGTGTGCAGATGATTTTTGTTTTTCTCACCATAAAATTCTCCTGGTCTTACTGGTTCTCGTTTTTCTCCGGAACCGCTTTTTTCCGGTTGGTTATTTTCAGCATAATCTGCGTTACCGCAAAGATTACGATGATGACGACAAAAATTGCGAGCATCCCCATCCACATCAGGTTCAGGGAAGCCATCAAAGCATCCATATCAATCATTGCTACATCCCCCTTAGTGAATCATGCCCGGCACAATGCCGAGGATGACGCCGCCTGCGATAACCGAGGCAATCTGCCCGGAAACATTCGCGCCGACCGCGTGCATCAGCAGGTGGTTGGTGCCGTCTGCCTCCAGACCCATTTTCTGCACCACGCGCGCAGACATTGGGAAAGCGGAAATACCGGCGGCGCCGACCATCGGGTTGATCTTCTTTTTGGAAAAGAGGTTGAGCAGTTTTGCAAAGAACACACCGGCAAACGTGTCAAACACAAATGCAACCAGACCAAGCAGCATAATAAACAGGGTCTGTACATTAACAAAATTTTCTGCCTTCATGCTCGCCGCAATGGTAATGCCAAGCACCAGTGTAACGAGGTTTGCAAGCTGGTTCTGCGCAGTCTCAGACATAGTACGCAGCACGCCGCACTCCCGGATGAGGTTGCCGAACATAAGGAAACCAACCAGAGACACCGAAGACGGAGCGACAAGCCCTGCAATCATGGTGACAATAATTGGGAACAGAATACGGGTCGTTTTGGAAACGCCCTGCGGATTGTACGCCATTTTAATAGCGCGCTCTTTTTTGGTGGTCGAGAGCTTAATGGCGAGCGGCTGGATAATTGGTACCAGCGCCATATAGGAATAAGCGGCAACGGCGATTGGCCCAATGTAATTGCTGCCCAGCACCTGAGAAACGAGGATAGAGGTCGGCCCGTCCGCCGCGCCGATAATGCCGATGGAAGCGGCGTCAATGAGGTTAAAACCAAGCAATGTTGCCATGGTAATGGTGAAGAAGATACCGAACTGCGCCGCCGCGCCAAACAGCAGCAGCTTGGGGTTTGCAAGAAGCGGGCCAAAGTCAATCATGGCGCCAATGCCGATAAACAGCAGCAACGGCAGCGCCTCGGAAGCTTCAATGCCAATGTCAAACATCCAGTCAATAATCCCCTTGACCGGCCCAATGCCCTCCAGCGTCTGGTCAATTACACCAGAGAACGGCAGATTGACCAAAATTGCGCCAAACCCCATTGGCAAAAGCAGCGCGGGTTCCAGGTTTTTCTTGATGGCAAGAAAAATTAAAACTCCGCCGATGACAAACATGACCCAAATCCGCCAACTATCTGGCGTAAACAGGGCCGCAATGCCTTCGATTAAAAATTCCATTCGTACATTCTCCTTGTTTTATAGTGTCCTTTGATGAACCCCGTATTTACGGAGCAATATCCTTTTTTCTACGTTTGAGGAAATAACGAACCACAAAGAAACCGGCAACAGCTGTAAGCACCGGAATCAGAATCAGTTTATACTCATCGTAATATTTCGTCACAATATTCCAATTTTCCGCAAAGAGAAAACCAAGTCCAATCAGCACACTGTTCCAAATTGCCACGCCAACCGCAGTTGACACAAGGTAAGAGCCCAGGTTTTGGCGTGAAATTCCCGCAATAAAGGAAATATAGGTACGGCACAGCGGTATGAGCCGCCCCAGTCCTACCGAAAGCACCGCATATTTTTCATACTTTTGCTGCGAAGCCTCCAGCCCCTTACGGGATTTGGGGAATTTTTTCTTGATTTTCTCCACCAGCGGGTAACCGCCAAAATAACCGATGAGATAACAAACCAACGCTCCCAATACTCCCGCCAGAATACTGAACAGCAAAATGGAAAGAAAGCCCCAACCGCTCTGCGATGCAACCGCCCCGGAAAAGGGTAGCACAACCTCACTTGGCAGCGGAAAGCATGCGTACTCTAGTAATATTAACACAAATACAGCAATAAGTCCATAATCCTGAATGGCCTGCATCATGAATTCCATAACCCATACCTCACCTGTTCAATTCGTTTCTCTGGTCTAGTGTATGGGGAATTTTAAATTCTCATACCGTATCCTCTGAAATCAGGTTCCGGACCACTTCCCCACCGATCATCAGCCCAGCCACCGAGGGTACAAACGCCACACTGCCCGGAAGCTGCCGCTTGCCCGGATTTTCCCGGAGCAGCACCTCGGGAACCACTGGTTTGAGCGGCGGTTCGGTGGAATAAAGCACCCGGAGCTTTTTGACACCGCGCGCTTTCAGTTCCCGGCGCATGACCCGCGCCAGAGGACAGACCGAGGTTTCATAAACATCGGCAAAACGGAACTGCGAGGGATCCAGCTTATTCCCCGCCCCCATACAGCTGATGAGCGGTACTCCAAGCGCCTCGGCCCGCTGTGCGAGCGCGAGCTTGGAAGAAACGGTGTCGATCGCATCCACGATATAATCACATGCGGCAAGCGGAAAGGCAGCAAGCGTTTCTTCGGTGAGAAACTCCGCACGGGCTTCCACCTCTGCTGAGGGATTGATGGAGAGAATGCGTTCCTTCATGACGTCAACCTTGCGCCGTCCAACGGTCTCGTGGGTGGCAATGAGCTGGCGGTTGAGGTTTGACAGGCTTACCGTGTCGTGATCGACTAGGATAAGCCGGCCGACTCCACTGCGTGCAAGCGCCTCCGCTGCATAAGCACCCACCCCGCCAATGCCGAACACCAGCACTTGTGCACGGCGCAGACGTTCCATTGCCTCGGGTCCAAGCAGCAATTTGGTGCGGGAAAACTCCTCCATCACAGCGCGTTCACCGCCGCAATGGCTTCGATTTCAACCAGCACTCCTTTGGGCAGGACTGCAACTTCTACACAGGAACGCGCAGGAAACGGGGCGGTAAAATACCCGGCATATACTTCGTTGACTGCCGAAAAGCCAGACAGGTCTTTCACAAACAGAGTGCACTTGACAACATCCTGTAAGGAAGCGCCCGCCGCTTCCAGCACTGCCTTTAGATTCTCCATACTCTGCGCCGTCTGGGCACGGATTCCCTCTGGAACCTCCCCTGTCTGGGGATTCACCGGGATTTGGCCCGAAACATAAAGTGTTCCGCCGTACCGGACAGCCTGCGAATACGGCCCAATGGCCGCCGGGGCGTTTGCCGTTTCAATCTGTTCTTTCACCGTTTCACCTGCTTTTTACATCATGATTGTAGAATAGGCGGGAACTGAAGCCGCCCCTTCAAACTGGAATCTGCGTGCATGGTTTGGAAATTCGCTTTAAAAGGATTCTGAGCTTCTGTTGCCGGCTCAAAACCGTTCGGCAAATTTGTTTTTACATCGTAGACCCAGCCTTTCTCAATTCATTCACCCCATTATATTTCCCCTGCGCCGGACAGGTACAGGGGGTTTCTTCCCCGCGCCATAAAAACATACGAATGGGAAAACGGTTTCCCGCTTTTGAACATCCTTGCTTTTCAAAAAAGAGTGAACACTTCCCGCCGCGAATTTTCGGGATCCTGTGCCGCCTTTTGGAGAATGGGGCGGCGCTTTCATGAAAAAACGCCTTTTCATACAGCACACGCTGTTTGTTACCATTATAACACACCTTGTCTCCAGGTAAAGAATATTTCGTGGATTTTACTTTGATTTTACATAACGCCGTGTTATAGTAGTAGATACCAACTGTAAGGAGATGAAACAGCACATTGGATCTTCCAAAAAACCGCCAGGAATACCGTAACCTGGATTGTTCAGAACTGGATTTTACCGACCGCAGCCTGGAACAAGCGCGTTTTATCCGTTGCCGGTTTAAGGGCGCTTCCATGCAGGGGATTCACACCGCCCACTGCTTTTTTGAGGAATGCGACTTCACCTTTGCCCGCCTCAATGATTCTTTTCACCAGTCCAGCGCCTTTTTAAGCTGCGAATTTCACGGCGCCAGCCTCTTTGCCGCCGGTTTTGAGCAATGCAAATGCACCGGAACAACCTTTGCGGGCGCCGACCTCACTGCCTGCACAATAAAAGGCGGGGATTATTCCTTTACCATTCTCAACGACTGCGATTTTCACGGCTGGGACTTACGGGGCATTAAGCTGGAACACGCTTTTCTGCAAAACTGCAACCTCAAAAAGGCAGATCTGCGTGAAGCCAATCTCCGCCACGCCGTGCTCACCGGCGCGCATCTGGAACAGGCGGATCTGCGCGGCGCGGACATCAGCGGGGTGGATTTGCAGTCCATCCACTTCAAAAACACCCGCATTGATCTCCCACAGGCCATGCTGATTGCCGAAGCGGCAGGCTGTATCTGCCGCTGAACCTCTCCATTGCCAAAACAGTCCGGTAAAAACGCCGGAAAATGGGGTAACGACCATATAAAAATGGGCTCGCCCTGCTAGCGGCTTTTCTCTGTCTATCCCTTACCAGGTGCAGCAGCGTTTGAAATACCATCCCGTCGGATCCAAGCAATGACTCCGCATCCGCTTTCAAGGGCAGCGGAATTTCTGGGCCGCCGGTATCCAGTGCGAACGGTGAGACCATCTGTACCAAGGATTTTGAGTGCTATGCCCATCCCGCGGGATGGGCTGAAAGCCGGGAGCAATTTCTTTTACGCCGCGGAAGGGGACAAGCAAAAAGCCCGGCCCAACAACATTTCGGTCAGCTGCGGATCCAACCGGTATCCCAAGGACGCCCATGCCGCTTTTCGGGAGGGCATCTCAAGCAGCTACTCGCACAGGTTTCCAGGCAGGAGGATACCACGGTAAAAGGGGTTGGAAGCAGCACCGCCAACGGCAATATCCTCTGCATCTTTACCGTTCGGGAACCCGGTGTTACCATCATCCAGTACTACATTACGGGGGATGATATCTTCATTCTTAACCATATAACGGTTTACGATAAGCCCCAGGCCCTCTTCGGTTCAGGCCGCACAAGCCGTTGCGGACAGCTTTATCTGGGCAGAACAGCACCTCGGGAGACAGGAGGGCCGTCCGAACGGCCGTCCCCTCCGCAGCATGGCAGCCCCTTCTCCGTTGCCCACCTTCCCCCGTCAAAAAAATTCCCGCTTCTTCGCTTACATATATCCCAGCGCGTTTTTTCCTGCCGTGAACCGTCAATTTTCCGTATAGGGTATAAAAGACCTCCGGGCCTATCTGGTTTCATCCAGCGGCCCGGAGGTCTTTTGGATCGGTCGGTAATCAATGTCTGCTTTGCGCGCCTGCTTATGCTGATCGGGCCGCTGAATGCGGTACAACCGCCCATCCTTGCAGAACCGTGCCCCGGTCTGTTTAAAGGTAAACGGGACCTCATACAGCATACACTGGGTGCGCAGAGCCAGAATCCAGCTATAATCGCAAAGACGCGCCTCATTCCCGGATTCCCCGCCTGCAATGACTTCCTCCACCCACTCACCCAAGTAAGGCGTTAAATCAATCTCCTCCAACAGCGGTTCACAGACAATGCTTTTGTGCCGGATGGGCGCTGCGCGGAAAACCGGTAGGCGATAATCAGCGCGATCCTGATTCTCCACCGTGCAGCAAATGTGTACGTTCGGGTATCCGTCGCCCCAATCGGACGGGATACAATCAAGAAACCGGTCAATCCGCTTGGTGATGAACAGGAATTCCAGATCCTTCCGTTCCTTCATAATCTGCCAGGCTTCCGGACGCCATGCATCGGCGTCCTCCAACAGAAAATCCGAGGTAAAGCAGGTGTAAACCACCGTCCCCGGCGGGATTTTATACCGTCCGTCCCGCGTTCTGCGCACCGGCAGGTCAAAGTTTGCGGTCTTGTGCACCAATGAACTGTCCCGGTTCTGCCGTGCATCCATGCGGTAAACATAACAGTTTTGACAGCCAGGGCTTAGCTTGTGACATCCATGCCAAAGGTTCCAGCTCGTGTACTCCATCAGTTTTCCCCAATGAAAATATAGTGGTTTGGGGTGGAATGAGCCTCTGAATAAAAATAACCATTCCAGTCAAACGCCTTGAGCTGCTCCGGGTCCTCAATCCGCTTCTCCACAATGAACCGCGCCATTTTGCCGCGCGCCATCTTGGAATAGGAGGGAAAGGCCAACAGCTTCTGGCGCCGGCGGCGCACGAATTTGCAGGTTACCATGCGGTCGCAGCGCTGCAAAAACGGCGTGACCATCTGGCTATATTCAGCAGAGGCGAGATTGACCACAATCTCCCCGGCGTCAAACAAGCCGTGGTAAATCCGGTCTCCCCAAAATTGATAGAGTGTTTGCCCGGCTATTTTGAGTTTGCGGTCCATTCCCAGCCGATAGGGCTGAATGCCGTCCAATGGGCGGAGCATCCCGTAAAAGGCGCTCATTACCCGCAGGTGCTCATGTGCGTAGGCCATTTGTTCTGGGGTAAAACTCTGAGCATCCAGATACTGGTAAGCAAGCCCTTTATAGGAAAGCAGAGCAGGAGTACCGGGACGGGACGGATCAAAATCCTGGTAACGTGCAAACACCTCCAGCGCCAGCGCCGGGCTCAGTTCCAGCAGCGCCTCAAATTCCCATGCCTGCAGCTTTTTCAGTTCGCCCGCGAGTTCAGCCGTCTGCTCCAAAAAAAGCGGTTTCTGCGGTTCATAGCCGCAATCCGGCGCTACCGCCATGTTCCTCGCCGGGGATAAAAATGCAATCATTTCTCTTCCTCCTCTGCCATCAGCCAGCGCAGCGCTTTGACAAACCGCTCCGACACCTGGTGAAAATGCCCGCCTTGGTTCCATTCCAGCCGAACCTGTCCCGGTGCGGCAAGCCGCCTGCAAAGCAGGTTTTCCATTTGGCGGGTACACTCTCCCACCTCAGCCATCACCGGATTCCGGGTGTGCTCTTCGCGTTTCCCCAAAGAAAGATAAACCCGCACATCGGTGCGGCACAGGGGATGACTTTCCGCGTAATTCAAAAAGCCCTCGTACCAAAGCGACCCGGAAAGGCTCCCAACCCGGCCGAAGGCGCCGGTCGTAAAAAGCGAAAAGGCTGCTGCCAAACCGCCGAGTGAATAACCCAGCAGCGCCGTCCGTTCCGGCACAGACCGGATGCCAAATGCCTGTCGGACAGCTGGTTGAGCTTCTGCAACCAAAAAATCCAAAAACTCCGGTGCACCACCCCTGAAATCCGCCTCCCGGCCAGGCAGCCGCGACGCAGGCCAGGGGGTAAAATCAACATTCCAGTCAAGTGGCGGCGCCAACACCAAAAAAAAGGGAGGGAGTTCCCTGTCAAATGCGGGTTCCAGCATCTCCGCAATTTGTGGGAGATTCGCCGCAAAATCTTCACCCGCCAGCAGATATGCCATGGAACCGTTTTCAGCCGCTATTTTACCGGACGGCGGCTGGTAAACCGTGAGCCGCCGTTTTCCAAGTGCGAGCTCGGTCACTGTTCCTTTCAACGCTGCTCCCCCTTTTTACATTTTATCCATACTCCGGTTAAAATAATGCTGTTCAAATTCTTCCGGTGGAAGAGGTTTTGAGAACACATAGCCCTGCACCATATCACAACCTATACTTTTTAAAAATTCTACCTGCCGTTTGTCCTCAACACCCTCGGAGACGGTTTTCAAATGCAGGCTTTTGGCAATTGCCATAACGCCTTCCACAATGCTGTTTCCCCGCTGGCAGCAGTCTCCGTCCGCTTCAAAAAAGGCCCGATCCAGCTTGAGTACGTCTACCGAAACATTGTTCAGCAGATTCAGAGAGGAATAACCACTTCCAAAGTCATCCATAGAACAGGTGCACCCCATTGCGTGAATTTCATCAATGCATGTGGACAGCACCGAAAAATTCTCATACACCAGCGTCTCGGTAAACTCAAATTCCAAATACTGCGGCGGAATGTCGTACCGTATGATCAGCCTGCGGTAGCTGTCCAGAAAATCCGGCACCTCAAGGCTCGCCCGGGAGAGGTTGACCGAAACCGGCACCGGTACAACGCCGTTGTCCAGCCAGCGGCGAATCAGCCGGCAAACCTGTTCAAAAACATACAAATCAATTTGCACGACAAAGCCGTTTTTCTCAAACAACGGGATAAAGTCGCTGGGACCAATCAGCCCTTCTTCTGGATCATTCCAGCGTACCAGTGCCTCGGCACCGGCAAGGCGTTCATCCCGCAAAGCGATTTTCGGCTGAAGGAAAACAACAAACTCATGCCGCAGCAGAGCCGCATACATTTTGTCCTCCAGTTCTTTTTCCCGCAGCATCCGGCGCCGAATTTGTTCGTCATATACAGCATACGACAAACGGCGGGAATGCTGTGGAATTAGCCTGCGCGCCAAATTGGCCTTGTCCATCATGGTGATGATATCCTCGTCGGGATCATCCGGAAAATAAACGCCGTAGGACATCACCACGCCAAAACGAACCTTCTGCCGGTTCATCAGCTCGGAAACCTGCCGGTTGATAGCAAGCAGCCGCCGTTCCAGCGTTTCCATAGAGGAGTAGTGCATGAGAATTCCAAAATTATCCGCCATTAAGCGGCCGCAGGTTTCCCGTCTTTCCAATGAATTTACAATAATTTTCTGCGTCTTTTGGAGCACCTCGTCTCCCGCCTCCCGTCCAAAACGGTCATTGAGCAGCTTAAAGCGGTCAATATTGGAATAAATGAGCACATAGGGGGTCTTGCGTTCACGCAGGTAACCGGCCGCAATTTGTTCGAACCTGCGCTTGTTGTGCCCGCCCGTCACCGGGTCAACATAGGCTATGCGCTCCAGGCGCCGCCGGTTATAAAGCTGAACTGCCAGAAACAGGAGAAGAACCGCCGAAAAAAGCACAGCAATGAACACAACCACCAGAATGGTGGAATGGAACAAGGCCCGGGTGTTATCCCCAATGGTTTCTGACGGTACAACCGTCACTAGGTACCAGTCGTTGAGTTCCATTGGAATGTAAAGCAGGTATTTTTCTGCGGAACCATCGTTGTATTCCAGAAAACCGGGTTTCTGAAGCTGAAAATCAATTTCAATTTGGCGCGTATTATAATCGCTGCTGAGCTGTACGCCGTTAAGCGCGCTGAACAAGCTGTCACCCGCCGCCATCTGAGCACTGTCCGAACCGAGCAGAACGGTTCCATCACTATGAACCAGGTAAGCATAACCGTTGCCCTCAAACGAATCGAATGCCAAATGTTCCAGATTGCAGTAGGCGGCAATCGCCCTGATTTCAGTGCCGTTCAGGTTTTTCTTCTCCATTGGCAGAAGAAAAACCATGAACTGTGCATGCAGATCCTCACGGTACAGCAGATCGGTAGTTTCCTGCCCCGAAACATACAGCTTCTCAAGTTCTTTTTGAAACCGCTCGGGGTTTAAATCCGTGTCAGTGGAAATCCAGCTGCCATTTTCATCCATCAGTGCAAGATAGGAATAACCCCAAATATCCTTTTCCCGCCGCATCAATGCCAATGCCTCGGGCACTGTATTTACCGCACCGCTTTCAATATCCGCCGCAAGCGACTCCAACTGAACACGGTTGGAGCGTACCATTTGTTGGATATTGGACATTACCTGGCTGGATACCTCACGCAGATGTTCCCGGTTTTCCTGATGGATCATCTGGTCAAAATACCTCAGATAACCAATACAAAGCGCCGCAATACCGAGCAAAGCGGCCAGCAGCAGCACGGCAACCGCCGTATAGGTTTTTCGCCGCTGGCCGGGCAGATCCGACAGTGTGTGTGTATACCCGCCGCGCATTCCTTTCTGTCTGGTCTCCGGCTGTTCCGCCGGCTTCCACTCTTCTGCACGCGACTTCCAATCTCCTTTGGAGAGTTCCTTCTCATAAAAGCAGTAATTGTTTTTACCGCAGCGTTTTGCCTCATAAAGTGCCAAATCGGCGCGTTCATACAGTTCCTCAAAGGTCTCGCCGTCCTGTGGAAACAACGCAATGCCTACACTGCCGGAAAGCGTTATCAGCTTTTCTCCAAAACGGAATTTTTCCCGGAAGGCCGCACAGATTCCCGCCGCCTTATCCGCTGCAACCTGGGCGGTAGAAATATTGCGGAGGCAGACCAAAAACTCATCTCCGCCAATTCGCCCCACCACATCGTCATCTCGAAACAGGTAGCGTATGCGGCGGGAACACTCCCGCAGCACCTGGTCGCCCAGCATATGCCCATAGGTGTCGTTGACCTGTTTAAAGTTGTCCAAATCCACAATCATCAAGGCATGGAAGCGGTCCTCACCCACGTCCAGCAAAGCGTCCCGTGTTTGCTTTTCGGCAAACGCCTTGTTGCACAGCCCGGTCAGCGCATCTCGTTCCGAACGGAATTTCAGCGCCAGCTCCTCACGCTTTTGTGCATCTATGTCTTTTAAATAGGTGAAACCTTTTAAACTGCCGGTTTCCGGATCTTCCAGCAGGTGCATTGTTTTGCTGACCCAACGGTAAACCCCGCCCTCCATCTTCAGCCGGTACTCAAAATGGAGTTCGGTCTCCCCGCGCGTAAAAGCCGCTGTCAGGCTTTCAAGGCTAAACCGTTCCAGCACAGTTTTGCGGTCCTCTGGAAAAACGACCTGTCCGCACACCGCTTCCAGCGCCTTGGAATAGGACTGCACCGGTTCCATTCCGGCCCTGCGGGTCCATTCGTCCTTGTCTACATACAAACGATCCTGCGTCAAGTCAATTTCATAGGTCAGCAGCGCCTCGGACAACATGGCATTACGGTACTGTTCCTCCTGCCGGTAAAGAAGCTCCGCCTTTTTTTGTTTTGTAATATCCTCCGCCACTCCAATGGCACGCACTGGGTTGCCGTCCCGGTCGTAAAGAGTGGTCAGGGAAACGCGGTTCCAAACATATCCGCCTTCTGCCACGTGGATCCGGACTACACAGGAGGCATGCGGTTCCCCTTTTTGTATTTTCTCATACATAGCGATAAACTGAGGAACATCTTCTTCAAAGCATACCTTTTGCTCTACCAGCGAAGCCGGTACATTGGAAATAACCGGCGGCAGCCCATAAAGGGCAACCGAGCGTTCTGGGTGTTCAATCACTCCTCGTTTCATATCATAATCAAAAATGACATTGGCCGTTTGCTCCAAGGCAACCCGCAGGCGCTCCTCATTCATCCGCAGTTTCTCGGTTAGCGCGCGGCGCTCGGTTGTATCAATGACAATACAGCTTAATACCGTTTCTCCTGCATTTTGGGTAAACGCCCCGCGAACCAGCAGCCAAATCACCGAACCGTCGCGCCGGTGCACTCGTTTTTCATATTCAAAGCTTTTTTGCCCACACTCACGTGCATTTTGAATGACCGTCTGAAACAGCTCAACATCATCCGGGTGGGTAAGTAAAATCAGCTTATTTTCCAACTCCTCGCGCAGCTGATCCGGCGTATAGCCTAACATGTGATAAAATGCCTCGTTGGCAAAAACCAGGGTGAAGCATTCATCGAGCTTGACCTCGCAGACCCCGCCCGGCGCGTTGTCGTTCAAAAACTGCAGCGTGGCATTGAGCGTCTCCAGCTCGGTTACATCGGTAAAAGCGCAGATGAATCCCCGGTTTTCACCCCCGCTGCCAACCATTGGGGTGCGCACCAACTTCCAGCGCCGACCCTCCTGCAAATAGTACTGTTCCTGCGTGGTTCCCCCCGCTGGATCCAAACCGTTTTCCCCAATCTGATCTGTTTTTCCAAGGCAGTCCTCCGCCCGAATGTGAAACAGCTTTTCCGCACTCTGGTTGATCAAGGTCAACCGTCGTTCCTCGTCAAGAATAACCAGCGCCGTCGGCAGGGAATCCAGAATATTTTTATAGAACCACTTTAACTCGTGTACGTCGGTCACATCAAGAATGACGCAGTAAAAAAACGGCTCGCCGTTTTCCTCCGCTATTTCCCCGCGGTTAAACACCCAAAGCTCTCCGGGGCCCTTGTGGCAAATGCGGTACTCCAAAGCCAGTTTTTTGTAATTAGCCGCCTGCTTTGCAAATTCTTCCCGTACCCGCTCTCGGTCTTGCTCCACAACCATTTCAAACATGCTGTCATGGTACAGCCTGCGGATTTCTTCACGGGTATAGCCGGTAATTTTCAAAAAGCCCGGAGAAAGGTAGACAAAACTGCCGCTGCTGTTCACACGGCATTTCTGAACACCGCTGGGGATCTTGTCGGTCAATTCCTCCAGTTCTCGGTTCTTTGCCGCTAAAACAGACGCCTTTTCCACCACCTGCTGCTGAAGCTCCACCATTTCGGTTACATCAATGCAGACGCTCACCGCGGCTTCACGGCGATCCGCTCCAACCCGTACCCGCCGTCCGCGCTCCACCACCCAAATAGCAGCGCCGTCTTTTTTGCGCAGGCGGTAACGTACATCGTAATCGTCCCCTGCTCTCAGGCAGGCTTCCATCTGCCTGTTCATACCGTCGTAATCCTCGGCTAAAATACAGGCCTGCACATACCCGCCGGTTGCCTCCATAAATTCATCGTAGGTATAGCCAAGATACCGCAGCATCTGTTCGTTAATAAAGTAAAGCGGATAGCCAGGCTCTAGGTATACCCCCATCAGCCCGCCTGCGACCGTTTCGTTGAGCAGACGAAACGCTTCATTTTTGACCCGCTCCTGCATCTGACGTTCAACATCGACGGAGTAATGACCGGAGGAGATCCCATCTCCAGGTACAGAGGAATGCAGCAATGCAATATAGTAGCGGCCCTCCAACGCCACCAGGGATGCCGTCAGTTCCAAATGGAAGCATACACCATTCTGCTCTGCTGTGAGTTCTGCACATACGTCGGCGCAGTCCGCGCAAAGAGTGCGCGACTCCAGCCGGTTCCAAGTCACGTGGTAGCCCGCCGGATCAGCCGCTATTTCTGCTTCCGCCGCGCCGAACGCATCGGCTGTATCTGTCAGGGCTGTTCCCGCGCACAGCGCATCCTCTGTAAAAAAGGCGAGGGTTTCGGTTGCATCCCGCTTCACAAGATAAGCCTCAATAAAACTGCGGAACGCTTTTTCAGCAGCTTGATTCCGCTTTTCCATCCGCCGTCCCTCCTTTCGCCCGCTGAAGCCTCAAATCGCCAGTCACAATCCCAAGAAAATATTTGTTTTATTATAGCATTCTGCGAACACCTGGTCAATTCAGACACAGACGTGCCGGAAAAATTTTCTCCAGGCAAACCCGTATTAAAGCACGAGTGCCTGCATTGCCCAGCCCACCGGCTCGTGCAGAACCAAATCAGCCCCATTATCCGCCGTGGTTGCCTCCAAATTGATGACAGCCAACCGCCGTCCATGAAAGTATTGCAGCATACCGGCAGCAGGCCAGACGGTCAGAGAGGTTCCCGCCACAATCATAGTATCCGCCCAGGAGATGTACTGTATCGCCTCCCGCACCACCGTCTCGTCCAGCGGCTCCTCATAAAGAACGACCTCCGGTTTGACAATTCCCCCGCAGCTGCAGCGGGGCACCCCAGCGCTGTCCCGGATAAACTCCGCTGGATAACCCTTTCCACAGCGCATACAGGCATTTCGGTGTACCGAACCGTGCAGTTCCAGCACCTTCCGGCTTCCCGCTTTCTGGTGCAGTCCGTCAATGTTCTGGGTCACCACCGCTGTTAATTTTCCTATCTGCTCCATCTTGGCCAGCTTGCGGTGAGCGGCGTTTGGCTGTGCGTCCAGCCAAAGCATCTTTTCCCGGTAAAAACGGTAAAAGGTCTCTGGGTCCCGCTCAAAAAAGCTGCGGCTGAGAATGGTCTCGGGCGGATAATCATACCGCTGATTATAAAGCCCGTCCGGACTGCGGAAATCCGGTATGCCGCTTTCCTTGGAAACGCCTGCCCCGCCGAAAAAGACAATCCGTTGCGATGTATCAATTATCTGCTGCAATGTTTCCGCCATTGCGCCCATCCTCCCCGTACCGCCGCATACAACCGCGCGCTTTTGTCGGAAGCACCGTCCATAATTGCGGCGTCTCTTGATTTCATTATACCACCGCACGGGAGAAACGCCATCATTCTTTTTGGAAGAAAGCCTTTTTTTCAATGTGTTTGAATCGCGATACGCCGGTTCCCCTTTTTCGGGGGCGACCTGCGCGAATTCCAAGCCATACTCCAGAATTCCCTTGATTTTTTCACTTCGCAGTGCTATTCTGAACCTGTAAGTTTGTCCTATCCACCAAAGGAGGAAAATAAAAATGAGCCAAGTACTAGAAAACATTAAAACACGCAGAAGCACCCGTGCCTATCAGGACACGCCGGTAGCCAAGCAAACCCTTGAAGAAATCCTGAACGCCGGCTTATATGCGCCCAGCGCCAACAACACCCAGAATTGGCAGTTTACCGTGGTACAGGACGCCGAAAAACTGACTAAGCTGCAAAAAGCAGTTGCGGCTGCTCTCGGCAACCCGGATTACCACCGCTTCTATGGCGCACCCTGCCTTGTTGTTGTTTCCGCGCCGAAGGATTATTCACATGCAATGGCAGACTGCTCCTGTGCGCTGGAAAACATCTTCCTTGCAGCGCATGATTTCGGCATCGCTTCGGTTTGGATTAATCAGCTTACCGACACCTGCTTTGACGAAGGGGTTCGCGCGGTTCTCACCGAATTCGGTGTTCCGGCAGATCACCAGGTCTGTGGATGCGCTGCTTTGGGCTACGCCGCGGCGGAAGGCAAGACCGACCGTGCAAATAAAGGCGTTGTGGTCTACGCATAATTGTTCCTAAAAGCCAGCTGGAATCATCCGGCTGGCTTTTTTCTGCCCATACCCCATATCGGGTCTGCCGAGCAGAGCTTACATTTCCCAAACCGCCTGTTTTTCAGCACAAGCGTATGGATTATCCACCCCAAAACAGCTCCGGGGCTTGCGGCAGGATGCCGTTGGTGGTATGTTTTTTTATTCTTTTTATTTTGGAGGCACCCATGAACCAAAAAACCAAAGGGATTCTTTGCATTCTCTCCTCTGCCTTCTGCTTTTCGCTTATGAACACCTTCGTACGGCTCTCTGGGGAACTTCCTTCTACTCAAAAGAGCTTTTTCCGCAACCTGGTTGCGCTTGTCTTTGCCGTCATTGTACTGCTGAAATCCGGCGGTGGGTTCCACTTCCAGCGTCCAAACTTAAAATTTCTGCTGCTGCGTTCGGCGCTTGGCACCATTGGAGTGCTGGGGAATTTTTACGCCGTCGACCATCTGCTGCTTTCCGATGCCACCATGCTCAGCAAGCTCGGTCCGTTTTTTGCCGTCATCGCCTCATTTTTTCTGCTGAAGGAACGGATCCGTCCCTTCCAGCTTTGTGCAGTGCTGGCCGCCTTTGCCGGGAGCCTGCTCATCATTAAGCCAAGCGGTGCCGGGTTTGCCGATCTTGTCCCTGCGTTGATCGGCCTCGTCGGTGCGCTTGGAGCTGGAACCGCTTATACCACTGTACGTTACCTGAGCAAACACGGTGAACGCGGCCCCTTCATCGTCTTTTTCTTCTCGGCCTTTTCCTGTGCCGTCCTGCTGCCGTTTCTGCTGTTCGATTACCACCCCATGTCATTGGAACAGCTTGGTTTCCTGCTCCTGGCAGGGCTTGCCGCAGCGGGCGGGCAGTTCTCGGTCACGGCAGCCTATTCCTTTGCGCCTGCCCGGGATATTTCGGTCTTTGACTACACCCAGGTGCTGTTTGCCGCTCTCACCGGATTTTTCCTGTTCGGCCAGGTGCCGGATCTGCTCAGTTTTATCGGTTATGGGATTATTTGCGGTATCTCAGTGCTCATGTTTTTTTACAACAAAAAACACGCCGGATCCTAACCGCCGATACCGCTTTCTTCCAAAACAGCGGCAATGCGCTGGACATACCCAGAGTATTTTGCAGCGCTGTTTTGTTTCAGCTCTTTCGATCCGCAGCCTGTGTAAACCCCGAACCCGTACGCCCTGGGAGCCGGCGCACCGATATGCAATAAAAAGGCCGATGGCATGCCATCGGCCTTTTTATTGCATATCGGTTCAACAGCCGTCTGTATTCCGCAAAATAGCACCTCCCAAACACATGTTGGGAAACCGCGTTGAAATGCAGACTGCTCGTTTTTGCCCCAAGCTCAGCCGCAGAGGCAAGGCCAAAGGTTTTCCCTTGATGCCGCAATCCGCTGAAGCGCCGCATTGACCGTTTTATAATGGTCCGCTCCCTCCGGGTAATCCTGGAGAAAGCCACCCAGCACCACCGGCGTATGGTACATCGCCAAATCCCGTTCCGGCGCGTAAAACAGGTTCCAAACCGTGTAAGCCCCAGTGTCCGCAGCCGGTCGCTGTCGCTTTCTCCCTGGTGTCACAGTACGCCACACAAACGGCTGGTACGCAAAGCAAGTTTTGTCTGTATAACCGCATGAACGTAGTGGATCTCTCCCGGTTGTCATTCCTCTATGTCGGCGCTGCCGACCGCACAGGAAATCAACCCGGCCTCACCTTTAAACGCCCTAACGTATTTCCTCAGCAAAGCTCGCTGCAAGTCCAAAGCCCACAAAGGGCCGTCCCAGTGGATTGACTGCCAGTGCCCGTTTCGGAGCATAAAAATACGCGTATCGCAAATGGGAGGCACCTCGGAAATCTTACCTCTTCCAACCCTATTGGACCGGCCCATCAGCAAAAAAGCATCCATATCCCAATTTCCCTCAGAAGGGCAGCCAGACAAACGCCGGGATTCCCAGCGCAAGGCTAATTACTGCCGCCGCAAGGACATCCCGCGGGAAATGCACCCCCGCAATGGGGCGCAGCACCGCAAGAAGCAGGGCAATAAGCCCAGCCGCAATTCCTGCGGGCGGACAGATATACCAAAACGCCACCGCCAGAATCACCGCTGAAGCCACATGCCGGCTCGGAAAGGACTCGCTCTTTTTTTCTTTGTGTACCAATGGTTCGATCTCCAATACCTCATAGGGCCGCCTGGCATTAATCACTTTGCGCAGCACCGTCACCAATACAAAAACCGCTGCCGGAATCCACAGCACCTTCCAAAAGCGAATATCCCGGCTGAGCGCCAATACCAACAGCAAAACCGGGTAGCCAGCATACAAAAGCAATGGCAAAAGCCGGCAGCCGCCCCGCAGCATTCGGAGCCAGCCGGGGTGCGCGTAAAACCAGTCTGCGCATTTGTTATAGCCCGCTGTTGTCATCGTTCTCCCCCTTACTCGTCAGCAAATTACACGCTGGATTCTGACATTTGTTCCAACACTCATTTCATACGCCGTACCGTCCTGCACTGGCTTTTCGACAGCCTCCAAAAACACCGCTGCCCAAGCACGGTCCGTTTTTCCCCTAACAAGGCTGGCTTCTTTGTCATCCAACAGACCAAAAATTATGAAATCAATCCTTCTGCTCCCTTGTCACTGGAAGGCGCAATACCGTTTTCAACCGCTCCGGAACCGTCCGGCGGGGGTCGGAGAGGTAAATTTCATGGTGTTTGCGCACGGCTCCCGTTTCGTCGCGCAAACCGTTTGCCGCCATATAATCCCGAAGCTGCATGATAGAGCGTTCTTCCGCATCATAAGGACCAAGGTGCATCATCTGCACACACAGCCCTTCGGTAAAAGCAGTAAGCCGTACGCCGTCAAGAGCCACCTCCGTTTTTTTGCGGCTGCATTCCTCCAGCGCCCATTCAAACACTTCCGGCGTTACAAATTCCGGTTGACGGATCATCGAGATCCAGCGCCATTCTTCCCGCGGGCGCTGAAAATCCAGCGCACCGCCGTCACACCACCACAAACTCTCCAATGGCGGAACGACATATTCAAAATAGCCCTCCGGCTGCATGCCGGACATTTTGCTCATCTTAATCGTAAAGGTCAGCGCATACAGCGCCTGTACCGTTTTTTGATAAGCCGCGTCTGCCGGCGCGCCGGACCCCTCCGCTAAAAGGAAATTCATCGGCGGCATATCCACCAGTCCCGGCGACGCCTTTGGCTGATAAAATTCCCGGTATTTCTTTTTGTAATCCAGTTTATCCAACTGCTTCTCCTTCTAAACGCCGCTCCCAGCTATTGACAGCGGCTTATTTTATGCTTGTGCGGATAAAAACCGTTCCAACTCCTCTTTGGTGACCATCACACCATCCCGTGAGCCAATGGAACGCCCGCCGCTCGTATAACTTGGTACCGCGTCAAACCCTTTGTCTCCCCACGCATCACGGTTGCCAGCCAAAACCTTTTGTGCATAGCGCCCCTCTTGCAGCGCCGTACAGAAAGAAATTTCATCTATACCCGCTTCAGCGGCACAAGCTTTCAGCACCGTAAAATCCGAAATATCCTGGCTCGCTTCAAACATCGCGCGATAGACCGCCGCGTGGTACCGGAGCAGGTCTCCGCCCTTCTCCTCTACAAAGTACATCCCTTCAATCGCCTTATCGCTGTGGATAGCAGCCGGTTCCGGCCGTGGGTGCGCCTCGCATGGCTTCCACGCAACCTCCACCTCTGGATGCCGCTTCAGCAGTTCCAGTAAATTTTGATGCCCTCGGTAACAGTACGGGCAAGCATAATCAAAGTAAACGTCCAGTTTCATATTTCAAACCTCCTATTTTCTTATCTTATCACGCGGTTCCGGGACAATCAACCAAAACCAATAGCAGCACCCTCGGTGTGCCATCCAAAAAGGGAAAACTTCTATCTGGAAAAACATTTTACGAACGCGGTGCCTAATCCTCATAGCATGGTAAGAAATCAATCTCGTGGACTTAAAAATTGGCAAAGCGCAGCAACAGTCTTTGCAGATGTACCATTTATTCTGAAGCAAACTTGGTCATTTTTTCAAAAAATTTTTTATACTATTTTTAAATTGCCGGCACTCATTTTCCACCATTTAACTCCATTTATTAAAAAGCCTGCCGCTCCTGTGTTTTTTATCGTTTTAATTGTCCATTATTTTAATCGGAATTCTTATTTTTATCACCAAAATAGGTAAAATGATGTAAGATAATCTGGAATTTTTTTACTTTTTTGGTTGACAATCACAAGGAAACATGCTATTTTAATAGCAATTTAAATATTTAGCAAAACCGATGAAAATCGGCGACGCAAAGCTATAGGGTCTTCGTTCTTTGACATGACAGCCAGTTGCAGCATGAAGCAACACTGACTTTAGGCAGTGTCTTTTTGTTATGTCCTGTCAGCCTGCAAGCTTTACGCCTGCAGGTTTTTTATTCACAAAAACGAAGAGATTAGGTGCAATCATGAACTATGAAACGACAACGGGGACCTGTTTTTTGGACGGCAAGACATTTCAAAGCTATGGCATACGATGCGGAACTTTTTTAATGGAACATATTTCATCCAACCGTTTATTGGTAGAACAGCTTGTTTTCCTGTGCAATCAGGAGAAACTAGAGCTGATTCATCTGCCGGGGATAGTCGATGATTTTCTGGCAGACCCTCAGGCTTACTTGTCTTTATCCTCCAACCAGTCCAGCTTTACCGCGGAAGGCTGGTTGTTATACGCTCCAACCACGAAATAACGAGAAATAACGACTAACGGAACAGCCGCACGGCAATATTTTCATTCTTCTGCAAACACATGAGTTTCCTTTTTATTCACAACATCACAGAGCTCTTTGCTGCGCCTTATGTCAACTTGCTGCAGCCCCATTTACCGTGTATTTATATTTGTCCGCTCCGGATGCTTCAGCAAAGCACTCTGCGCTTCGCAAGAGTCACCCATATTGATTTGGTGCGCACCAACCTATTCAGATTGCATTTTCCCTTCCATACGACTATACTGAAACTAACAGAAATAAAGGGCGTTCAAAGAAAACTATTACGGCAACCGTATGATTCCTTTATAAATGAGAAGTGGATACATATTTTATGAAACGGATTAGTAAAACAACCGGCATAGCTTTATTTTCGATTGTACTGCTGTTTTCCAATGGGTGTATCTCGAATCAAGAGATTCCGCGGCAGACAGACAATTATAAAACTATAATCGATTTCCAGTATGATTCAATAACGATTAGTCCAAAGGAAAACTTTATTGTTGTAGAACAAGACGGCCGCTTTGGCGCCTATGTAAAGGCAAATGAAACATGGGAGCTGAAAATACCTGTTCAATATGCAATGATATTTTGCCGTCCATCAGAGGATCGAGTCCTTGCAGCCTATCTCGACGATTCCCACATCGATTTGTATCGTTCAGATGGAAGCCGGCTTCTTGACCAAACGGTACGCAGTGTTTTAGCCAAAGAAAATGGCAGCGGAATGATGGTCTCGGTTGACAATGTACATGTGGGGTATCTGTCTTGGACAGGAGAATGGATATTAGAGCCCCAGTACACCAAAAGTATTCTGCCTATGGATGACGGAAGCTATTTGGTAAATACTGAGAGCGAAACTTCGGGAGACTGGATTGATGAGGAAGGAATCAGCCTGCTTCCAGCGGATAAAAACATTACAGGCGTATTAGAGAGTTCTGCCCTTCCCTGCATTGGTGTTCGGGTAGAAGACAACGGCACATACTATGGCGTGATTGGTACTGATGGGAAATATATTTTGTCCCCCGTCTATTCAGATGTTTTTTTAAAAAAAGACAGCACCGGGGAACTGTACCTTATCCCTTATGAAAAGCTCTCTAATACAGCATACATTTACCGTCCCAATGGAGAAAAAGTATTTAAGGAGGGGTATCCTTATATTACTCCGGTTGGTGAGGCATTATTTGGAGTAAAAAAGAATGAAAAATTTGGAGTAGTCAATGAAAAGGGCGAATTTGTAATTCCGCCTATCCATGATTTTGTAATAGCAAACGGCCAGTTTATTATAGTGGAAGATACAGGAGAGCTTGTCGCCCAAAGAAAACAAGCGGATGCCTATTGGATTTATGACATGGCCGGCAGACAAGTATCCGATATAGCATACGATAAGGTTTCCGTATTGGAAGCAGCGCCGCTTTTAGCTGCTGTTACCAAAGACCAAAAAACAGGTTTTTTATCAGCCGACTCCAGCGTTTCCATTCCCATGCTTTATGAAGACTACTGTTTCGATTACTCGGAGGATAAAAACACTTTACTGGTGAAAAAAGGCGGCAAATGGGGTGGGGTTAATCTCCAGAATAAGGTTATTGTGGATTTTTTGTATTCTGAGGCAACCTATTGTGGAAACAATTCAATTTATGCGGTCAGAGACGGCAAATGCGGGATAATTGCGCTTGACGGAGAGACCGAGCTACCATTTGTATTTGAGCCGCCTGGTTCCGGCGAAGAACTGGTAGCAAGCGAGCATATGGCCGTTGTATGGAAAAACGGCAAATGCGGCTGCGTGGAGATAGTAAAACGGGAGCTGTAACAGCTTTTGCGTCCGTTTGTAAATTCGTTGACTCTAGGTATGATGGTATACGCCGGAAATGCAAGATTCAGTGTCATTCCATACGTGGAAGAACTGGAAGAGCAATAGAAAAAAGAGGCTCAAATGAGCCTCTTTTTTCTATTCTGCGCTGGGACCATGCAGCATGGTGGCAATCATTTTACAGGAATGGTATAATAACCTCACGGACTGAGCGGAAATCGAAGATTTCCGAGTCCTGAGAGAACATTGTTCCATGCAAAACCGCGACAATGCACGGTTTTGTTGTAGGCGCTTCGCGCAATCATGGTATAATAAAGTTCCAAAAGGCAAGCCGTTACAGTTTATAGCCAATTTTTTATTCCCAGAGGTGAGCAAATTGAAAAGACAAATTACGTTTGTTCTGGTATTTCTACTTTGTGTTCTTCCCTTGGCCGCTTGTGACAACAAGGAAAGAACACAGGAAAGCAAAGAAAATTTGACTTATGAAATCAATAAAGACATATTTGCAGACATAGGGCTTACGCCGGAACAGCTGCAGGAAAAATATGGGCCTTCGGTTCTGGAGGAAAGAAAAAGGGATTTCCGGTTTGATGTCGACAAATGTGTTGGAATAGAATCCTTTACAGCGGAAGAACTCCTGTCGAATTATGAGAATGGCATGACCCCGGAAGAGGTAGCGGAATTGTATGAAATGAAATTGCTTACAACAAGAATGTATTTTTATGAATTCGGCTCCCGTGGCAGCAGCGCCACGAAAGCATTTTTTACCGTTGACGGATTGATTGTCACGCTTGGTTTGGAGCAGGAGAAAGGTGAGGAAATAGGATATGATTCCAGCAATAACGGCGTTTTTACAGTAGACGAATTTAATATTGTTAGATATCAGAATTTGTATTTTAACCCCAAAGGGATTGACAGCCGTTACCAGGTGTTCGGCGAGGTCGCCATTGGCGTGCCGGAGGATGCAACAATCGAAGACTTTTTAAACGACCCATTAGCAGATGCGATTAAGGACGCCTGGCTCCCGGGTTTCTGGCGAATGAAACAGCCAAAATTTTTTGGTGACGAAGGAGAGGTGACTTCTGGGAAGTTGACGCCGGGTATGCGTATAGATGCTGGCACTGCGGAGTTCAGCGTCATCCCATACGTGGAAGAATTGGAACAGCAGTAGAAAAAAGAGGCTCAAATGAGCCTCTTTTTTCTATTCTGCGCTGGGACCATGCAGCATGGTGGTAATCATTTTACAGGAGTGGTATAATAAAACTCCAAAAGGCAAACCGTTACAGCTTACAATCAATTTTCTGTTCCCAGAGGTGAGCGAGTTGAAAAGACAAATTGCGTTTGTTCTTGCATTGGTGCTTTGTATTCTTCCCTTGGCATCCTGTGAAAGCAGGAAAACAAAACGGGAAAGTTCAAGCGATGCGACGTATGAACTGAATGAAGACCTGCTTTCAGAAATTGGCATGAGCAGAGAACAGTTGAGCGGCAAATATGGGCCACAGATAGGAAATGGTTATGGGGGGAGTGAGTATTATAAAGGATATGGATTTTATAAATTTGATGGAGACATTTGCACTTCTATTGAGGGCTTTTATTGTGAAACCCTTTTCAAAAATGATATCGAAGGAGCCCAGCCAGAGGAAATTGCAGAACAGTATGGGATTAAGTACTTGCTGTCCAGAGGCGAAGTGGATATGGTTCAGTCGTATTATCTAATAGATGGCGTCGTTATCAGCATCACCACTACGCCTTCATCTCTGGAAGGCATTTATTCTACCAATAGGATTGCGACAATCGATCAATTTAATGTGATTGAATATCAGGGTTTGTATTTTAACCCCAAAGGGATTGACAGCCGATATCAGGTGTTCGGTGAGGTCGCCATTGGCGTGCCGGAGGATGCAACAATTGAAGATTTTTTAAACGACCCGCTGGCAGATGCAATCAGCGACGCCTGGCTTTCGAATTCCTGGGGAAACAAAAAGATAACATTTTTTGGCGATGAAGGAGAAGTGACTTCTGGGAAGTTGACTCCGGGTATGTGGATATACGCCGGAAATGCAAGATTCAGTGTCATTCCATACGTGGAAGAATTGGGAAACGAATAGAAAAAAGAGGCTCAAAAGAGCCTCTTTTTCATTCTGTGCTGGGCGGTTTATTCATGCAGCATGGTATACACATAGCAGGCAAGCGCTTCACAGCAGTCGCTTATACTGCTCTGGTACACACCAACATATTCAGGTTGCATTTTCCCTGTTATACGACTATACTGAGATTAATGAAAACAAGTAAGGAGGGCTTAAGAATGAGAACCAAACTTTATTTGTGCAATTACATATTACTTTTTTTAATAATGATTCTTACTGGCTGCAATACGCAGGAAAATTATTCATCACTTAATTCAAGCACTCCTTCAGAATCGGGCTCTCTTTCCTCCGAATCCGAACAGACCGTACTGGAAAAAGGTCAAATATCAGAAAATATTACTTTTAGCAAGGGGACGGGCGAAAATGATGAAATTATTTTAACCGGAAATAATATTCAGCAGGTTGAAATGTCGTTTGAAGGATGGCCTCAGCTTATTTTATCGCTTGATGCGGATGGTACGGCTGCCTTCGCACAAGCGACCGAAGAGCTTTCTTCGAACAATGGCTGGATTTCTGTCTGGCTGAAAGATGAGCAGCTTTTTCAAACACAAATAAGCGCCGTCATTACAAATGGCTTGTTTTCAATATCGACAAGCGATCCGGAAGAATTGTTTAAAAAATTTCAGTCCGCATAAATTTATCAGCAATAAGGGGGCGCCACAATGAAATATCATTTGACCGTTTTGCTCTTTACCGGAATCATTTTGCTATTCTGCTCCGGATGCCAAAGCGACGGCATCAGCGAACCGCCTGCCAAGATGAAAACAGTGATCCAAAACAGTACCGGAGACAATGCAACATTCGAATATGAAATCCCAGAAGATTGGATGAGTGGAATGTCCGACGCACTTTCGGTCGGCGCCTTTCCGGAAGCCATGAACGGAAACAGGGAAATTAAAGGGGTGGACGCCCTACCGTATTCTGTTTTGATTGATCAACGTTATTATCACGACCACAGCATGACAAAAGAAGAACAGAAAATAATGTTCGAGGAGTTATTTGCCGGGGACCCTGAAGCTTATGAAGAGCATCTTCAAACAGAGTTTTCAGTATCGCTTTTTGCGCGGTACGAGGTGATTGACCCGCCGGAGTATACTGGTTTTACCTACAAAAAGTACCAGGGGGAAAACGGCCCGATTACTGAAGTGCGCTATTCTGAAACGCATGAAGGAAAAACGATTCGAGTGATACGCTGTTATCGGGAGGATATTCCTTACATGGTTACAGGCGTTTTTGATGAGTCATTGGAGCTTTCGTCAGGAGATCTTGTCCCTTGGGTCGCTTCATCGCTGAAAGTGACGGAGCATTATCTGAAGGACAATAAATAGAAAAAGGAGGAGCAGTGCTCCTCCTTTTTCTATTGCTTATTTAACGACATTGATATGCTCGGCAAATATCGGATCGAGTTCGGTTATGGCATTAAAATATTTAGTAATATCAAATTTTTCAATTACATTGGGCCACATTCCGTCCCATCCTCCAGTATAAACTTGAATTTGGAACTTATCCCTTGGGAAAAGTCTGACATACTCATAGAGTTTTCCATCTTTACCCGCAAAGATATACGAGCTATATTTTGCATCCTTTCTGTCCTCATCAAGAGTAACCAACATATCATACTGAACATCATCACGTACTACAACGGTATCTGGATTAGGCATGGCCTCAATCATTTTCAAAGCACGATAAGTGTTTTTGAACAATTCATTCACGTCATCCTGTAGGTAACCATACCATGCCGGTACTCCGTTCCAGAAAGTACTTAGACTGGTTTTTACCGACTGCTCTGTAAGGTTGTAATCCCAATTCTTGAACTTTTCGTTATACGTTGTTGATCCAGCTCTTGCTATTGCACGCCTATGACCACTCCCAGTAGCAATCAGATAATCGATATCAATGTATGCAGAATTTATGCTATTGAGACAAGAATTTAGTCCTCCCATAAACATAGATACCAGGCTGGCTTGTACTGGATAGGGTGAACCCAGCATACTATCATCAAATTCAAGTCCTGCTATAAATTGAGGTAAATTGAATTCCCGATAAATATAATGTGTGCTTTCAGCATGAGTTACGTAGTTTTCTTCATAAGAAGGGGTACTTGAATTTTTTTTGATATAAAGCGGATAAATAAGGTTATTGACGGGATGTTTGATTGCGCCATATTCATATTCTGTTGGGGTCGGCTCATGAACAATTACTACCGCTTGTTTATGAAGTCCAGCATAAGCTGCTTCAACAGCCGATTTTTCGTATCGGAAGACTCCGACTGTTTTTAATGGATCTCTGAAGTAATAAAAATCATCATCATATCCTATAAGTACTAAACAGTGTTCCGGCTGAATCCACTGGAAAGGAGTCCCATTATAATAAAGGGTTTTCGAGTGCCATTGCTCCATATTCATTGTCGCCCACATGATAACTGGAATGTTATTATCAATGTACTCTGAACAAAGCGTTGCAATCGGTACATCGTGCAGTTCTTTGGCCTTATAATTTGTGCCTACTGTAATTTTATCCAAAGCTTTCTTAATAACTGGTGCATAGCAACCATAGTCATTGTATCTCGGATTACCGCCAAATGCAATGTCTGGGTGGAAGTTATCCCTAGGAGCCTTGTCCAAGTAAATATCAACGAATTCTTCCACAGAAATATTGGAACCCCAGTACTGAAGCACCATAACCGCGCTGACACTTTCACATCCAGAAGGGAAATATGAATTGGGGTCTTTTTGGTAAATATGTGGAACATCATCAATAAATTTACTCTGGCCCACTGGCGTCTGCGGTGTATCTTCAATGCCGTTTTCTTCAAAAATACGGATTTCAACCCCTTTGATGTTGTAGCCATCCAGGCCTGCATACCCGCTGGAATAATCCAAACCTCCGTCGAGATTGTACTTCGCTTTGGCGCTGTCCATCCACTCCTCGGTTGCGTTGCTGACCCATTTCAGCCAGTGGTCGTTCGCGTACACGCGGTACATCACCACAACGCCGGTGTCCAGTTTTGCACCGTCGCTTTTGCGGTAAACCTGAATCCCCAGCCGCTGGATTGGCTTGCCTGCGGAACCCGCATAAGCTTCGGCTGACGTATCATCGCTCCGTACAAACGGGTAATAGTCGGATTTCCCTGCATTTTTTGTCCGGTAATAAAGGTAATAAGGTTTCCCTGGAGTCTGGATACGGATACCATCCATATGGTCTGCTGTTGCTTTTTGGATAAAGGTTGTCCAGTTCGAGGTGTTGTCCACCATATAGCTCAAATCTGGCAGGGATTCAGTCCCCGGAAGAGGGCCAACCGGTTCCGAGCTGCTGCTGCCGGAGAAAAGCCGGATTTCCAGCCCGTCAATATTCTGCCCCTGAACACCGGTATGACCGCTTTCGGTATCCAAAGTACCCATTAGGTTATACTGAGTGTGAACGCTTCGCATCCAATCCGGGTCTGCGTTGCTGACCCACGGCTGCCATAGGCCGTTAATACGCGCCCGGTACATAACGACAACCCCGGTTGTCAGCTTATTTCCGCTTTTGTCAAAAACATATACACCGAAACGTTGAATTGGTTTTCCGGCGGAACCTGCGTAAGCGGCGCTGGAGGTATCAAGACTGGAAACGTCCGAATAGTAGTCGGTTTTCCCCTCGTTCTGTGTTCGATAAGAGAGATAGAACGGCAGACTTGGATCGGTCTGGATTCGAATACCATCCAATCGGTTTGCAATAACGGTTCCAGTAAAATTAGTCCAGTCAGATGCATTCTCAATCATATAACTTGTGGACATGTTGATTTCCTGGCCTTCAAAATCGTCAGGAGTCGGAGCTACAGAATCTTCTTCAAAAATACGGATTTCAAGCCCCTGAATGTTTTTGCCAGTGACTCCCGTAAAACCATTTGAAGTATCCAATGAACCGCCAAGATTATATTTTCTCTGCATATCCCGCATCCAGGCGCCGGTTGCATTACTCACCCAAGGCATCCAAGCGCCGTCTACCATAGCACGGAACATAACAATAACGCCGGAGTCCAACTTAGTCCCACTGTTATTGTAAACCTGAATATTCACACGCTGAATTGGTTTTCCAGCAGAGCCGGCATAAGCACTTGCCGATGTATCGGAGCTTTTTACATAGGGGTAATAATCTGTTTTTCCTTCATTCCAGGTGCGGTAGTAAAGATAGTATGGTTTTCCTGGGGTTTGAATTCGAAGACCGTCCATCCTTGAAACGATACAATGGTCAAATGTTTTCCAAGAGGAAACATTATCGATCATATAGCTGAGTGTTATATCAGCCTCTGTACCCTCAAAGTTTTCACCGCTGCCGCTGTTTTCGCCTTCCTCATAAACCAGAATCTGAATTCCTTCTACGTTTCGTCCGGTTTTGCCGGCAAAAGAAGCAGTAGAACTCATACCTCCGCTCAGGTGATACTTGTCGTAAACACTCTGCATGGCACTTTCTTCTGCGTTGCTGACCCAAGGCAGCCAGGTGCCGTCTACCTTCGCACGGTACATAACAACGACTCCGGTCACCAATTTGGTTCCGTCATTTTGATACACCTGAATTTGAAGCTGCTGAACCGGTTTTCCGGAAGAACCGGCGTAATCGTTGACATTGCTCTTAACATAAGGATAATATCCGGTTTTTCCTTCGTTCCAGGTACGATACTGTAAGTAATATGGACTGCTTGCGCTTGTTTGGATTTTGATGCCATCCATACCAGTCAGTACGGCGCCGTTAAAACTCGTCCAACCACCGTTTTTCAAATACGAAAACTGAATGTTTGATGTGACTTCGCTCAATACTTTGCCTCCTAAGATTTTCACAAAAAATATACTTACCGAATTTCTCTTTACATGGAAATCTCCTCCTGTATTTAAAATTTATGTGTGTTATATATCACTATTTGTGAGGCTTCAAGTCTTTATTTTATATTTATATCTATATATACAATCTTTTAGCGAGGTTTTAGTATTTTATTTTATTGTTTGTAAATATTCGGTTGTTAAAAATTGATCCCATTAAAAAAAACGACTATTTGTAAATTTTAAGAGAATTATACTTGCTATATTTAACAATTCGTGATAATCTGTTATAGAAGTGATTATAATGATCGGAAAAAAGTTGAGGGAGCACCGCAAAGCCCAAGGCCTATCGCAAGCACAGTTGGGCGCAGAGCTTGGACTTTCTGCCTCTTCTATTGCTATGTGGGAAACCGACAAACGCGATCCAGATATTCAAACATTATTAGAGCTTTCTAATTTTTTGGGAGTGGATTTTAACTGCTTTCTCAATGCCAATGATACTCCAAACATTATAGTTATAAAAAACATTTCACAGCGAATCGAGGAAGAGACCAAAAAAGCAAGTGATCTCGATATACAGATGGCATTATTTGGTGAGAAAGTAAATGATGAAATGTATCAGGAACTTAAAGAATTTGCTGTTTATTTAAAATTGAAGAACAAATTTGAGAAGCTGGATAAATAGCCTTTCACTATCCCTTCCGCAAGGCCTAAGGGTTGCATATAATAATGCAACCCTTTATAATAAACAATAAAAATGCCCCTGATTTTTTCAGGGGCGTTTTTATTATTCATGTGAGATTTCTTCTTCATCCGTGAAATTCATTTCACAAACTTCACAGCATTCACTATCGTTGAAAGCAGAACAGCAATGAGTATATACTTGTAGATAGTCCTTATGCAAAATTGTGGGTATCTGATTCTCTTTCCAGTACAAATCAAGAAATGATTACTTTTCAAGAGGCTGCTGAATTCGAAATCCTTATTAATTATAAAACACTACTAGATTTATTTTACGATAATAAATCGGCCCTACTAACACAATTAAATAATAATATATCCCCCCTCTAGCCTCATTAAGGATGTTCAGGAAAATATAAGGATCGTTTTGCTTAATGAAAGAACTTCCATGGGAAACAAAACCAGGATGTTTTGTGTTTCCAGTCTTTTCATTTCACACACCCCCCGTTCCTTATCCTCCCTCAACCCCTTAAACACCGGCTGGCGCATACCGCCGCTTTTGGTGCGTTCCATAAACTCCACCGTGCAGACTAGGGTGGGTGCCAGCCAGACCGCATCCTCGTTTCCGTGGCCGGGCGGGGCTTCAAATGACGGATGAATTGCCCGGGGCTGCTCCAGAATCCTCTGGAATGGTTTGCCGCCTACGCCCAGGGTGACATGGCTTTTGTACCGCAAAACACCTTCTTTGTCGTACTGTCCCAAGACGATACTGGTCATGTGGTTGTCCTTACGGATATATCCGCACACCACAAAATCATCATCCAAAAGGTTCTTGATTTTTTTCCAGTCCTTTGTCCGCTTGCCCTGGATATATACGCTGTCTTTCCGCTTGCCGACAACCCCCTCCAACCCCTGCTGCTTTGCCAGTGTGAATAAGGCGGTGCCGGTTCCCTCAAAGTACCGGGAAACCGCAATCCGGCCATTCTCTTTGACCGTCGTTTGCAGAAGTTTCTTGCGATCCATCAGCGGCTGCATGGTTAAGTCCTTACCGTCAAGGGAAAGAATATCAAAGGCGATAAAGGTAGCGGGGTGCTTTTGGCTTCCAGCTCGATTTTGAACCCATTGCTCATGAGGATTCTCCGCTGGATGGCAGAGAAATCCGGCTTGCCGTCTACAAGGCACATCAGTTCGCCGTCAAGGATACAGGGGTTTCGCACCTGCCTGTGAAGCTCGGACAACTCCGGCACCTTGGGCAGCATTTTGACGTTGCGCTTGTTGCGAAGGTCGGTTCCGCCTTCTGGGTCAAGATAGGCAATGCATCGTTCCCCGTCCCACTTGAGTTCGTAAATCCAGTCCGGGCTATCAAATGGTTCGACGTTCTCGGCTATGAGCATGGGCCTGAGATTTTTCGCTTCAAATAAATCGGGCATCATCAGCTTTCCTTTCAGCTTTTAATAATAGTATTGCCAAGGGGAAGTCAAAACATAAAAGAAACCGCGGAGCGATTAGTCCAGCGGCTGTTTATCGTTATTCGCTCTCTGTGCCGCGCAGAGTAGGATGATACAGACACTCCACCGAGGCATAAACGTGATTCATGCCGGAATGTAAAATGACTCGCTCTACAGAAATCACCACCAAACGGAATATTCTGAACTTGGTATACACTGGGCCCTGGTTGAAGCTACTCTGGATAGACGCAAAAACAGCCCTCCAAAGGGAGAGGCTTCGTAAGGAAACCGTCTTTACTTTGGCTTTTGTCGAATGCCTTGACAGGAAAATAAAAGACCACTATAATTGGGGCAAAACAAAAAATCGGGTTAACGGTGAACTTTATGGGGACAGGAATTATGATATGCGGCTTAAATGGCGCTGGAAAGAGCACATTGGGGAGAGCTCTTGCTGAGAAATTGAATTTTTATTTTATAGATAATGAAGACCTGTTTTTCCCTAAGACAGACCCCAATTATATCTATGCTTCTCCACGCACACGTGAGGAGGCTGAAAAAATGCTTTTTCATGAGATTAAAGTACATGAAAATTTTGTTTTTGCTGCTGTAAAAGGAGATTATGGAGAAGCGATTTATCCCTTTTTTCAGTATGTGATATTGATTGATGCTCCAAAGGACATTCGGCTGCAACGGGTTAAAAATCGTTCTTTTCAGAAGTTTGGTAATAGAATGTTGCCAGGCGGAGATTTGTATGAACAGGAAGAAGAATTTTTTGAGTTTGTTAAATCTAGATTAGAGAGCACTGTTGAAGAATGGATACAGCTATTAAGTTGTCCTATCTTAAGAATTGACGGAACAAAACCCATTGAAGGAAATATAGATTTTATCATCAATCGGATATAAAAATCGTATTTCAGTTTATAACTGTCCTCCTTGCGTGGGCGGAAAAAGCACCATCTAAAGAATTTACTTTAGATGGTGCTTTTCTATGGATCTTCAGTGGCAAAATCCGATACTCGCTAAACAGATAGACAAAATTTGGGGCGCCTTCCTTACGGAGAGTGCCCCAAACGGAAAGCTGTTTTGTTTCAAAGTTAATAATCCTGTGCAATATTTTCTTCCACATCATCCTCAGTGGAATCGGTCTGTACCAGAACTTTTTTCATGGAGAGCTGCATAAGATTCTGAATGCGCCGATTCACCATTTCTGCGATAGCCTTGATCCGGCCATCGTCCATATATTCCTTTACACCCTCCGCAGACAGCGTCTTTGTGATCAGCTCACCCACATCGGCAAGGCGGTCAAAGTCAATCCAGCTAAAATCAGATACCAGCTTGAGCTGTTCGGTATGATGCTTCTTGAAAGGCTTGCATTCCATCTCACGCTCCGCACGGATTTGCCCGGCCACCTTATCGTAGCCGAGAGAGGAGCCGCTGTCGTAAATCGGGGCGAAGCCAAGCCATTCCAGTGTTTCCGCTGAAAGGACGTTGAGCAGATATGCAAAAATCAGTTAAAAATCAGCCTTTTTTCGCCCCTCGGAGGGAAATCAAGAAAAAGTCTTTGGTTTTTAATGCAAGAAAAAAGCCCCTAACCGTCTGGCTAAAGGCTTTTCTGTGGTTGCGGAGGCAGGATTTGAACCTACGACCTTCGGGTTATGAGCCCGACGAGCTACCGGACTGCTCCACTCCGCGATATTTAACTACAACTGTTAACTGTATATTTAGTATAGCACAGTCTTAAATAAAAAGCAAGTATTTTTTCTGTATTGCGGCAGTAAAAACCACCGCAATACAGAAAAGCATTACTCTTTGTCTTCGTCTTCCTTGTCAAGATCACTTTCGACGTCAATTTCATCATCGGAAACATCGTCCAATGCTGTTTCGTCGTCCTCAAAATAAATGCTATCGTCAAAATCCAAATCTTTCTGGAATTTTTTACCCGCGCGTTTTACAAACAGCGCCACTGCAACCGCAATTCCTGCAACTGCCGTAATACCTGCGACCAGCCAGACCCAGAACATATTTTTGTTGTTTTTCATACTGGATTCCTCCCGTCTTTGATAAACCAAATTCCACCTTTATTATATACCTTTGCCCTGTGTTTATCAACTTCTATTTACAGATTTTTCGAATAAAACATAATGGCGGCAAGCGCCGCAACCGGCGCTGTCTCACACCGCAAAATACGCGGCCCCAGCGTGCCGATTTTTGCTCCAGCCTGCTTGGCTTGCTCCACCTCTTCCGGCGAAAAACCACCCTCGCTGCCGATGACAATGGCAAGCTCGTTCACATCTTCAGGCAAGATGTCACAAATTCGTTCACCGCCCTCTTCATAAAACAGGATGCTGTGCCGGTACCGCGGCAGTTCCTTTAAAACCTGCCCATATTCCATCACGCTGTCTACCACCGGGATAATACCGCGGCCCGACTGCTTCGCGGCTTCCAGTGCGATTTTATTGTACCGTTCTATCTTTTTCTGTTTGGATTTCTCATCCGGCCGAGAGACACAGCGGGAGGTCAGCATGGGGACAACCCGGGTTACTCCCAGCTCCACCGCCTTCTGCACAACAACCTCAAATTTACCCACCTTCGGCAATGCCTGGTAAAGCGTTACCGCAACCGTCGGCTCGCTCAAATTCTGCCGTTCTTCCAGCACCTCGGTCTCCACCGTACCGTCGCCAAATCGTACAATACGCGCCTCACAGTCGGTCCCATTGGCGTCAGACAGGGTAATGACCTCCCCCACCCGCATCCGCAGCGACTTCCCAATATGGGCGGCATTCTCATCGGTTAGAACAACCCGGTCTCCCCGTATCTGCTCTACAAAAAAGCGGGGCATAACCTCGCCTCTCTTTCATTTTATGTTTCAACCTGTCTTTATTATGCTCCTATCTTATCATAGAATCCTCATAAAAGTAAAGCGGCAGGCATAAGCCTGCCGCCTCCGCTGTGTTCTATTTGTCGTTCGGATCATTCGGCCCTGGTCCCGGATATTCCTCCGCCTGCCGCCAAGAGTATTGCTCATGGTAGCCCAGCATATCGCGCAGCTTCTTATCACTAAATAAGCCGCGATCCTCTGGTCCACGCAGATCCTTGCACATGTCGGCAATGGTCGGCCAATGGGTCTTGGCAAAATCCGCCGTATCTTCAGAATAACGCTTGTCGGTGACAATGTTAAACGCTTCAAATCCGTTGTCCAAATCCTTTTCAATGGCCAGACGCATGGCATTCGCCACGTCTCGTGCATCCACATACTGCCAGGTATGCCCTTCATAGAAACCGTCCTTGCAGGCTTCCATCACCGGGATATCAATTGGCGACGGATGCGGCCGGTAAGGGTAAGAAATACCCTGTAAACGGAAGGATACCGTTTTTATACCGTAAGCACGGCTGTACGCCTTGAGCAGCTCCTCGCCAATCAGCTTGGAATAGCTGTAAGAATCCTCCGGGCAGCAGTCATAATCTTCGGTGATTGGAACCGAATCAATCGGCCACGGCGTACCGGAAATGCGGTTGCCAACGCCGGTTGCAAAGAAGGAGCCGGCAAAGATTACCTTCTTCACGCCCAAACGCCGCGCCGCCTCCAGAATATAGTAGGTGCCTGCGATGTTGGACTGGAAGGTATCATCCTCACTTGCCGCGCGCTGCCAGCCGAGCCCGGATTCTGGCGTCACCTCAGATGGGTACGGAAGCCCCGCAATGTGCAAAATGACATCTGCTTTTGCAAGCGCGACCGCCCGCAGACAGTCACCGTAATTATTCAGGCTGCCTTTAATGAATACCGCGCGCTCCCAGTTCGGTTCCCACGGAAAGCGGGACTGCTCCGGTGAAACCTGATCAAAGAGCGTGCAATTATAATCTTTGCATAGATTATAATACGCATGCCGTCCCAGGTTGCCAGCTCCACCAGTGATGAGTACATTCTTGTAAGTTTCTGCCATGTTGTGCACCTTCTTCTGTTCTTATTGTAGTGTATGCCAGGCAGCATTGAGCATTTGCTGCCTCTGCCGTCATTCTAACTCCTGTACCCCGTAGTGTCAATGGCGAAATACACAGAGAATGTGAATAATATTTGGGAGATTATAACAAAGAGGCTCCTGCAATTTGCAGGAGCCTCTTTTTCAGCCTATTTGCTTTTAGCCATTAATTGCGGTAACAACACCGGAACCAACGGTACGGCCGCCTTCACGGATAGCGAAACGGAGGCCTTCCTCGATTGCAATCGGGGTAATAAGCTCAACGTCCATGGTGACGTTATCGCCAGGCATGCACATCTCGGTGCCTTCCGGCAAGGTGATAACACCAGTAACGTCAGTGGTTCTGAAGTAGAACTGCGGACGATAGTTGTTGAAGAACGGGGTATGACGACCGCCCTCTTCTTTTTTCAGGACGTAGACCTGACCTTTGAATTTGGTGTGCGGATTGATGGAACCGGGTTTGCAGAGAACCTGCCCACGCTCAATTTCATTTCTCTGAACACCACGAAGCAGAGCACCGATGTTGTCGCCAGCCTCAGCGTAATCGAGGATTTTGCGGAACATCTCAATACCGGTAACAGTGGTTTTTGCTCTCTCTTCAGTCAGACCAATGATCTCAACTTCGTCACCGGTGTTGAGCTGGCCTCTTTCAACTCTACCAGTAGCAACGGTGCCACGGCCGGTAATGGTGAATACGTCCTCAACCGGCATCAGGAACGGCAGGTCGGACTTACGCTCCGGAGTCGGGATAAAGCTGTCAACAGCGTCCATCAACTCGTGGATGCAAGCATATTCCGGCGCATTCGGATCGGTGGAGCTGCTCTCAAGAACCTGAAGGGCAGAACCTTTAATAATCGGGGTGTCGTCGCCCGGGAACTCATACTCGTTGAGCAGATCACGAATTTCCATTTCAACCAGCTCGAGCAGTTCCGGATCGTCGACCTGATCCGCTTTGTTCATGAAGACAACAATGTACGGAACGCCAACCTGACGGGAGAGCAGGATGTGCTCACGGGTCTGCGGCATCGGGCCGTCTGCAGCGGAAACAACCAGGATTGCGCCGTCCATCTGAGCAGCACCGGTGATCATGTTCTTAACATAGTCAGCATGCCCCGGGCAGTCGACGTGCGCATAGTGGCGGTTTGCAGTCTCATACTCAACGTGAGAGGTATTGATGGTAATACCACGCTCTCTCTCTTCCGGAGCCTTATCGATGTTTGCGTAATCAACGAAGTCAGCTTCACCAGCAAGGTTGAGAACCTTGGTGATAGCAGCAGTCAACGTGGTTTTACCATGGTCAACGTGGCCAATGGTACCAATGTTAACGTGGGGTTTCGTTCTTTCGAATTTCGCCTTTGCCATTGTATTTTCCTCCTCAAATGCTTTTATTTTATAGGATTCCCATTACGAACTATTCTAGCAACAAATTGTGAAAAATTCAAGTACTAATCGTTCTTTTTTGCACGGCTGGTCATAATGCCTTCCGCAATCGACTTCGGAACCTCAACATAGTGGCTCGGCTCCATGACATACTGGCCGCGGCCCTGTGTTTTAGAACGAAGGTCAGTTGCATAACCGAACATTTCAGACAGCGGCACAAAGGAGTTAATCTGCTGTGCGCCCGGGCGTGCTTCCATGCCCTGAATCTGTCCGCGGCGGGAGTTCAGGTCGCCGATAACGTCGCCCATGTACTCTTCCGGAACAATGACCGTAACCTTCATAATTGGTTCAAGAATAACCGGATCGCCCTTCCGCATAGCCTCTTTGAATGCCATAGAACCGGCAATTTTAAACGCCATTTCAGAGGAGTCGACCTCGTGGTAAGAGCCGTCGTACAGCGTTACTTTACAGTCTACAACTGGATAGCCCGCCAGTACACCGGACTGCATTGCGCCCTGAATACCAGCGTCAACCGCCGGGATGTATTCCTTCGGAATCGCACCGCCGACAACCGCATTGATAAACTCGTACCCTTTGCCGGACTCATTCGGCTCAACCTTGATTTTAACATGACCGTACTGGCCTTTACCACCAGACTGACGGGCATACTTATGGTCAACGTCAGCCAGCTTGCGGATAGTCTCTTTGTAAGCAACCTGCGGCTTGCCGACATTGGCCTCTACCTTGAACTCACGGAGCAGACGATCAACGATGATCTCCAAGTGGAGCTCACCCATACCGGCAATGATGGTTTGGCCAGTCTCCTCATCGGTGTAGGTACGGAATGTTGGGTCCTCTTCCGCCAGTTTTGCAAGAGCAATGCCCATTTTCTCCTGACCCGCCTTGGTCTTCGGCTCAATCGCAACACGGATAACCGGGTCCGGGAACTCCATCGACTCAAGGATTATCGGGTGCTTCGGATCACAAAGGGTATCACCAGTGGTGGTGTTTTTCAAACCGACCGCAGCTGCAATATCGCCGCAGTAGCACTCTTCCAGATCCTTTCGGTGGTTGGAGTGCATCTGAAGGATACGGCCCATACGCTCATTGTTGTCCTTGTTCGCGTTGTATACGGTAGAACCGGCTTTTACAACGCCAGAGTATACACGGAAGAAACAGAGTTTCCCAACAAACGGGTCGGTCGCAACCTTAAATGCAAGCGCTGCAAACGGATTGTTGTCATCCGCCGGACGCTCTTCTTCCTCGTCGGTCTCCGGGTTTACACCTTTGATCGGCGGGATGTCAAGCGGGGACGGCATATAATCAACAACTGCGTCAAGCAGCTTCTGCACGCCTTTGTTTTTGTAAGAAGTACCGCAGGTAACCGGGATAATGGTATTATCAATGGTTCCTTTACGGATCGCGCCTTTGATTTCGTCTATGGTCAGCTCTTCGCCGTCCAAATACTTCATCATCAGCTCTTCATCCTGCTCAGCAACCGCCTCCAGCAGGGCTGCATGGTACTCGTCCGCCTTTTCCTTCATGTCCGCCGGAATCTCTTCCTCACGGATATCTTTTCCAAGGTCGTCGTAGTACACATAGGCTTTCATTTCAACAAGGTCAATAATTCCCTTGAAGTCCTCTTCGGAACCAATCGGGAGCTGAATCGGCAGGGCATTGCATTTCAGGCGGTCATGCATCATCTGCACAACATTGTAAAAATCCGCGCCCATAATATCCATCTTGTTGACATAAGCCATTCTCGGAACATGGTATTCGTCAGCCTGACGCCATACAGTTTCAGACTGCGGCTCAACGCCGCCTTTCGCACAGAAAACGGTAACAGAACCATCCAGTACACGCAGGGAGCGCTGTACTTCAACCGTGAAGTCAACGTGCCCCGGGGTGTCAATAATGTTGAGTCTGTGCCCTTTCCAATACGCGGTCGTGGCAGCGGAGGTAATGGTAATACCTCTTTCCTGCTCCTGTACCATCCAGTCCATCGTTGCAGCGCCCTCATGGGTCTCACCGATTTTGTGGTTGATACCAGTGTAAAACAGGATACGCTCGGTAGTGGTTGTCTTACCGGCGTCGATATGCGCCATAATCCCTATGTTACGAGTCATTTCAAGAGATACGTCTCTTTCCATAAACGGATAACCTCCAAATAATTTCGGAAAAACAGCTTAACAGCAAAACCAGGAGGCAGCCACGCGGGGTATTCCTAATTCTGCATACGAAAAACGGCAATCTGCCATTACCATCTGTAATGTGCAAAAGCCTTGTTGGCCTCGGCCATTCTGTGCGTCTCTTCACGCTTCTTGACTGCGCCGCCGTTTCCGTTGACAGCATCGAGAATTTCGTTGGCAAGACGTTCTTTCATGGTTTTTTCACCGCGCTGACGGGAGTACAGTGTAATCCATCTGAGACCCAGGGTCTGGCGTCTCTCCGGGCGAACCTCAATTGGGACCTGGTAAGTGGCACCGCCAACACGGCGTGCTTTAACCTCTAACACAGGCATAATGTTCTCCATTGCATCGGTAAAGACTTCCAAAGCCTCTTTACCGGTCTTTTCAGCAACAATGTCGAATGCACCGTAAACGATTTTCTGTGCAACACCTTTTTTGCCATCATACATAATGTTGTTGATGAGGCGTGTCACAAGTTTCGAATTGTAAAGCGGGTCCGGCAAAACATCGCGTTTTGCAATATTTCCTCTTCTCGGCACTTCGCTTCCCTCCTTCATAAAATGATATCATCGGTACTCGAAAGGCAAATCTTCCGTCGGCACCAATTAGAGGCAATCTATAAAAGCCACTAAGTGGTTGCACCTTCAAAAAATTCCTTATTTCGCACCAGCCTTGGGTCTCTTCGCGCCGTATTTGGAACGAGCCTGGTTTCTCTTGGCAACGCCCTGCGCGTCCAGTGTACCACGAATAATGTGGTAACGCACACCAGGAAGGTCCCGGATACGTCCGCCGCGAATCAAGACAACGCTGTGCTCCTGCAGGTTATGGCCAATACCCGGAATGTAAGCGGTAACTTCATTTCCGTTGGTCAGTCTAACACGAGCAACTTTACGCAATGCGGAGTTCGGCTTCTTCGGGGTCATGGTTCTGACCGAAGTGCAAACACCACGTTTCTGCGGCGAGGCCTGGTCCGTTACGGTTTTAGTCTTCGCGTTATAGCCTTTTAAAAGGGCCGGCGCTTTGGACTTTTTGCTAACGGGTTTTCTTCCTTTTCTGACTAACTGGTTAAAGGTTGGCATTAAGGCACCTCCTTGAATAAAATTTTTTATATAAAGCACGGCTTGACCGCACAATATACCATTTCCACAGAGCTTGGGACTCATTTATCCACTCAAAATGAACGAGCCTAAGCACACCAATTTATATTACCACACATTTACAAAGCTTGTCAAGCACTGGCTCCCCGCCATTTCAGCTTTTTTGGCTTGCGCGTCGGATCCAGCCTTACTGTCGAATCACAGCCTGCATCCTCCCCAAAGCATAAACCCGCATAACCTTCCGGCCCGCAGTGAAACCATGTCCGCTCAATTCACCCCGAAAGGACACCGCGCCAGATGATACGGATTACATCCAAACACCTTCATATCCGGCACATACCCTCACAAATTCAAATCGTTTGGACAGCCCGTTTCGCAAATGGGCCGTCCCCGTCTTGGCAGAGCATCCCATTGACACAACAGCGCCGGAGGATTCTCCAGCGCTGTGAGCCAATGTTCAACGTTCATTCAGTTACTTACAACGCAGCCTCATGGGATTCGGATGCTGTTGGAACTACCTCAACGTCGTTGTAGCATTTCATACCGGTACCAGCCGGAACCAGCTTGCCGATGATGACATTCTCCTTCAGGCCGAGCAACGGATCCACCTTGCCTTTGATTGCCGCCTCGGTCAGTACACGGGTCGTCTCCTGGAAGGAGGCCGCAGACAGGAAGCTGTCGGTCGCAAGGGAGGCTTTGGTAATACCAAGCAGCACCGGAATATAGGTCGCAGTGGTAAGACCTTCTTCACCTGACGCCATCCGGCGCTCAATCTCCTGGTTTGCATGAGCAACCTCCGCGCGGTCAACCAGCGAACCGGAAAGCAATTCAGTCGAACCGGGGTTATCCACCCGCACCTTGCGCATCATCTGGCGTACAATAACCTCAATGTGCTTGTCGTTGATGTCAACGCCCTGCATCCGGTAGGTTTTCTGAACCTCGGCAATCAGGTAGTTCTGAACCGCCATTTCTCCCTTAACGTCAAGGATATCATGCGGGTTCACCGCGCCTTCGGTCAGCGCCTCGCCCGCCACAACGGTATCACCCTCCTGCACCTTGATGCGGTAGCCGTACGGCACCGGATAAGCCCTTTCCTCACCGTCCGAACCGGTGACAATCACGTTGCGGACACGCTTGATCTCTTCCATCCGGACAAGACCGGTAATTTCGGTGATGATGGCGCTGCTCTTCGGGCGGCGGCCTTCAAACAGCTCTTCAACACGCGGCAGACCCTGTGTAATATCCTCTGCCGACGCAATACCGCCAGTGTGGAAGGTACGCATGGTGAGCTGGGTGCCCGGCTCGCCGATGGACTGCGCAGCAATGATGCCGACCGCTTCACCGACGGTGACCGGTTTGCCGTTTGCCAGGTTCATGCCATAGCACTTGGAGCAGATGCCGTGTTTGGATTCACAGGTCAGAATGGAGCGGACCATGACCGTTTCCGCGCCGGTGTCAACAATTTTTTTGGCATCGGTGTCGTCCATCATCTTGTCTTTGGAAACCAGCACTTCGCCGGTTGCCGGGTCGAGGAAATCCTCCACAAGATAACGGCCGACCAGACGTTCCTGCAGCGGCTCGATCATCTCGTTGCCCTCTTTAATCGAATAAACCTCAATGCCATGATGTGTGCCGCAGTCCTCCTGCCGGATGATAACATCCTGCGAAACGTCAACCAGACGGCGGGTCAGGTAACCGGAGTCCGCGGTACGGAGCGCGGTATCTGCCAAGCCTTTACGGGCGCCACGGGAGGAAATGAAGTATTCCAGAATATTCAAGCCTTCGCGGTAGTTTGCACGAATTGGCATTTCAATGGTAACACCGGCGGTGTTGGCAATCAGCCCACGCATACCTGCAAGCTGGCGGATCTGGTTCATGGAACCGCGCGCGCCGGAGTCGGCCATCATAAAGATGGGATTGTACTGGTCAAGGTTGTTTTTCAGTGCGTCGGCGACGTCTTCGGTGGTTTTGCTCCAGACATCGAGCACCAGCGAGCTTCTCTCCTCGTTGGAGATTAAGCCGCGGCGGTACTGCCGGGTGATTTTATCCACTTGAGCGTCGGCGCTCTCCAGCAGGTCCTTTTTCTGCGGCGGGATCACCGCGTCGCAGACCGCAACCGTAATGGCGCCCTTGGTGGAGTATTTGAAGCCCTGCGCCTTAATGCGGTCAAGCACCTCAGCCGTTACAGCGGTGCCATGCTGCTTGATACAACGGTCAATGATCTGCCCAAGCTGTTTTTTGCCGACAAGGAAAGAAATTTCCAGGTCAAACTGGTTTTCACTCTTGGTGCGGTCCACATAGCCCAAATCCTGCGGAATTGGGTCATTGAAGATGATCCGCCCAACCGTCGCGTCAATAATTTTGGTGATTTTATGGTCGCCCACATCCTTGGTCACGCGCACCTTGATGGCCGCGTGCAGCGAAACAACGCCCTCCTGGTAAGCCATAATGGCCTCGTTAAAGTCGCGGAAAACCTTGCCTTCGCCCTTCTCGCCATCCTTCTGCATGGTCAGGTAGTAGGAACCAAGCACCATATCCTGGGTCGGAACCGCAACCGGACGTCCATCAGACGGTTTGAGCAGGTTATTTGCCGCCAGCATGAGGAAACGCGCCTCAGCCTGCGCCTCTGCGGAAAGCGGAACATGAACCGCCATCTGGTCGCCGTCAAAGTCCGCATTGTACGCGGTGCAGACCAGCGGATGAAGCTTGAGCGCACGGCCCTCAACGAGAACCGGCTCAAAGGCCTGAATACCAAGGCGGTGCAGGGTCGGCGCACGGTTCAGGAGAACCGGGTGGTCTTTGATGACCACTTCAAGCGCATCCCAAACCTCCGGTTTTGCGCGCTCCACCATTTTACGGGCACTCTTAATGTTGTTGGACACACCGGTTTCCACCAGGCGTTTCATGACAAATGGCTTGAACAGCTCCAGCGCCATCTCTTTCGGAAGGCCGCACTGGTACATTTTCAGTTCCGGACCAACGACGATAACCGAACGGCCGGAATAGTCAACACGTTTGCCGAGCAGGTTCTGACGGAACCGGCCCTGTTTGCCCTTAAGCATATCCGAAATGGATTTAAGCGGACGGTTGTTCGGCCCGGTGACCGGACGGCCGCGGCGGCCGTTGTCAATGAGCGCGTCCACTGCTTCTTGGAGCATCCGTTTTTCGTTACGGACAATAATATCCGGCGCGTTCAGCTCCAGCAGGCGCTGCAAACGATTGTTGCGGTTGATGACGCGGCGGTACAGGTCATTTAAGTCGGAGGTCGCAAAGCGGCCGCCGTCGAGCTGCACCATCGGGCGGATGTCCGGCGGAATAACCGGGATCACATCGAGGATCATCCACTCCGGACGGTTGCCGGAGAGACGGAACGCCTCCACAACCTCCAGCCGTTTGAGCAGGCGAACCCGCTTCTGGCCGGTGGCATTTACCAGCTCATCCTTCAGCTCTTTGGAGAGTTTCTCCAGGTCGAGCTCTTTTAACAGTTCTTTAATGGCCTCCGCGCCCATGGCGGCACGGAAATCATCCTCATATTTTTCACGCATGTCGGCATATTCTTTTTCCGACAGAAGCTGGCCCTTTTCCAGCACCGTATCGCCCGGGTCGATGACAATGTACTTCGCAAAGTACAGCACCTCTTCGAGGCGGCGCGGGGAGATGTCAAGAATCAGCCCCATGCGGGACGGGATGCCCTTGAAGTACCAGATGTGGGAAACCGGCGCGGCGAGCTTAATGTGTCCCATACGCTCGCGGCGAACCTTGGAACGGGTGACCTCAACGCCGCAGCGGTCGCAGATTTTGCCCTTGTAGCGCAGGCGTTTGTATTTGCCGCAGTGGCATTCCCAGTCCTTGGTCGGCCCAAAAATGCGTTCGCAGAACAGGCCGTCACGCTCCGGCTTCAAAGTGCGGTAGTTAATGGTTTCGGGTTTCTTGACCTCGCCGTAAGACCATTCCAAAATCTGTTCAGGTGACGCCAAACCTATTTTAATTGACTCGAACACGTTAAATTCCATTCAGACGTCTCCTCCTTATATATCCAACTCGTCGCTGTCTTCGGCAATGTCGTCTTCCAGGCCGAAGTCAAGGTCATCGTTGTATTCTTCAGGCGCCGCGCTGTCGTCGCCGTCTTCGGCTTCTTCCACCGCATAGCCTTCCATATCGCCTTCAACCTCAACCAGGTTGCCCAGCATATCATCGTCTACATGCTGCAGACCAATATCATCGTCGTCATCAAAGCTCTGCTTAAGGTCAATCTCTTCGTTATCCTTATCCAGCACCTTGATGTCAAGGCCAAGCGACTGCAGCTCTTTAACCAGAACCTTGAAGGATTCCGGAATACCCGGAGTCGGCACATTCTGACCCTTAACAATGGATTCATAGGTCTTGACACGACCGACCACGTCGTCCGACTTCACAGTCAGGATTTCCTGCAGGGTATAGGCAGCACCGTAAGCCTCCAGTGCCCAAACCTCCATTTCGCCGAAGCGCTGGCCGCCAAACTGGGCTTTACCGCCGAGCGGCTGCTGGGTGACAAGGGAGTACGGGCCGGTGGAACGGGCATGGATTTTATCATCAACCAGATGATGGAGTTTTAAGAAGTACATATAACCAACCGTTACGCGGTTGTCAAACGGCTCGCCGGTGCGGCCGTCATAAAGCTGGGTCTTGCCATCTTCGTCGTAACCGGCTTCCTTCAGGCAGGCACGGATATCTTCCTCATGCGCGCCGTCGAATACCGGGGTCATGATCTTCCAGCCGAGCGCTTTTGCCGCATAGCCGAGATGAACCTCCAGCACCTGACCGATGTTCATACGGGACGGAACGCCCAGCGGGTTGAGAACAATATCCAGCGGGGTGCCGTCCGGCAGGAACGGCATATCCTCCTGCGGGAGAATGCGGGAAACAACACCCTTGTTGCCGTGGCGGCCCGCCATCTTGTCGCCGACGCTGATTTTGCGTTTCTGCGCGATGTAGCAGCGGACAACCATATTGACGCCCGGAGAAAGCTCGTCGCAGTTCTGGCGGGTAAAGACCTTAACGTCAACAATCGTACCGGATTCACCATGCGGAACCTTCAGCGAGGTGTCACGCACTTCACGCGCCTTCTCACCGAAAATGGCACGCAGCAGACGCTCCTCCGCGGTCAGCTCGGTCTCGCCCTTCGGGGTGACCTTGCCAACGAGGATGTCGCCCGCATGAACCTCTGCGCCGATGCGGATGATGCCGCGCTCATCCAGATCCTTGAGCGCGTCCTCACCGACGTTCGGAATGTCGCGGGTAATTTCTTCCGGCCCAAGCTTGGTGTCGCGGGCTTCAATTTCGTATTCCTCAATATGGATTGAGGTAAACACATCGTCACGGACAATCTTCTCATTAATGAGAACCGCATCCTCGTAGTTGTAGCCTTCCCAGGTCATAAAGCCGATGAGCACGTTCTTGCCCAGGCTGATTTCCCCGTTGCTGGTCGCCGGACCGTCTGCCAGAACCTGGCCCGCCTTGACACGCTCGCCTTTTTCCACAATCGGGCGCTGGTTGACACAGGTGCCCTGGTTGGAGCGCTTGAACTTAATGAGTTTATAGGTGTGGGAGACGCCGTTGTCCTCTTTCAGAACCACCTCGTCTGCCGATACTTTTTCAATTACGCCGTCATGCTTGGAAACCACCGCAACACCGGAGTCGACCGCCGCCTTGTATTCCATACCAGTACCGACAATCGGTGACTCGGTCTTGAGAAGCGGAACCGCCTGCCGCTGCATGTTGGAACCCATCAGGGCACGGTTGGCGTCGTCATTTTCAAGGAACGGAATCATCGCCGTTGCAACCGAGACAACCATCTTCGGCGAAACGTCCATATAGTCAACCCGCTCGCGCTCAATCTCAAGAATTTCATCCAGATGACGCGCATTGACACGCGGGCGCGCAAAGCCGCCTTCTTCATTGAGCGGCTCGTTTGCCTGTGCAACCACATACTGGTCCTCAACATCGGCAGTCATGTAAACCACTTCGTCGAGTACCTTGCCGGTTTGTTTATCCACCTTGCGGTACGGAGCTTCAATGAAACCGTATTCATTGATACGCGCAAAGGTTGCAAGGTAGGAAATCAAACCGATGTTCGGGCCTTCCGGCGTTTCAATCGGGCACATACGGCCGTAATGGCTGTAGTGAACGTCACGAACTTCAAAGGATGCGCGGTCACGGGACAAACCGCCGGGGCCAAGGGCCGAAAGACGGCGCTTATGGGTCAGCTCTGCAAGAGGGTTTGTCTGATCCATGAACTGGGAGAGCGGCGACGAACCAAAGAACTCTTTGATAGCCGCCACGACCGGGCGGATGTTGATGAGCGCCTGCGGCGTCACAACGTCCATATCCTGCGCCTGCAGGGTCATACGCTCGCGTACAACACGCTCCATACGGGAGAAACCAATGCGGAACTGATTTTGCAGCAGCTCGCCCACCGAGCGGATGCGGCGGTTGCCCAGGTGGTCAATGTCGTCCACCGAGCCAATGCCATACACCAGGTTGTTCAAGTAGTTGACCGTCGCGAAAATATCGTCTTTGATGATGTGTTTCGGGATGAGTTCATCCGAATGGGCCACAATGGCCTCCTTCAGCGCCTCTGCATCCCCTTCGGTTTCCTCCAGGATCTTCTTAAGTACCTTAAAGCGGACCTTTTCATTGATGCCGAGGGTCTCTGCATCCAAGTCGCCGACATAGTCGTGGATATCCACCATGCCGTTGGAAATAATTTTAACCGTCTTGCCATCCTCCAGGGTGACAAAAGCGGTATCAACACCGGCGCGCTCAATCTGCTCCGCAAGGTCGCGGGTCAGCTTCTGCCCAGCGTCAGCAAGCAGTTCGCCGGTCAGCTCATTGACGATCGGCTGCGCCAGGGTCTGTCCGACCAAGCGGTTGCCAATGGCGAGTTTTTTGTTGTATTTATAGCGGCCTACGCGGGAAAGATCATAGCGGCGGTCGTCAAAGAACAGGTTGCGTAGATGGGTGACCGAGCTTTCCACCGTCGGCGGCTCGCCTGGGCGCAGCTTGCGGTAAACCTCCAGTAAAGCCTCCTCGCCGTTCTTGGTGGAATCCTTGTTCTGGATGGTCGCAATCAGGCGCTCGTCCTCGCCGAAAACGTCGTAAATTTCGCTGTCGGTACCGGCGTATTCGGTAAAGCTATCGGTAAATTCGCCCTCCACGTTGTCCTTGATGCGCAGCAGCGCGCGTAGCAGCACCGTGACCGGGATTTTACGGTTTTTATCAATGCGGACATAGAAAACGTCGTTGGAATCAGTCTCATATTCCAGCCATGCGCCGCGGTTCGGGATCACCGTGGTCGCATAGAGCGGCTTACCGGTCTTGTCAAAGCTCTCGCTGTAATAGACGCCCGGGGAACGGACAAGCTGGGAAACAATGACACGCTCGGCACCGTTGATGACAAAGGTGCCGCTTTCGGTCATCAGCGGGAAATCGCCCAAAAAGATTTCCTGCTCCTTAACCTCACCAGTCTCCTTGTTGAGCAGTCTTGCCTTGACGCGCAGCGGGGCGGCGTAGGTGACGTCGCGCTCCTTGCACTCCTCAACGCTGTACTTCGGCTCGTCGTCCAGGTGATAGTCAACAAAGTCGAGCACCAAGTTCCCGGTGTAATCGGTGATGGCTGACATATCGTCAAAGACTTCCTTCAAGCCCTTTTCGAGAAACCATTTGTAAGAGTTCTTCTGTACCTCAATGAGGTTTGGCATCTCCAGAACCTCATTGATGCGCGAAAAACTCATACGCACATTTTTCCCGAGCTTTACTGGTTTGACATTTACCATTGACTCAACCACTCCATTCTGCTATTACTCCAACACTCGCATGGTAAAACTCACAAAACACAGCATGAAACAGGGCGGTATTTCTCTGTTTCAACTATGATTTTCACCCGTCAAAACCGGCTTTTTACCGTTTTTTGGGTGTAAATACCCATTTTGATACAGTATATCATTATAGTACATCCTTTTTGCAGTGTCAAGCTTTATTTTGCCGGAATGGATTTTCTCCTGGAATTGTGGGATCATTTTCCATGTTCTATGCATCCAGAGCGGTCTCGTTTCACACGCTTTCGCCGCGCCGGATGCATCGATCATCCGGCAGAACAAACACTTCCAACTTGCTGTGTTTATCCGTTGTTTCCTTGCACCCGCCGGAACGCCCCTTGCCGCTCCTCAAAGCCCCTCCGTTGGTATTCAGTGCTTCCGCAATGCAAACAGCGGGGAACCAATGGTTCCCCGCTGTAAAGCGTTTCGTTTAAAGCAGCTGGTCCAGGGTTACCTGTTCCAGTTTCTGCCGGACCAGAGCGGATATCTCGTCAAACACCCTCTGGACCTTACAAGGGCCGTGGCAGTCCGGAACCGTCCGGGTACAGCCGCTTTCTGGGTTGAGACAGCGGCTGAAGTAATATGTACCCTCCACGGTCTCCACAATTTCTTTGAGCGTAATTTGATTTGCCGGCCGTGCCAATTCATAGCCGCCCTGCATCCCCTTAAAGGATTTTACAATACCGTTTCCCGCAAATTTCCGCAGGATTTTCAGTGCAAACCGCAGGGTGACGTCGGCATTGTCCGAAATGGTCTTGGCGTCTGCGCGTTTTCCTACACGCGCCATATAAACCATCATCCGGATACCGTAATCCGCTTCCAGTGTGATATGCATACCATCACCCTTTCCCTCTGATGATGATATTATACCATTTTGGTGTATTTATGTCAACCGCCGCTTAATCCAAAAAGTCCTTCAAGCGCTTGCTCCGGCTGGGATGCCGCAGCTTACGCAGCGCCTTCGCCTCAATCTGCCGGATACGTTCACGGGTAACGTTAAATTCCTTGCCAACCTCTTCCAGCGTCCGGGAACGCCCGTCCTCCAAACCGAACCGCAGGCGGAGTACCTTTTCCTCCCGCTCGGTCAGGGTGGAGAGCACATCGCCAAGCTGCTCCTTGAGCAGGGTGTGGCTTGCCGCCTCCGCCGGGGCCGGAGCGTCGTCGTCCGGAATAAAATCACCCAGATGGCTGTCCTCCTCTTCACCGATTGGCGTTTCCAGCGAAACCGGCTCCTGCGCCACCCGGATGATCTCCCGCACCTTTTCCACCGGCATATCCAGCTCTTCCGCAATCTCCTCGGCGGTTGGCTCATGGCCGTTTTTGTGCAGCAGCTGGCTGGAGACCTTTTTCACCTTGTTGATGGTTTCCACCATGTGCACCGGAATGCGGATGGTTCGCGCCTGATCGGCGATGGCGCGGGTAATGGCCTGGCGGATCCACCAGGTTGCATAGGTGGAAAACTTAAAGCCCTTGGTGTGGTCAAACTTCTCCACCGCTTTAATCAGGCCAAGGTTGCCCTCTTGAATCAGGTCGAGGAACTGCATGCCGCGGCCCACATACCGCTTGGCAATGCTGACCACCAGCCGCAGGTTCGCCTCGCTCAGCCGCTTGCGGGCAAAGGCGTCGCCGTTTGCCATGCGGGTAGCAAGCTCAATCTCCTCCTCGGTGGAGAGCAGCGGCACCCGGCCAATTTCCTTGAGGTAGACCTTAACCGGGTCGTCAATGCTAATGCCTTCGGTTGAAAGGGACGCCTCCAAATCCACATTGGCATTGGTGTCCAGAGCCAAATCCAGGTCAATGTCCGGCTCAAAATCCTCTACAATTTCAATGTTCATGTTCTCCAGTGAATCGTAGAGCTTTTCCATCTGTTCCGGATCAAAGTCAAGCTCCTCCAGCGCATCGGTGATCTCTTTGGTCGTCAGCTTCCCCTTTGCTTTGCCCTGTTCAATCAAATCCGTCATTGCCGGTTTTTTCTCGGTTGCTGCCATAGTCACATTCCTCTTCTCCGCTGCCGCCGCGGGTCTTTGCGTAACGGTGCCGTGCGGCATGGTCTTGGCACCGGTTTTGGTCATTCCCAGACGCTGCTAAGAGCGTCCGCTTTTCTGTTTCTTCAGCTTCTCATAGTAGCTTGCAAGCTCAGCATCTCCGGCGTTTGCAAGCTCATCGGGCTTGGGTTTGTCGTGCAGCTCGGTGAGAACCTTTATATAATCCAGCATTTGCTGTTTTGTGTTGTCTAGTTCGTGGCTCTTTGCTAAAAGCCCCGATATTTTACCCATTTCCTGCGGGTTTAATTCACCGGCGAGCACACTCAGGTCGACCGTGAGCCCTTCCTTTGTTTTCGCGACGATATATGTAAAAACCCGCCGGTTAAAATCAGTGGCAAAACAGTCCGGCGAAAGCCGCGCTGCCACCGGCTCCACCACATCCGGATTGCGCAGCAGGTAGACGAGAATCCCCTCCTCCGCCATCGCCGCTTTGAGATTGGAGGCCCGCTGCGGATTAACGCGGTCCTGATACAGTGCCCGGCCGCTCTGAATTTCATTCCATTCCCGTTTTTTGGCCGCCCGCTGCTCCCGCTTCATCACACCGCCTACCTGATCGAGGATCGCCGCTTTGGAAACCCCGGTTTCCTCGGCGAGCTTGCCGGCATAAACCTCCCGTTCCAGCGGGTTTTTGAGCTTTGCCAGCGCCGCAACACCGTGACGCAGGTAGGTGAGCTTTCCGTCATCGGTGCTTAAATCCAGCGTTTGCTTAATTTTAAGCAGTTCAAACTCCATTGGATTATTGGCGCCCTCCAGCAGCAGCTTGAAACGGGTTGCACCAAATTTCTTGATGTATTCATCCGGGTCTTTGGCGCCTTCCATTGCCAGGACGCGGGTTGCAACCCCGGCCTGTGAAAGCAGGGTGATGGCCCGCTCGCTGGCTCGCTGGCCCGCCACGTCGGAGTCGTAGGAGATAATGACCTGCTCCGCGTACTGCGCAATGAGCCGGGCCTGCTCCTCGGTAAGCGCCGTGCCTAGCGTCGCCACCACATTGTGGAACCCCGCCTGGTAAATGGAGATAACGTCCATGTATCCCTCCGCCAGAATCAGCGTCCGAGCAGCCACCTGGGTTTTGGCAAGATTAAGCGAGAACAGGTTGCGGCTCTTTTTAAAGACCGGGGTGTCCGCCGAATTCAAATACTTTGGCTTGGAATCATCCATTACCCGGCCGCCGAACGCAATCACGTTGCCCCGCAGGTCGATTATGGGGAACATCACCCGGTTCCGGAACTGGTCGTAAAACCGCACCCGGCCGTTCCGGTCACTGCGGGCGACCACCGCCGCCGCAATCATCTCATCCATCGTAAAGCCTTTGGACCGCAGGTGACTGATCAGATGATCCCACCCCTGCGGCGCAAAGCCCAGGCCATAGGTTTTTATCGTCTTTTCGGTGAGCTGCCGGTTCGTCAGGTAATCCAACCCCGGCTTCCCGGCCGGGGAGAGCAGGCAAGCATGAAAAAACCGCGCCGCTTCCCGGTTGAGCGCATAAATGCGGGTGCGCATTTGGTAAGCCCGGTCCTCGCCCCCCTCGTCCGGCACCGCCATGTTGTAGCGCCGCGCCAAAAAACGAATGGCCTCCGGGTAGTCGAGGTTTTCAATCTTCATAATGAAGGTGATCACATCGCCTCCCGCACCGCAGCCAAAGCAGTAGAAGGATTGGGTATCCGGGTAAATCACCATCGAGGGTGTTTTCTCAGAATGGAACGGGCAGAGGCATTTTTGGTTGCGCCCCGCGCGGGTAATCGAGCAGTAGCTGGACATCACATCTTCAATATCCGCTGTCTGCCGGAGCTGCATAATAAAGCTGTTTGGGATCGCCAATACGCCCGCCTCCTTTCCAAAAGGGTGTGTAACCTAATTCTAAACCGCCGGCCAGGAGCGCGGCACATAGAGCCGCTCAAACAGCTCCACCGCGTAACTGTCGGTCATGCCTGCAATGTAGTCGCAGGCCGCCCGGTGCTCCCCCTCGCGCTCCGCAATGGCACGGTAAAATGGCGGCAGTTCCTCCGGGCGCTCGGCAAAATGTCGGTATAATATCTTGACAACCTCCTCCGCCTTTCCCTCTTCGGATTTAGCAGTGGGATTGGTGTACACTTGTTCAAACATAAAAGTCTTGAGCCGGTCGTGCGCCTCCTGTACCTCTGGCGCCATTGCAATTTCTGCGCCGCTGTGCGCAATCACCGAATGGATGATGGTGGAAATCCGCTCCGATTTGCTGCGCCCCAGTACATAGGTGCACTGGAACGGAATATCCTCAGCGGACAGCACCCCGGCCCGGAGTGCGTCCTCAATGTCGTGATTGATATACGCCACCTTGTCGGATAGCTTGACCACCCTCCCCTCAAGGGTGGCGGCTACCGCGTCCAGCGAATGGCAGGCAATGCCGTTTTTGACCTCATAAGTAAGATTAAGCCCCTTGCCGTCCTTTTCCAGCACTTCTGCCACCCGCACACTGTGCAGGGCATGCTGAAACCCCATTGGGCAGACCTCATTCAGCGCGCGTTCCCCTGCATGGCCGAACGGCGTATGGCCCAAATCATGCCCCATCGCAATGGCCTCGGTCAAATCTTCATTGAGGCGAAGCGCCCGGGCAATCGTCCGCGCAATCTGCGACACCTCAAGGGTGTGGGTCAGCCGGGTGCGGAAATGGTCGCCCATCGGGGAGAGAAAGACCTGGGTCTTATGCTTGAGCCGCCGGAACGAATTGCAGTGGATAATCCGGTCCCGGTCCCGGCAGAAGTCGGTGCGCAGGTCGCATTTCTCCTCCGGGCGCAGACGTCCCCTGCTTTCGGCAGAAAGCACCGCATAAGGGCTTAAGGTACGGCGTTCCAGCGCTTCGGTCTGTTCTCTTACCGTCATATCCGTGCCTCCCTCTTTAAAAGGTCTCTCATTAATATATATACCGCTTCCTTGTCGCTATTACTCTATTTTTGTTGTCCGCTGTCCTGCGGCAAATATTTCTTTTGCAATTAACAATTTATTCCATATCCGCATGGCATTCCCGGAGTATGAACGGCTCCACCTGCCCGGCGGAAAGTTCCTGCAGCTCCTTGCAGAACGCCCCAAAGCGTTCGCTTTTTATAAGCAGCACCAACCGGACCTGTTCGCCAAAAGAGGTTTCCTGAACCTGGATGCGGTACTGCGGCAGCAGGTAGGTAATTTTTCCATAAAGGGCGTAATCCACCTCAATTACAAAAGAGGTGCAGGGCACCATGTTGAGAATTCCGCCCGCCGTCACCGCCAGACTGGCGCCCGTGGAATAGGCCCGTACCAAGCCGCCCGCACCAAGCAGCACCCCGCCGAAATAACGGGTTACTACCGCGCAGACGTCTACCAGGCCGTTGCGGGAAAGCACCTCCAAAATCGGCACCCCTGCCGTTCCCTGCGGCTCCCCGTCATCCGAGTAGCGCTTGATCTGCCCCTCCCGCAGGATATAGGCGTAGCAGTTATGGTTGGCCTCACGGTTGTGAGCGCGCACCTCTTCAATAAACGCCACCGCTTCCTCCTCGGTCTGTACCGGCGCAATGTGCCCTATAAAACGGGAACGCCGCTCAACAAATTCATCTTCAGCCTTCTGCCGGATGGTTCTGTACTCCACCGTTTCTCACACTCCAAACCAACTTTGGCGGCCGTCAAAACCGCCGGATACCGCAAAATCAGACCGCTGCCTAGCGGTCAGCCCGGTTTGAAAATTCGCTACACGCATCGGGTTCGGAAAACATACGGATCAAACACCCGCATAGACTGCCCATTCAAATCGGAGCAGCAATTCCGCGCTTTTACGTTCCAAACCGCCTGAGCGGTTCCTCCCGGTGCATTTCACATCAGCGCGCCGGGTCCGCAGAGCTCCAAAAAAATCCATCGGCGGCCTGTTAGACCGCATACCGGAACCGCAGACATATATCCAACCACAACACGGCTGTACCCACAAATTCCAAACTAGCACAGCCCGTACATTTTGAAAAAACAAAAGCGGTGAGCACTTTTGCACACCGCTTTTCGCCGGATTATTTGTCCATATTGAAACGCTTTTTGAAACGGTCAACACGTCCGCCGGTATCTACCAGTTTCTGCTTGCCGGTGTAGAACGGATGGCATTTCGAACAAATTTCAACCTTAATATCGCCCCGGGTGGAGCGGGTCTCGATGACGTTGCCGCACGCGCACTTGATGGTGGTCGGCTCGTACTTCGGATGAATTCCCTCTTTCACTTCAGTCACCTCTTTTTTCACGAGTACGCCGCTTAGGGACGCGAAATCAGACCAATTTCGCGCGCACAAGGGCTATCGAGATATTATGATAGCATAAACAGTTCAAAAATGCAAGCATTTTTTGCTGGGTAAAACAGCCTTTTTCCGCAGTTTGCACTGACAGTTTTTGTGCAGTTATGCCAGCAGCTTGTCAAAATCCGCCGCAAGCTTCTGCTGTAAGGCTTTGGCTTCCGCCTCGTCCTTGCCGGTAGTGGTGTAGTAAACCTTGATTTTTGGCTCGGTGCCGGACGGACGGATGATCACGCTCGCGCCGCCTTCCAGACCAAACACCAGCACATCGGATTTCGGAAGGGTGATTTCGGTTTCTTTGCCGCTCACAAGGTCAATGGTCTTAGAGACTTTATAATCCGAGAACTCCAGCACCTTGAGCCCGCCGATTTCCTTCGGGGCATTACCCCGGGTGCGCGCCATAATCTCCGCCATCTTCTCCATGCCGGCGGCACCTTCAAACCCGAAGTTGCCAATGCAGTTGTAGTAGTAACCATATTTTTTGTAAAGGTTGCGGAAGGCGTCAATCATCCGAATCCCCTTAGCTTTGTAGAAGGCCGCCGCCTCGCAGATAAGCATCGAAGCGACTACCGCGTCCTTATCGCGTACATAGGTGCCGGAAAGGTAGCCATAGCTTTCCTCAAAACCAAAGAGGAACCGCTCGCTCTCGCCTTTTGTCTCCAGCAGGCCAATCTGCTCGCCAATAAACTTAAACCCGGTCAGCACATTGATGAGCTGCACGCCGTAGTCCTCGGCAATACGGTCGGCAAGGCGGGTGCTTACAATGGTTTTCACTGCAATCGGGTCTTTCGGCATGGTGCCCATCGCTTTGCGTTCCCGGCAGATGTATTCCAGAAGCAGCGCGCCCACTTCATTGCCGGTGATGAGCACATACTCCCCGTCATCCCCCGGCACCGCAATGCCCATGCGGTCGGCGTCCGGGTCGGTCGCCAGCAGCAGGTCGGGCTTGTATTCCGCGCAGTCGCGCAAGCCCAAGGTCAGCGCCTCTTTGATTTCCGGGTTTGGGAAGGGGCAGGTTGGGAACTCGCCGTTGGGCAGCTCCTGCTCTTTTACAACATGCACGTCCTTGACCCCAATGCGGTCGAGGATTTTCCGTACCGGCTTGTTACCCGCGCCATTGAGAGGGGTATAAACCACCCGCAGCCCGGCGTCCGGAATCAATTCCGGGTGGATGCTCTGCTGCTGTACGCAGTCGAGATAGCGTTCCAGCAGGTCGTCCCCAATGAATTCCACATTGCCCGCCTCCACCGCGGCGTCAAAATCCACCAGGCGGATATCAGTAAACAAATCCAGCTTGTTGATGCGTTCCAGCACCGCGTCGGCAGCGTCGTTGGTCATCTGGCAGCCGTCCGGCCCGTAAACCTTGTAACCGTTGTACTTGGCCGGGTTGTGGCTTGCCGTCACCATAATGCCCGCGTTGCAGCCGAGCTCACGGGTCGCAAAAGACAGGCAGGGAACCGGGCGCAGCTCTTTATAAAGGTGGACATGGATATCATTCGCCGCCAGTACCCGCGCCGCTTCCTTTGCAAACACGTCGGATTTAATGCGGCTGTCATAGCTAATAGCAACCTTTGGATCTTTATACGCCGAATTGAGATACTCCGCAAGGCCCTGGGTGGCCCGCCGCACGGTGTAAATGTTCATCCGGTTGGTTCCGGCACCGAGCACGCCGCGCAGGCCGGCGGTACCGAACTCAAGATCGCGGTAGAACCGGTCCTGGATCGCTTCATCGTCTCCGTTAATCGCCGCAAGCTCCTCCGCCAAATCGCGGTCCTCTAACGGCTGTTCCAGCCAGTGTTTGTACTTCAAATACTCCGACATAATCAATGCCCCCATCTCAATATTTGTGACTTGACTTGTGCTGTTATTTCTAAGGGATTACGTATCCCTCAAGTTCCAGTTCGGTCAGAGCCGCCTGTACTGCATCGGCCTGAGCGGCGTCCTCCACCATCGGAAGCAGCTCCGCTTCGCCAACCTTGGGCTGAAATACTGTCAGCACCTGCTTGGCAGCCTGCTGTATATCCGCTGTATCCAGCGCCGTTTCACCCACCGTCAAACCGGACAGCGAACTGAAGTCCAGCAGCGGCGCCACATGTTTTGCGCCGAGCGCCGCCGGGTCGCCGCCAAACCAGGAGGCGTTTCTACCAAACGACGCAGACACCGGGTAGGAAATATACACCACACCCCCGGCCGCTTCCGCTTCGCTTTCACAGCGGGCAATGAAATTGGAAAGCGCCTGCTGCTGGCTTACGCCCTCTGCCTCGGCTCCCATGTTGGCCGAAGAGAAGGTGCGTACCTCCGGGAACTCCACCTTGTGCCAGATCACCGTCTCAAAACCGGAGGCAATGACCTCGTTCTGCACCGCAACCAAATAGTCGCAGGCAGCCACCTTATAAGGATTAAGCCACGGCTTGCCGCCGTTATCCACTGCGTTATCCCACCAAGCCGAATTGGTGTTCTCATACATGTAGCCATTGTTTCGCGTAACACTGGGCGCCGTCCGGTCCATAAAGGCGCTGAGCTTTGCCACCGGTTTCAACCCGCTTGTTTCAATTGCACTCACCAAGGTGTTGAGGTCCAGCGCGCCTTCAACGACCGCGCCATATTCTGCCGCCTGCTGCAGCGTGGAAGCGTACAAAAGCCTTCCTGTTGTATCCTTCAGCTCTATGACAACAGCAGTTGCACCGCCTTGTTTGGCTTGGTCGAGAAACGCCGAAAGAGCAGCCGGATCCTGCGCGGTTTCAAAGGAAAGTGTAACCGCCTTCAAAGCAGTGTCCTCCACCTGCGGCTCGCTGGAGTCAAGCGAACTGTCCGAACTGTCCGGCTGCGTGGAATCCAAGGAATCAGAGGATGGCACGCTCGGCTCAATTTTCCCATTGATAAAATCCATGAACGGGCCTGCAACACTGTACCCAATAAAGCCCACTGCCGCAATGGCAACCACAAAAACGCCAATCTTCAAGGCAGTCCTGCCGCTGCTGCGCCGCCGGCTGTAAATGCGGCGATAGCGTTTAATCTTTCTCGGTTTCTTCATGCAAACACCCTTCCTGGTCCTGTCCGCCTTAAAACTGCGGGCAGCTTAGTACGGAAGCTGATGCCCCACCAGCCCGTAAAAAGCCAGGGACAGCAGCCCAATGTAAATGAGCAGTACCGGAAAACCGCGAAACGCCTTTGGTATTGCTTCGCTGTACAAATAATCATAGGCAACTGAAAGAAAAAACATGGCAAGTGCAAAACCCACGCCAGCCCCAATTCCAAACCCAAGGGATGCTCCAAAGGAAAGTTTTTCCGAAGCTGCCAGCAATAGTGTGCCCAGTACCACACAGTTAAACGCAGTAATATGGATCATTGGCTTAACCTTTTCCTGCCACCGCTCCGGCAGGTAACCACAGATCACCAGCGCCAGCAGGTACACCAGACTGATAACCGCTGCATAAATGAGCGGGCGGTAATAGTTCGCGTTCGGCAGGTCCTCCAAAACCGGCTGCATAAACCAGGTGACAATGCCGGAAAACACCGTAATCAAGGTCAGAATAAGCCCGAACACCAAGAGGTTGTTCTTTTTGCGGATGATCACCAGCGCGGTACTGGTGCCGAGCGCACGGGTAAAAATCATGTTCTCCACAAAGATCATCACCAGCGCCATAACAAAACAGTCTGTCAAAAACGATCCGGTTGAGGTGAAAAATTCACTCATCCGCGTCCACCTCCTCTGCCAGCTCCTCGGTTTTGTCATCCTCAACCTGCTCCGGTCCGGTGACCGGCAGGGTGAGGTATCCAAAATCGCCCGCCTCCTTGTCCGGTTCCGGGGCGTTGTCCGAAGAGGTCAGGTAGTTATTATATCTATGCAGCAGCGCCGCCAAAAATCCCAGTAGAATAAACCCTGCAAACGGCAGAAGAATCCCACCTACCGGATTCACAGCAAACGGCATTTTTATATCCCATAAGGTTCCGCTGCCCCAGATCTCACGAACAGCGCCCACCAGCGAAATCACTGCGAGGAAGCCTAGAATGTGGCAGACGAGGTCGCCTATCATCTTCGGCTTGCTCTCCTTGTGAAACCGGGATTCACTCCGCCAAACAATCAGCGAATTTGTGATCATCAAGGGCAGAAAAACACCAATCTGGTACGATGCACCCGGCAGGATGAGGTCAATGAGCATCGCCGTCGGGATATAAACCACCCCGGCAAATAACACCCCTAGAATAACCCGCAGGGTATGGGGAATCCGCTTGGAGATAAAAGAGGTGGCAAACACCGTTAAAAAGGTAATGACGCCAAACGCTATTGAAAGGGCAATGCCGTTTTTCAGGCTGTTGCTGACAACCACCACCGGGGCGACCACCAATCCCTTCTCCAAAACAGTATTTTTGAGAAGAAATCCGTCAATCGCATCAAAAAAGCCTCGGTTCTCCCGGTAAAAATTTCTGGTCATACCGCTCCTCCTTCCGGTTTTTCCTGTGGAGCCGGCAGATCAGACGCCGTTCTGCCCTGTGCAAACCGCCGCGCAATCCGCACACCAGTACGGTCAAAAGCTGGCGTCAGGGCATTCGCAAGCAAAAGCGGGTACAGCACTGCCATTTCGGTGGAGCCAAGGTAACGCACCAACATAGTGCCAACCCCAATGAACACACCGAACAGGATCTGCCCCCAATGGCTTTTCGGCGAGGTTACCGGGTCGGACGCCATAAAAACAACAGCGAATACAAAAATACCGCTGACCAGCTCGTAGGCCACCGAATGAAGGCTGTCCGCACTGGTGCGCGGGAAACAGAACGCCAGCAGGGAAAAAGAAATCCCAGCACTGAACAGAATGCGCCACGCCACCGTTTTGCGCACCATCAGGTAGAGCGCACACGCGGCAATAATCAGCACCGCCGTTGTCCCAATCGGTCCGGAATAATTGATGAGCAGCGTATTCATGGTATTGATGTTCGGATTGCCGCCCGCCTGCAGAATAAATCCCGGGGAAGAGGTCATCGGCACGGCAGCCGGGTCGATCAGCGGTACCCAGGTGTAAGGCGCCGGGTATTGAAACAGGTACCCCGGAAAGCTGATGGCACAGAATGCAAGCCCTACCGCGGCAGGATTAAAAATATTCTTTCCGTTTCCGCCAAACGGGAACTTGGCTACCACAATAGCAAACAGCATGCCGTAAATCGCTACCCAGTACGGCGTGGTCGCCGAAAGACAGAGGGTAAAAATCACCGCCGTAATCACGGTGTTGCAATCCACCCGCTCCCCTTTCTTTTTGCCGAGCAAACGCATGCAGATATAGTCAAATACCAGGGCTGCAAGCAGCGTCACCGCAGTCATAATCAAAACCCGGAAGCCATACAAATAGCTCGACATCGCCAGCACCGCAAACAGTGTGACCATCATATCCGTCTTCTGGGATTTCGTAGCTTTATGAATCACGATGAACCTCCTTTCACAAGGCCACATAAAATACATTATACCCAATCACCGGGGCGGCCATCTCCCCGGCGCGTTATTTTTGAACAATTCCGTGCGGCAGTCCCTGCCGCCGTCATTGGAGCTGAACACCTTGAAAATAGAGCTTGTAGACCAGAGGACGGTCAAAATTACCCTGAACGAAGACGACCTCGACGAAATGGCGCTCTCGTTCCAGGCCTGTGACGGCTCCACGTCCGAGACCAGGCGGGCCGTTCTTTCCCTCATCACCAAAATAAAGGAAGAAACCAAACTCGACCTAAACGGCGGAAAGCTGTTTATTGAAGCCTTTCCGGACGCAAACGGCGGCTGTGTGCTCTACGTCAATGTCATTGACCGCGGCGCCAGCGTCCTCCGTTCCAAACGAACCAACATTGAATTCAACACACCGCTTATCTTCCGCTTTGAAGGACTCCCCTGCCTGCTGGACGCCTGTAAACGACTGTTCCATCAGTACAGCCATCTCATCCGTAAAAGCTCTCTTTACCTTCTGGACCAGACCTATTATCTCACCATCTGCTCCTTCCTCCGGACCGACGAAAAGCTCATCAAGCTGCTCGGGGAGTACGGACGGTACTTCGGCAAAGGGGATGTCAAGGTCTCGTTCATCAAAGAACACGCCAAGTGCATCATCGAGGATGCAGCAGTGGAAACCCTTGTGGATTACGTCTGCTAATCCCCACACCCGCGGAGCTGCCGCATAGCGTGCTCCGGATCCGCGCTGCGGAACAGGTAGGAGCCAGTTACCAGCACATTGGCTCCCGCCCCGGCGGCAAGACCCGCCGTGCGGTCATTAATGCCCCCATCTACCTCTATGTCCAGCGGGAATCCCTGTACGGCGGCATACTGCCGCACTTCACGGATTTTCTCCAGCATATCTGTCATAAAACTCTGTCCGCCAAAGCCGGGCTCCACCGTCATAATAAGCAGCATATCTATTTTGGACAGCAGGTGCAGGATATGGCCGGCCGACGTGCCCGGACGGATCGACATTCCCACCCGCAGGCCGCATGCCCGAATCTTCTCAATCACCGCTTCCGGCTCAGATTCGGACTCATAGTGGAAGGTAATCCCGTTTGAACCCGCCGCTGCAAACCGCTCCACATAAGCAAGTGGGTCGCGGATCATCAAATGGGTATCAAAAAACAGCCCGGTTGCCGGGCGGATGCTCTTGACCACTGGCAGACCAAATGAAATATTGGGGACAAAGATGCCATCCATCACATCAATGTGCAGCATATCCGCCCCGGCGCGCTCCATCCGTGTAATTTCCTGACCCAGACGGGTAAAATCCGCCGCCAGAATGGAAGGTGAAATTTTTATTTCCATAATACCCCCGGGCTCCGCAAAAAGCGGCGCCGCTTTTTTTACACACTTATGATATTTTATTCTATAATAATTTTAGCGGTTCGTCAACAAATGCGGGGCGGACAAACCCACTTTCTCCTTAAATTTTTTGTGAATTTCTGCTAAAGACACTGCGCTTCCGGATTTTGCGTTTGACAATTCTGCCGGTGGCGTTATACTGTACTTAGAAAGCAAGAAACCATCCACTAAATCAACAACGGAACAGGAGGCACACAATGCAGAAGAAACACTTTGAAAAAATGGGCATTGACGTTTCACGCCTCGGTTACGGGTGCATGCGCTTCCCGACGAAGGCGGACGGCACCATTGACCGTGAAAAATCCCTGCAATTAATCGATTACGCCTATCAGCACGGGGTCAATTACTTTGACACCGCCTACCGCTACCACGGCGGTGAGTCGGAGCGCTTTGTCAAAGAGGCGCTCTCCCGTTATCCGCGGGAAAGCTACAACCTCGCCACCAAGTTCCCCATCGGCTTTATGCCGGAGGAAACCGAAGAAGCCGTCTACAAGATCTTTGAGGAGCAGCTTGAAAAAACCGGCGCCGGTTATTTTGACTTTTACCTCGTCCACGGCCTCAACGCCACCAAAATTCAGCTCATGAAGGATTTAAAGCTCCTGGACAAGCTGGAGGAATTCAAGGCAAAAGGGCTCATTCGTCACATTGGCTTCTCTTTTCACGATACACCGGAGGTTCTGCGCGAAATCCTCGACCTGTACGACGGATGGGAGTTCTGCCAAATCCAGCTCAACTACCTCGACTGGGACTATCAGGACGCCAAAGGCCAGTACGGCCTGCTAACCGAACGCGGCATTCCGGTAATTGTTATGGAGCCGGTGCGCGGCGGCGCACTCTCCGACCTTTGCGAGGAGGCAAACGCCCTGCTCAAACAGCACCGCCCGGAGGATTCCATTGCATCCTGGGCCATGCGCTTCTGCGGTTCGCTGCCCAACGTCCACGTCATTCTCAGCGGTATGACCACAATGGAGCAGGTGGTGGACAACGTCCGCACCTTTGAGCAGTTTGAGCCATACTCCGACGAGGAATACAACATCATCGCAGAGGCGCTGGAGCTTCGGCGCAAAATCCGCACCGTGCCCTGCACCGCCTGCCGCTACTGCACCGAATACTGCCCGCAGGGCATTGATATTCCGGGCATGTTCTCCATTTACAACAGCTATATGTTCACTGGTTCCTCCTTTGCCTTTGACAAGGATATTCAGGCCGTCACCAGCGCTCTGCCGGAGGCCTGCATCGCCTGCGGCGCCTGTGCCGAACACTGTCCGCAGAAAATTGACATTCCCGGCCGCATGACCGAAATGGATGCCGCCATCAAGGCACTTTAACCAACTTTACCTCTAAAACCATTCTCCCGCTCGCCGGGAGGATGGTTTTGCCCTGCTACGGCAGCATTCCACCGCATGCGGCAAAACCTGTAGCATCCCGTGCCCCCTGTGCAAAACCCCAAATGGCCCTGATGCTGCAATGCGGCCGGACTTGTGCAAACACTTCTGTGCGCTCTTTCCTTTTTGCTGAACCGTACCGAGCAGCAAGCGCCAAAACGGCTTCCGGTTTCGTCCGGTAAGCCGCATCCGCGTGCTTAAAACCATCTTACACCATTCCCAAATCCTGATTCGATTGGAAGTCAAACATGGATACAGCTCAAATTGTTCTATACCAGGCGGTCGTCATGTTTCTCATGATTGTCGTCGGGTATATCTGCTACCGCATTCACATCATTTCACCCACCACTAACATTCAGCTCTCCAACCTGCTTTTGCTGGTGGTCAACCCCTGCATCATCTTCATTTCTTTTCAGGTGGATTTTGACGCACGGCTGGTCTCCGGCCTGCTCATTTCCATCGGCTTGTCGGTGCTCTCCATCGTCCTGATGATGTTTTTGACCCGGGTCGTTCTTAAAAAGAAACCGGAAATGCAGTATAAGGTGGACCGCTTTGCCTGCATTTATACAAACTGCGGCTTCTTTGCCACCCCGCTTGTGTCCGCCATGTTTGGCAGCGAAGGGGTGCTGTTCATTACCGCCTACATTGCCACCTCAAATTTCTTCATGTGGACCCAGGGAGTTGGCGTTTACACCGGCAAAATGAATGTCCGCCAGCTTGTCAACTGTCTCAAAGCGCCCACCATCATCGCCATTCTGCTGGGGGTCATCCTGTTTTTCTGTCACATCCGCATCCCGGATTTTGTCTACGACCCCATTCAGTTCATCGGCAGCATGAATTCGCCTCTTGCTATGATTGTCGCAGGCGCTTTCATCGCCCAGACCAACGTCGTCAAAGCGTTTGCCAAGTTGCGGCTCTATTATGTGAGCATCGTCCGCCTGTTCATGATCCCCCTTCTCTGCATCGTGGTGTTCGCGCTTCTCCCTTTAGAGGATACCGTCGCCCTCACGGTGCTAGTCGGGGCAGCAGCCCCTCCGGCCGTTTCCATCATGATGTTTGCCGCCAAGTACCAATGCGACGAACTCTACGCCGCCGAGCTTTTCAGTGTCAGCACCATCATCAGTATTCTCTCCATTCCCAGCATGTGCTTCCTTTACACCTGGCTTGACGGTTTTATCTCCATGTTCCTGCCATTTTAGCAGCTGCTTTTTCAACAGTCCGCGGGCCGATTTCTCCATTCTCACCAGCGGAACATTAAAAACACACCGGCGTGTTGGCTGTTTTTTGACTGCACGGCCTTATCTTTCTGCATCGGAGCCATTCGGAAGCACCGGCATTCAAGGTATGACTGTTCATCCAGCCTATAAATTGCCCCATACAAGCAAACCGTCCGCCGTATCAGGATACGGCGGACGGTTTATTGGAAGCAGGCAAGTCGCATCTGCAGTCTGCGTCTGCACGGCGAAGCTCTTCTGGGGACGGCAGCGGCCGTCACTTCCTGCCGCTCACCCGCTGATTTTCCTGCTACATCTCATAGTATGCAGAATCCTCCAAAACGGCGACTCCGCCGGACAGCCCCTTTCCGCTCGCCTATACTGAAATCCCCCCTGGAAGCCGGAAAAAGACCAGCCAATTTTTTCAAGCATTCTGCCAAATCAAAAAAAGCCAGCCGTTTGACGGCTGGCTTTTTCTTTTGCTTATTCAATGACCTGTTCCGCAGTGGAATCCCCCCGGTCCTCCTGCAAGGTCAGCGTCACCTGGAAGCTGCGCCCATTGGTGCTGCTGGTGGCACGGTAAACGTCAAAGGTAATGGTGTCTCCCGGCTTTTTGGTTTTGAGAATCGCTGAAAGATCGCTGAATTCCCTCATGTCAGCGCCGTCCGCTTTGGTAATGATATCCCCCACCTGCAAGCCCTGCGCCACTGCGTCGGAGGTTTGCTCCAGCGAGAGGATGCGCAGCCCTTCCGGCAGATTGTACATTTTTGCGAGCACTTCGTCGATAGCCGAAACCGTCACGCCGACTTTTACCCGGTTGGTGACATAGCCATTGGCAATCAGGTCATCAATGATCGGTTTCGCATCATTGATGGTGATGGAGAACCCAATCCCCTCAAATCCGGTCGCTACAATTTTGGAGGAATTGATGCCGATGACCTGCCCGTAAATGTTCACCAGTGCGCCGCCCGAGTTGCCCGGATTGATAGCCGCATCGGTCTGGATGCAGCGCAGGGTATAAACCGAATCGTTGCTGGTAGAAACCACACGGTTGGTCGCCGAGACAATGCCCTGGGTCACGCTGCCCGCATACTTGAGCCCGCCCGGGTTGCCAATGGCCACCACCGTCTCGCCGGTCACCAGCTTGTCGGAATCGCCGAACTGTGCTGGAGTCAGGTTTTCTTCTTCAATCTTAATAACCGCAAGGTCGGTTTTGGCGTCGGTGCCCACAACAGCCGCCTCATACTCGCTCCCGTTTTCCATGACCACCTTGACCGCGCTCGCTTCGTCAATGACGTGCGCATTGGTGATGATGTACCCATCCGAGGTCATAATAATGCCGGAGCCTTCACCTGCTGCTTTCAGGCCGCTTTCTTTGGTGTAGGTTACAATTCCCACTACAGAAGGCTTTACCTTGGCTGCAATCTGCGGAATGGTCAGCGGTCCTTCGGTTACCGGAACCTGGCTGTCCGCATCCGGCGTTTCGTTGAGAACAAGGCTCGGCCCGTTGCTGCTATTCTGGTAAGAGGAGAGCGAATCACTGCTCCCAGTGCCGTCCTGCACCGCAAGCCCGCTGTCTGCCGAATGGCTGTTCACCAGCACATAGGCAAACGCTCCCATTACCACCACCAGCACACAGCTCACCACAATGGCAAACACCTTTAACGCCCGGTATCCGCCTGGCTGATGTGGCTGCTTCGGCGCTTTGGGCGGTTTTGGCGTCTTTGAACGCCGTGAAGGCTGTTTTCCCAGGCTGGGGTCTACATCGTCCCAACGAAATGCCTTAACTCCCTCCGCTGAATTTGCCGCCGTCCCCTGCCACTCAATCCCAGAGCCCGTCTGGCCGCTGAAGGAATCAAGATCCTCATACTGTACTGTTTCCGTGCCTTGTTCCAAAGCCTCATGTCCCGCTGTTTCTCCTGCTGCAGCGCCATCTGCCTGTCCTTGTGCTTCCCAGTCGGTTGAAGAAGCCCCCTCCGGCTCCTGTCCGTCTCGTCCGTACTGATTGAATCCATTATACTCCATACCCATCCACCTGTTCCATGTTTGCTGTCTCTTTCCTCAGTATGCCCCAAAAACCGCCGCCTTTTCAGCAAGTATGTCAGTTCGCACTTTTTTTCAGCGCTTTGGACATTTTGCCCGTCGGGACATAAAATTCAAATTCGGTGTATTCGCCTTCTACCGAGCGCACCACAATTTCGCCGCCGTGCAGCGCAACAATGGAGCGCACAATGTAAAGGCCAAGCCCTACGCCGTTGGTATCCAGACTGCGGGATTTATCGCTCTTGTAAAAACGTTCAAACACATGCTGCACTTCGTCTTTGGAAAGACCTGCCCCGCTGTTCCGAATGCGGATATAGGTCCTCCCCGCCTCGCTCCGGAAGTGAAACGAAATGGTGCCGCCTTGGTTGACAAACTTAACCGCGTTTTCAATCAGGTTATAAACCACCTGGTGGATAAGGTCTTTATCCGCTTCAACAATTACCTTATCGCGATCCAACCCTTCAATATCCACCCGTTTTTGTTCAATGGCGGATTCAAAGCTGAACAGCGTCTGCAAAATTACGTCGAGCACATCAAAATTTGCGGGATTTATCTTGACCTCACCCGATTCAATTTTCGACATATTGAGCATTGCGCGCACCAGCCGTGAAAGCCGCTTAACTTCATTGGAAACGGTGGTCAGGTACTCACGCTCCTTTTCCTTGGGGATGGTCCCGTCGAGAATGCCGTCTACAAAACCGGAAATGGTCGTCATCGGGGTACGCAGCTCATGCGAAACATTGCCCACAAAACTGCGGCGGCTGGAATCCAGCACCGAGAGCGACTGCGCCATGTTGTTCAGCGCAAGCGCAAGCTGGGCAATTTCGTCCTCCCCCCGCACCTCTAGCCGTTCGGAAAAATCCCCGCTTCCAAACTTCTTGGCCGCAAAGGCCATCCGGCGCAATGGCTTGACCATTTGCAATGTCACAAAATAAAAGACAATAAAAGAGAGGAAGATGACAAATACCGACGAAATGCAGAACATCTGGAGCACCTGCATCAAAAACTCGGTCATGGCGTTGGCCGGTGTCGAAAGGAACAAGTAACCCATCAGCCGCCCGTCCTCCAGCCGGATGGGCAGCGCATAGGTGTAATTCTGCGCGTCAAATATCCCGCCAAGGTCGCCTACGTCAAAATACTCGCCGCCATCCACCTTGTCCAGCACCTTCTGCGGAATGCTGTATCCGGTGTACGGCCCCACCTGAATGAGGGTCTGCTGGCTGGAATCCACCTCGCCGGATTCCAGGTACGGCGGTGAATAAATCACCTTACCGCTCGCATCTACCAAAAAAAGCTGCGCGTCAATGGCGTTCGCCAGAATGGCATAGGTGCGGTAGACACTGCTCTGCAGCGTCACCTGATTGTCGGTAATCGTATAGTTTTCCAACGTCAGCGTCACCGCGTTTTCGGTGTTCTGCTTGAGCATGTCATATTTCTCGGTTTTAAAATACTGCGCCGCGACCAGCATCATAATGGCCCCCAACAGGGTCAGCGATATGATGATGACCGCCGCGCAAATTGCAAAATACTTGGTAAACAGGCTTTTATGCATACAGCCCTCCAACAATTATTGGGGCTGTTATTCCACAACCTCAAATTTATAGCCAACGCCCCATACCGTCTTGAGCGACCATTTATCCGAAACGCCCTCCAGCTTTTCACGCAACCGTTTGACGTGAACGTCAATGGTTCTGGAATCACCGTAATATTCAAACCCCCAAACCTCGTCCAGAAGCTGATCGCGGGTGTAAACGCGGTTCGGGTTGGAGGCGAGGTGGAACAGCAGCTCCAGCTCTTTGGGCGGGGTGTCAATGACCTTGCCGTCCACCTTGAGTTCATACCGGGTCATGTCCACGCTGAGCTTGTCATAATGGACCTCCTTGCGCTCCACCGCAGGAGCGGAATTGCCAATACGGCGCATAACCGCCTTAACCCGCGCAATGACCTCCTTGGTATCAAATGGTTTGACCACATAGTCGTCCGCGCCAAGCTCAAGCCCCAGTACCTTGTCAAAGGTTTCGCCCTTGGCCGTCAGCATAATAATCGGCACGTTTGAGGTCTTGCGGATTTCACGGCAGACCTGCCAGCCATCCAGCGTAGGCAGCATAATGTCAAGCAAAATCAAATCCGGCTTGAGGGAGTTGAACTTTGCAATGGCTTCCTCGCCCTCATTGGAGATAATAACGCTATACCCCTCTTTTTCCAGGTAGAGCCGCAGCAGCTCGCAGATGTTTTTATCGTCGTCCACGACCAGTATTTTCCCAATCGACATATTCTTCGTACCTCCCACTTTCTTGGTTCTCTTATGTATCCGGCCGCCGGCCGATCCGGAGCCATTTGCCCGCAACGGGCAGAATTGTCCAATTCTTACTGTTTTTATTATAACCTATCCATGCTGTGAAAAGTGAATAAACTCTAAATCTTTTGACAAGAGGATTTTAATTTGCACTGCTTCAGACGTACAGACCCCCTCTCAAAGAGCAAAATCCTAAAAGCATCTTGCTTTACACGCCAAGGCAGGTAACGCAAAGGGCCCTGCCTGCGCAGAGCCCTTGGTCATTTATTCTTTTTCCAATTTCAGACGAAACACAAAATGGTATCCGCAAACCCGGTTATCCCACTCACAGGTTAAAACAACACCGCGGAGCTGCTCTTCAGCGTCCGGCGGGAATGGGTGCAGGCCGTCGTCCAGCTTGTACAGGTGATACCGGAATTCCCCATCCGCGTCCGGTTCAAGTCCCTGTTTTTGCGTCCACTGCACCGTGCCGTCAATCTCAAAAGACGTACCGAACGCCATCCCTTCGTTCAGGACGGAATCCTCCACCATGATGCGGTTCGGCGCTTCGCCATAAAAGGTGATGTATAAATCCGTTTTTTCCGGCAGCACAGGATAATCCCGCTGTACAAGCTCCATAAACAAATCGCTCGGGGCAAATTCACGGGGCGTTTCTCCCGCTTCACACACCAGATAAGGCATATCCTGTCCGCTTGTACCCGAAAGGCTTTTCATGTCGGCGGAAATCGTGAGGTTTGGAAAGCCGTTTTCGTCCTGCTCCGGCTTTGATACAGGCACAATGCTTGCAGATTCATACGCCTGAGGCTGTCCCGGTTCCGAACAGGCCGCCAGGCAGCACGCGCATAACAGGGCGACGAATAAAATCAACCATCTCTGTAAATTTTTCATGCTCTTTTCCAATTTGCAATGCAGCCCTGTCCAGATTGCTGAATTCGTCCGGTACACAAGAATCTACAGCCCTCCTTTTGGCGGATGTTAATAGAATCATAGCATGTCGAACCATTCCTTTCAATATTGCATTTTAAAGGCATCCTCTGCCTGTGTTTTTTCTTGTTGTTCCCTGTTCTTTCCGACAAAATCATGCTATACTGTGGTTATACTATCCAAAACATTCCAGCTGTCATTCCGCAAAGGAGGAACCCCAATCATGGATCAAGTACGCATCGGAATCGTCGGCATTGCCAATATGGGAATGCAGCACGCACGCTATATCGTCAATGGCGAGGTGGAAGGCGCCCGTCTCACCGCCGTCTGCGCCACAAAACAGAGTACGATTGACGCCGCAAAACAGGAACTTCCGGCCGGCATAGCCGGCTTTACCGATTACGACGCCTTCCTGCACAGCGGCCTGATTGACGCTGTGATGATTGTCACCCCCCACTACTCCCACCCGGAGCTCACCATCAAAGCGTTTGAAGCCGGGCTGCATGTGCTGGTGGAAAAGCCCGCCGGCGTTTATACCAAACAGGTTTACCCCATGAATGAGGCCGCTGAAAAGAGCGGTAAGGTGTATTCCATCATGTACCAGGAGCGCGCTAACCCAGTGTTTATTAAGCTGCATGAGATGATCAAAAACGGCAAGCTCGGCCGTATTCACCGTGTTATCTGGATTGAAACCACCTCCTACCGCAGCGACTGCTACTACACCAGCGCCCCGTGGCGCGGCACCTATGCCACCGACGGCGGCGGTGTCCTGCTCAATCAGGCCATCCATTCGCTGGACACCTGGCAGTGGCTGTTCGGCATGCCGCAGACGGTGCAGGCGTTCTGCGAATTCGGCAAATACCATCCCATTGAGGTGGAGGATGAAGCCGTCGCCTACCTGCGCTACGCGGACGGCGCCATCGGCACCTTCATCGCCTCTACCGGTGACGCACCAGGCACCAAGCGGATTGAAATCACCTGTGACAGCGGCAAGGTCATCGTCGAAGGCCGCAAGCTCACCTTCTACCGTCTGGAGATGCCGGAACCGGAGTACAACAAGACCAATACCGAGCCGTTTGGCAGCCCGAAATCGGTCGTCACTACGGTGGAATACCCGGAACGCAAAGGTTTCTCCCATCCGGACGTCACCCAAAACTTTGTGGACGCCATCCTTTATGGCGCCGAAAACAAATGGGACGGCTGTGACGGCATCAACAGCCTTGAGCTTGCCAACGCCATGGTTCTCTCCTCCTGGGAACAAAACCGCACCATAACCCTCCCTATAGACGCCGACCGCTATTATGAGCTGCTGGAGGAGAAAATCGATCAAGCCAAATAAATTCCGAAAAGGCAGGGCCAATACAGCTCTGCCTTTTTTCATCTCTTGCTTCAAAACGGACTGAAGCGGTACAATCCGGCTCCTGATACACGCTGAAATCTGCACAGCGGCATTTTTCCGCGCAGCCTTCTCAGCAGCTTTTCCTTGCCGCAAAAAAGCCCCGCAAAAACTGCGGGGCTTTTTCATAAATTCCGGGCCGATTAATACATTCCGCCCATGCCGCCTGCCGGAGCAGCCGGAGCCGGATTCTCTTCCGGATGGTCGGTCACAAGGCTCTCGGTGGTCAGCACCATGCTGGCAACCGAAGCCGCATTCTGCAGCGCGCTTCTGGTAACCTTGGTTGGGTCGATGATACCGTGGCTGCCCATATCGCAGTACTCCTCTTTGGAGAAGTCAAAGCCATAGCCAACCTTGTCGGCTTTCATAATCTGGTCCACAATAACCGAACCTTCCAGACCTGCGTTTGCAGCAATCTGGCGAACCGGTTCCTCCAGAGCTTTGAGAACAATCTTCATACCGGTTTTCTCATCGCCGGAAGCATCGTCAAGCAGTGCTTTTACCGCTGGGATTGCGTTAATCAGCGCAACACCGCCGCCGGCAACGGTACCCTCTTCCACAGCCGCTTTGGTTGCGGAAAGCGCATCCTCAATACGGAGCTTTTTCTCTTTCATCTCCACTTCGGTTGCAGCGCCAACCTTAATGACTGCTACGCCGCCTGCGAGCTTCGCAAGACGCTCCTGAAGCTTCTCACGGTCGAAATCCGAGGTGGTCTCTTCAATCTGTGCACGGATCTGGCCAACACGGGCTTTGATTTCGTCCGAACTGCCGGCGCCGTCCACAATGATGGTGTTCTCTTTCTGAACCTTAACCTGACGTGCACGGCCGAGCTGGTCAATGGTGGTGTCTTTCAGCTCAAGGCCAAGCTCTTCGCTGATGACCTCGCCGCCGGTCAGGATCGCGATGTCGCGCAGCATTTCTTTCCGGCGGTCGCCAAAGCCCGGCGCCTTAACGGCAACGCAGGTGAAGGTGCCGCGGAGCTTGTTGACAATCAGGGTCGAAAGCACTTCGCCCTCAACATCCTCGGCAATGATGAGCAGCTTTTTGCCCGCCTGGACAATCTGCTCGAGCAGCGGCAGGATTTCCTGAATCACGCTGATCTTCTTATCGGTAATCAGAATGTAAGCGTCGTCAAGAACCGCTTCCATCTTCTCGGTGTCGGTCACCATATACGGCGCAATGTAGCCGCGGTCAAACTGCATGCCCTCAACCACTTCGCTGTAGGTCTCAGCGGTCTTGGACTCCTCAATGGTGATAACGCCGTCGGCAGAAACCTTTTCCATCGCCTCAGCAATCAGCTTGCCGACCGATTCGTCTGCAGCAGAAATAGTTGCAACACGCGCAATGTCATCCGAGCCGTCTACTGCTTTGGAATTTTTTACAATCGCATCAATGGCAGCGTCTACCGCCTTGCTCATGCCTTTGCGGACAATCATCGGGTTGGCGCCCGCGGTGACGTTCTTCATACCTTCGCGGACCAGAGCCTGCGCAAGCAGAGTTGCGGTGGTGGTACCGTCGCCGGCTGCATCGTTGGTCTTGGTCGCAACCTCTTTTACAAGCTGCGCGCCCATGTTCTCAAACGGGTCTTCCAGCTCAATCTCTTTTGCAATGGTTACACCGTCGTTGGTGATAAGCGGTGCGCCGTACTTTTTGTCCAGCACCACATTGCGGCCCTTCGGCCCCAGGGTGATTTTTACAGTGTCCGCAAGTTTATCAATACCGGCGAGGAGGGATTTTCTTGCCTCTTCCCCATAAATAATGTCTTTTGCCATAACGGAATTCCTCCTAAAATTTATTTATGCTGTGTGTTTGTTATTCAACCACTGCGAGCACGTCGCTCTGACGGAGGATGGTGTATTCCTCACCGTCTACCTTGACCTCGGTGCCTGCATATTTGCTCATGAGCACCTTGTCGCCAACCTTGAGCTCCATCTTCACTTCTTTGCCGTCAACAACGCCGCCTGGTCCAACTGCAAGGACTTCCGCAACCTGCGGCTTCTCTTTGGCGGAACCGGCTAAAATAATACCGCTTTTGGTGGTCTCTTCCGCCTCTACCATTTTAATGACAATCCTATCGGCAAGAGGTCTGATTTTCATAACATACTCCTCCTAGATGATGATAAATTTTAGCACTCACTCAAATGGAGTGCTAACTATTATCTATTGTAATGCATTTTGCTTAAAAATCAAGACGTGTCATATTTTTATAACAATTTTTGGGCATATTTCATATTTTTTATGAGTTATTTTTGTTTATTTATTCCAGTATCATTGGGTTGAAAATCCGCTTCTTTTGTCGCATTCTCAAACCGGTACGCGCAGGTGCAGAGGAATTCATCCTATTTTATCCCGCGGCAGCGGCGAAAACTGCCGATTTAAATTTTTGATGCACTAACTGCCATGACCAGACGGTGCAGGAACAGCTTTGTAAGCAGGCAGCGTCCATTGCTGTACAATCCATAAATCGAAACCGCTTCCTTGTACACTGTCCCAAAGCATTTTGTAAACAATAGCAGAAGTAAAACCGGCGCGCAAAGCGCACCGGTTTTACTTCCGTTTAGCTTTTTTCTCCTCCACCGGCAAAACCTTTAAATAAACAGCGCGGTGGCGGTTGGTAATCGCCTTGTCCAGGTGCAGCTTGCCAAAATACCACTGCCCGAACTCCACCGTCTTGCCTACCGCATCCAAAAAATTGTTGATACGCGAATTAACGTCCATCGGCGGAAGATTGAGAAATTCCAGAATGTTGGTCGGGGCATCATGGCTGATGATAACATCCACCCGGTTCCCAACCGCCGCCAGCCGCTCCCAAGCTAACGCCTCTTCCTCAGCGCTCGGCTGTTCCTCGGCCCACCAGAGGTTGTTGTCCTCCCGCAGCATCCCATCGGTGCTCTCGCCGCCGCCAAAAGCAAAGTAATACTTGCCCTCTATCTCGTAAATTTCCCCGCGGCAAAGCATACGCAGGTTGCCGGAAATTCTCCGGACCCTGCCGCCGCACCATTCCTCCTCTGGATACTCCGCCAGCGCCTCGTAGTTGTCGTGGCAGCCAGTGACAAAAACCGTGTTGAATTTCTTTTTTCCTATCTTTTTTAACTGCTTTTTCTCTTTGTCCGTGTTTTCCCAAACGAAACCAAAATCCCCGCATACAATCAGGGTGTCTCCTTTTTTTAGCCGGCCGTACTCCGGCGCGCTGAATCGTTTGTATTCGCCGTGGAAATCTCCGGTGACATAGACCATAATTTACGACCTCACTGACCCCTGCGTTATTTTGCCGCGCACTTGATAGCCTGTTCCAAATCGGCTATAATATCATTGACATCCTCAATGCCGATGGAAAGCCGGATGGTTTCCTCCGAAATATCCGCCGCTTTGAGCTGCTCTGCCGAGAGCTGGCTGTGGGTCGTCGTCGCCGGGTGAATGACCAGCGACCGCACATCACCTACATTTGCCACATTCTTGAGGAGCTTTAAGCTGTCAATAAATTTGGCCCCGGCTTCGCGGCCGCCTTTCAGGCCAAAGGTAAAGACCGCGCTCGCGCCCTTGGGCAGATACTTCCGGGCCCGTTCGTAATAAGGGCTGGACAGAAGCGCCGGGTAGTTAACAAAGCTCACCGCTGGGTTTTCCTCCAGCCACTGTGCCACCTTGAGGGCGTTTTCACAGTGCCGCTGCATCCGCAGGTGCAGAGTTTCCACACCCTGAAGCACCAGAAATGCGTTGAATGGGCTCAGGCAGGCACCAAGGTCGCGCATGACCAATGCGCGTAGCCGGCTGATAAACGCAGCCTCGCCCAAATCGGCAAACACAATGCCGTGGTAGCTCGGGTCCGGCTCGTTGTAAAGCGGAAAACGTGGGTTATCTTTGAATTGGAATCTGCCGCTGTCCACTACAACACCGCACATCGAGGTGGAATGCCCACCCAGATATTTGGTTGCGGAATGGATGACAAAGTCCGCGCCGTATTCAATCGGTTTGCAGAGGTATGGGGTGGTAAAGGTCGAATCCGCAATCACCGGAACACCGTGCTTGTGGGCAATCGCTGCAATCGCTTCAATGTCTGCCACGTTGGCGTTCGGGTTGCCAATCACTTCAAAGAACACCGCACGGGTCTTGTCGTTGATCGCTGCTTCCCAGCCATCCATATCGTCCGGATGCACAAACCGCACCTTGATGCCCAGCCGGTCAAGGGTAATACCCAATAGGTTAATGGCCCCGCCGTAAATGCAGGAGGAGGATACAATCTCGTCCCCTGCTACCGCAAGGTTGAGGATCATATTAAAAATCGCCGCATGGCCGGAGGCAAACGCAAGCGCGCCAATGCCGCCGTCCAGCTCCGCTATCCGGTCCTCCAGCACTGCACTGGTCGGGTTTTGCAGCCGGGTGTAAATGTTGCCCGGTTCCTTGAGCTCAAACAGTGTTTTGGCGTGTTCGGTGCTTAAAAATTCGTATGCGTTGGTCTGGTACAGCGGCGGCACAACCGAAAGGGTCGTCGGCTCCACCTTGTAGCCCCCGTGCACCGCTACGGTATCAAAAGCAAATTTCTGTTCTGGCATCTTTTTATCCCACCTGTCCGCCGGTCTGCCCGGCATTCATTCATCGTCCTTCCGGAACGCCCTTTGGAAAGGCAGTCCGAAAAACGGAGTTTCTTTTATCATACACTTTATTGGAGGAATTGTCTACATGCGCAAAGCCATCTGTTCCATTTTCCTGTCTGCCGTCCTGTTCATTACCATGGTCGTCTCCCCGGTGTCAACCGCCTCCGCGACCTATCAGCCGGACGCTGACATCAACAGCCAAGCCGCCTATCTGGTCAATCTGGATTCTGACACCGTTGTCTATGCCAAAAACGAAAACCAGCAAATTGCCCCGGCCTCTCTCACCAAGATTATGACCGCCATCATCGTACTGGAAGAGGAGGACGATCTCGAAGGTACCATCATCACCCCGGGCAGCCGCATCTTCGATGAATTTGTCGGTGTTGGCGCCTCCACGGCCGACTTCCGGGCGGGGGAAAACATCCGGGTCATTGACCTGCTTTACGGCCTGCTGCTCCAGTCCGCCTGTGAAGCGGGCAGCATTCTCGCGGATTATTACGGCGGCGGCAGCATTCAGGCTTTTGTCGATAAAATGAACGCCAAGGCACAGGAGCTCGGCGCCGTGAATACCCACTTTGTCAACGCCCATGGCTTGGATGCTGACGGGCAGGTTACTACGGCCAAAGACATGTACCTCATTACCAAATACGCCCTCACCCTCGACCACTTTGAAGAAATCTCCACCACCCCCATTTATACCGCGCCCGCCACCAACAAGCACGCGGAGGAACGCAATTTTGTCCATACCAATTTCATGATGAACCAGTACCGCGGCGGCTCCTATTATTACGAGCCCATCCGTGGCATCAAAACCGGCACCACCGACGCCGCAGGCAAAAACCTGGTGTCGCTTGCCAGCAAAAACGGCTACAATTATCTTCTGGTCACCTTGGGTGCACCGGATGTTCAAACCGAAAATCTCTGCTTTAAAGACACCAAATACCTCTACGAGTGGGCGTTTAATACCTTTGAAAACCGCACCGTACTCGACACCACCCAAACCATCGGCACCATCAAGGTGCGGCTCTCGTCGGAAACCGATACCCTCCAACTCAATGCAGCAGAAAAAGTTACGCTTCTCCTTCCCAAAGATATTGACACCTCCAGTATCCAACAGGTGCTCAACATCCCGGAATCGGTTGACGCCCCCATTGAAAAAGGGGATGAAATCGGCACCGTCCAGCTTAAGCTCAACGACGAAATCATCGGTGAAACCAAAGTGCTGGCAAGTGCAGCGGTCTCCAAGAACTTCATTTACGGTCTCTGGGATTCCATTCAGAATGTTATGAGCAGCATCTGGGCCAAGATTATCCTAGTCCTCGTTGTGGTAGCCGTCCTCTTTTACATTGTTGTAACCATTCTCTATAACCGCAAGAAAAAGAAAAGCAAACGGCTGAGCACCAAGCGTCCGAAACGGCGTCGGTAATGCTGTCGGTCTTTGACATTATGAAAACAAAAGAAACAAGGGCGGTCAGGGCAAAAACCTGACCGCCCTTGTTTCTCCTCCAATAAGCCGTCCGCTCGTATGCCAAACCTCCAGTGCCTAGGCGGCAGAAACGCTTTTATCCGCTCCTCCGGAAATCCCATTCCCGGATTTCCATCTCACAATCCCGTAAGACGGTTTCCACCGCCGCCTTTTCCACCGTGCCAATTGCTGCAAGCGGCCGCGGCTCCCCTTCGGCTCCAATGCGTTTTTCAAAAATCAGCACATCATGCCATTGCCCCAGCTTGTATCCGGTGCAGTGGTATGTCCCCGCCACGGTAAATCCCAGTCGTGCGTGCAGAGCCTCACTCGCCGCATTCGGTGCCGTCACCAGCCCGTAGACGTTCTGCACCCCCTGTAGGGCGAGCAGTTTCATCAGCGCCCGGTAGAGCGCCGTGCCCATCCCTTTTCCCGCCGCCTCCGGCGCAAGATAAACCGAAAGCTCGGCATTCCACTGGTATGCCGCCCGCTCCTGCATTCGGTGAGCATAGGCATACCCCATCATTTTGCCGTCCGCCTGGCAGATAAGGTAAGGGTAATCTGCGCCAAACGTCCGAATGCGCTCCGCAAATTCCTTCCTGTCCGGCGCTTCCAATTCAAAAGTAATTGCCGTCTCCCACACATAAGGCGCATAAATTTCCAGCAGCGCCTCTGCATCGGTCTCCGCCGCAAACCGCACTTCTACCGCTTTCATACTCTCCCCCTCATACAAATACAAACTGGACCAACAGCATATACGCCACGGTGCCGCCCACTATTGAGAGCAGCATATTTTTCCGCCAGAGGTGCAGGCCTGCTACCACCGCAATGGCAATGAATTCCGGCAGTCCATAAGGAGTCTCCAGAACCGTGACATTTTTCAGGCAGTAGACAATCAGCAGCCCAATAACCGCATAAGGAAGCACCGTCGAAAGGTAGCGGATGTATTTCGGCGTCGGCCGGTTCGCCGGGAAGAGCAAAAAAGGCAGGAACCGGGTCAGCATAGTGCCCAGCACCACCGCCACTACCGTAAGGATTCCCTCGGTCAGCGTCATGCTCACAGTCCCGCCCCCTCTCCTGAAAGCGGCTTTTTAAACAGGGTCAGCACCGCGAGCATCAGCAGCATGGCAGGCAGAATGAACTGCTCCGCCCCGAACACCAGCAGGCTGAGCAGCGAGGCCGCCACCCCAATGACAGCCGGCATGTGCCGTTTCTGCGACCGCCAATGGTCGATGAAGATGACCACAAACAACGCCGTCATTACAAAATCTATTCCCTTGGTGTCAAAGGCGATGAGCCCGCCCACCAGTCCGCCAATAGTCGCACCCGCTACCCAGTAAATATGATTGAGCAGCGTCACAAAAAACATGAACCATCCCCGGTCCACCCCTTCCGGCGGCTCCTTCATACAGTTTATGGTAAAGGATTCATCACACATTCCAAAGATTAAGTACCATTTCTTTTTACCAACACCCTTGTACCGTTCCAGCATTGAAATGCCGTAAAACAGATGCCGCGCGTTGACCATTAACGTGAGCAAAAAGGCGTAGAGCGGCTGAAAGGCTGAGGTCAGCAGCGAAACGGTCACAAATTCCATCGACCCCGCAAAAATGGTAAGGCTCATCACCATTGGCCAAACAAAGGAAAAACCTTTGCTGTTCATGTAAATTCCATACGCAATCCCCAAAAACAGAAATCCCGCACAGATGGGCAGCGTCAGCGGAAACGCCGCGCGCAGCGCCTTTCGTTTGGTGCCCGGCAAACAAAGCCCCCCCTTTTTGATAGATCGATTTTATCATAACCTTTATGCGGCGCCGCTGTCAAGAATCGTCATATCATGTAGGAAATGCAGTAAAACTTCCTTGCTTTTCGGAACCTCGCTTTTTTCATCGAGCTGTTTTGGATGAAAAGCAGCCTGTGCCCTGTACGAACCGCTTTGCACGAGTTCACGCACATATCGGAATGCATCCGGCCATAATGAGCAAAGCCATTCTCTCGTGTCGATCCTTTTTTCCGGCCCCGCCCCTACAACGCCCCCAAGCTGGCTTTGGGCAAATACGGTCCTGTGTCGCGTCGGTTCCCCTCCGCATGTTCCACTCTCCAAAGCATGCCCGTTTACAGCAAACCAGACTGGCCTTTCTTCCGTCTCTGTGGAGATCCCGTATCCGCTTTCCGGTTTTCTCCCTCTCATAGGCAACCTGTTTCCCAGAATTCCCCATCCTATAATTGCGTTCTCTGCACGTTCATGATATAATTTTTAAAGAACTCAAAAAACGGGCTAGCATCTCGTATGCTTTTTTGAACAACATCACCCGGCCCGCCGGGCCGTACGCCCCTCTTTTCCGGCTCGCTTTTCCGCTTGGAAAAGCCCGTTTATACATTCACATCCCATCAATCAATCCAACAAGGAGGAGAACTACTATGGAATACCGCAACATGAAGGACGCTAAAGTCAGCCTGCTCGGCTTCGGCTGCATGCGTTTCCCCGTTCGGGAGGATGGCAAAATCGACCGTCCCCGTTCCTTCAAAATGCTTGACGCCGCTTATGACGCTGGTGTCACCTACTACGACACCGCCTACCCCTATCACGCTGGGGAAAGCGAGCTGGTCGTCGGTGAATGGCAGAAAACCAAACCGCGCGAAAGCCTGCTCATCGCCACCAAATATCCGAGCTGGGAACTCAAAGAAGCCGGGGATATTGAAAAAACCTTAAACGAACAGCTCAGCAAGCTCCAGACCGATTACATCGACTTTTACCTACTGCACGCCCTCAATACCGAGCGCTGGGAAAAGTACAAGAGCATAGGCATCTTTAAAATCCTTGATGATCTCAAAGCCAAAGGCCTTGTCCGCCACATCGGGTTTTCGTTCCATGACGACTATCCGGTTTTTGAAGAAATCATCAACGCCTATAACTGGGATTTCTGTCAAATTCAGCTCAATTACATGGACAATGAGTACCAGGCTGGTGTCAAGGGCTGCGCTCTCGCCAAGGAAAAAGGCATCCCCATCGTTGTGATGGAGCCGATCAAAGGCGGCAGCCTTGCAAACCCGCCGGAGGAAATCCGCTCGCATTTTGAGGCGCTCCACCCAGATTGGTCGCCTGCTTCCTGGGCGCTGCGCTGGTGCGCCGAGCAGGACAGCGTCAAGGTCATCCTCTCCGGCATGAGCACCGAAGAACAAGTGGCGGATAACCTCAAAACCTTTTCCAGCATTGTCCCGCTCGCCAAAGCGGATTTTGACGCCATTGCGGAAGCAGCTGTCCTGTACCGCAAACGCATCCTGGTTCCCTGCACCGGCTGCCGGTACTGCATGCCATGTCCCGCCGGCGTTCATATTCCAGACGTCTTTACCATTTACAATGACGCCAGCATCTACCAGAACAAAGAAGGCGCCAAGCGCCAGTACGACAATCTCGACGAAGGCGCAGGCGCGGAATCCTGCATTGCATGCGGCGCCTGCATGGAGCACTGCCCGCAGTCCCTCCAAATCCCGGATTTCATGAAGGACATTGCCGCTTGGGCAAAGACCCTTTAATTTGCCATTATAAAAAATCCCGGCTTGTATAATGTGCTGCCTTTGAGGTAAGCAGTGCAAAAAAGAAAGCACTGAAAAATCTTGAAGGGAGCATATTTTTCCGCTACGGGTTCACGCGGCGTTTTTGCCGCAATTCATCGGGGATTTTTCCGGGCGGTAAACGCTCTGTCCACTGTCTGAAAAGCTCCTGCTCCCTCCAGCCAAATGCCCTCACATCTTTCTTACATCATTCAAAAAAGAGGTATGCCGTTTTTGGCATACCTCTTTTAATGTTTACTCATCAACCGCTCACGCTTCTACAATACTCAGCGCCGCCTCTGCCGCAGCCGACGCATTATCGGTGTAGCAGTCCGCTCCAATGGTATCACAGAAGCTCTGGGTAACCGGCGCGCCGCCAATCATGATCTTGCAGTCCATCCCCTTAGCTTTCGCAAGGTCAACAACCTCTTTCATCTGACCCATGGTGGTGGTGAGCAGCGCAGAACAGCATATCGCCTTTGCGTCGTTCTCCTCCGCCGCCTCAATAAATTTTTCCGGTGCCACGTCAACACCCAGGTCAACCACGTTGATGTTTTTGCTCTCCATCATCATTTTAACCAAGTTTTTGCCAATGTCGTGCAGGTCGCCCTTAACAGTGCCGATGACAACGGTCCCCTTCGGCTCAAAGCCCTCGGCAATGAGCTTCGGCTTGAGCACCTCAATGCCCATATTCATTGCACGCGCAGAGATAAGAACCTCCGGCACAAAGACCTCGTTGTTTTTAAACTTCTCGCCAATAATGTTCATGCCCGAAAGCAGGCCCTGCTCCAGAATCTCCTGCGGGGAAATACCCTCGTTCAGCGCCTGAGCCACCAGCTCCTTGACCTTCGGTGCGCGGCCCTGCTGCAAAAATGTGCTCATTTCATCCAATATGCTCATAACCATTCTCCTTCTGTGCTGTTAATGTAATATTTCCGCGGCTTTCCCGGTATCTCTTGGGCGAGACGCCGACCTGCCGCTTAAAGACTTTGGTAAAATAACTCTGGTCCTCAAACCCGCACTCACTTGCAACCTCCACCAATGCGCTGTCGTTGTCCAATAGCATGAGTTTTGCCTTATCAATCCGCACCTTATTGATGAAAGACGAAAGGCTCTCCCCTGTTTCCTCCTTGAAAATGCGGGACAAATAGGACTTGCTCAGGCAGACATAAGCGGCTGCATCGTCCAGCGAAATCTTCTCCGCAAAGTGGTTTTTTACATATTCTGCGGCTTTAAACACGACATCCGAATGCTTGATGTGTGAAAAATCAAAGGAATAATCAATAAAACGGTGCATCAGAGTTGAAAGCCAGGCCCCAATTTCCTCTACCGATGAAAGCCGCTCCACCTCTTTGATGAAGTTTTCATTGCAGACAAAAATTTCGTTTAAATCCGCACCGGCTTCAATCGTCGCTCGGGATATCACCACCGCCAGCTCCAACGCCCGCGCCTTCATGACATCCAAGTCGTACTCCGCCACAAAGTAAATGTGCCCCAAAAGCTCGTTGAGCAGCTGTTGGGAACCCTTTTTGTCCTTGCGGTAGATCATGGCCTGTAATTTCTTTTCGGTGTCAATAGGGTATGCGGTATTGCCCTCCCGGAACTTCTGCCCGGCGCTGTAAAGCTCATTTAACACCTTTTCCTGTTCGTAAATGACGGTGCCTGCCAAATTGTGCGTCCGCCCGGAAATCCCGGTGGTCAGCAGCGCCATGGTTTCGGCAAGGTCATTGACCCGCGCTGTCGAAAAAACCGGCAACAGCTTCAAATCATCGGCAAAAATGCCGTCCTGCTCGCTGTAATCCTCCGGTTCCCCCATTAAAATCGGCCCCGCAACCAGTCCAAAGGCCAGCTGTCCCTGCTCATCACAGAGCGGGGAGGCCACAAACACCATCCCCATTGGGCAATAGTAAATGTATTTGCCGTTCCAGCGCAGCGCCTCGTTGCAGCCATATAAACAGGTGTTGAGCGGATTGCAGTTTTCCTTGTGGCAGTAGCTGCAAAACCAGCCCTCTGCCGCGCCCGTTTGTTCCAAAAACTTTTTTTGAAGAACATCCACACCCCAAACCGGCGCCAGGGAAAGCCCTGTGAGATGTCTTGCACATGCCTTACACTGTTCAAGCATTCCGGCCCACCCTTTTCCACAATTCCTCTCTATTATAGCGTTACCCTCTGTACCAATTATAGTACTTTTTTTTACTTTTTGGTATATCGTTATGATATCCGAAAATTGCCGTCAGGTCAATCGTTTTCCCACCCTTTCCGCCTTTTCGCCCTCTTTCGGCAACACCATTTTTCCGTTCCTCTTAGCTTTTCCACTCAAAACTTGTCCCAGGGAACTTGCATAACGGCTGTGTTTCCTGTATAATGAAGCCAGTATCTTGCAGAAACGTAGCGCTCGGCCGTACGCAAGGTTGCTTTTTTTGGCGCAAAAAATAGTTGCAAACGCAAGTATTTTGTTTCTGCCCCCTGCCGTTTTTACGGCAACATACAACAAACATCCCAAAATACATACAAGCAAAGGTGTCATTATGCGATATTTCTTCAACGCTCAAAAAATGCTGCGCGGTAATCCGCCTGCCGGTGAAATTCCATCCGACCGGCAAATCCTCCGCAATACCATTACTATGGCGTGGCCCTCTATCATTGAATCCTTCCTCGTCGCTCTGGTCGGTTTTATTGATACCATTATGGTCAGCACCCTCGGTGAAGAGGCCATTGCTGCTGTCGGCCTTACCACACAACCCAAATTCATCGGCCTGGCATTTTTTATTTCGCTCAACGTCGCTGTTTCAGCCATTGTCGCCCACCGCAAAGGAGAGGGCGACCGGGAAAGCGCCAACCGCGTTCTCATGCAGGCGCTCATGATCACCCTTGCCATGACGGTAATCGTCAGCGTTGTCTGCGTCGCCTTTGCAGATCCTATTATTTGGTTCGCCGGCGCGAATCAAGACACCCACCAGGACGCCATGGAGTACTTCCAAATCATCATGGGCGGTATGTTCTTTAACGTCGTTTCACTCACCATAAACGCGGCACAGCGCGGAGCCGGCAATACCAAAATTGCCATGTATACCAATATTGTTTCCAACCTTGTCAATATCATCTTCAACTATTTGCTCATCGGCGGCAATCTCGGCTTCCCGAAGCTCGGCGTCAAAGGCGCTGCCATCGCCACCGTTATCGGCACCGTCGTCGCACTTGTCATGAGTGTCATTTCCATCATGCATAAAGACGGCTTCCTTTGCTTCCGCCATATTACAAAAAATGAATTTCGCTTTGACCGCCGTACCATCCGTTCCATTGTCAACATCGGTTCCAGTACCCTGACTGAACAAATCTTCCTGCGCATTGGTTTTCTGGTTTACTCCATCATTGTGGCAAACCTCGGTACCATTGCCTTTGCGGCCCATCAAATCGGCATGAACCTCATGAGCCTTTCCTTCTCGTTTGGTGACGGCCTTTCGGTTGCAGCCGTGGCACTGGTCGGCCAAAGCCTTGGCGCCAAGCGGGTGGATTTGGCCCGTATCTACGGCAGTACCTGCCAGCGAATGGGCATTCTGTTCTCCTGTGCGCTGTCGGTCGTTTTCCTCACGCTGGGCCGCCCCATTTTCGGCCTGTTCTCAGATGATCCAACCGTTCTTGACTATGGCGTCATGATTATGGCGGTCCTTACTGTGGTCGTTTTTCTTCAAATTTCACAGGTCGTCTTTTCCGGCTGTTTGCGCGGTGCAGGGGACGCCAAATACACCGCCCTCGTTTCCCTCATCAGTGTCGCGATTATCCGCCCCGGCGCTGGCTGGCTGCTCTGTTACCCGCTCGGCCTCGGACTATTTGGCGCATGGGTCGGTCTCGCGTTTGACCAGCTCTCCCGCTTCCTTATGACCTATATCCGCTTCAAAAGCGGGCGCTGGACTCGGTTTGAAGTTTAGGTGCATCATGCCGTTTTGTTTGCCGCAAAACAGCAGTCGTTTTAAAATATGCAAACAAGCGCCTCCTACGGCAGTATCCGCGGGAGGCGTTTTCCATCTTTACTATTTACACCAGCGCAACGGGGGTTCTCTTTTTCTGTGCCCTTCCCAACCGTATTTTTTTCGTTAGGTCAGCAGCCGCTTTGTACGGCAAGAGGAGCTCAAAATATATTAACAGGGTTTATAAAAGCGGTGCGGGGATTTCGCCCCGCACCACCTTCGTTTACCGCATCTTGTGCTGCACCGTTATCAAAATGCTGTGCGTTGTTTCCACCAGCAACAACCCGCATACAACCAAAACAACCGGCATGGTATAGGCATTGGCAAGGTACATTTCCGTCGTGCTGAACATGGCGACAAGATAAGCCGCATAAACCACGAACAGCAGCAAAGCTCCATACCATTTTCCGAACCGTGTATGCAGGCAATGGAAAACACCCAATACCATACCGAAACCTATTAAACTCAGCACAATGAACCAGAAATACTGAAATTCAAAGGTTCGGCTGCGCATATAATCCCAATATTCGGTTGCGCCATACAATCCGAACGGCAAAGCTGCCGAAAGGAGCAAAAACACCCAATACAGAATTCTGCACCCAATTTTACCTTTCATTCTGTTTCCTCCTGTCTACCCTACCTGTACCAAAACATTCCAGCGTTTGTCCCATTTTAACGGAAAGCGGTTTTAAGCCGTTTTCGGATGGTTTCCACCGTCTCTTCCACTGTCATCTCCCCAACATCCAGCGGTACGCCGCCCACCGCTTCATACAGCGGCAGCCGTGCTACGCTGCGCTCAATCACCTCTGCTTCCCGAAGGCCCACATCCACATTACTTTGTAGCCGCGCCCGCAAGGCGTCCGGGTTGCACACCAGCTTGAAGCGGTACAGCTCATAGGCGCACCCCTCCAACCGCCGAAGAAGCTCTTTCGCAATCGCTTCCTCCTGCATCACCCAACAGAATACAACATATTGAAAGGATGGGTTCTCCAAAAACTGCCGCAGCAGAAAGGCAATGTTCTCCAACACCATTCGTTTGTTTTCCTCGCTGACCACAAATGGATGCATCTTCCAGCACCAGTCCCCGTCCAAGTAAACTGCATCGTCCAATTCCCGGTATAGCCGCTCGGAAACGGTGCTTTTGCCCACGCCCATCGTCCCGCTGATAAAGATTAGCTTTTTCACCGGCGTCCCCCCTTTCACTTTCAGTATAACAAAAAAACACCCTGCCGTACAGTAAGGCAGGGCGTTTTCAAATAAGGTTACATTTTTGCTTCTGCGGCCGTCTCCGCAATGGTCTCATCCAGTTGATCTTCACCGGAATTCTTATCCTTGCTGCGGGTTATCAACTGTTTTACACCTTGAACAACAACGCAGACACCAAGGCCGAGAATCAGAACAGCAAATACAAGCTGGAGTGCGTCGCCAAACACATTGGTGCTCGCTGCAGACACCAGCAGACGGATCTTGTCGTAAATGGTCATGCCAAGCGCCGTAAAGGTGACGCAGACCATGACAAAAATCGGGATATACATCATAGCGCTCTTGCGCTTGGTCCGTTTCATAAAGACCGCGCAGGCAATCAGCGCAAGGGCCGAAAGAAGCTGGTTTGCAGAACCGAACAGCGGCCAGATGGAAGCATAGCCGACTTTGGCCAGCGCATAGGCAAGCCCCAGGGTGATGATGGTCGCAAAATATTTGTTGGTCAGCACCTTGCGGACCGGCCCAATATCCTCATCCTTAATTGACGCGTCAAGGAACAGTTCCTGGAAGGAGAGACGGCCCACACGTGCCACCGAGTCAAGCGAGGTCAGCGCAAAGGCAGAAACCGCAAGGTTGATGAGGGTGAAAACCACATCGCCCGGCAGACCGATGGTGACCAGGAAATTGGAAATGCCACCTGCAAAAATCTGCGGCGGAGTGGTCAGGCCCTGTTCTGCGGCGGCGCCCGTCGCAAAAGAGGCAACCGCAATCAGCGCAATAACCGCCAGCAGGGACTCCATCAGCATAGCGCCAAAGGAAACCGGGAGCATATCCCGCTCATTCTTAATCTGCTTGGAGGCAGTACCGGACGAAACCAGCGAGTGGAAGCCGGAAACCGCACCGCAGGCAATGGTGACAAACAAAATCGGGAACAGGTACTGCCCGTTGACCTCAAAGCTGGTAAAGGCCGGCAGGTTGATGGACGGGTTGGAAACAAAGACACCGACTACCGCTGCAATGATCATTGCGACCAATAGGTAGCTGTTGAGGTAATCGCGCGGCTGAAGCAGCGCCCAAACCGGCACCACCGAGGCAATCAGCACATAAACAAACACAATGATGTGCCACCAGTCCTGTGAAACATAAATCGGACAGACAAGGCCAATAACCACCGCCGCAATCAGAAACACAATCGCAATGGCGGTATTAATCCATTTGTTGAGCTTTGCATACCGCAGGATGAACCCAAGCGCCACCGCTTCCACAATAAACAGCATTGAGGTCATGGCGACCGAACCGTTCGCCGTAATGGTGGAGACCACTCCGCCTTCCCCCATCTGGAAGCCGTTGAAGGTACCAGCAACTACGTCGGCAAACGCTGCAACCACCAGGATGCAGAACAGCCAGCAGAACAGCAGAAACAGCTTTTTACCTGTTTTGCCAATGTACTCCTCAATCACGTAGCCAATGGTGCGCCCCTTATTGCGGACCGAAGCGTACATCGATGCAAAATCCTGAACCGCACCAAAAAAGACGCCGCCAATTAAAATCCACAGCAGCACCGGCACCCAGCCAAAAATAGCTGCCTGAATCGGCCCATTGATCGGACCTGCACCCGCAATTGAGGCAAACTGGTGCCCGAACACAACGCCCTTGTCGGCAGGCACGTAGTCTACACCGTCCTCGTACTCATACGCAGGTGTTTTCGCTTTGGGGTCAATCCCCCAGGTTTTTGCCAGCCAGCGCCCGTAAATCAGGTAAGCGCCGCCCAGCACGACAATGGCAATCACCATCATTAATATGCCATTCATCCTTCATCCCTCCAAAGTTTGTTTGAATAAAGCGGAAACAAAAAAGGCTCCGTCCCTGTTTACCAGAGACGAAGCCCACTGCTCCGCGTTACCACACTGTTTGCCCGCAGTATTGCAGGCCGCTCCGCATCAGACCAAATGCCGAATGCTTATCCCTGTAACGGGGGAACCCGGTCACGCCTACTAGTCACCGTTCAGCTGACAGCTCGCAGGGGATACCGCAAACAGCCATTCCACCGCCTTACACCAACCGGCGGCTCTCTTTGGGAAACCTGCTGTCCCAGCCTATCCTGTTCAAAGCCTTTTCACAATTTATTTTTCGTTTATTCATTATAGATATCTGCGCGCTCTTTGTCAAGATATGGGGATATGCCTATTTGGAATGCCCTTTACTTTGGGTTCTGCACCGTTTTCCTCCATGCCCGCAGTACCGCCTGCTGAGACGACGTCAATCTCCCCATTTCGTTTTGGAACCGTCAGCGTCCGGGCAGCCCGTGTCCTGCATTTGCCGCCGTTACAACAAACCCGCCTGTTCCATCACTGTCTTACTCCGGCAGCGGGCGCCATTTTTTCACATAAAAATTGTACGAACAGCAATCCATCCCGTTATCTCCCGGTTTTTAGCCATACAAGGCGAAAATGCGAGCGGATCCGCCGTCAGAATCTTTTGCGGAAACCGCCTTCGCGGGTATAGCCAATTTTCTCATAAAACTGGTGGGCACCGGTGCGGTAAGCGCTTGACACCAACTGAATGTACGCACATCCCTGCCCAGCGGCCCATTGCTCCACCGCTTCAAACAGCCGCCGGCCCACACCCTGACCGCGGTAGTCCGCATCGGTGATCACATTTTCAATTATGCCAAACTTCTGTCCATTGAAGGCGAGGTCGTAGCAGGCAATTCCCATCACGGTACCGGCCACACGGCCGCCGTCATCGGCAACAAACAAGCCGTAGTGCGGGTCCGCCAATATCAGCGCCAACTGTTCCCGCAGCGTCTCCAGCTCACAGGTATGCCCCACCAATTCGCTCATCAGTTTGCATAAATCCTCCGCGTCCCCGGGTTTCGCCTTTCGAATTTCCAGCATTAAAAATACCCCTTGTATAATTATTTTTAATTTAACTTTTAGTTTCTTTAAATCCCGGTGGCTTTTTCATATTGTTTTCCCAACCACTGTATGCCGGCAAACGAAAACCTATTCACGGTTGAAGCCATACCACTTGCGCCGCAGGATAAAACGCCGTACGGCCAGCCATACATTCGCAAAAAATCCTTAGCGGCAGACCTCATCCAACGCAGGACAGCCCTTACCAACAGTCTGCGGCAGCCCCCCACCCTTCCGGCTCAGCTCCAGCTGTCACGCCTCCGCACCCTTACGCTTCTCCAAAGCCGCCTCTGGATGTTTTTTGTTGTAACGAACCACAACCAGCCGTGTCAGCAGCGGGTTGAGAATATTGCTGAACACCACGGCGCTCGCAATTTGGGCCGTAGCCGTTTCCACATAAGGCAAAAAGCTGGGATCCAGCTCGCCCAGCATGGCTGGGATAGCAAGCGACATCGCCGCAATACCGCAGAATCCGCTCGACGCATGTCCTCTCCGATGCAGCAGCTTTTTCTCCACAACCAGCAGCGGCAGATTGTTGACAACCAGATAAACCACCGTCAGCGCCAATCCTTCGGCAAAGGCGTAGACACAGCTCATAAGATTGATGGAGGTACCCAGCGTAAAGCCCAGAAACGGCAGGCAAATGGTTCCCGCCGGAGCGAACAGCCGGCGAATCGCCGGGTCAAGGTTGCCCAGCAGCATCCCCAGCAAAAATGGTACGACCGACGCCAAAAGCGCCATATAGTTCAGCCCGCCGCTGTTTTCAAAACTCAGAATGCAGATGGGCACCGCCGGAATGGAAATGAGGTTGAGCAACCCGTAAGCCGCACGGTCAATGTCGTCGCCATAGGCGTCCATCAGCCCAATGTAAAAGGCAGGCAGCAGGCTGGTCATTGCAATGACAAACGCCACCGACGAAATACCAAACACACCCTCTTTCCCAAAGAGCAGAAAAAATACCGTTCCCGCCCCCACGCCGAGCAGCAGCTTGCAGAGCACCAGCGTACCGCCCCGCTTCAGGGTGATTTTCACCTGAGAAGGCTTAAACTGGGAACCGGAGAAAAACAGGATCATCCCAATGAGGGTCATGGTCCCTTTGCTGGTAAAGGCTGCCGAAAACGGGGTGCCAATCTCCAGAATCTGCGGCACAAAGGTATACAAAATACAGCCGAGCGCCAGCGGGACAATCATCAGCCCTGCAGGCACCCGTTTGATTGTGTCTAATAACCGGAAGGTTTTCATTGTTTCATACACCTGAACTTTCTTTGCAGCATTGAATTGGTTGGATGATTGCAGCATTGTTTTTCCGGCGCAGACAATATCCGCACCGTTTTGTATCTATTATAACGGCTGACCGGTCCCGCGTCAAACCGGAATCCATTGCCCTAGCGCCAGTCCGCCACCCGCCATTTGAGAATCGGCAGATACAAAAAATGATTCAATCCCCGCCAACCGGCTCAAAATAAAGCGGCGCAAATAGGCTCTCTCCTTTAGCCGATTCCCGCGTACTGAAATCCTATGCACAATCTATTTTCTGCCGGAGACAAAGGGGGGACCTTACCGCCCCCCGGATAGTATTTTTTATGACTCCCCGCTCTTTCATGCCAAGGCAGCCCTTTCCTTGATCACATTCAAAAAACACCTCCGGCAGATGCCGGAGGTGTTTCAAAGCACTTAAAACCTGCGTCCGCCGCCGCCGTGGGAACGGCCGCTGCTGGAACGGTGGGTCGTACTCCTTGTATAGGAGCGCCCCCCTGAGCTTCGCCCACCCGAGCTTGACGACGTATTCTGTACCACCACGCTGCTCAGCGATTTGTTGATAAACCGGTCCTCGTTTCTGGTCAGCAGCAGCTTGGCGTTCTGCCGGAACGGATACGCCTCCTCCGCGGATTTCATCCGGTACCGCCGCCAGACCGCCACACAGCAGAGAAAACCCGCGCCGAGCGAGATAACAACCGCCACCAGTATTTCCACCAGTGTCAGCGAACGGTATTTTACCATCTGACCGGTCTCGGAATCGTACTGGTATTGCCCATCTGGTACGCCCTGCCGCATAAAAATGTCGGCGTTCTCCAAAAAAGCAAACGCCGCTTCGGCGTATTCCCCTTCCGACAGGCCCACGTAGGCTTCATCCAGAATATCGTCAATCCGCCCGTCGGTCAGGATATTAACAGCCGCGCCTGTTGTGGAAATCCACGCCTCCCGGTTGTCCATATCAATCAGGAACAAAACGCCCCGGCTGTCGCCGCCCACGCCAAAACCACCGTAGTCATAGTAATCATCCGCGTAATCCCGCGCGCTCTTTCCCTGGGCGTCGTAGGTGGTCACCACCACAAAGTCCATGTTATAGCGGTTCTGCATCTGCACAATCTGCGCTTCCATTTCCGCAATCTCCTGCCCGGTGAACAGCGCCGCTTGGTCAAATACCCGCTTTTCTTCCGCACCTGCTGTTCCAAAGCAGCAAAGCAGCAGCAAAACTGGGAACAGCACGCCTGCAAAGGCCCGTATTACCCTCTGTTTCATAGCAGGTACCCTCCCAGCAGTGTGAGCAGGAGCAGCAGGCTGGAAACCGCGCCAAACAGCGCTGACAATTTGCCGAAACTCACTGGAAGCCGCCCGCAGACCTTGCCGGTCTGCCCGTTCATCACATAATAATAAAGCGTTTCTTTGTGCCGGTAGGTCAGCACCCAGACTGGCAGCAGGGCGTACCGCGCCTTCATATCGGCCACATTTGCCCGGAAATCCCGCACATTGACAGCAGTATATCCGCGCACATTCTCCCGCAACAGGGTCTGTGCGTACCCCTTGGTCTCAGCGGCAATTCCGCTCTCCAGCTCCTTGTGTTCAATATCCCGCTTTTCGGCGAGAAAACCAGAGAGGTAGGCCATGGTAAAGGGGCGCATTTTCTTACGGTCAAACGGCTGCACCGCTTCCACCAGCGCTGCATTTGAATTTTTCAGCGCGTTTTTTGCCAGATCCGCAAACTGCACGCTTCCTGCACGGCTGACCCGGTAAAAGCTGGTCTCGGTGTAGCGGATGTTTCCAGTGCGCCAGGTGCGGACATTGCGCGCATCCGCCTCCATGTTGACCTGCAAGGTGCAGTCGGTCAGCCAATAGGGGTAATACACGCCCGATAATTTCTGTATCTGCTCCTCCGAGAAAAACGCCCGAGGCAGGAACTTCTTTTTCCGAACCCAGCTGCGGAACCGCGCCACCGCCTCTTCCCGGTCAAAGGCAAAGGGGAGCACCTGGTCGGGCTTCAGGCTGCCTCCCAGCCGTCCCGAAAGCACCACCGGGTTATGGCAGTAAAAGCAAAAGGTTGCCGCGGTGGAATCATCGGTCATCACCTCCGCACCGCAGCTCGGACAGGTGTAGACCACCGCGTCCGGCTCATCGGGTGCCGTCTGTTCGGCACTCTCCTCCTGCGGCTCCATCCGCGCCATTTCCTGCTCGCTAAACCGGCTGCCGCAGTAGTCGCATCGAAACGCTTGACGTTCCGGGTCAAAGGTCAGCTCCGCGTCACAGTTGGGACACTTATAGGTCACAGTTGCCATAGGCACGAACCTCCTGTTTTTCTGTTGCTTATTCCTTTACGTCGCTCCCGTCAATCGGGTCGCCACACTGCGGGCAGAATTTTGGCAGCGGGCCAGACATATCCGGCTCATAGCCGCATTTGCTGCATTTTATCTGCTGTACCGGACGCGGCTTGCCGCATTCGCTACAAAAACGCCCCTCCGTATTCTGGTGGCCGCAGGTACAGGTCCAACCCTGCGCCTTTGGCTTTGGTTTGCCGCACTCACTGCAAAAATTCCCGCTGTTCTTTTTGCCGCAGGCGCAGGTCCACTCATCCGCCGCTGGGGCCGGTGTCGCTGCCGCCTGAGCAGCCTGCTGGTTCGCCATCTGCTGCTGGTTGGACTGAGAAGCCGCTCCTACAAAGCCGCCGCCCGCCTGCATGCCGACACCCATTCCCATAAAGCCTGCCATGCTGCCGTTCGCGTTGGAACCGGCGGCCTCCATGCCGCGCGCCACCGCGCCCTGCACATAACCTTCCCTCACATTCGGATCGCCCAGCATAGCGCCCTGGTTACGCATGTTGATGAGCTTGGCCGACTCCTCATCATACGAAATGCTGGCAATGCCAACCGCCTGCACCTCCATGCCGCGCATCTGGTTCCATTCCTCATCCAGAATATCGCTCATGTATTTGCTGAGCTCCCGCCCCTTGGAGGGTACAAATGAGATGCGAACCCCATCGGCAGACATCTGGTTGATCGCCGACTGAAGCGCCTCTAAAAACTCAGAGAAATACTGTTCGTTGATTTCTTCAATGTTCACACGTTCGGCGTTGCGCGGGATCGCCTCAGAGTAAAACTTAATCGGGTCTTTTATTTTAATGGAGTAGGTGCCGTGGGTGCGTAAAAACAATTCCGCATTATAAAAATTGTCAAAGTAGTTGATGGGGTTGCGGGTTCCGAATTTAATCCCCTTAATCTCCTGCAGATTGATGTAAAACACCTTTTGCATCGTCGGGGTAACGCCGCCGTATTTCACACGGTTAAAGGATTCCTTGACCGCGGCGCCAAGCTGGCCGTTAAACAGCGACGGCAGCGACGAATTGTTGACGGTGTAGTAGCCTTCCTCCGCCGTGTAATCCACAATTTTGCCGCCGTCCACCAACATCATAAACTGGTTGGGGTAGACGTGAATGACCGACCCGTTCGACACAGTGGCCGCCGTCCCCTTGACGTTGGAGTTGCGACGGTCAGACGCACGCACCGTCACACCGCTTGTAAAAACGGTATTGCCCGCCATATTGTCCGGTTCAATGACCTCCAGCCACTGGTCGACAAGCCCGCCGCTGATTGCGCTGACCGCCGCTTTGATAATTCCCATACTCATTGCCCTCCCTAATTGTTGCTGTATCGCTACATCGCCTCGGTAAATCCGCTGAGTTCCCAGGCGTAAAGATTAACCTCTTTCACCTCAAGCCCGCAGTATTCACACCGCTTGAGACCAAGTGCTGTCACCGGCGCGCCGCAATTCGGGCAGGTGAGTCCAACGGCCTTGTCGCCCCCGGCTCCCCTAACCTGCTCGGCGTCCTGTATGTAAAGAAAATCCAGGTTGTATTTGGTCTGTTCCAGCCGTTCCTTGCTCCCGGCCTTCACCATCCCGTCCTTCAGCACATAATGCCGGTAACCCACTGCGCTCTGCAAGGTGATGACGCACCGCCCGGCTTCTTTCCGGTACCGGCTGATTTCGGTACGGTGGATGGTGATCTCCTCAAACACCTCCCGCTCGCCGCGCCCTTTGGTGTCGGCTATCCGCAGCTCCACCTGCTTGCGGAGCGCCGCTGACCTCCCCTTCAAGCCGGACATCTCCTGTGCTGACAGCGCCAGCAGCGCCGCGCGGAGTGTGTTCTCCGCCTGCTGACGGAACTGTTCGTACTGGAACTGGGGAAAGTCCTCTGCAATCTGCGGCAGATACAACTTGGTCATGCCGGAAACCGACTTTGGCTCCAGCGAAAGCCGTTCCTGCTGCGCGGCCCAGCCTTTTGCAAGGCTGACCGTGCCGAACGCCGCGCGGGAAAACGCCCGCACCCTGCGCCGTACCGCACAGACCGCCCAAACAATCAGCCCAGCCGCTGCCAGCAGAACAGCCGCCGCCAAAAGCCACCCCCAGTCCATTTGGGTTCCCCCCTTTGTTTTTCAAAAAGCCATCCGGATTCTAAACACGCCCGGAGATTCCGCCTAACCATCTATATTCCAAGCAATTACTATGCCGTCCCTCTTTGGAGCCATTCTTAGGATCGGGGCCATTCTACCCATTATACACAGAAAACACGGTATCGTCCACCCCTCACCCAAGCAGCAGGCAGCGCCTATATTTCCGCTCTATTTTTTTAAAAAGCTCCGGCTAAATCCAATTTTTTCTGAAACAGTCCGTTTGCCCCATTGTAGCACGTCCAAAACAAAAAAGGAAGCAAAACAGCCGGGACTTCCAAAACCTTTTTGTCCGCTTTCCTCCATAGGGGTTGTACCTTTAAAAAGCCGCCGGGAAGAGGCTCCCCGGCGGTGGGTTCTGCTGTTGTTTCTACACAACCACCTTGCGCAGTGCGTAGGCTGCGTTTACATAGGCCCAGTTTTGGGCAAAGGGGCGCATGATGTTCCAATATCCCCCGCCCAGCAGGCAAAATTCATCGATCAGGTCAAATTTTGCGCGGATGCTGCGTACATCCTCAAACCAAACGGTATGCTTCACCCCAGCGCGGGTGAAATATGCAAAGGTCGGGGACTGCGCAGCCTCATCAAAGAGAATTTCCGCCCCATACCGCGCTGCAAGCTGTACCGCATATTCATTGCTGATGGAAACCGCCCGCGTCGTGCTTCGTTCAAACGGGAGCGGCCAGTCATACCCGTAGTTTGGAATGCCAAGAAAAATTTTCCCGGCCGGAATTTCCGTTACCGCGTACTCCACCACTTCCCGCACCCGGTTCAAAGGCGCCACCGCCATTGGCGGGCCGTAGGTGTAACCCCACTCGTAGGTCATCAGCAACACTGTATCGGATATAGCGCCGACCGCCCCATAGTCGTGCGATTCGTAAAGAATCCCCTTCTGCGCGGCGGATACCTTGGGTGCAAGGTCAGTGTTGATGAAAAAGCCGTTTTCATGCATCCGTTCTGTAGCCCTTTCCAAAAAAGCAAGGAACCCTTCCCGGTCTGCCGGTGCAATAAATTCAAAGTCAATGTCCAGCCCCAAATACCCTTTTCGGCGCATCACCTCTACAACATTGTCAAGCACTTTTTCCTGAAGCACCGCATTCCGAAACAGCAGGCCGGCGCGCTCACTGTTGAAGTTCCCGTCCTCCGCAATCGAGGAAAGCACCATCACCGGCGCCGTGCGGAACTCATACGCGCGGTTGATCAGACGCTGGTCGTCAATCCCAATGAGTTCCCCATCCGGAGTGAACCCATAGGAGAAGATGGCAAGATAGGTTAAAAAAGGCAATGCGTGCAGCAACACGCTCTGTTGAATGTAGGGGTAGGCATAACCGTACAGCGCAATCTCCCGCTTTTTCTGGTACTGGAACCGCAGGGCAAGGGACTGCCCCGGAATGAGAAACGGGCTGTTCACCAGTGTGGGGTTGTTCTGCACCAGCGCAAGCGCCGTGGTGCCGTACCGGGCGGCGATTGAGGCGAGCGTATCCCCCGGACGCACCGTATAGGTTGCCGCCGGCACCAGAATAATCAGCGCCTGCCCCGGCACCAGCTCCTGCGCACGCGCCAGCCCGTTGTCGCTGATGATCCGCTGAACCGAAACGCCGTACCTTCGGGCAATGTTGTAAATGGTGTCGCCCTGTTTTACCACATAGAGGATCATACTGCCGCACCGCCTTTACTAAAAAATTCGCTTGTTCCATTCTATGCACGCCGCGGCGGATTGGTGCCGGAAATCCCCCCATTTCTCCGGGCCGCTGTTCATCCGCTCTTTTCACCGCACCCCTTCTTTTTTACCCCAAGCCCATCGGCATTCCGCTTTTTTAACCGCCGTCCCAAAGAGCAATGCAATCCCTTTCCCCTCTCTTCGCCTGCCAATGCTTCTCGGTGCCATCTCTCCGGCAGCCTGTACAATCCCCATGTGCACCGCGCCGGCCGTCAAAATTTTCTTGCCTTTATCCGCTGTTTACGTTATTCTGGTATTATTGTTTTTATCAACCGTTTGCAACGGCTTTTCTAAGGAGTATTGCTTTGGAACCAACTACCCCCCAGCGCTTCCACCCTGCACCGGAACACGGCCTTACCGCCGAACAGGTGCGCCGCCGGTACGAAGCCGGCCTTCACAACCGCCCGCCGGAGACCATTACCAAATCCACTAGAGAGATCTTCCGGGAGAATATTTGTACCCTGTTCAACCTCTACAACCTGATCATTGCGGTCGCTCTGGTGCTGGTAGGCGCCTGGACCAACCTCTTTTTTGTCCTGCTGCTGGTCCTCAACACCGCCATTGGCATTTTTCAGGAGCTGCACGCCAAGCATTTGGTGGATAAACTCTCCCTGCTCTCCATACCGCATGCCGCTGTTGTGCGGGACGGCAGGACCACCCGTCTCCCCATTGAGCAGCTTGTGCTGGACGACGTTATCCTTCTCGAAAGCGGCGGGCAAATCAGCGCTGACGCCGTTTTGCTTGACGGCGAAATTGAGGCAAACGAATCCCTTTTGACCGGCGAGTCGGACGCTGTTGCCAAACGCCCTGGGGATCATGTCCTCTCCGGCAGCTTTGTCGTCAGCGGCAAATGCCGCGCGCAGGTGGAACACATAGGGGACGAAAACTTCGCCACCCGCCTGTCACAGGAGGCAAAGCAGCACAAAAAGGTGCATTCTGAGCTGCTTACCTCTATGCAGCGGGTCACCAAGTTCACCGGCTACCTCATCCTGCCGCTCGGCATGCTGTTGTTTGCCGAAGCATTTTGGCTTCAGCACCTCACCATGTACGACTCGGTCGTCACCACCGCTGCCAGCTTGCTCGGCATGCTGCCCAAAGGGCTGGTTCTGCTCATCAGCGTCAGCCTCGCCATTGGGGTCATCAAGCTGGCGCGCCGCAAGGTGCTGGTGCAGGATTTGTATTCCCTTGAAACCCTCGCTCATGTTGACATCCTCTGCCTGGATAAAACCGGTACCATCACCGAAGGGCGGATGAAGGTAGAACAGGTTGTCCCCCTGTCTGAAGAACAGATCGTTCCGTTTGAACCGCTCATCGGCTCCTTTTTGCAGCATACGGATGACAACAACGCCACCTTCCAGGCGCTCAGCGCCGCTTTTCCAGTGTCGGACCACTATTCCCCAGTTTCTAAAGTTGCTTTTTCCTCCCAGCGCAAGTGGAGCGCTGTCACCTTTGAAGGATTCGGCACCCTGGTGCTCGGCGCTCCGGAACGGTTGATGGACCGTCCTCTTCCGGCAGAGCTTATCGAAGCAGTTTCCGGCGGGGCGCGGGTGATTGTCGCAGGCTTCACGGCTGAACCGGTCAGCGTCAATGAACCGCTCCCTCCCATCACGCCGCTGCAAGCCATTCTGCTTTCCGACCCAGTGCGGGAAAACGCCGTAAGCACCCTCGCCTACTTCAAAAACGAAGGCGTGCAGATCAAGGTCATTTCAGGCGACAATCCCGCCGCCGTTTCAGCTATTGCCGCGCGGGCCGGGCTGGAAGGCGCCGAAGCGTTTATCGACATGAGCAGCGTTGATTCCGAAGAGGCGCTCACAGAGGCCGCCCGCACCTGCACCGTTTTTGGTCGGGTTTCCCCTGCCCAGAAAAAACAGCTTGTCAAGGCCATGCAGGCCGAGGGGCACTCGGTCGCTATGACCGGTGACGGCGTCAATGACATTCTTGCCCTGCGCGAAGCGGATTGCAGCGTTGCCATTGCTGAAGGGAGCGACGCTGCCCGGCAGGTCTCCCAGCTCGTGCTGCTCAACTCGGATTTCGCCTCCCTGCCCAGCGTTCTCGGCGAAGGGCGCCGGGTGGTCAACAACATTACACGGGTCGCCAGCATTTTTTTCGTGAAAACGGTTTACTCGGTTCTGCTCTCAGTGGTCTGCATTCTCTGCAATATGCCGTTCCCTTTCCTCCCAATCCAGATCACCCTCATCGACGCGGTGGTTGAAGCCTATCCCGCCTTCCTGCTCTCATTTGAGCCAAGCACCCAAAAAATCCGCGGGACCTTCCTGCGGGAGGTCCTGCGCCGCTGTGTGCCGAATGCTGTTGCCACCACGGTTGCGGTTGTGCTGGTCATGTGGGTCGCGCCGATTTGGGGCTACCCGCCGGAGGAGGTCTCTATGCTCATGTATCTCATGGTCGGTGTCATCGGCATTGCGGCGGTGTTCAAAACCTGCGTGCCGCCCAATTTCCTGCGGATGTTCGTCTTTTTCACCATGACCGCCGCCTTTTTTGTCATGACCATCCTGTTCTACCGGCTGCTGGAGCTTCCCTTGCTCTCGCTCCACCTTATGCCGGTATTCTTCGGCTTTACCGCCTTCAGCATCCTCGTTGAACGGCTCTGCGCCCTTGCCTGCAACCGCATCTGGGGCATTGACGCCCCGCCGCTCCGGTTCCGGCGAAAAACCGGAACCCCAGGCAAACCCAAATTCTGACAAACCGGGTGAAACCAAACATGAACCGTCTGTTCCATCTGCTTAAGCAGGAAATCGTCCTTTTTCTCGCGCTCCTGCTGGCCCTGATCTCAATGATCTGGGTTCCCCCTTCGTCCCAAACCCTCGGCTTTATCGACTGGCAGGTACTTGCCCAGCTCTTCTGCCTCATGGCAGTGGTTGCCGGGTTCCGTCAGTGCGGCCTTTTTGAGGTGATGGCTCAGCGTCTACTCTCCGGCCGCCGGCGCATGCGCTTTGTCAGCGTCGTCCTCATTCTGCTGCCCTTTTTCACCTCCATGCTCATCACCAACGACGTCGCGCTCATTGCTTTTGTGCCGTTTACCCTCATGGCACTCTCTTTCATCGGGCGGGAGCGGTACGTTATCCCACTGGTCTCGCTGCAAACCATTGCCGCGAACCTCGGCAGCATGGTCACCCCCGTCGGCAATCCGCAGAATCTCTACCTTTACGCCAGGTTCAGCCTCTCTCCCAGGGATTTTTTCACCGCGCTGCTGCCCTATGCCGCAGCGAGTCTGCTGTTGCTGCTTCTGCTGGCATTCCTGCTCAAAAGCGAAACCGTAGAGGTGCATTTTCCGGAGCGTGCCACCCTGCGGGCTCCCCGTCGCCTGGCTCTTTACAGTGTGCTGTTCGCCCTCTGCCTGCTTTCGGTGTTCCGTGTTCTGCCCTGGCCCTTTCTGCTGGCAGCGGTTGCCGGATGTATGCTGCACTTTTCCCGCAGCCTTTTTCGCCAGGTGGATTACAGCCTGCTGCTTACCTTTGTCTGTTTTTTCGTTTTTGTGGGCAATCTCGGCCAAATTCCCCCGGTTCGTGACTTTCTCACAGGTATGGCTGGGCAGAACGCCTTGCTCACCACCGCAGCCGCAAGCCAGGTCATTAGCAACGTCCCAGCCGCCGTGCTGTTCTCCGGCTTCACCGGGGACTGGCGCGGCCTGCTCGTCGGCGCAAATCTCGGCGGCCTCGGCACATTGGTCGCCTCGCTTGCAAGCCTTATTTCGTTCCGTTTCTACCTGCGTACCCCCGGAGCGCGGCCGCTGCGTTATCTCGGTGTTTTTTCCCTGCTCAACGCAGGCTTTCTTGCGGTCTTGGTTCCCTTAGCTGTTTTTCTTTAGCTCACCCTGAATTGGTTCGACCGCTCAAGTACCGCACCTTTTGGGTGGCCACGGTGCTTGGCACTTTCTTAGCAGGCTTCATTGCTGCACCCAAACGCTTTTGGGCAGCCGAAAGCAACAGGTTGATATGCGTCGGTTTTCCGCTATAAGGACTGACAAAGAGGCTGCTATAGACATCCGAATCGGCGTCAATTAAAAAAACGGACAGTCCCATGTTTATACACTATTGCTTAACTAATTACCTACAGATACAAGCGTCAAAAACAGAGAGCTGTTTGAATTTGCATACCATACAAGACAGCGCTATATTTTGTATGACAATCAAGAAAATAAAATTGTTAATCGAAATTTGCAGCTCTAATATCAGTACGATCGATCTTTAAATAAATCTTGGAGACGCACTATGGAAATTTGCCATTTTCTCTTGTATCATTTATTGCATTACGGTGGTGACTTTAATGGAAAAAATTTTACTCGATACAGATATTGGCGGTGATATCGACGACGCTATTTGCCTTGCTTATTTATTAAAAGAGCCAAAATGCGATTTGCTCGGTATTACAACTGTTGGCGGGGAGCCGGAAAAGCGCGCAGCCGTTGCAGACGCGATCTGCAACGCAGCAGGACGAGTCATTACGATCGTTGCGGGACTGGACATAACCTTACAGCCAGTTCCAATTTATCCTACACCTGAAGGCGCTGCCGCGCTCAAAAACTGGAAGCACAATAAATTTCCAAAAGGAAACGCCTCCGAATTTCTCTATGAAAAGATCAGCGAAAACCCAAATGAGGTTACTTTAATTGCAATCGGCAATATGACAAATGTTGCTACACTGTTCCATGAACACCCTGACGCTCCCGCTTTACTCAAGGGCCTTTTCGTAATGAACGGATTTTTCGGTGAAAAAAAACTCCCTGCTCCTTATTGGAACTGGAACTCATGGGCAGACCCACTGGCCTCTAAAATTACATTTGCTGCACATGTTGCTGTGCATAGAGCCATTCCACTTGAAGTAACCGATTTGCTGACCATTGAAGCAGATTGGGCAGACAAGCTTTTAAAGGTGAATTCCAAGTTAATGGAAGCAGTCTTTGACTTTGGAAACGCCTGGCTCAAAAGCTCGAATAAGCTAACGCTTCACGACCCATTAACCGCTGTTTCTGTGTTTTATCCTGACATCTGCAGCTTTGAACGAGGCTTTGTGGCCGTGGAAACCGATAAGACAAAAGAGATGGGTGAAACGCATTTTATTCCGAGCTCTGGCGGCAATGTTGAAATCGCAAGAGCAGTTGACAAAGAAGGGTTTTATCGCATTTTAAGCACAACATTGTATGACTAGCATAAAAAATTTACGGCAAAAATTAACCTAATCCGCAAAACCGTTTTCGGCTTACCCGGTTATACAGTGTGTCATTGGATGCGCATCAACAAATCCCTTGAGAAACTGGTTAAAATGGGTTCTGGCCATGACCGTTCATTTTGGGCTTAACTAGGCTGTGTCAGGATGGAATCATAAAGTTGCTCCAAAAAGCCATTGGCGTATTTGAACTCACCGCCTAGGCTCTCCCTGTTTGCTGGAGACAAAAACCAGGGCATTGTCCCGGTAAAATGCGACGGGATCAATGGTTTTATCAAAAAAACAGAAAGACGCAGCAAGCATAGCGTTTGTCTGTCTGGTACAGCAGCCAGCTTATGAACGCCGAGCCGGAGCATCAGCCGATGCTCCAGGACGATATGGAAAAAGGGGTACCGGTACGTTGGCAGCCTTTCGGTAGGTTTTGGGCCAAGCGGAAAGCCTTCGCCATCGAACTGATGTTTGAAAAACCAGAACATACACAACGAAAAAATCCCAGCCGTCCAAAAGAGGAAGCTTCCTCTCGGGCAGCTGGGATTTTCTGGAGTCAGAGATTCCGCAGAGGTTCGGTCAAAACCAGCGTATCTGGCGGCTGTACGTTTCCACCGTTTCGGTCACAAGGTCGCCGTCCTCCCGGCCTCCAAGCAAAAACGGGGAGCTCGGGCTGTGCCGCGCATGGTTTTTCAGCGCTGTACCTGGCCCTGCGTTTGCATAGCAGTACCGGCAGCCGTTCGGGCAGGTGTGGTAAGCGCCAATGTCCGTGCTTGCCATACAGCCGCAAGCGGGACGCTGGTTTTTATCCTTGCGGACATCCAGCCCGGAAACGCCCAGCCGCATCAACCGCTCTCCGTCAATACACCGGGCATGTCCAATACCGAACCGCTGCAGGTCCAGTTCTTCTGCACAGGTGTTCAGTGAAAGGCCCTCCGCTCCGGCAATTTCTGCAAACTGTGCCATCAGCTCCTCCTTCTGCTGCAAACCCGGCTCCCAAATCCCAAGCGGGACAGTGTTCCGCCGGGTATTCCGGTAAAAGTCGAGAAAACTCACGGTGCAGGTCTCGGTACTGCCCGCAAGCCGTCCGGCCAGTTCTTTAAAATATTGAACATGGTATGCCGGTGTATACCGTTCATTCAGCAGGATTGGGTCGTACCGCCACACCACCCGCTCCCGGCCCACCCTGCGTGCAAGCTCCTGAAATACCGGCAGCAGCACCTTTCCCTTTGAGGGCAGGCTGGGTTCAACGTCCCGGCCGTAAGGATTGAGCGTGAACTGAAAATAAAAGGTGAATCGCTCCAGCTCCTCCAAACGGCTCAGCATTGGAGCCGGATTTTTGGTCCAAAACACAATGCCGTCCACCGCCTCCGGCGTCAGCGGGATCCGTGCAACCCGGTGCGGATTCACCGGGTTGCGCACACAGGCATACCCCGCCCGGAGGCGGTGGAAAAACCATTCGGAATAAAACGCCGGCAGGTCGGTCCTCCGGCTCGCACTGATGATCACATCCATCCTCCATTTCCAATCCCACGCACCTTTTTCATATTCCGGCACCCCGGGGATTGCCGCGCACCTGTTTTCCGCCAGCCGCCTGCAAGCCGGACAAACGCTGCCTTTGTACCAAAAAGCAATACCTTTCATATGCCTTTTCCACACAGAATTCGCTGTGCGGCAATCCCCGCCGCCCTGACACTCCGCACGCCGGAACCGGCCAGTACCGTTCTAAACTAAATCAGGTTCCGCTTTTTCAGCGTATTTCAACCTTGGGGCGGTGCCCACTCCTTCAATCCTGCGTTGCGGCTGGACTTTCAATACAATCTCTGCCGTCGGATATACAGCGAAACCGCATCGATCCGGCTCTCATAACCCGGCGATGCGGCTACACTTTTTATTCCGGTAAAACAACAACTATTCCGCCCCCGGCAGACGGATGCTCCCCATAACCGGCAAAGCCACCCTGGCCGTCTGCATAACCCATTTGGCCATCCATTTCCACTTTGCACCACTGGTGGGTCCACTGGTTTTCGTTGGCATGCTCCCATTTATAGCCCATACACTCCAACACCAGCCCCAGTGCACGGGTACAGCCGGCACAGGAAGACTCTCCGGCAATAAACACGCCGTAAGGGCGGTAATAATTGTCACCGGATTCTTTGTGCACACCTTTGCGATAGTAGCCGCTGACAATCTGCGCCGCCTGGGAAATCCGCTCCAAATCAGTTCCAGGACCAATACCGGCGGCAATCTGTTGGGCAACCTCCCGGGCCTGTCGGTCCTGCTCGCTTCTCACAGAGGTGCCCGAGGAGGTACTGCCTCCAGTCTGGCCGCCGCTCGGTTTTGCAGGGGCCGTCGGTTCCGGCGCAGTTTGCACCGGCTCCGGGGTTTGATCGGTGGTAGCGCTGACCGCCGCCGTCTGCGGGCCGGTAAATTCCTTTCCATCCACCGTCACCACTGCCAAAATCTTATAATACCGCGTCGTCTGTTCCGGAAGTCCCGTGTGGGCGTAGCTGGTTTCCGCCGTTTTCTCTGCAAGAACTGCGTACTCCCCATCCTCGGTTTCGGCTCCATACAGGGTGTAGAGCACCTGCGGCGCCGAGCCGTCAGCATTGAGCAGCTCCGGCTCATAGGGTTCCCAGGTTATTGCGAGTTCAGAGTCGCTCACCATGCTCGCTGAAAGCCCCGTCACCTCGCCGATTTCCGGCGTCTCGGTCTGCACCAAAACTATGGCGGTCGATTCCGAAAAAAGCTCCCTGTTTTCATCCCGGTACACTGATTTGACCGAAATCTCATAGGCCGTATCGGCCTTCAGCCCTTCAAAAACCGCTTCGGTTTGTTCCACCGTCTGCACAACTGCCTCCGGATCCGCTTCTTCCTCCGGGGAATCGCTTGGCTCTTCGGATTCCGAGCTGCCGTCCGTGCTCTGCTCCGCGGATTCTTCCGCCGCTTCTTCCTGGAGTCCCTCCGCGTCGGCTTCCCTCAGAGTGACGACATATTCCGTCGCTTCTTCAACCTCATCCCACTCTGCCTTCAGCGCGTGGAACCCGTCTGCTTCTGCCCGTACCTGTTCCGGCGGCGCTATTTCTGAAGGGCCGGAACTGCATCCAGCAGGCAAAACCATCAGGCATGCCAATGCCGCTATTCCGGCCATCCACCGGCGAATTCCAACCGCAGCTTTTCTTGTTGTGCTCATGTTGAACCCTCCCCAACTTTATATGCCATATACGGGTCTGCCAAACAACCCGTTTGATGTTCTTTCCCCGGCACTCATATCGGCCATGCCCAGCGTATCAGTTTGCAGGCTTGTAGGTAAGCCCGTCGTCCCGGACGCCGACTAAGGGCTTTCCGCAGAATGCACATTGTTTTTATTTCAGGTCATTTTACTCCCTCTGCCCTTTTTGGAAATCCGCTTGCGGGTCAAGGCAGTTTCATAGATAGAATGGGGTAGGGCATTCCCTGTTCATCTGTCGGGGTCCTTTTGTAAACCTGAAACCCCATGTGCTCATAAAATCCCCTTGCCTGCGGATTCTGCTCGTTCACACCCAGTTCGTTGACCGAATAATCCTTTATCCCACATTCCAGCAGCTTTTTTCCCAGGCCATGCCCACGCCACTCGGGTGCTACAAACAGCATTTCGAGCCTGCGCCCGTCAATCCCCATAAAAGCGATCGGCTTGTCAGCCTCATCCTTTACGGCAATCAAATGCGGGACATCCGCCAGCGCCCGTGGGACATAGGCCTGGATACGCTCGATTTCAGCTTCGGTTAAAAACAAATGGGGTTCCTTGACCGCTCCCCGCCAAACCGTTACAAGCTGTTGGATTAGCGCAGGGCTGCGGTCCTGCACCCGGTAAATGTTCATATTCTCTCCTCCGGCATCAAAATAAAAAGAAGCCGATTGCCTTGCAGCAACCAACTTCTTTTCAAATGGTGGAGACGAAGAGGATCGAACTCTCGACCTTACGGATGCGAACCGTACGCTCTCCCAGCTGAGCTACGCCCCCAAATCCTTTTTTAAAGCCGCCGGATGGGCTGCTCCAAAATTTACTTAATAAGTATAGCACCATTCACAGCAAATTTCCAGCCTTTTTTTTACTTTTTTCAAAAAAATTTTCCGCCCTCCCTTTTTGGGAAAGCGGAAATATCCTTGCAGCAAATACCCGTGCACCCAGTTCCCACCATTCAAACCTCGGGTTCTATGAAAGCGGCTGCCGTCCGGCGTATGCAGCTTCATTCCAGCCAAAGCCGCACATCAGATGGGTGCCGATTAATAATTTTCGGCCTTGATTTCAAAATAAGCGCGCGGATGCGAGCATACCGGGCAGATTTCCGGCGCTGCATCGCCATAGTGGATATGCCCGCAGTTGCGGCAGATCCAAAACTGCTTCTGTGCGCGTTTGAAAACCTCCTGGCCGTTGAGGTTCTGGATGAGCTTGCGGTAGCGTTCCTCATGCTCCTTTTCTACATTGCCCACCAGTTCAAACAGTACGGCAACCTTGGTAAAACCCTCCTCACGGGCTTCTTCGGCAAATTTTTTATACATGTCGGTCCACTCATAGTTCTCGCCGGCGGCGCCGTCCTCTAGGTTTTGCAGCGTCCCGCCCATGCCGTCGTGCAAAAGGCGGAACCAAATTTCCGCATGCTCCTTTTCATTGTCTGCCGTTTTGGTGAAGATGTCGGCAATCTGCTCGTACCCTTCCTTTTTTGCCTGTGATGCATAAAAGGTGTATTTGTTTCTCGCCTGGCTTTCGCCTGCAAAAGCGGCCATCAGGTTCGCTTCGGTCTTGCTTCCTTTTAACTGCTGCATAATCATTCTCCCTTTTCCCGCCGCCGCGGGGTGTAGTTGCCGCCTGTGCGGCACGTCTGGTTTTATTCTGCCACACCGCTGGAATTTTTATGCAGTTTCCCGCAAAAAACGGGAAGGCAAAAATATGTCTCCCCGTTTTTTCTCCTTACAGCCGTCTTTATGAAAGCTGGGCGGTTCCGTTCTGTTCAAGAATTGCAAGGTCGCTCACGCCAATATACAGACCGCCCTGTGAATTGTGAAGCGCCTTTTCCCAATCCTCCAGCAGAATCTCCCGCAGCCGGCCGCTCTGCACCTGCTCTGCCGTAAAGCCGTCCACCGTCAGGTTCCTTTCTCCGCTCGGGTTTTCCAAATAAAAGCTGTAATGGGTAAAACCGTATCCGTTTTGCTCCATCCGTTCGGCCGCTTTTTCAATGAGCCGCGCTGCATTTTGCGGCGTAATCGTATCGCTCGTCGCACGCAGCTCCAAAGCGAATTTGCAGGGCATCTGCGGGTCAAACACCGCATCCAGCTCTGGCTTCTGGTTTCCGTCGCTGTAATCCTGCTCCTCAAAAACGCTCACCGTTGTACGCCCCTTTTCATATTCCGGCACCCCGGAAAGCGCAGCCCGCACCAATGCCGTATATTCCTGTCCCAGCCGTTCCCGTGTGTTGTAGCGGTTGAGCACCAAAACATCATAGTTGTCCCCTTCGACCCCATTCCTCCAGTAGACCGTGAAATGGGTATCGCGGCTGAAGGCTGATGCCACCCTGCCCTCATAGCTCCAAGTCATGGGGCAATATACAACTTCTTCTACCGTGCATCCCAATGCACCATAATTCCAATCCACATACCGCTCCACGTCCTGTTTTGCCATATAATAGGATACAGGGTTGCCAAAGTACCAGCATAAAACAACAACCCAGCCTGTTAAAATGCCTCCAGCCAACATGCCGGCAGCCATCCGCCGCAGCTTTTCCGCGGCGCCTCTCCTCCGAAATGTATAGCGAAGAAGCAGCGCCATCAACGCGCCTGCTGTGACCAGCAGGGCGTAAAGCAACGCGTAAATACCTGCCGCCAAAACGGCTGCCCACCACCGGGAAACATCTTGTATCAAATGGTAAATGAGCAGCCATACACCAGAAAACAGCAGTTGGCCAACCGGCATCCACCACCAGTGTTTTCCAAACAGCATGGTGCCAAGCACCCCAAGCAGGGGCATAATGATAAGGCTATAGCCGGATACCGTGCTGTAAGTGTATGCCGTCCCAACCGCCGCACCAATCACCATCAGCACCACGCCGATCCAGAAAAGCGGGCGTTTCAGCCGTTTTATCAACTCCCTGTCCCGCTCCCGTTCCAGTACCGCTGGGGATTCCTCCCGCAGCAGCACGCGGCAAGCCTCGCATCCCTCCGCGTGCCGCTCTACCAGTTCGCGGCTTTCCTCGCTCGCCGCACCATCCCGCACCAGCGGAATCAGATCCATACAGACCTCGCAGCTTACCTCCTTACCGTCCGTCATCCAAAAATCCCTCCTTTTGCAGAATATCCTTCAACCACCGCCGGGTACGGAATTCCAGCACCCGCGCTGAACTCTCCGAAATTCCCAGTGTTTCCGCAATTTCACTGTACGGACGCAGTTCCATCCGCATCGCGATGATTCTCCGCATCCGTTCGTCCTTTTCCGCCAGCAGCTCGCGGATGCGCTCCATCATCTGTTGGACTGCCAGCCGGTCGTCCATCCCGTTCGGCGCCCACAAATAAGCCTCGTCAAACGGCTGTTCCCCGCGCCTGCTCCGCAATTCCCGCAGCCACAGGTTACGCGCAATGCCGCACAGCCAGGTGCGTACCGAAGAATCTCCCCGGAAGCTGTCAAGCGAGCGCATTGCCTGCAAAAAGGTCTCCGAGAGCAGATCCTCCGCAAGGGTCTGGTCATGGGTCAGGCTCATCAGGTAAGAAAAGACCGCCTGCCGGTGCATAAGGTACAATTCTTCAATTTCCCACACGGCTGCCCCTCCTTTCCCCTCTCTGTCCATTCGTCGCATTTTTCGCCTGGATGTTACAGCCGGGTTCAACTTTTTTATTTCTCGGCGGCAACCCTTGGCTGTCACCCAAAAAGAAGGACGTCTGCACCGCGGCTCAAAACGCTGCACTCCAGGTCGGTTCAGCCGTCCTATACGCAGAAACACCACCATAACAGACGGCACTTTGAAGCACGTCACCCCCGGTGAGGGTACAATTCATGCAGCAAAACGCCTCTGATTCCGCATCCTTCCCGTGCTGCCGCTTGCAGGGGCTTCCCATATCCGATCAGCGCTCACCGTTTGCCCGTTGCTTTCTCACTCCAACCCCATTTAGGCGGTTTTGTTCCAATCGGCAAAGGCTTATTTTTCCCATCGTTTCCCGGCTGTATTTTCCATCGCTTTTGGGCCGGTCGCTATTCTCATAAACGGAATCTCCCGTATTCCCCATACATCCCGCGGCAGCTTGATCACATAGATCATCCTTAACTGTCCATGATATGCGGTTCTTTCCTTATCATACCTTCTATACGCCCGCACCGCAACCGATACTTCTCGCCATAACCGAAATCGCCAGAATGGACTGGGGCCTGTCAAGGAGTAAAAAAGCGCCCGGCTTTTTGCCAGGCGCTTTTTTACATTTCTGCTGGTTTTGACAGGGATTACAAACCCTGCCGGACAGGCGGAAGCTATTTCCCTGCGTTGTCCGCGCTGCGGATTTCTGCACGCTTGATTTTCCCGCTGATGGTTTTTGGCAGCTCGCTTACGAACTCAACCACACGCGGGTATTTATATGGCGCGGTCTGATCCTTTACATAGGTCTGAAGCTCCTTTTTGAGCGCGTCAGAGGGTGTGTACCCCTTAGCCAGCACAATGGTCGCCTTGACGGCGAAGCCGCGCAGCGGATCGGGCACACCGGTGACGGCGCACTCCACAACCGACGGATGCTCCATCAGCACACTCTCAATCTCGAACGGCCCAATGCGGTAGCCGGAGCTTTTGATGACATCGTCGGTGCGGCTCATATACCAGAAGTAGCCGTCCTCATCCTTCCACGCCATATCGCCGGTGTGGTAAAGGCCGTCGTGCCAGGCTTCTTTGGTCAAATCCTCATTGCGGTAGTAGCCGGAGAACAGCCCAAACGGCTTGCCTTTGTCGGTGCGGACTACAATCTCGCCCACTTCACCAGTGGCAACCGGGTTGCCGTCGGAATCCACCAAGTCTACGTCGTACTGCGGACAGGGCTTGCCCATCGAACCCGGTTTCGGCGTCATACCGCGCAGGTTTGCAATCAGCAGGGCGGTCTCGGTCTGGCCAAAGCCCTCCATCAGCTTGAGCCCGGTGTACTGGTAAAATTTATTAAAGACCTCCGGATTGAGCGCCTCGCCTGCAATGGTGCAGTGCTGGAGTGACGAAAGGTCGTACTTGCCCAAATCCTCCTGGATAAAGAACCGGTACATGGTCGGCGGCGCACAGAAGGTGGTAATACCATACTGCGAGAACAGCGGCAGAATGTCCTCCGCATGGAAGCGGTCAAAGTCGTAGACAAACACCGCGGTCTCGCTCAGCCACTGGCCGTACAGCTTGCCCCAAACCGCCTTGCCCCAGCCGGTGTCCGAAATGGTGAAATGAATGCCGTCCGGATCGACGTTCTGCCAGTAATGTGCAGTGACAAAATGGCCGAGCGCATAGTCAAAGCTCTGGGTGGCAATTTTCGGGTAACCGGTTGTGCCGGAGGTGAAGTACATCAGCATCGGGTCGGAGATCACGGTGCCGGCTTCGCCTGCCGGGCGTTCAAATTCGGTGGACTGCTGCATGAGCAGGGCGTCAAAGTCCTCCCAGCCCTCGCGTCCTCCGTTGACAATGAGTTTGGTGTGCACCGTCGGGCTTTCCGGGAGCGAAGCCTCAATGTGCTCCGGCACCCCGTCGTCCTGGGTGGCGACAATAGCGGAAACTCCCGCCGCATTGAAGCGGTAGACAAAATCTTTTTTCATAAGCTGGTTGGTTGCCGGAATGGCCACCGCGCCCAGCTTGTGCAGCCCGAGGATCGAGAACCAGAACTGGTAGTGCCGCTTGAGCACCAGCATGACCCGGTCGCCTTTCTGAATGCCCTTGGCCGCAAACAGGTTCGCCGCCCGGTTGGAATATTCCCGCAGCTGCGCGAAGGTGAAGTTGATGTTCTTTTTGTCCTTGCTCACCCAGACCAGCGCCCGCTTGTCCGGGCACTTTTCCGCCAACGCGTCCATAACATCAAACGCAAAGTTAAAATTCTCCGGCGGGTGGAAGTTCAGGCTTTTTAAGCTGCCCTTTTCGTCTTCCTCCACCGTAACAAATTTTTCATAAATTCTGCCCATCGTTTAATTGTCCCCTTTCTTCCCCAGGATGATCGCCAGAAATTCACAGTCCGCGTCGTCGCCGGCAATCATGCCGTGTCCCCGGCCGGAATCGTAATAAACTGCATCGCCTTCGTGCAGCACCTCCAAATGATCCTCATAACGGAAAATCAAGGTGCCCTTCAGTATGTAGTCAAACTCCTCCCCTTCGTGGGTGGAAAGCTCAATGTTGTTTGTATCCTGCGCCGCGTCGTATTTTGCCGTGACAAAGAACGGTTCCGCCAGTTTGTCTTTGAAAAAGGACGCCAGATACTGGTAGTTAAACCCCTTGCGGCGCTCAATCGGCAGGCCGTGCCCTTTTCGTACAATCGAATACCGCGAAAGACGGGGCGCTTCGCCGGTCAGCAGTTCAGACAGGTCCAGCCCAAACGCCTTGGCGCATTTGTATAAAAAGGTGAAGGAAAAATCGGTTTCCCCGCGCTCAGCCGCCTCGTATGCTTCTGGGGTGGTGTCGGTAATTCGTGCCATCTCCTCCACCGAAAGCTCAAGGATTAACCGCATGCCTTTAATTCGCTCTGCAATCTGCATGACCTGTGTATCCATCTCAAGGTCCTCCTTTTTGTTGGTTGATGTTTATATAAACCACAGCCTTACGGCTGCCGCTGCCGTCATCTGCCGGGCGGGTGATTTCTCCCACACACCGGCGCTTGGCTTTTCCCGCACCGGCACGGCGTTTCACCGCCATGCCGCAGAAACCTCCGCCCTGTTCCCGGCAGGGGTTCCGCCGGTGAAAAAAGCCGGGAAAATAGTAAAAGCTCCCGTCCACTCATGGGACGAGAGCTGATTCCCGCGGTACCACCCAAATTGACGCATACAATACGTCCGCTTGTATTCAGGCTCACGATGAAGCCCTATGCCTTTAACGGTGCAAACCGTAGCGGCTTAATGACTTGGTTCAGCCGCTCCGCTCAAAAGGGATTGGTACCTGCCGCCCCCACCGCCTTACACCAACCGGCGGCTCTCTGATGGCAGACTGCACAGGACCATTGTCTTTCTCACTGCGTTTTCAAGTGTTGCCACCATTTTAGCACAGCAAAAATCCCTTGTCAAGCGGTTTTCGCGGGTTGGGGTTTAGTCCCCGGACGGCAGCGTGTCATTGTGGCGGAAGAACAGTGAAATGCACCACAGGCCGGCAAGCGCCACCAATGTGTAGATGATTCTGCTCACAATGGCCCCCTGCCCGCCGAAAATCCACGCCACAATGTCAAACTGGAAAATACCGATGGAACCCCAGTTGATCGCGCCGATGATAACCAGCGCCAGTGCGATTTTATCCAGCATACCTTTTCGACTCCTTTTTCCTCAGGGCCCGCAGTCCTCCTTTCGGCGGCTGCAAACCCTGCGTTTTTGTAAAACCGGTTGCGGGATGTTTATCCAGACCTGCCTCCGGCAAATTTGAATATTCCGCAACAATAGTATGGTTCTTCCCTTGTGCTTTTATACGGTTTTGTGCTAAAATAGAAGCATTCATCAATTAAAGGAGTGTCAAAAATCGCATGGATACGACCACCATCATTGCACTGAGCATTTCGGGCGGCATCCTCGCTATTGCTGCAATCGTTTATGCCATCGTCCGCAGAAAGAAAAATCACATTAAAAAGCTCGGCAAAAAAGGCGAAAAAAAGGTGCAGAAGGTTTTGAATAAATTCGCGCGTTTCCGTGAAGCCAAGGTCCTTCATGATATTTATCTTCCGCTTTATGAAAACACCACCCAAATTGACCACATTCTCATCGCCCCGTTCGGCGTCATGGTCATTGAAACCAAGAACTGGATCGGCGAAGTCTACGGCAATCCGGCCGAAGAACAGTGGCTCCAGGTTGCCGGAGAGGATCGCAACAAACACTACAACCCGCTCATGCAGAACAAAACCCACCTGGACAACATCCGCCACATCTTCAAAAAAGCAAACATCTACCGGGTCAGTGTCGAAGGCGCTGTCGTTTTTGCCGAACGCAAGTGCGACCTCTACTGCCCGCGCGGCGTGCCGGTCTACACCTTCAAACAGTTTAAAAAACTGCTCAAAAAACCCGCTTATGAAGCGGATAACAAGGTGGATGTTGAAAAGGTGGCAAACGCCATCCTCAGCCAGCAGGTTACCGACAAAAAGAAAATTGCAAACCACGTCAAAGCCATAAAAAAAATGCACGGCTAAAAATGCCATCCTTTATATTTCCCCGCGCTTCCTGTTCTATGTCCGACTTTTTATTTTGCAAGAGAAGAAAGGAAATGCTTCATGAAAAAAGTCGTTTTTGGCTCCTTTTTGATTTTGACAGGCGCGCTGGCGGCTGCCCTGCTTCTGGCAGGCTCTATGAGCAACGAATGGACCGTAGACGGGCAGCTTTCCGCTTTCTGGAACCTTTCCCAGTATGGTCTAACGCCCGCTTTCTACTGTTTTATCGGCATTGCTGTACTGGGCTTCATCGTCGCCCTCGTTGGATTGTTTGAAAAAAAGGAGCGCAGTTAAATGCCCCTGCCCGCCGGCGTTCCGGCGGGAACGTCCCACCCGTATCACAGACAGGAGGAATCCCATTATGGAATACACATTTTCCAATCGCATCAAAACCATCAAAGCATCCGCTATCCGCGAAATTTTTAAATTGACCGCCGACCCGGCCGTCATTTCCTTTGCAGCGGGCAACCCCTCGCCGGACTCTTTCCCGGTTGACGCCATTGCCGAAATTACTGCGGATATCTTCAAAAACGAACCGGTGGAAGCGCTCCAGTACAACATCACCGAGGGTTATCTGCCGCTGCGGAACTACCTCAAGGAGACCTTGCTCCCCAAGTTTCACAGCTATGATCCGGAGCGCGACGACGTCCTCGTCGTCACCGGCGGCCAGCAGGGCATTGACCTCGCCTGCAAGGTGCTCTGCAATGAAGGAGACACCGTCCTGTGCGAGAATCCCAGTTTCGTCGGCGCACTCAACGCCATCAAGGCCTACAACACCAATCTTGTCGGCATTGACCTGGAATCGGATGGCATCAACCTCGAACAGCTCGAACAGGCGCTTAAAACCGAGAAAAACGTAAAGCTCCTTTACATCATTCCAACCTTCCAGAATCCGTCCGGCATTACTACTTCGCTTGAAAAACGCAAAGCTGTTTATGAACTCTGCAAACAGTACGGCGTCCTCATCCTCGAGGACAACCCCTATGGCATGCTCCGGTTTGACGGGGAGGATATCCCCACCATCAAGTCAATGGACACCGAAGGCATCGTCATCTACGACGGCAGCTTTTCCAAGGTGCTCTCGCCGGGGATGCGCATCGGCTTTATCAGCCTCCCGAAGGAGATTGCCGCAAAGGTCACGGTGGCAAAACAGGTCAACGACGTTCACACCAACATCCTCGCCCAGATGATCTGCCACCGCTTCGTCACAAAATACGATTTTGACGCGCATGTCGATCGGCTGCGCGCGCTTTACCGCCAGAAATGCCACTTCATGCTCGAAATGCTTGACCGTTACTTTGACCCCCGTGTCACCTTTACCCGTCCGCAGGGCGGCCTCTTCATTTGGGGTACCCTCCCCGATGAGGTGGATATGATGCAGTTCTGCCGCGACGCAGTCGCCAAAAAGGTGGCCGTCGTCCCGGGCAGCGCCTTTCTGCCGCATGAGGAGACCATGGTCTCCCGTTCCTTCCGCATGAATTTCTCCATGCCGAGCGACGAACAGATTGAAAAAGGCGTAAAAATCCTGGGCGAAATGACCCACAGCCTCTAAAATCCCCATAAAGGAAGATGATTCAACCGTGGAACCAACAACCGAACGCAAAAAAGTCATTCTCTCGGGCATCCAGCCCACCGGCGTATTCACGCTGGGCAACTATTTAGGCGCCATCAAAAACTGGGTGACCCTTCAGGAGGAATATGACTGCGCTTATATGATAGCCGACCTGCACTCCATTACGGTGCGTCAGGAGCCGGCAAAGCTCCGCCAGCAGATTCTCTCGGCGTTTGCAACCCTGCTCGCCTGCGGGATCGACCCGGAAAAAAGCCTCATGTTCATCCAGAGCCAGGTTCACCAGCATGCCGAACTTGCGTGGGTGCTCTCCTGCTACACCCAGTTCGGCGAACTCTCCCGCATGACCCAGTTCAAGGATAAAAGCGCCAAGCACGCCGACAACGTCAACGCCGGGCTGTTCACCTACCCGTCCCTCATGGCGGCGGACATCCTGCTCTATCAGGCGGATCTGGTCCCGGTCGGCGTCGATCAGAAACAGCACCTTGAGCTCACCCGCGACATAGCCGCGCGGTTCAACGGCCTGTACAGCGAGACCTTTACCCTGCCGGAGCCGTATATCCCCAAGCTCGGCGCCAAAATCATGTCGCTTGCAGATCCCACCAAAAAGATGTCCAAGTCGGATGAAAACCCCAACGGGTTTGTCACCATCCTTGACGAGCCGGACGTCATCATCCGCAAGTTCAAACGCGCCGTGACCGATTCGGACACCGCCGTCCGTTACGCCGAAGGCAAGGATGGCATCAACAACCTTATGACCATCTACTCCATCATCACCGGCAAAACACTGGAGGAGGTCGAACGGGAATTTGACGGCAAGGGCTACGGCGACTTCAAGCTCGCCGTCGGTGAAGCGGTCAGCGATCATTTGAAGCCGGTCCGCGACGAGCACAAACGCCTCCTGGCGGATAAGGCCTACCTGCAAAGCATCTACGCCGCGGGTGCGGAAAAGGCCGGGCGCATTGCCCAGCGCACTCTGAGCAAGGTCTACCGCAAGGTCGGCTTTGTATCGGTGAAATAAACATAGAAAAAAGCGAGGCCGTACGGCCTCGCTTTTTTCTATGTTCTGCAAATCTCCGTATATTCCAGCAAAAGGTATAAGCTGGTGTTGTCCAGGTAAAGGCATGAATCTGGCTCCGCATAATACGGTTTCTCATTCCAGTACAAAAGGGTTTGCCCGCCGGTCACCGCCATTGACGAAAGCACCAGCTTGGCACCGTCTGTTTGGCTCAGACACACCGTGACCGGCGTTCCGTAATAAACTGTGCCGGAGGTATCTTCCTCATAGATTATGAGTTCGTTCACCGCACCCAGCATCAGCTCAATCTGCTCTTTATTCGTAATGGTAACGGATTTTGCATCGTCTGGAACATGATAATTTGTGGTGATAAAAATGCTTTCCACCTGTTCCGCCCTCAAATCTTCAAAAGGCTTCTGCGCTTCCCCCTGCCGGCCCGTACAGGCGGCAAGCGCCAGCAGTCCCAATAAAGCCGCGCATGCGGCAGCAGCAAACTTTCTTTTCACTTCTCCCACCCCTCATTTCGCCCGCACTTTCCAAGCCCAATTTATCACATTTCCACCAGCATTTCAACCAAAAAAAGAGGAACCTCTGCGGTTCCTCTTTTTCATCATGCAATTAACCAGCCTGCTGGCTGTCCTCCTCGGGTTCATCTCCGCCCCGGTCCACCCCTTCGGTGCTGTCGGATTTGAAAAACACCTTAAAGGTTTGGAACAGCAGCTTGAAATCCATCCAGATGGAGTAATTTTCAATGTATTCCAGGTCCATCATCAGCTTGTCCAGCGGCGTGGTGTTATACTTGCCCATAATCTGCGCAAGGCCGGTCAGCCCCGCCTTGACCTTAAGCCGGTACCGGAACTCCGGGTACTGCTTTTCAAATTCCCGTATCAGCTCCTCGCGTTCCGGCCGCGGCCCTACAATGCTCATCTCCCCATGCAGTACATTGAGGAGCTGCGGCAGCTCGTCCAGCCGGAGCTTGCGCAGCACCCGGCCCACCGGTGTAATGCGGTCGTCGTCCTTGGCCGCCCACACACTGCCGCTCTGCTTTTCCGCATCCACAATCATGGTACGGAACTTGAGCACCGAAAACTGCGCGCCGTTCTCGGTTACCCGCTTCTGCCGGTAAAACACCGGTCCCTCATCGCACAGCTTGACCGCCAGCGCACACACCAACATGAACGGGCTTGCAACCACCAGCCCTATGACCGATATCACCAAATCAAGCAGCCGTTTGACCACCCGCTGTTCGGTCGTCAGGCCCGAAACATAGGAAGCATAAACCGTTTTGTCGTCAATGACAACCGCCTTGCTGTTTTTGAGGATGACGTCAAACAGCTTTGGCACAACATAGACGTTTTTGGCGTATTTGTAGCAGAACTCCAGCGTCTCGCACTGTAAATCGTTCGGCAATCCCATCAAAAATACTGTGTGGTAGGGGTACAGGCGTTTAAACAGGTTTTCGGTATCATAGGGCAACGAAAAATCCAAATCCCACTGTTTTTTGTACCGCCCAATTTTGGCGATGAATTCCTTTGCCTGCTCCTCATCCGCGTAGACAAGGATGCTTTTTTCCGGGTCGTTGAGTTTAAAGAACAGCCAGTTCCCAAAATACACCAGCACAATAATGAGCATAAGCTGAATGAAAAACACAATAAACAGCATATAAAATTCGCCGATGATCTCAAACCGGATCATGACTACGAGCTCAACAAACGCCACCAGGTCGGTAAACAGGGTCGCCAGCGCCACCGACGCAATAATATCCTTGCTCTTTTTTACCCCCAGCGCCACCCCACCGTAGATGCGCAGAAACAGCACCGACGCAAGCAGGTAGGCCGCTATGGTAATAAACATGGTACGGGTCGGCAGCAAAAGCTGCGGCGCTATAATGGAAAACAAGCCGTAGAACGCAGAAAAAAGCAGCACAAACAACACCGTTTTCACAGTGAATATGGTTGACTTTTTAAACATTCTCAGCACTTTCAGCATAGTGACTCCCCTAACAAAAGGATCTTCCGCCCCCTGCACCGGGCAAGTACGGTTTCCCGGCTGTTTATTCCCCGGGCAGCCGTACATATCCTCTTGCGGCATAATTTACAGGACACCGCTCCACAGCTCTGCGGGCCGGCAGCCCGTTTTCAGGTTTCTCCCAAAGCAGAAAACCACGCTTCTGTCTTTTCAAACGATTGGATCACAATAAACCCAGTCCCACGCCATGAACCCAAAACAGCAAGGCGTTTGAATATACGAACACCCGGCACAAAATCGGGCGTCAAGTCATCATTATTTTCCCCCAACGCCTCTATCCTCTCTCAGCCGCCAATCCAATTCTCTTGGCGCTGCCGCGAGATAAAAAAGATGTTAAAACCAACAGGAAAGCACCCGCAGCAGACCTGGGGCAAGGATCCCCAAAAAACAAACCAGTTTCTGTGCACCATAAGCAAAAAACGGTTCCCGTTTTTCGCAAGTGATACAAGGTTTGCTCAGCCGCCCGGAGCTTTGCTTCAGAGTGCGGCGTGAGGTTCTTATAACGAATCCGTGAGCATGTCCTTGCAGCAGGGGCGTTGCAAGGTCGCGGTCAAAATCTTTGATTTTGGGCACCGCAGAGGTTATTATACCACAACCAACGCGGCTCTGCAATCCACCTTAAACAAGAACTGTGTTACTCAGCTCCTCCGGCCGACTGATCCGGGTTGTGCCCTTCCGGTCCCTTTCCGGCGCCCTCCTGTCCGGTATGCTCCAGCAGCGGACGTTTCAGCCCGGCCCGGGCTTTTTCCGCTACATGATAAAGGTAAGCCTCAGAGGCCAGTACCTCCCCCTCTTCCTCGACAAAGAGACGATGCCGGTGCGGACGCAGACGGCAGTCCGGGTGCTTTTTCCGCCAGCGCCAGACAAACAGGCAGTAGCCAGCCAATAGCAGCCCGGCAAAAATGGTCATCATTGCGCCGGCCTTCAGTCCCGGCGTCCGGTATTCAAACCGAATGGTGTTCTCTCCCGCCGGCACTTTAACCGCCATAAAGCCCACGCTCACCTGCTCAACCTCAACCGGCTCACCGTTAACGGCCGCCGTCCAGCCTTCATCGTATGGAACACTGTAAAAAACCAGGCTTTCTTGCTCCAGCGTAATCTGCGAGGTAAATCCCCCGTTGTCGTATGCAAAAGAGCTTCCGCTTGTTTCCCGCAGCAAGGCGCTGTCACGCGCCAGTTCTTCGTCGGTGATGATCGGGTACTGGGACTTCGGCAGCTCCTTCATCAAACCGCCGTACCGTTCCACCTGCTCTGGAGACAGCACCACTGCTTTAAGCAACAGGCGATCGCGCATACTCTCCGGGTAGTCCTCAAAATCCTGTTCGGTTACATAATATCGGTAGGCAAATCCCATCGGGATAAAATTGTTATTAACGTAAATATCAAATTCGTTTTGAGTGTCATAATAGGAAAAGCCGCTCATTGCGGGCGCGCTCTGCACTTCATGTACGAACACATATTGGACCGAGAACAGACTCCGCAGGGAGATACGGGAAATATCAGCACGTGAACCCACACCGCGGTCGATCCCCATTGCACGGTAAAAATTGATGACCGACGCCGGCACAATGCTGTGGAAACAGCGCATCGAAGGCATTTCCCAGAACATGCCATAGTTGTCCATGGCGGGTTCGTACAGATCAATGCGGTAAAATTCGCCCTCTTCTTTGGGGAGTGAGAGCTTTTCGCCCCCGTTAATGCCCAAATCGGCAATGTTATGCACCTCGTTTGCGCTACCCTTACCCAAGCCAATACACATGGCGCCGTACACCACACACATAACACAGACGGCGGCCATAAACTTGCTGCCAAAGGTACGGTCACGCCGGAACATCCGCCAAAGTAGCCACGCTACAAATATCCCTGCAAACCCAAACAGAATATACGCCCAGAACCGGTCTATATATCCTGGAAGCTGGAAGTATACCGTCTCTCCCTCCACCACCTTAGGCAGCAGCCCAATCACCATAAACCCAGCCATAAAGCCCGCCGTCACCTTGACGCCATAGCCAAAGTCCACCCTGCTGTCCTCAAGCGCCAGTACGCTCGCAAGCGCCATAATAAGGATGGGCATAAAAAACCAGCGCGCATAATATTGGGAATTAAAGAGCTGGAACATGCTGTTGAGGATTGGAATCAACGCAAATACCAGGCAGCAAAGCAGCAGCCGCTTCACCCACTTGGGCTTGCTGCTGCGGAAGTAGGCCACTACCCCCGAAAGGCTGATGAGCGGCAGGTAAGCCGAAACCGACGCCCATTTGGAGGCAGAATCCGGGAAAAAGTTGGGCCGGGCCGGCATATCCGGCGGAAAGAAAAGGCTTTCCAAAATCAGCCCATAGCGCTGCACCCGGTCGTAAAGCAGCATGTTAAAGCCGCTTAACCGTTCGTCCAGCCGATAGTTTCCCAAAATGGCCAGCACCGACGGCAGCAGCAGAAACAGCGAGCAGAGAAAGCCCAGCACCGCCTCAAATGCCAGCAGCAGAAAGGTCTTAAGGGTAATGCCCTGCCGGAATTCCGGCGCCATGAGCCGGAACAGGAAGTACAGAATGGTAAAAATAACCTCCGCTACAAAGAAATAGTAGTTGACCACCGCACAGAGGCAGACCGCAAGTGCAAATACGCCGCGCCTCCGGTTGATTACAAACTCCTCCAGCCCAATAAGCAGCAGCGGAAAGAAAACCGCCACCTCCAAAAAGTGGTTGAAAAAAATATTGTAAATGTTAAAGCCCGAGAAAGCGTAGAACAGCCCGCCTACCATGGCGAATCGCGCTGTTTTGGTAAACCGCCGGATAAACGCGTACCCCGTCACCGCTGCACAGGCAAGCTTGAGCATCATGAGAGGGGCCAGCAGGTAGGGCACAAAGTCGTTTGGAAACGGAATGGTCAGCCAGAAAAAGGGGTTGCCCAGCAGGTAAAAGGAATAGGATCCTACAAAATTCGCACCGAGGTCGGTCGTCCAGCTCCAGCCCAGGTTGCCGCTGCGCACCGCCTCGTGTGCCAGCTTGTAAAATGGAATCTGCTGCACATTGAAATCCCCGTAATAAATGAACAGTCCGCCATCCATAATGAGGTACGGCAAAAAGAACAACGCCGCAATCAGCAACGCTATTCCAAACAGTTTCAGGTAATTTCTGGTCTCTACGCCCAATCCGTGGTGCAATGGAATCTCTCCTGTCACTTAAAAATCCGCCTGCCCGCAAAGACAGGCCCGCTTTCTATGCTATTTAATAGGAAGCATCTTCAGCAAGACTGTTCGCCTGCTCCCTGCTCATTTTTGCCTCTCCTATTGTACCACATTTACCCCCGATTTCAACGCTATTCAGTCGAAATCAGGAACCCCCCCGCACAGAAACAGCTGTCCCGCGGCAGACAAACCGCCCGGTGTCAGAAGCCCACATCCTCCTTCCCGTTGACCGCCGTCCTGCTGCGCCGCTAAATCAAATACGATTCATCCTCAAAATTCCCTGCAAAAATTAGACGAACCGCTCCGTTTTTGGTATAATAAAAGCATTGCAGGAGGAAATGCCATCCATGAACAGCTTTTTTTCAATGGTCCTGCGGATGAAATACATCAACCGCTGGGGCCTCATGCGCAACACCTGGAACGAGTCGCTGGCCGAGCACAGCCTTGACGTCGCCATCCTCGCACACGCGCTGTGCATCATCCGCAACAAACATTACGGCGGGGCGCTCAACCCCGAACGCGCCGCCGTTATCGCCCTGTTTCACGACGCGGGGGAGATCATCACCGGCGACCTGCCCACCCCGGTCAAGTACAACAACCCTCAAATCAAGGACGCCTACAAGGCACTGGAAGAGGTCGCGCGGGAGAATCTGCTCGCCCACCTGCCGGAGGAGCTCCGCGCCGAATACCGCTCCGTTCTCAACGACGAAGCCGACCGGGAGCTTTACCAGGTCGTCAAAGCGGCGGATAAGCTCTCCGCCCTCATCAAATGCATTGAGGAGGAAAAAGCAGGCAACAATGAATTCACCAAAGCCAAAGCCGCGCAGCTTTCCGCTCTCAAAGCCATGCGGCTTCCCGAAGTCGACGAATTCCTGCGCGATTATATTCCCAGCTTCGAACTGACGCTGGACGAACAGTAACATCCATTTTAGTCAAATACAGGAGGAACCCAGTTATGATCATTGAACCCAAAACCCGTGGATTTATCTGCACCACCGCCCACCCGGCCGGCTGCAAAGAAGCCGTCCGCCGCCAGGTTGCATACGTCAAAGCCCAGCCGGGTTTTAACGGCCCCAAAAAGGTGCTGGTCATCGGCGCGTCCACCGGCTACGGCCTTGCGTCCCGCATCACTGCCGCCTTTGGCTGCGGCGCTGCCACCATCGGTATCATCTTTGACAAACCCGCCTCCGGCAGCCGCACCGCTTCAGCTGGCTGGTACAACACCGCCGCCTTTGAGCAGTTCGCCCAAGCAGATGGCCTCTACGCCAAAACCATTAACGGGGACGCATTTTCCAAAGCGGTCAAGGATGAAACCATTGCCCTCATTCAGCGCGATCTGGGCCAGGTCGACGCCGTTGTTTACAGCCTCGCCGCTCCGCGCCGCACCATGGCTGACGGCACCACCGTTTCCTCGGTGCTCAAAACAGTGGGGGAGCCGTACACCAATAAATCCATCGACCTGAAAACCAACACCATCTCGGAGGTCACCGTTCCGCCCGCTACCGAACAGGAAGTCAAAGACACCATCACCGTCATGGGCGGCGGCGACTGGTTTGACTGGATTACCGCCCTGCGCGGTGCCGGCGTGCTGGCAGAAAACGCCCTCACCGTTGCTTACTCCTACATCGGGCCGGAGGTCACCCACCCCATGTATCTCAATGGCTCTATCGGCATGGCAAAACAGGATCTGTACGGCACCACTGCCCGCATCCGCGGCGCTTTCCCGGACATCCGAGCCTACATTTCGGTCAACAAGGCGCTGGTTACCCAGTCGAGTGCGGCCATCCCCATCGTCCCGCTTTATGTCTCCATTCTCTACAAGGTCATGAAGGAAAAGGGCTTGCACGAGGGCTGCATTGAACAAATGGACCGCCTCTTCCGTGACCGCCTCTGTGCTGGTACCCTTCTGACCGACACCGAGGGCCGTATCCGTGTCGACGACTACGAAATGCAGGAGGACGTTCAGTCCGCCGTCGCCGATCTCTGGACCAGAGTCTCGGATGACAACCTTGACGAAACCTGTGACATTAAAGGCTATTGGGCGGATTTCTTTGAAATGTTCGGCTTCGGCTTTGACAATGTCGATTATTCGGCCGACGTCGATCCCGCCGTCTCCATCCCAAGCCTTCAAGCGTAATCCATCCCCCGGTCTGCTCAAAGGCGGCCCGGGGGCTTTTTTACCCGCAAACGGGTTTTATCCGGTTTATTTCTGAGTGCTTTCCCCATCTGCCAAACAAATATCCGTCCGGAAATGCGCTTTTTTACGGGCTTTTCTTCTATTTTAACAATCTTCCACAAGCCAGTTTCAACATTTCCACACAGGCGCAAAAGCGGCCGGGACTCTAAAAGCCCAGCCGCTTTTTACAGCTTATTCCAATGCTAACTCTGAAACTCCTTATACATTTCATCCAAGCATTTCTTACAAATAATTTTGCCCTTGTAATGAACCGTATCCTGGGTTTCACCACAGAACATGCAGGCTGGTTCATATTTTTTAAGAATAATACTGTCATTTTCTACATAGATTTCAAGTGAATCTTCTGCTGCGATATCCAGATTCCGCCGCAGCTCGATTGGTAGAACGACCCTGCCAAGACTATCGACCGGCCTTACAATTCCTGTTGACTTCATATATAAACCCTCCATATTTTTCAACTTGATTTGCCCCAATCTTTCAACACCGTTATGATACCATTATTTGGAAGGTATTGTCAATCACTTTTTCGGGAGATTTCGTGAAATAAATGTAAATTTAGTAATAACTGTAAAATTGTGGTATCCATTTTTACCTATTCTGCCTGTTTTTACCGAATTCAATCACCTCTTGTCGATTCCTCTCTTTTGAAAGGAGTACCCGCCTATGATGAAATGGATTTTCGGCGGCATGGTCATCCTGTCTGTGGTATTTGCCTGTTTCAATGGCAATATTGCTGCCGTTTCCAACGCCGCTTTGAGCGAATGCCAGAACGCTGTGCAGTTTTTGCTGGTCCTCTTTGGCACCATGTGCCTCTGGGGCGGTTTTCTCAAAATTGCCGAACGCTCCGGTCTTACCGAGGTCATCGCCAAATTTCTCTCTCCCATTACCCGGTTTCTCTTTCCTGGCATCCCGCGTCATTCCAAAACCATGAGCGCCATCTCCATGAACATCACCGCCAACCTGCTGGGTCTGGGCAACGCCGCAACCCCGCTCGGCATTGCCGCCATGAAGGCGCTTAAAGAAGAAGCGCCGCCTGGTTCTCCTCCGAATACCGTTACCCATCCAATGGTGCTCTTTGTCCTGCTCAACACCGCCTCCATCCAACTTCTGCCCACCACCATCGCCACCCTGCGGCTTCAAAACGGGGCACAAAGCCCGCTCGATGTTCTGCCCGCCATCCTGCTTTCCTCGCTGGTTTCAGTGCTGGTCGGCCTTATGCTTGCCCAATGCTGCAAACAATTCTCCAAAGGGCCCAAACCCATATCAGAACGGATGTGATCCCCCCTTGCTCAGCCAAATCAGTAGCTATGCCATTCCCATTGTCCTTGCGGGGATTGTCCTCTTTGGCCTTATCAAAAAGGTGGATATCTTTGACGCCTTTCTCGAAGGCGCCAAAGAAGGTGCTGTCACCACCTTCCAGATCATGCCCGCCATCCTTGCCATCCTCACCGCCATCGGCATGTTCAAAGCCTCCGGCGCCATGGATTTGCTGGTGCAGCTTGTTGCTCCCGTCTGCGGGGCGGTCGGTTTTCCGGCTGAACTCGCACCGCTTGCCATTATCCGGCCCATTTCGGGCGGCGGCTCCCTCGCCGTACTGGAGCAAATTCTCACCGATTACGGACCTGACAGCCCAGTTGGCCGCATTGCAAGCGTCCTGCAAGGCTCCACCGAAACCACCTTTTACACCGTCGCCGTCTATTTCGGCGCTGTGGGGATCACCAAAACCCGCTACACCGTCCCCTGTGCCCTTGCCTCTGACTTCGCCGGCATGATTATGAGCGCAGCCGCCGTCCGCCTGCTGATGCACTAACCCAAGCCCCGTCAATTCAGCTGGCCTTCCCTTACCTCATCGGATTTTCCAGTTCGCCTTTTCTGCTTCCCCTTTTGGCTTACTGTATTCCCCAGCCACCAGCTCTCTGAAAGCGCTCAGCCGAGCGGTTCGGTCCTACCCGGTACCAGGATGGTGCCGGGCATTTTTATGCCCCGTTCCATCTGTAAATTTCTCCATCCTGTCCGTCAAACCTCCATTTTTCTTTCCGAACCACACAACACATGTGCTCTTCCAGTCCGAAATATTGCACCCTCTCCGAAGAGCCGCAATCTTTTCACACAACGCATCTGCCCCACCCGCCAATCCCAATCCGCAAACGCCCCCTTTTCCCTATAAAAACAGCCGGCAGGAACTCCCAGTTGTAATCTTCCCTAAAATCCGCTATAATAGGGGCTGATTCATTTTATTCAGACAAGTTTTGTTCCGTTGTTTGGGCGGATATAAAACAAGGTAAAGGTGGGAACCGGGATGAAACAAAAACGCCGTGCCGGAAAAATTGTGACAGGCGCCCTCTGCGGGATTTTCATTGCATTTGTGCTTGCCGCCGCTTCCTCGGCCCTGCTGCTGCTTTACGCAATGGCAAATGCCACCGGCGGCCAGAGCCTCAACCTCTTCGGCTTCGCCGTTTACCTCAACGATGCAGGCTCCCCCATGGACGGCTATGAGCCCGGCACCGCTGTCATCGTACAGGAGGTCCCGCACGATACCCTCGTCCGGGGCGATGTCATTGTCTGCCGCGACCTGGATGTGAATAACCAATATTATCCGGTCACTCGCATCGTCTCCTCCTTCCAGCCTGAATCGCCGCTTACCATCACAGTTGAAACCTTTGGAGACAATGAAATCCAAACCGTCAACCGGGACGATGTCGTCGGCAAATGCGTCTTTTCCTCCGGTGCCCTCGGCCATATTCTCGCGCTCTTGGGGCGGGATGGCGGCCTCTCCTCGGTGGTTTTAGTCTCCGGGTGCTGCCTTCTCCTCTTTCTTGTCTTTCTTCTCTGGTTTCTGCTGCTCGGCCGCCGGATGCACAGGGCGGAGCACCGTAAACTGCCGGAGGATGACGCCCCGCCCGATCTATCCGCTTTGGTGAAACCCGAGCACGTCCCATTGGTTCTCGCTTCCCCTGCTCCCAGTTCAGAGGCTGCCGTATCCGTTCGCGATTCAGTTCTTCATGAGCCTGCCGGCGCTGCTTTTCAAAACAATGATATAGCAGCCAATGCTGCTCCCAATTTAGAAACTTCCTTCTCGGAGGCCGGCGCAGCTACTTCCGTTTCTTCCCCGGATGAGGACCACGCTTCCTCATCCCCCAATGCAGCACCCCAGCCAGACAGTGCTCCGGAACAAACGGCCTGCGTAGCAGAATCGGCACCAGCCCCCCCTGCTGCTCCGGCAAATGATTCAAACTCTGTTTCTCCAGATGCGCTTACCGCATCAAAGTAAGCCCACTTCTGAAGCAATCATGCAGCAAAACAAAAGCCCGCCTATTATTTGGCGGGCTTTTTATATAGGCGCAAAAAAGCACCGCGGCAGTACCACGGTGCTTTTGCAGCAAATAAGAAACTTATTTGAGTTCGACTTTCGCGCCGGCATCTTCGAGTTTCTTTTTGATGTCCTCAGCGTCAGCTTTGGAAGCAGCCTCTTTGATGGTCTTCGGAGCGTTGTCAACCATCTCTTTTGCCTCTTTCAGGCCAAGACCGGTAATCTCTTTGACCAGTTTGATAACGCCCATCTTGCTCGCACCAGCTTCAGCAAGAACAACGTCAAACTCGGTTTTCTCCTCAGCAGCAGCAGCGCCGCCAGCAGCCGGAGCAGCAACCGCAACAGCGGCAGCGGAAACACCAAATTCCTCTTCCAGAGCTTTTACAAGCTCATTGAGCTCTAATACAGAAAGAGCTTTTACCTCTTCAATCATCGCTAAAATTTTCTCAGAAGCCATGATCATTTACCTCCATTAATTTTCATTTTTTCATTTATGCGGATTTCTGTGCAATCTGGTCAAGCACAACAGCGAGATTTGCAATCGGCGCATTCAGGCTGCTGAGCATCTGAGCGACGAGCGTCTCTCTCGACGGGATTTTTGCAATCGCCTTTACGGTGTCCACATCAATGGCAGCGCCATCCATAAAGCCTGCTTTTACGTTGAGCGCAGCACCTTTGAGCTCCTCAGAGTATTTCACAAGGATTCTCGCAGCCGCCATCTGGTCTTCGGTGCTGACTGCAAGGGCGGTGGTGCCGTTGAGCACCTCGTCAAAGTCATAGCCGACTTCTTTGGTCGCAAAACGGAGCATGGTGTTTTTCACAACAAAGTAGTCAACACCAGCTTCGCGCAGCTCTTTACGCATTTTGGTGTCGGTCGCAACATCAATGCCCTTATAATCCACCAGAACGCCTGCAACTGCATTTTTTAGCTTTTCAGCCAGACCGTTTACCAGCTCTTTCTTGCTCTCTAAAATCTTTTCGCTTGGCAAAACAATTCACCTCCCGGCCTTTCAATTCAAATGTATGCTAAAAAGCCCTCCCTCCGCTTTACCGCGAAGAAAGGGCAAACAATCAAACACACAAAAAGCATCTTTCATTGTCAGCGTTTCCTCTCGGCAGGTCGGCGGCAGCCTTTTATGCACAAAGCACCTGCTGTCTTTGATTCAACAGCCTTTTTAGTATAGCACAGCGCAGAACAGCTGTCAAGCAGTTATTATGCGCCGAATTTGGAAGCGTTTACCTTAACGCCCGGGCCCATGGTGGAAGTGACCACGCAGGACTTAATGTACTGGCCCTTTGCAGCCGCCGGTTTGGCAGCAACAATGGCGTTCATCAGGGTGTTGAAGTTCTCCTCCAGCTTTTCTGCGCCGAAAGAAGCCTTGCCAATCGGGCAGTGGATGATGTTGGTCTTGTCCAGGCGGTATTCAATTTTACCAGCCTTAGCCTCGGTGACCGCACGCGCAACGTCCGGGGTAACCGTACCGGCTTTCGGGTTCGGCATTAAGCCGCGGGGGCCGAGCACGCGGCCCAGACGGCCGACAAGGCCCATCATATCCGGGGTGGCAATGACAACGTCAAAGTCCATCCAGCCTTCACCCTGAATCTTTGCAACCAGTTCTTCTGCGCCAACAAATTCTGCACCGGCTTCCTCAGCCGCTTTGGCGTTGTCGCCTTTTGCAAATACACAGACACGAACCGACTTACCGGTTCCGTTCGGCAGAACAACTGCACCGCGGACCTGCTGGTCCGCATGACGGGAGTCAACGCCCAGGCGGATATGCGCCTCAACGGTCTCGTCAAATTTCGCTTTCGCGGTTTTAATGGTCAAATCCATCGCTTCGGTCGGATCGTACTGTTTGGTACGGTCGACGAGCTTGGAGCTCTCGTTGTATTTTTTACCGTGTTTCATTACTCTTTTCCTCCCTCATGAGTGGTTCTTAACGGAAATTTCCTCCCACCAGCGGGTGGTTAATCGACGACTTCAATGCCCATCGAACGCGCGGTGCCTGCAATCATGCTCATTGCAGTGTCAATGTTCGCAGCGTTGAGGTCCGGCATTTTGGTTTCGGCGATTTTCTTCACCTGCTCCTTAGTAATCTTTGCAACCTTGGTCTTGTTCGGAACGCCGGAACCACTCTCGATTCCGCACGCCTTCTTAATCAAAACCGAAGCCGGCGGCGTCTTGGTCACAAAGGTAAAGGAACGGTCTGCATATACAGTAATTACAACCGGGATAATAAGGCCCGCGTCGTTTTTGGTACGCTCGTTAAATTCCTTTGTAAATGACACGATGTTTACGCCGTGCTGACCTAATGCAGGACCAACCGGCGGCGCAGGAGTCGCTTTCCCTGCGGGGATTTGCAGCTTGATATAGCCTGTAACCTTCTGAGCCATTTTTTGCACCTCCAAAATAATGTGGTCTCTGGCGGAGCAGACCCATTTCTGCCCCTCCCACCAGCAAGCACGGCACACCGCCCCTGCTGAAAGCCCGGGTTTTGCTCCCGGCGGAACGCCTTATTCCTTGACTGCAACCACCTGGTTCAGCTCAAGCTCAACCGGGGTCTCACGTCCAAACATAGAGACGGTCAGCTTAACCTTGTTCTGGTCAGGCTCCAACTCGTCCACAATGCCAATAAAGCCTTCCAGCGGCCCGGCAACAACCTTAACGCTGTCTCCGGCCGCATAGTCAACGGTCACCTGGTGGCTCTCCACGCCAAGCGCCGCAACTTCCTGTTCGGTCAGCGGAATCGGCTTGGAAGCCGGTCCCACGAAGCCTGTCACGCCGCGGATGTTCCGCACAACGTACCAGGAATCGTCCGTCATAATCATCTTCACCAGCACATAGCCCGGGAAGATTTTGCGCTCCACCTCGCGCGTTTTGTTGTCCTTCACCTCAGTGACGGTTTCAGTGGGGACCCTTACTTCATGAATCAGCTCATGAAGCTGGTGGTTCTCAACAACCTTCTCAATGTTGCGCGCAACCTTGTTCTCATAACCAGAATAGGTGTGCACTACATACCATTTTGCGGTCTCTGACATCGTATCCCTCCACTAACCTGGTGCAGGGCGTTACGCCTGCTGCAGGACGAAATGAACAATCAGGCTCAGAACAGTGTCTAGCCCGGCGACGAATGCGCCTATCACGATGACGACAGCCAGAACGACCAGAGTGTTGTTGATTACCTGTTTCTTACTCGGCCATACAATCTTTTTGTATTCGCTTTTCAGGTCCTTGAAGAAACGGCCCATACGTTTCAAAGCGCCGTTTTTCTTCTCCGGCTTTTTGGGTTTCGCAGAAGATTTTTCCGCGACAGCGTCTTTTTTGGCCATCCCATTCACCCTTCCGTTTACTTCGTCTCTCTGTGAAGCGTGTGTTTCCGGCAGAAACGGCAGTACTTGTTCATCTCAAGTCTGTCCGGATCGTTTTTCTTGTTCTTCATGGTGTTGTAGTTTCTCTGTTTGCATTCAGAACAAGCCAGTGTAATTTTTACTCTCATTTTCGGCACCTCCCGGTAACGGTTTTTGTTAGCCTCCCTCGTAAAAGGGTGCGAAAAACCGCAAAAAAATAAACCCTTTTAGAGGTATAAATAATCATAGCATAAGAAAGTCCCTGCGTCAAGCGGTTTTTTCAACTTTTCACCCCATCTTTTGAAAAACAGTTCTTTCCCGCTTTATAGTACCATATATAATGTACAGGCACAACTGCAAAGAATTATTTGCATATACACCAAAACTATGCTATCATTTATGGTAAGTATGCACATGCCTAATTTTATAATTCTGGAGGCGTTTCCATGCCTGAAATGACTGTTGCCGTCCTCTTCGGCGGCGCTTCAAGCGAACATGAGATCTCCCTCATTTCCGCCACCTCGGTTTTAAACAATATCCCGCGGGAAAAATACAACGTCCTTTGCATCGGCATTACCAAAGATGGCCGCTGGCTTTGGTACGACGGCCCGGTCGACGCCATTACCTCCCAAGCCTGGGAACAGGACACCTCCCTTCCCACCGCCGTCATCAGCCCGGACCGCTCCCACCGCGGCATCCTCAAAATCAAAGACGGTGCTGTTCAGTGTATTCCGGTGGACTGCATCTTCCCCGTCCTCCACGGCAAAAACGGTGAGGACGGCACCGTTCAGGGACTCTTTGAACTCTCCGGCATTCCTTACGTCGGCTGTGGTGTCATCGCCTCGGCCAACTGCATGGATAAACAGGTTACCCATACCATGCTGGATGCAGCCGGTATCAAAACCGCTGCGTGGCGCGTTCTCACCAAGGAGGAACGCCCCCGCTTTGACGACTTCGTTTCGGAATTTGAGCAGTCCCTCGGCTATCCCATGTTTGTTAAACCGGCAAACGCCGGCTCCTCGGTCGGCATCAGCAAAGCGCGTGACCGTGACGAACTCATGGCCGCTGTTGACCTCGCCCTTACCCACGACCGCAAGGTTATCGTTGAGGAAATGATCATCGGAACCGAGATCGAATGCGCCGTGCTCGGCAACCGCAATCCTGACGCCTCCATGCCGGGCGGAATTACTCCTTGTAATGATTTCTACGATTACGACGCTAAGTATATTTCCGAGGATTCCAAGCTGGATATTCCCGCCAATATCAGTCCGCTCGCCAGCGACCTGGTCAAAGCCACGGCGATCAAGGCTTATAACGCGCTGGAGTGCACCGGCCTTTCCCGTGTGGATTTCTTTGTCCAGGATAACAGCGCCGTCATCCTCAACGAGATCAACACCCTGCCCGGCTTCACCAGCATCAGCATGTACCCCAAACTCTGGGACGCGGAAGGGCTTCCTTACCCCAGCTTAATCGATCGCCTCATCCGCCTCGCTTTGGAAAGAAAGGAAGAATAGCTTGGATAACCGTGCCATCGGCGTGTTTGACTCCGGCCTCGGCGGGCTCACCGTGCTCAAAGAGCTGCAGGAACAACTCCCCCATGAAGATTTTGTCTATTTCGGCGATACCGGAAGAGTCCCCTACGGCACCCGCAGCCACCAAACCATCCTCAAATATGCTGCGCAGGACATTGCGTTCCTGCTTTCCAAAAATGTCAAGATGATTGTCATCGCCTGCGGTACCGTCAGCGCCAACCTCACCCCGGAGCTCACAAACAGCCTCAGCCTGCCTTACATCGGCGTAGTCGTTCCGGCCGCACAGGCGGCCTGCAGCGCCACCAAAACCGGGCACATCGGCGTCATTGCCACCGCCGCATCCATCAAAAGCGGCGCTTACGGGCGCACCATGCGCACCATCCGCCCCAATACCGTGGTAGTCGGCAACCCCTGCCCGCTTTTTGTGCCGCTTGTTGAGAACGGTTACATCCAGCGTGATAACCCGGTGACCCGCATGGTGGCGGAAAGCTACCTTGCCCCTTTCCGCGGCGGCGAGGTTGACACCCTCATCCTCGGCTGCACCCATTATCCCATGATCCGCGGCATCATCGCCGACCTTCTGGGAGAGGATATCACCCTCATCAATCCCGGTGCGGAAACCGCGCGCCAAGCCAGCGCCCTGCTGGTCCGAAACGAAATTTCAAATGACAACAGTCACACAGGCCACACCGAATTTTATGTCAGCGACAACCCCGAATCCTTCACCGAAATCGCCTCCATGTACCTGCAGTCGGAGGTCTCGGCCAATGTTCAGTTTGTCGATGTTGACAGCCTGTGAGTCCGGGAGCGGAGCATTATGAAAAAAGACGTTTATATCCAAATCAAAGGCACCCAGCAAAGTGAGGACGGAACCGATACCACCGAGCTCCTCACCCAGGGTCTGCTTTGTGAACAAAACGGGAAGTACTATTTGGTTTACGAAGAGTCCGAGGCCACCGGCTTTGAAGGCTGCCGCACCACCCTCAAGTTTGAGGACGACCGCAAGGTCACCATGCGGCGCAGCGGCCCCAGCCGGTCCGAACTGGTCATTGAAAAGGGCGCCCGCAATGTTGGGCGTTACGGCACCGCCGTCGGGGATCTGCAAATCGGCGTCTTTGCCGAGCATATCTGCAACAGCCTGACCGAAAACGGCGGCGAAGCCTACTTCAAGTACCAGCTTGACGTCAATTCGGTCTTTCTCAGTGAAAATGAGGTCTCTATTAGCGTAAAAACCGAGTAAAATATACGGAGGGTATAAAATTCCATGAAAGATTTGATCAAAGCCGCAAACGAGCAGCTCTCCGAACTGCTCCTGAACGCGCTCGGACATGCCGTCGGTGAGGGGGAGCTCCCCGCTGAGCCCATCCCCGCCTACACCATCCAAATTCCGGCGGACAAGTCCCACGGCGATTTCGCCGCAAACATCGCCATGGTTTCGGCGCGCGCCTTTAAAATGCCGCCCCGCAAAATTGCAGGGGCCATTGTCAAACACCTCGTCCTCGACGGCTCCTATTTTGAGCGCGCCGAGATTGCAGGCGCCGGTTTCATCAACCTTTTCCTCTCCCACCGCTGGTTTGAGGACGCTGTCCTCGCCGTCGCGGAAGAGGGCGAAAACTACGGCCGCTCGAATTACGGCAAAGGGCGCAAAGTTATGGTCGAGTTCGTCTCGGCCAATCCTACTGGGCCCATGCATATCGGCAATGCCCGCGGCGGCGTCATCGGTGACAGCCTCGCCGCTGTGCTCGACCATGCCGGCTACGACGTCACTAAGGAATTCTACGTCAACGACGCCGGCAACCAAATCAATAAATTTGCCCTTTCGCTGGAGGTGCGTTACCTTCAGCTTTATAAAGGCGAACAAGCCGTCCCTCTGCCGGAGGACGCCTACCACGGCGCGGACATTATCGAACACGCCAAAGCCTTTGCCGCCATCCACGGCGATTCTTTCCTGGACAAGCCGGAGGAGGAACGCCGCAAGGCTCTGGTCGATTACGCCCTGCCCCTCAACATTGCCGGGCTCAAGCGGGACCTTTCCCGCTACGGCATTGAATACGACGTCTGGTTCAAAGAGAGCACCCTGCATCAAAGTGGTGCGGTGCAGCAGGCCATCGACAAGCTGACCGAACGCGGCTATACCTATGAAAAGGACGGCGCTGTCTGGTATAAAAATGCTGACATTCTGCGGGAACAGCTCTTGGCACAGGGCAAGAGCGAAGCTGAAATTGAAAAGCTCGATCTCAAGGACGACGTTTTGGTCCGTGCCAATGGCACGCCGACCTATTTTGCCGCCGATATCGCCTACCATTACAACAAATTTGCGGTCCGCGGTTTTGATAAGGTCATCAATATCTGGGGAGCTGACCACCACGGCCACGTCGCGCGTCTTAAGGGCGCCATGGACGCCATCGGCCTGGACGGCAACAAGCTCGACGTCGTGCTCATGCAGCTCGTCCGCCTCATGCGGGACGGCGAGACCGTCCGGGTCAGCAAGCGCACCGGCAAGTCCCTCACCTTGACCGACCTGCTCGACGAAGTCCCGGTGGATGCCGCCCGTTTCTTCTTCAACCTCCGCGAAGCCAGCTCCCACTTTGATTTCGATTTAGGGCTTGCGGTGGAGCAATCCTCCCAAAATCCGGTCTATTATGTGCAGTACGCCCACGCGCGCATCTGCTCCATTCTCTCAAATCTTGCAGCAGAGGGCATCGCGCCGGAAGCGCCTGCCCGCGCACGGCTTGCCCTGCTCACCGCTCCAGAGGAGATCGAGCTCATCCGGTTCCTTGCAGGCTATCCCAACGAGATCATTGAGGCCGCCAAGAATTACGATCCCTCCCGCATGACCCGTTACGCCATGGATCTGGCCGCCCTGTTCCACAAATTCTACAATGCCTGCCGCGTCAAATGCGACCAAGCCGATCTCATGCAGGCGCGCCTTGCGCTCTGCCTTGCGGTCAAAACCGTTTTGTCCAATCTCCTGCACATGCTGCATATTACCGCACCGGTCACCATGTAGCACCGGCAATACCCGCGGCGTCATCAAGGGACAGCTTTACCGCCGTGTCCGGCCGCGCCGTCTGTGGCATCATTAGGGAATTTTCTATCAGCGACGCCGGTAACTAAAAAAATCCGTCCTTTCGCCGGAGGTTCACCACTTCTGCTTTATCGGCGGGCAGTCCGCCCCCTTGCAGGACATCTACCGCGGCACCAACATAATCAAGTATGCCAAAGCCTTTGCCTCCACGGCGATTCTTTTCTGGACAAGCCGCTGCCACCCAACCTCTTCACCGTTTCACACAATATACCACCATTTCTTCTGGAGGAATTTATGGATTTCCCTTACGGGCAGCCCTGGCTCCTGGACGGAGCCTATGGAACCAATCTCAAAACCGCCGGGCTTTCCTTTTCCGATTGTACCGAGCAGTTCATCCTGAATCACCCGGAAGCTCTCGCTTCTCTGCAAACCGCTTTTCTGCAAGCCGGAGCCGATACCCTCACCATCCCCAGCTTCGGCGCCAACGCCGAACGGCTGGAGCAGTTCGGTCTTGCCGCGGAAACAGCGCGCATCAACGCCGAACTCACTACGCTCACCAGCAAGATCGCAGGGCAGCGGCCTATTGGCGGCAACCTCTCCACTGCGGGCATCACCCTCGGGCCGGAGAGCGAGCGCACTTTTTCGGAGCTTATGGGCGCCTACACCGAACAGGCTGAGGCGCTCAAAGCCGCCGGTGCAGATTATTTTCTCATCGAGACCATGACCTCCCTGACCGACATCCGCGCCGCCGTGCTCGCCTGCCGCAAACAGCAGCTTCCTATCCTCGCCTGTGTCACGGTGGATGAGAACGGCATCACCGCCTCCGGCACCTCGGCGCTCACCTGCCTGGTCGTGCTCCAGGAACTGGGCGCCTCGGCCTTTGGGTTAAACTGCTCCCTCTCTCCGGCGGAGATGGCCCCCATCTTTGAAGAGCTTTCCGCCTTTACCAAAATTCCGCTCATTGCCCAACCAGCGGCAAGCATGCCCGCCCTCCGGGAACGCGCGGGGTTTTCCCTCACGCCGGAAGAGTTTGCAAACCAGTTTATCCCACTTTTTCAGGCAGGTGTTACCATCGCAGGCGGATGCTGCGGTACAACCCCTGCCCACATTGCAGCCCTCCGTCACGCCATGGATCGTTTTGATTTCTCCAGCGTCACCCGCCCGCACCACCACCGGGAACTGGTGCTCACCAGCGTGCATGAGACCTTCTGCTACGAGCTGGATATGCTGGAGTTCTCGCCTACCCTGCACCCCAGCAGCGATATGACCGACGCTTTCATGGAAATTGAACAGGAGAGCTACGACGTCATCTCGGTCGAGGTCGAAACCCCTGATGAAGCCCTTTCTTTTGCGGAAAATGACCACATGGCCGAGCTCCCCGTGAGCTTTCTCTCCAGCGATGAGCTCGCCCTCAAAACCGCACTGCTCCTCTACAGCGGCCGTGCAATGGTGGATACTCGCAGTGAGCTTGACCCTAAGACGCTGAAACAGATTGCCTACAAATACGGCGCTGTTCTTTACTGACTGCGCGCAAATCCCGCTCTTACCGCACAGTTTTTGAACGGCCTTCGGGCAACTTACTTACCCTCCCCAACGGCGAATGCGGCAAAGCCGTTTTTCACATCGCGCACTTGGGCAGCCATGCGGGCAATTTAAACAAGCTACAACGGTTTCTGCCCCGTCGCACACATCTCGGCTTCGCGTCGCTGCGTGTACCGAGCCGCCTTATATAGAATCCAACTAGCCGCGCTCTGCTGTGGCTTCCCTTTGAGATAAGCGCCGCCCAGCGGCGTAAAAATAAACGCATTAGGAGAATGTAACAATGAAACTTGGTATGGTAGGGCTGCCGAATGTCGGCAAAAGCACCCTCTTCAACGCTCTGACCAACGCGGGGGCGGAATCCGCCAACTACCCGTTCTGCACCATTGAACCCAACGTCGGCGTCGTCTCGGTGCCGGACAAGCGGCTTGACGCCCTCGCCGAGATGTACCACCCGGATAAATTCACCCCCGCTACACTTGAATTCGTGGATATCGCCGGACTGGTCAAGGGCGCCTCCAAGGGCGAAGGGCTTGGCAACAAGTTCCTCTCCAACATCCGGGAGGTGGACGCCATCGTCCACGTTGTCCGCTGCTTTGAGGATCCGGACATCATCCACGTCGAAGGCGAAATCGGCCCCCGGCGCGATATTGAGACCATTAACCTCGAGCTCGTTTTCTCGGATTTGGAGATTCTCGACCGCCGGATCGACAAGGTGCGCAAAATGGTCAAGGCGGATAAAAAATACCAGTCCGAGCTGGAGTTTCTCGAAGCCCTCCACACCCATCTCGAAGAGGGAAAGAGCGCCCGCTCCTTCGATTATACCGACGAGCAGCGCGAATTGGTCAAACAGGTCGCCCTGCTCTCCAACATGCCGGTCATCTATGCCGCCAATCTCTGCGAAGAGGACTTCCGGAATGGCATTGAGCAAAATACCTTCTACCAGCAGGTGAAAGAAATTGCCGCCGAGGAGCACGCCGCCGTGCTGCCCATCTGCGCCAAAATTGAGGAGGAAATTGCCGACATGTCCGCCGAGGACAAGGCCATGTTCCTCGAAGACCTCGGCCTGGAGCAGTCGGGCCTCGACCGCATCATTACCGAGGGCTACGCCCTGCTCGGCCTCATCTCCTACCTCACCGCCGGTCAGCCGGAGGTCCGCGCCTGGACCATCACCAAAGGCACTAAGGCTCCGCAGGCTGCAGGCAAAATACACACCGATTTTGAGCGCGGCTTTATCCGGGCAGAGGTCATCTCGTTTGACGATCTCATGGCCTGCGGCAGCATGGCCGCCGCCAAAGAAAAGGGCCTTGTCCGTCTGGAGGGCAAGGATTACGTCATGCAGGACGGAGACATTGTCCTCTTCCGGTTCAACGTGTAATCCCAACATTCGTTCAAACAAGGAGGAACCCCATGCAGCAGCTACCCGATACCTGGAGCAAGGCCACCCTCACCACCACCAGCGCGGGCATTGAAATTGTCAGCGCCTTTCTCATCGAGCAGGGGGTCGGCGGGGTTGAAATCCAGGACGCGCAGGATTTTAACGACTTTCTCTCCGGCACTGAAATTCACTGGGATTATGTAGACGAATCCCTCATGAAGCTCAAAAAGGAACCCACCACCGTCACTTTTTATCTGCCGGATAACGCGCAGGGGGCGGATACCCTCCTCGCCATCCGCAGCGGGCTTCAAACCCTTCCTTCCCTCTGCCCCGGCGTCGATCTGGGCGCCCTCACCCTCTCCTGCGGCACCGTCCGCGAGGAGGATTGGGCCACCGTCTGGAAGCAGTATTACCACCCCACCCCCATTGGGGACAAACTGCTGGTCGTCCCCTCCTGGGAACGGGACAGCGCCGTGTTAAACGGCCGCGTCCCGCTAGTGCTCGACCCCGGCATGGCCTTCGGCACCGGTACCCACGCCAGCACCCGTCTCTGTCTGGAGCTGCTTCAAAATGCCGTCCGCCCCGGTGACGCCATGCTCGACGTCGGCTGCGGCAGCGGTATCCTCGCCGTCGCTTCCCTTTTGCTCGGTGCAGGGCTGGCCGTCGGGGTGGACATTGACGAGCTTGCCGCCAAAATCGCGCTGGAAAATGCTGCGCTCAACGGCGTGGAGGACCGTCTCACCACCTTTGTCGGAGATTTGACCGACAAGGTCCACGGCTCTTTTGACGTCATCTGCGCCAACATTGTTGCGGATGTCATCATCCGCCTCTGCCCGGATATCCCGCAGTTCCTCAAACCCGGCGGGGTGTTCATCACCTCCGGCATCATCGACACCCGCAAGGACGACGTTGTGGCCGCCCTTGAAGCTGCCGGCATTCGTATTACCGAGCTCAAAGAGGATGAAGGCTGGGTTGCTATTCGCTGTACCATTTAATAGGAAACAGGCTGTGGACCGTTCCACAGCCTGTTTTTGTCTGCCCGGCTTTCAGTTCAAAGCCTCGCCATAACTCATCCCAAGCCGAATTGACCTCACCCCCATGGGCGTTGACATTCCAAACGCTACGGCTTTATCTTCCACAGGCGGCTGCCGCAAAAAAAGCCGGTTACAACAAACCTGCGCCCAACATTTCCCGGTGCAGTCTGCCTCAAGAATGCAAAACCGCTTTCCGTTGCCATTTTTCTCTGGAGCGCTTTATTCTCTGCAATCAAAAATATGTCGCTCATGCCCTTCCTTTGCTGTAACCGGTTTGTTTCAAAAAAGAAATAGCACGGCGGAAGAATTTTCCGCCGTGCTCAACTTTTTTTCCTTAAATGCCGCAATCCTCATAATCACGCCACTTTTCCTCATGAATGCGGTTGTTGTGGCTGCGGTATAACAGGTATGCAAGGGTGGAAGCAATCGCCGCTACACCAAGCAATAAAGATACGAAGCTAATTTTTTTCTTGTTGTTTTCTGGTTTCATGACGGCTCCTCCCATCAGGCTGTAAATAGGCTTTTATATCTCTATTCTACCGAATCCCGCCCCGCTTGTCAACCTGTCCACCTTCATTATATGCGAAGCCGCACCGGATATTCCCCGCTCAGACCGCTTTGGGCAGAACCTTGTTGGCAAGCGCGCCCGCAAAGACTGCAATAAAGAGGCCGGAAATGGTAATTTCCGGAATGGCAACGCCGAACAGGTTGAAAGCCGGCGTGGTAATTCCATTGCTCAGCCCCAAACCAAAGACCAAAATCAGCGCAACAATCATCAGGTTGCGGCTGTGGGAGAAGTCTAACTGCGCCTCCGAAAGGGTCCGCATGCCAATCGCCGCAATCATACCAAACAGTACAATCGACATACCGCCCTTAACCGCGTCCGGAATCGCCTGCAAGACGCCGCCGAATTTCCCGAACAGGCCGAGTGCAATCGCAAAAATTGCTGCAATTTTAATCACAGCCGTGTCGTAAACTTTGGTCACTGCAAGAACACCGGTATTCTCAGAATAGGTGGTGTTGGCCGGCCCGCCGAGCAGCCCGGCAGCCAAGGTCGCCACACCGTCGCCCAGCAGGGTACGGTGCAGGCCCGGATCCTTGAAAAAGTCCTTGCCAACCACTGAACCATTGGTGGTAATGTCGCCAATGTGTTCCATAAAGGTGACAAATGCCACCGGCGCCACCAGCAGAATGGCCTGGAAATCAAATTTCGGGAAGAGGAAAAATTCCCCGTTAAAGCTCCAGAAGGGGTTGATCCAGGAGGCATTGGCAATGATGTCAAAATTGACCAACGGAGCGGAGAACAGGTGGAACCCGTCACAAATCATTGAAACAACATAACCCAGCGCAAGGCCAATGAGAATTGGCACCAGCTTGAAAAAGCCTTTGCAGAAAACCGACACCGCAATAATGGTCACCAGCACCACCAAGGCAATCAGCCAGTTGCTCGACGCCATCGAAATACCGGTCGGCGCCAGCGTCATGCCAATGACCACAATCACCGGCCCGGTGACAACCGCTGGGAAAAACGCCCGAATACGATCCGGCCCAACCAGACGGCAGATAAAGGACAAAATGATGTAAACCAGTCCGGCGCAAACAATACCGCCCAGCGCATAGGGCAGCCGTTCATAATAAAGCGGGTCAGCAATCACTGCCGAAATGCCCTGTGTTTCCAGCTTGTCCAGCAAAACAGGATTTCCGTTGATGCAAACCGCCTGCACCGCCGGAATATAAGCAAAACTGGAACCGAGGAAGACCGGCACCTTGTGCCCGGTGATGAAATGGAAAATGAGTGTGCCAATGCCGGCGCAGACCAATGCGACCGAAACATTGAGGCCGGTCAGGGTCGGTACCAAAACCGTTGAGCCAAACATGGCAAACAGGTGCTGAACACCCAAGACCACCTTTTTGGATGGATTCATTTCAATAACCCCCATAAAATTTGTTCTGCCCTCCCGTCTGTACCAGACGGGAATTTATAAAACAAGGCCAGCATCCTATCGGGACGCATGGCCATCTCCGCGAACCCAAACGTGCGCCGTTTCTCAGATGAAAATATCATTATATGAAGCCGGCGGTTTGTCCAACCTGGAAACGTCACTGCATAACCGGCTGCGAGCTTCCGCTGTTGGCCTCTTTATACCGCCGCAGACGGCATAGACGCGGGCCGCCAATTTTCGCCTGGATTCGTCAGAAATATATCGTTTTATATTTTACTATACTGTGAACGGATTGTAAATAGAATGCAACCAGTTTTCTCAATTTTTATTTCAATATAGCCGGAATACCCAATATACCGTTGGCTGGCATGACCCAAGCCGGGAATACTCAGAGCAAACCAAAAGTATGGCAGAATTTCACCATAAATCCCCAGAAATTCCGAACTATGATCCCGCAGGACGGGATGTACCGCTTGATCGCCCCAAGGGAGTTACCTGCGGTTTGGAAAATACGCCGCCTCCTAATCTGCCACAAATAAGACGTTTTTCTTTCCAGCGCAGGGAGCATCTCTCCGCTTAAAACGGCCAGGCATATCCGCGGAAAAGTGCCTGAAACAAAGAAAATTGCCGCGCAAAATGCAGCGGCAATTTCTTTTAATTCACCTGGACTTAGCCGTTTTTACGGTCTACATACTGGGTATGAAGAATGTGATGTGCTTTTACGCTGCCCGGCTCGTCAAAGAACTCATCGTAAATCTTCTTGATCATCGGGTTCTCATGCGACTTACGAATCGGCAGGTTCTTATCCTCTTCATAGATGGCTTTCGCACGCTCAGCACGCAGGTCTACAAAGTTGCGGACACTTGCAGGCTGGGTCGGCTGGCCGCCGCCATTGACGCATCCGCCAGGGCAGGCCATGATCTCGATGAAGTGGTAATTCTTCTCGCCGGATTTCACCTTTTCCAGCAGCTCACGCGCATTGGCAAGACCGGAAGCAACCGCAACGTTGATGTCCATACCGGCAACATTGTAGGTCGCCTCTTTAATGCCTGCGGTGCCGCGAACCTCAGTGAAGTCAAGATTTTTAAGTTCTTCGCCAGTGAGTTTTTCCACTGCGGTACGGAGAGCAGCCTCCATAACGCCGCCAGTCGCGCCAAAGATAGCTCCAGCGCCGGTGGACTCACCAAGCGGATTGTCAAACTCCTCATCCGGGAGCTGTTCAAAGATGATGCCCGCGCGTTTGATCATACGGGAGAGTTCACGGGTGGTAAGTGCAATATCAACGTCCGGAACACCGGCTGCATCCTGATGATCACGGCCGATCTCGAACTTCTTCGCAGTACAAGGCATAATGCTGACCACGACAATATCTTTCGGATCGAGGTTGTTTTTCTCTGCATAATAGGTCTTGATGACTGCACCAAACATCTGCTGCGGAGATTTGCAGGAGGAAAGGTTATCAATCATTTCCGGATAATTGTACTCGCAGAATTTCACCCATCCCGGAGAACAGGAGGTAATGAGCGGCAGGGTACCGCCATTCTGAACACGATGCAGGAATTCGGTCGCTTCCTCCATAATAGTGAGGTCGGCAGAGAAGTCGGTATCGAACACTTTTGCAAAGCCAAGGCGGCGGAGCGCCGCAACCATTTTGCCCTTGACGTTGGAGCCAACCGGCATACCAAACGCTTCACCCAGGGTGACGCGGATAGACGGCGCGGTGTTGACGATAACGTGTTTAGTTGGATCATTGAGAGCTGCCCAGACCTTATCGGTATCATCCTTTTCCGAAAGGGCGCCGGTCGGACATGCAACGATGCACTGACCGCAGGAGACGCAGGAGGTCTCGTTCAGGCCGACATCAAACGGACTGCCGATATGGGTTTTGAAGCCGCGTTCAATCGGCCCAATGACCGATACGCTCTGCTGTACGCTACAAGCAGCAACACAGCGACGGCAGAGAATGCACTTGTTGTTGTCGCGGTACATATGCGGTGCGGAATCGTCAATGTCAACTGGATCGTTAACGCCTTCGTAGTAATTGACGTCATCTACGCCGTAATCCTTACAGAGCTTCTGCAGCTCACAGTTTTCACTGCGGACACAGGAAAGACATTTTTTGTCATGGGTAGAGAGAATAAGCTCAAGGGTGAGCTTTCTCGCTTTCTGGATTGCCGGAGAGTTGGTGACAACCTCCATACCTTCGTTGACTGGGTACACGCAGGCTGCGACCAGGCTTCTTGCGCCTTTGACTTCGACTACGCAGATACGGCAGGCACCGATGGCATTAATGTCTTTTAAATAGCAAAGAGTCGGGATATCGAACCCATTTTCGCGTGCAGCTTCAAGAATGGTGTAGTTCTTCGGCACGCTCAATGGAATTCCATTGATTTTGATGTTTACATTTTCCATCTCGGTACTTCTCCCCTTATTTCTTCGAAATTGCTGCGAACTTACATTTCTCCATACAAGCGCCGCACTTAATGCACTTATCCTTGTCGATGACATGCGGCTGTTTTACCGTGCCGCTGATGGCGCCAACCGGACATACTCTGGAGCAGAGGGTGCAGCCTTTGCACTTGGCCGGATCAATCTCGTAGCTGAGCAGGTCTTTACATACGCCCGCCGGACATCTCTTATCCACAACGTGGGCAATATATTCATCTCTGAAATACCGCAGGGTGGAGAGCACCGGGTTCGGAGCAGTCTGTCCCAAACCGCACAGGGAATTGTTTTTAATGTGGTAGCAAAGCTCTTCCATTTTGTCAAGGTCCTCAAGGGTACCCTGGCCTTTGGTGACTTTATCCAGCATCTCATAAAGGCGCTTGGTGCCAACACGGCACGGGGTGCATTTACCGCAGGATTCGTCAACTGTAAACTCCAAGAAGAACTTCGCAATATCAACCATGCAGTTGTCCTCATCCATAACGATGAGACCGCCGGATCCCATCATAGAGCCGATGGCGATGAGGTTGTCGTAGTCAATCGGCACGTCGAAATGCTCCGCCGGGATACATCCGCCGGAAGGACCGCCAGTCTGGGCGGCTTTGAACTTTTTGCCGTTTGGAATACCGCCACCGATTTCCTCAACAATTTCGCGGAGGGTAGTGCCCATTGGGACTTCAACGAGGCCGGTGTTGTTAATTTTGCCGCCAAGTGCAAAAACCTTGGTGCCCTTAGACTTCTCGGTGCCCATAGAAGAGAACCATTCCGGCCCTTTGAGGATAATCTGCGGAATATTCGCATAGGTTTCAACATTGTTGAGGATGGTCGGTTTGCCGAACAGGCCTTTCACCGCCGGGAACGGAGGACGGCAGCGCGGCTCGCCGCGTTTGCCTTCAATCGAGGTCATAAGGGCAGTTTCCTCACCGCAGACAAATGCGCCGGCGCCGAGACGCAGGCCGATGTCAAAATCAAAGCCGGTGCCGAAAATGTCTTTGCCGAGCAGGCCGTATTCACGTGCCTGGCTAATGGCAATTTCAAGGCGTTTAACCGCAATGGGGTACTCTGCACGAACGTAGATATAACCCTGGGAAGCACCGATTGCATAACCGGCAATCGCCATTGCCTCAAGAACGGCATGCGGGTCACCTTCGAGGACCGAACGGTCCATGAACGCGCCCGGATCCCCTTCGTCGGCGTTACAGCAGACGTATTTCTGGTCTGCATGGTTCATGGCAGCAAGAGACCATTTACGGCCAGTCGGGAAGCCAGCGCCGCCACGGCCGCGGAGACCGGAATCCAAAATAATCTGAATGACCTGCTCCGGGGTGTACTCGGTCAGACATTTGCCGAGAGCCTGGTAGCCGTCAAACGCTATGTATTCATCAATATTTTCCGGATTAATAACACCGCAGTTGCGCAGCGCAACACGGTGCTGTTTTTTGTAGAAGTCGGTCTCGTTGAGAGACTTGATGTTGTCATCCTCAACCGTCTCCTGGTAAAGAAGGCGTTTGACGATACGGCCTTTGAGGAGGTGCTCGTCAACAATCTCTTTAATGTCTTCCGGTTTTACGCGGGAATAAAAGCTGCCCTCCGGATAAACGACCATAATCGGGCCGAGTGCACAGAGACCAAAGCAGCCGGTACGGATGACGTTTACCTCGTTTTCGAGACCGACCGCCTTAATTTCTTTTTCGAGTTCCGCGATAATCTGCTCAGAGCCGGAGGAAGTACAGCCGGTACCACCGCAGACCAGTACGTTAGAACGAAACATTGATTCAATCCTCCTTATGCGTTGGCGCCAATTGTATACTCGGTAACGACGTTACCGTTTACAATGTGGTCGTTGATGACTCTTACCATTTTTTCTGCTGTCATTTTGACATAGGTTGTCTTTTTGCCGTCGGCCTCAAAAACCTCGACAACCGGCTCAAATTTGCAGATGCCAATGCAGCCGGTCTGGGTGACCATGGCATTATGAAGCTGGCGTTTTGCCACTTCTTCACTGGCAGCGTTGAGAACCGGACGGGCGCCGGCCGCAATGCCGCAGGTTGCCATACCAACAACAATGCGGTAATCCACGTCATTGTTTTCACGGACGACTACACTGCTCTTTACACGGTCACGGATAGCCTGTAATTCTGCTAAACTTTTCATAAATGCGCACCACCTTAATGAATTTGTTTGGGATTTTCAGGTTATTGAATTGTGTTCGCCGTCAATTTCTCTGGTATTTTCTGCAATCATATCCCGTAAGAAAGTTAATATCTCATTGGAACAGATGTCGACATCGCCAAGCATTTCCTTCACTTCGCGGGTATCCAGCGTAAAAGTACGGCCGTCCGCCTCATAGCGGTAGACAAACGCAATTTGCGGACTCCCGGAAATTAAGGTTGTAATGGTGGAGGGAATGTCCCCCAGCGGCAGCATGTCGATGTGATCGTAGCAGTACTCCGCCATGGTCTCGGTTCCTTTGCCAAGGGTGGAATGAATAGCGAACGAGCCGCCAGTCATTTCTGCCGTCATCTTGAAAAAAGGAATTCCAAGCCCGATGCTGCGGGTGGTACGGGTGGTAAAAAACGGGTCAGTTACCTGTTTTACCTGTTCTTCCGTCATACCGCAGCCATCGTCGCGGATGGTAATCCGCAGGCGTTTGTCCGCCGTGTTGCGCGCCACCGTAATTTCAACAAGAGACGCTTCTGCGCGGACCGAGTTCTGCGCAATGTCCAGAATGTTCAGTGACAGCTCCTGCATAATGCTTATTCAGCGTATTTTGCAAGGATTTCGTCAACATCATCCACCGTGAGGCGGCCGTAGACGTCGTCATTAATGGTCAAAACCGGAGCAAGACCACAGGCGCCGATGCAGCGGCAGGCTTCCAGCGAAAATTTGCCGTCCGGCGTGCATTCGCCGTTCTGAACGCCGAGACGCTGACAAAGGCGGTTGAACACATCGCCGGAACCCTTGACGTAGCAAGCGGTACCCAGGCAGACCGACACTTTGTATTTTCCTTTCGGGCTGAGTGAAAACTGTGAATAGAAGGTAATGACGCCGTAAATTTCCGACATGGAAACACCAAGGCCGTCTGCAACCATCTGCTGTACTTCAACCGGCAGATAGCCGTAGATGTCCTGTGCCTTCTGGAGCACCGGCATCAATGCGCCGCCCTCACCCTTGAGCTCTTCAATGACCTTTTTGAGCTCCGCTTCCTGCTCGGGTGTTCCGGTAAACGGCAGTGTACTTGTTTTAGCCATAAAATATGCCCTCCTCAAAATTTGCGATTGGTAAAAACCATTTCTCGCCAATCACCAGAACCACTCTGGTTACAATGCCTAAGTGGTCCACAGTTACTGCTAATTATATCATGTATATTTCACAAATGCTATAAAAAAAGGAAGATAATGTCGAAAATATAATTGTAAAATTTTTATTAATATTGTGAACGCAGTGGCGACTTGTTCATATTCTCCGAATTCGTTGAATTCCGTTCCATTCATGCTATAATAAGGGTACAGAAACCGGCGCTGCACACTGTTTCAGAGCGCGGCCGACCGGCCCCGGAGAGCGACAAACCCGAAATGATTTGCCGGAGAAATGGAGAGTTATTATGACGATTGGAGACATTCAAAAAATTCTGGACGCCAAAATCATTTGCGGTAACGAGAACCTCGGTATTGAAATTCACACCGCATGCGGCTCCGATATGATGAGTGACGTACTTGCCTTTGTAAAGGATCAGTCCTGCCTTTTGACCGGCATGGTTAATCCACAGGTAATACGCACGGCAGACATGATGGATATGCACTGCATTATTTTTGTACGCGGCAAAAAGCCGGACGACACCATGATTGAGCTTGCAAACGAGCGCGGCATTACCCTGATGACCACCGCCCACCGGATGTTCAACGCCTGCGGCCTGCTTTGGGAAAACGGCCTGAGGGGAGGCGGCATTTAATCTCATGAGTGAAATGAACGACGCGGTCACCCTCCGTTATGACGTAGACGGCAACGATTTTACCCGCGCGGGGGAAGCCTCTGCGAATGTCAAAAAGACGCTGCGTCAGCTTGGCATTGCGCCGGACGTCATCCGCAAAGTGGCAATCGTGCTGTATGAGGGTGAAATTAACATGGTCATTCACGCAAACGGCGGCGTGATTGACGTCACCATTGCGCCGGAAGCAATTCAAATGGTGCTCAAGGACACCGGCAAGGGCATTGCCGACATTGAGCTTGCTATGAAAGAAGGCTATTCCACTGCACCGGAGGAGGTGCGCTCGCTCGGATTTGGCGCAGGCATGGGTCTTTCCAACATGAAAAAGTACAGCGATGAAATGCATATAGACTCCACCGTTGGGGTGGGCACCACGGTGACCATGACGGTGAAAATTGCATAGCATCAGTGCGCAGAAACAATCAAGAAGCATCACATCCTTAGAACAAGCTACCACTGCAATACAATTTTTGAAAGGGGTGCTGCCAGGTGGAATTTTTCCATTCCGTTACTTTGGATAAAGAAAAGTGCAAAGGGTGCATCAATTGCATTAAACGCTGTCCGACCGAGGCCATTCGCGTGCGCAACAAGAAAGCGTACATCATCCCAGAGCGGTGCATCGACTGCGGCGAGTGTATCCGTGTCTGCCCGCACCATGCCAAAAAGGCAACCTGCGATTCTCTGGACATTCTGGAACAATTCAAGTACACCATTGCCCTTCCGGCGCCGGCGCTCTATGGGCAGTTCAACAATATGGACGACATCGACATCCTGCTGCGCGCGCTTATCGACTTCGGTTTTGACGAGGTCTACGAGGTTGCGAAAGCGGCCGAGCTCGTTTCGGCTGCAACCCGCAAGCTGATGCGGGAAGGCAACCTGCCGCGGCCGGTCATCAGTTCGGCCTGCCCAGCGGTGACGCGGCTTATTCGAGTGCGTTTTCCGAACCTGATTGACCATGTGCTCCCGCTCAACGCACCGGTTGAGCTGGCGGCGAGACTGTCCAAAGAGGCAGCACATGAAAAAACCGGCATTCCCATGAAGGACATTGGTGCCATTTTCATCTCGCCCTGTGCGGCCAAGGTAACGGCTTCCAAGATGCCGCTCGGCACCGAAAAAAGCGAAGTGTCCGGCGTTGTTTCCATTAACGATATTTATCCGAAACTGCTTTCCATTATGCATCTGCCTGTCCAAGAAGATGAATCACTTGTGCAGAGCGGCAAGATCGGCGTAGCGTGGGGTACCAGCTCCGGCGAGGCGGCTGGGCTGCTCAACGACAGCTATCTGGCGGCGGACGGGATCGAAAACGTCATCCGTGTGCTGGACGATTTGGAGGACGAACGATTCAACAATCTGGAATTTATTGAATTAAACGCTTGCAGCGGCGGCTGTGTAGGCGGCGTGCTGACGGTGGAGAACCCGTATATTGCCAAAGCGAAGCTCAAGCGGATTGTCAAATACCTACCGGTGTCGATGAACCATATTGACAAGGTACCAGATGAGGCGGTGTGGGATTCTAAGCTGGAATACGCGCCGGTTCTGACGCTGGATTCGGATATGCACAAGGCCTTTGAAAAGATGAACGAGCTTGAACAGATTGAATCCGAGCTTCCAGGGCTGGACTGCGGCTCCTGTGGCGCGCCATCCTGCCGGGCGCTGGCAGAGGACGTTGTGCGGGGCGTTGCCTCGCCGGACGACTGCATCTTCAAATACAAGGAGAGCATTGAAAACCTAATTCGGGATATCCACAAGATCGAAGCCTCGATTCCGCCGCCGTTCCGCACCGAGGAGGACGAGGAAAAATAAAAGAACCGATGCGGGGGCATATGATGCTTTGACGTTTCACCCGCTCCCGCGGGTGGGCAACTCCGTTTCCAAGATTAACTAAACAAATCTACAGGCAACGTCAAAGTATATGAAGGGCTGAAACTTTCGTTGTAGAAGGCGTATGAACGCGATCGAGATAAAGGAAATGCGTGCTTTTACGGCCCGGTGCGATACGCCAAAACATGGTCTCCGGGATCATATAAAATAAAACTAAAAACACTATTTGTATTATTATCTGAAATTATACAAGGAGGCGTTCCTATGACACCGATGGAACTTGCCAAAGCACTGAATTTAAAGGTTGTCAGCGCCGGGAATGGCAGCGAGCGGACGGCAGGCGAGGTATTCTGCTGTGATCTGCTCAGTATCGTAATGGGAAAAACCAAGACTGACGCGGTCTGGATTACGGTGATGAGCAACATCAATACGGTGGCGGTGGCGGTGCTTTCCGACGTGAGCTGTGTGATTGTCTCCGAGGGAATCCCGGTGGATGAGGAAATGACACGGCGGGCCGAGCAGCAGGACGTCTGCCTGCTGCAAAGCGATCTGCCTTCTTTTGACCTTGGGCTTGCTATTCACAAGCTGTTAAACCCATGAGATACTCATACGACCTGCACATGCACTCCTGCCTTTCCCCCTGTGGGGATATGGATATGACGCCGAACAACATTGTCAACATGGCTTGTCTGCTGGGCTTGGACATCATTGCCGTGAGTGACCACAACACAGCCCGCAATCTGCCCGCGGTTTTCGCGGTGGCAAGGGAAGCGGGGCTGACGGTGGTACCCGCGATTGAAGCGTCCAGCGCGGAGGAGGTTCATGTGCTCTGCCTGTTTGAACGGCTGGAGGATGCCCTCTCCTGTTCTGACGAATTTTATGAGCACCTGCCGCCGGTCATCAACAGGCCGGAAATTTTTGGTGAGCAGGTCATCTTAAACGAAAAGGACGAACGGATTGGAACCATTGACAAGCTGCTGATTAATGCGCTGGATTTGGGTATGAACGCTCTGCTTGAAACGGTGCGCCGCCACGGCGGCCTGCCTATCCCCGCTCACGCGGACAAAAGCGCTTATTCCATCATGTCAAACCTGGGGTATATTCCAGAGGAATACGGATTTCACTGCATTGAAGTCAAAAATCCGGACATCGGTCTGCCCTTCAAAGGACGGCGCATTACCGACTCGGATGCGCACTACCTGCAAGATATTGCCGAGCCAATCCATTTTCTGGAGCTGCCGGAAAAAAGCGTGCAGGCTGTGCTGGCGTTGTTAAGCAAATAAGCCCGGTGGAAGCGCCGCGGTGCGAACCCCCTCCTGCCATAGTTGACAGAAGATGGTTTTTGACGCGTAGGGAACATGCGCCGGGAGAACTGCGCACGTATACGCCCCCTTGAGACATGCCGGGTGGCGTTTGAATAATCTTACTGGGCGATGGGCCGCCATGTGTATGGATAAAACCACAGGGGCAACTGCGGAATTGCTCTCACACGACGCGGTGCATTGCGGCGAAAAACCGCAGGAATTTTGCCGCGGGATGATTGCTTTTTCTCTTGTGAGGGAGTAAAATAAAAGAAAAAATAGGAGACAAAACAATGGATTATTTTAAGCTACATAACACAGACATCAGCATTCCGAAACTTTCGCTGGGAACCTGGAGTTTTTCAGGCGCAAAAATCTGGGGTTCCAACGAGGAGCAGGATTCGATTAACACCATTCACGCGGCACTGGATGCTGGGGTCACCCTGTTGGACACCGCGGAAAAATATGGAGACGGCAAGAGCGAAGAAGTGCTTGGCAAGGCCATTAAGGGCCGCCGGGACAAGGCGATTATCGCCACCAAGGTCTACACCGACTGCCTGCATTATGACGACGTCATCGCCCACTGTGAGGCGAGCCTCAAGCGAATGGATACCGATTACATTGATATTTACCAAATCCACTGGCCGAGCCGGGAAATCCCGCACGAGGAGACCTTCCGTGCATTTGAAAAGCTCAAGCAGGAAGGGAAAATCCGGTCGGTCGGCGTCTGCAACTATGGTCAAGGCGCACTGGACGAAGTGAAGGATTACGGCGTTGTGACAAATCAGCTTCCCTATTCGCTCATTTGGCGGCTGGTGGAGAAGGGCATTATCCAGAAAAGCGTGGAAAACAACGTGGCTGTCTGGGCGTACTGTCCGCTGGCACAAGGGTTGCTGACCGGCAAGTTTCGTTCGATTGACGATGTACCGATGGGCCGCCGCGAGACCCGTTTTTACAGCGGCAAATGGCAGCAGGGCCGCCACAACGACACCGGCTTTGAAACCGAGATTTTCACCTTTCTCGACGTGCTGGCAGACGTCTGCGAAGAAACCGGCTTCCCGATGGCAACGCTGGCGCTCGCTTTCCTGAAAAAGGCATACGGCGTTGGCAGCATTCTGATGGGGGCGCGCAACATTGGGCAGTTCCAGCAGAATCTCGCTGCGTTTGAGGCCGAGGTGCCGGATGAGGTCGTACAGCAGATTACCGACCTTTCCGAGGGTCTGAAGGCTGCTATGGGAGACAACCCGGACTTGTGGGAAAACCGCAATGGCGGTCGGATGTATTAATTCCGGTTCTTATATGTGTTTTCGAATACAACCGAAAAAATCCCCTGCGCCGAGGTGCAGGGGATTTTTTCGCCTATGCATATTTTGCCGGAGGCTGTGTTTTTCTGTATGAAAAATGGCCGTTCCCCACGCAGACAGCGCCGCTTTCTGGCAGTGGGCAGGAACTCATGCAGCCCAAAGGAGCAGGCTTCTTGCTACTTTTCTGCCTGTGCAAGGGTATTTGCACGGAGGAAAAACTCGTAAACCGGTTTCAGCCGCCGAAACCCTTCGGCAAGGGTATAGGAGAGTTCCTCTGAAAACAGAAGCCCCCAATCCTTGCTGTTACAGTTGACTGAAAGCCCTTTGCGTTCCAGCCACTCCCGCTCATCCGGCGGGGCGTCCGGAAAATGGGGACGTTTGTACCGTTCCCCTTCCAATGCGAACTGCGGTTGATTCTGAAGCACCTCCTGCGCGCACAGAAAGCTGCGGTCATGACTGAGCACAAGAGAACGAACCGCATCCATATAGTCGGTCGGGAGAGAATAGTAGCCACAGCCGTAGCGAAACCCCGACGGGGAAAATTCAAAGAAAAATCCCGGCGGGCAGTAGACAATCTTTTTATCCCGCATAAAGGCGAGCCACATAACGTCTCGGTAGAGGGTTTTATCCTTGGAAAAACGGGTATCCCGGTAAATACGGGAGATGGAGCGATCGACCCGCGGTTCAACGACGAGTTTGGGATCCATTTCCCGCAGAGTAGGTGCAAGCTGTTCGACCAGCTCTGCCAACGGGGCAAGGACAAGCTCCCGATACTGCGCCTTGTGCTCCTGGTACCAGACACGGCTGTTATTGAGCCGGTTTTCAACTAGAAAATCCAGCGTTTTGGCCGAAATTGGCATAAACATGCCCCACTTTCATAAACGTAATTTGTTTTATCATAGCACATTGTGATGAAAAAAGGAACAGATAGGATTGCAGCGGTATTCTGTTTTTCAGCATGGTAGAGAGACCGCTCTACCCACTGAATGGAAACTTTTCTGCCGATATCTATAATTTGCAGACGAATCATTGAATTAGCGTCTCCAATTTATGAAACAAGAGCAAACTACTTTGACTTTTCACCTTTGACGATGGATTTCCCCATCCCGGCGCTGTATAATGAGGAAAAAACGGAAGAGGCGCATGCTATGATGAAAATACAAATCCGGCGCTACCAGGAAGCAGATACAGAACCGCTTACAGCGCTGATTCGACAAAACCTGCTGGCGGTGAACATCCGGGACTATCCGGCTGCGGAAATGGAAGCGCTGGCCAACGCATATCATACTGAGCGGCTCCGGCAGATTGCCGCTTCCACGCATTTTTATGTTGCCTGCGTGGCGGGGCGCCCTGTGGGATGCGGCGCAGTTGCACCCGGATGGAAACCCGGCACCTGCTGGGTACAAACGGTATTTGTTCATCCCAAGCATCATGGAGACGGCATTGGACGGCGTATTATGGAGGCGTTGGAACAGGATCCGCTGGCGGTGGAAGCTGACCGGATGGAACTGGGGGCGTCAAAAACCGCGCATGGGTTCTATTTGGCCCTAGGGTATACCGATCTTTCCGGTCAACCGGATCAACACGGGCTGTACCAGATGGGAAAGCGGTTAGGTGGATTGTAAAAAACGTCAGTGGCCTTTGCGCTATCCATATGACCGGTAAATCCATAAAAAAATTGTGGAAAATACCAAAGGCGGAGAGCGGCCTTGTTTTACCACGGTCAGAAGAGGGTTTGATCGTTTTTGAAATGAGCCGGCAAAACCGTCGGACATCTGACAAAATGAGGGGAACACTTTTTAAAACCAAACCGCCAAACCAAAACAGTTTTGACGAAACCTACAAAAAAGAAAGCTGTAGTTTGAGCACTTTTGGAATTGTGTTTTTCAAAAGTGTTTGCTATTATAACTGTGAGGAGTTGACGAACCATGCAAACCATTCAAATGAAGATTGATTTCAGCAAAAATCCCATTCCATTTCCCCACTTTTTCAATGCATTCGGCTATGCACACTGTGATTACACCTACACCAAGCCAAGCCGTAAAATGTACCGGCACCTGGCCTCGATTGGCCGCGATTTTTACTATATGCGGCTGCACAGCATCCTGACGGCGCACGGCGACGGCGATTTATACATTTTGACCGAAGGGCAGGACTATGGCAACCCCGACGTCAACGCCGGGCGCTGGGTAGACAAGGTCTTTTCCATGAAGGACGGCAAGCTGGCCTGCGAGTGGAAGTATGTGGACCAGATTTACGACATCATTCTCGCAAGCGGCGGGCGGCCGATTGTAGAGACCCACTTCATCCCCTCCTGTATTCAGAGTGAGGATTATTTTATCCCAAAGGATTACAACCTCTGGGCAGAGGTGTTGCAGCTTTTTGTCCGGCACTGCATTGAGCGGTACGGCCTTGATGAGGTGCGGAAGTGGTACTTTGAAATTTGGAATGAGCCGGACAACCACGAAAAATGGCTTCACGATTCCAGCACATTAATGGCCTTTTACGACTATTTTGAATACGCCATCCACAGTGTGGACGACCAGCTGAAGGTTGGCGGCCCGGCGGTCAAGCAGTGGGAGGGCGCGGAAAAAATCTACCGTGAATTTTTAGAACACTGCGCGCACGGGCTTAATTACAAGCGCGGAACCTTCGGAACCCGCATCGACTTTGTCTCGGTGCACTGCAAAGCCGGCTACCCGGAGGAGAACAACCCAAACATCGACGTCATGTTTGAGTGGCTCAAGCGGTATACCTCGATTTTGCAGGAATATCCGGAATTTCGGAATATTGAATTTTTCAACGACGAATCCGACATTGTATGGCACGGCAACCTCGGCACCTGGGTAAAAAGCTGGCTCAACTTCCGCAATACCCATTACCCGGCGGGGATTACCTGCAAAATGATGACCAAATACTGCGACCTGGTGCTGGACGACTGGAAGGTCAACCTCAAGGTGGTGGACAGCGACAACTGCCACACCCAGTGGGAACGCTACCTCTATTCCGGCAACCGTTCCCAGTTTACCCCGCTCAACAAATACGGGACCGATGATCTCATCAAAAAGCCGCTGTTCAACGCTTATGTGCTGCTCAACCGCTTGGGGGACATCCGTTACAAGGCCGTATGCAACGACGAGGGCTTTGGGGATAAATTCGGCGTCCTGCCGACCTCCTGCAAGGACGGCTATGCCGTAATGGTGTGGAACTTTGAGGACGGTATGGAGGACGACATCAACCCGCGGAAGGTACACCTCAAGCTGGATGGAATGAAATCCGGGCGGTACCAGCTCGCCCATTACCGCATTGATAAGGAGCACAGCGCTTCTTATCACATCTGGCAGCAGTTTGGCAAACCAGAGGAGCCAAATGCGGAACAGATTCAGGCCATGCGCGCCCACGAGGGACTGGAGCTTTATGAGGATAAGACTGAAATGCTGGTGGGCAGCGATTGTGCGTTGGACGTGGAACTGCCAATGCATGCGGTTTCCCTGCTGCTGTTCACCCCGGTGAGCCAGACGGCCCCGGCGGCGCCGGAAGGCATTTGGGCCACTGCAGAGGATGGATTTGCCGGCAACCGTCAAATCTTTTTGCAATGGAAGCCAAACCGTGAATACGATTTGATGCGGTATCGCATCCTGCGGAGCGAGGATGGCGGCGATTATAAGGAGATCACCGGCAATACTATGCTGAATGTTTCGGCCTATACGGATATGACCACAGAGCGAGGAAAAACCTATCGTTACATCATCAAGGCGCAGAATTTCTCCGGTGCGGAGAGCGGCGCCTCGGAACCATTTACCATTGAAGCGTAAAAGGAGGATAACACTATGGCAACCCACATGACAATGGCAAAGCTGGATCTGGTAGACGGCCCGGGTGAAAACACCCAAATGGCGGCAGTGCTGGAGCAACCTTATAAAATCCGGCCGGCTTATGCAAAAATTCCGGAGCCGGGGCCGGACGAGGTTCGGGTAAAGATCAAATACACCGGAATATGCGGTTCGGACCTGGAGGCTTACCGAGGCACCCGCGCGCCGGAGTTCATCAGCATTCCGGCACGGCTTGGGCATGAAGTCGGCGGGATTATTGATAAAATCGGCGAGAACGTACGCGGCCTGCGGGTGGGTGATAAGGTAACCTGCCGCTATATTTGGGGGGCGTTTGCGCAGTACATTGTCTGCAAGCCATTTAATGTTAAGGTGCTGCCGGAACATTTCCCGCTGAAAACCATCAGCCCGGTGGAGGTTCTCCCAGGGATTCTGCACGCAGTGGATCTGGCCAAAATTGACCAGACCAAAAATGTGCTGATTATGGGGCAGGGCGTAAGCGGCCTCTTGATGACCCAGGCAGTGGCGCTCTCCAATCCGAAAAATCTTGTCGTCACCGACCTGTACGACAGTCATCTCACACTTGCAAAACAATACGGTGCCACCCATACCTACAAACTCTCCGCACACGACGCCAAGACGGCGGATGTAGTCAAGCAGGACTTCCCAGACGGATTTGACATCGTCATCCCCTGTTTGCTGGAGGGCGACGGGCTGGTGGACGCTATTGATATGGCGGCGGTCTGCGGAAAGATTATCCTCTACGGATGCATTGGGGTTTGCAACAAGCCTATTGACTTTTTCCGTTTCCACCGCAAACGACTGGAACTCTACAGCACCGAGCCGCGGCGGGACATCGACATGCGGCATTATTTCCACGATGGAATTGAACTCATCTGTGACGGACTAATCCAAACCGATGGAATCATCACCCACATTGTTCCGTTCTCCCGGATTCAGGAGGCATTTGACATCCGCAACCAAGCGGGCGAGGATACCATTCACGTGCTGGTGGACTGCGAGGCTTGAACCCCCAGCGGTAAAAGCACATATAAATCCTCTGCAAACAATAAAATTAAGAACCTATGCGGATAGTTGTAGGCTCTTAACAAAAGCACCTCAGGATTCTGGGGTGCTTTTTCATTGAGCGAAAGGCGAAAAATCCCGCGTGGAACGCATCTATCCTCGCTGTACCTTTCATAAACGGTTGGCTTCACCAACTATGAAACCGTTACGGTACATTCAATCTTTTATCAAGCGGGCCGGTTGAAATATGCGTACATTAAAAACCTATGCCCTAAAAACTTTATGGTCAAATCGACTTAAACTATAGCAACTCACATTCTTGCATTCATCCTTAGGGCAGGATATAGCGGATGACGCACTCCACCAGTAAAACACCGCCACAGGCCGACAGCGCAACGGTGAGCAGGCCCTTTTCAAAATAAGACAGTACTATAGCAATGAGCAGCCCTGACGCCGCTGACCAGACGCTTCCGGTGGAAAAGAAAATATCTGGGAAGGTCATGGCGCCGAGGACGGCATACGGCACATAATACAGAAACGACTGCACAAATTCGTTTTCCAGCTTGCGCTTGAATACGGCAAGCGGAAGCATTCGGATAAGGTAGGTGACCCCCGCCATGACGGCGAGATTAATCCAAAAAGTCTCAGGGAGCATCAGGAATCCGCCTCCTTCCTATGGCTGTGTACCGGAAAGAAGCGAGCGCCGAATGCGGCAGCGGCAACGGCACAGATGATGATAACGAAGCCGGAGGAAATTTGGTTGAGGCCCGGTACAAAACGGAAGATGCAGCTCAGTGCTACAGCTACGAGAATGACCTTGAATACCGGCCGGAAATGTTTGGCGGGCGGGATGATGATGGCAAGGAACATGCCGTAGATGGCAATGCCGAGCGCCGACTGGACAATCTCTGGGAGAAGGCTGCTGGCCGCCGCGCCGAGAAAGGTACCGAAGGCCCATCCAAAATAAGGGGTGAGGATCAATCCGTATAGATAGCGGCGGCCGACCTCGCCCGGCTTGCTGCTGGCAACGGCAAAGATTTCGTCGGTGTTGCAGAAAGCAATGAGAACGCGATCCAGTAAGCGCACCGAATGGTGAAGCTTCTGGGAAAGTGAGAGTGACATGAGGGCATAACGGGCGTTGATGACAAGCTGGGTCAGCGCCATTTCAACCAGAGAGCCAGGGCCGGCGAGCAACGGCAGGCCGGCGAACTGCCCGGCGGAGGTGACGTTAAGCATGGAGATGACGACAGCGGCCCAAACCGGCAGGCCGGCAGCGACTGCCATGATACCAAAGGTAAAGGAAACCGAAAGATACCCCAGAGCAATGGGGACGCCGTCCCGCAGACCAGTACGAAAACGGTTTTCAAGCGGCGGGCTATTTTTGGCCGCCGCAGGAACAGTTGGTTGGGTTGCCACGGTAATTGGTTGCTCCTTTGCAAAAAGATGGGGTTTAACCGTAAAAAAACGCCTCCGCTTTTGCCCGGTGGCGTTTGAACGATCAACCGTTCATGTTGATGAAAGACATCATAAACGGAATAGCCCAGACCATAAAAAGAATCAAGCCGATGGCACAGGCCGAGGTGATAAGGATCCGCTTGAGCTGGGTGCCGGTGGAACCTTCCTCCTGCTCCGGATCATAAGGGGGCTGATCAGAAAAATCAAACTGTTTTTCACATTCTTCACAGATGCCGTGCTCTGTGAGCTTGTCTACATTTTTACGGCAAAGCATACAACGCATAGATTTGCTCCTACAACATAAGACTGCGGTAACTGCCGCAGGATTTTTTATTTTTGCGGACAAGAGAGAACGATATACGTCTAAGGGAACGGCCTATATCCCATTGGATGGCAAACACTTCCTTACGAAAGTGTCACCGAAAGCGGTGCAAAATGCCGCTGTGTTCCTTATGGATGAATTCAAAAGCAGCGGTTTTCTGTTATCCCATTTGTCCGGATTTATTATACCATGCTTTGCAATTTTGCGCAAACAAAAAGCACGGCGGAATTACGCCGTGCTTTACTATGCTCTGTGGTTAGATGAGCTCAATGATTGCCATTTCTGCTGCGTCGCCGCGGCGCGGGCCAATCTTTACAATTCTGGTGTAACCACCGTTTTTGTCGGCGTATTTCGGAGAAATTTCATCCAGAACTTTTTTGGCGACAGACTCTTTGGTGATATAAGAATAAACCTGACGTTTATTGTGGAGAGAGCTGTCTTTGCCGACTGTAATCATCTTTTCAGCCATAGCACGAACTTCTTTGGCGCGTGTTACGGTTGTTTCAATCTTACCATTCTCAAGCAAGTAGGTAACCATCGCTCTGAGCATTGCTTTTCTGTGGTCAGTGCTTCTGCCCAGCTTTCTGCTTCCTGCCATTTGAATTCACTCCTTACCCTATCGGATTTCCCGGGAAATCATCACCGGGAAACCGGTATTATTCGTCGTTGCCGCTGTTCAAATTAAAGCCGAGGGCCTTGAGTTTTTCAACGACCTCTTCCAGCGACTTTCTGCCGAGGTTTCTGACTTTCATCATATCATCCTCGGATTTATTGATCAAATCCTCAACCGTGTTGATGCCTGCACGCTTCAAGCAGTTGAAGGAACGCACAGACAGGTCAAGCTCCTCAATGGTCATCTCGAGGACTTTTTCTTTGCCCTTGTCGTCTTTTTCCACCATAATCTCGGTGTTATATGCTTCCTCAGACAAATCAATAAACAGATTCAGATGCTCGTTGAGAACCTTGGCGCCCAGGGAAACGGCTTCTTTCGCAGAAATCGTCCCATCGGTCCAAATTTCCAGGGTCAGCTTATCGTAGTCGGTAATCTGGCCCACACGTGTATTTTCCACGGTATAGTTCACTTTGAGCACAGGGGTGTAAATACTGTCCACCGGAATAACGCCAATGGTGGACTGGAGATTCTGCTTGTTGCGCTCCGACGGGACATAGCCCCGGCCGCGGTCAATGACAATCTCCATATACAATTTTGCGCCCTGTGAAAGGGTTGCAATATGCATACCCGGGTCGAGAATCTCGACTTCGCTGTCTGCTTTGATATCGCCGGCAGTTACTTCACACTCGCCCTCCGCCTCAATGTAGACGGTTTTGGGAGCTTCGCCGTGAATCTTTGCAATTAAGCCTTTGATGTTCAGAACAATCTCAGTGACGTCTTCTTTCACGCCAGGGATGGTTGAAAACTCGTGTTGTACGCCGTCAATTTTAATTGATGTAACAGCAACACCAGGTAGCGAGGAGAGCAGCACACGTCTTAAACTATTACCCAGAGTTGTGCCGTAGCCGCGCTCGAGCGGTTCGAGAACAAACCGGCCGTAGGTGCCGTCCGGTTTAATTTCTGCCGTCTCAATTCTTGGCTTTTCGATTTCAATCATTTATAACCCTCCTGTATGCATGCCCAACGCGTACGATGAGCTAAAATGTTTCGACCGGCGAACCGGCAAGCCATAGTTCCGATTCATGATGCAAAGCGCAAGGCCGGAGAAGGCCCTACGCCCGCCCTGCACATGAAACAGTAATCGACGATTACTTGGAATAAAGCTCGACAATGAGATGCTCTTCGACGTCGAGGTCGATGTCCTCACGGTTCGGCAAACGGCTCACTTTGGCAGTGAGGTTTTCCTTGTTGAGGTCAAGCCACATGGGGATTGGACGTGCACCGGTAGACTCCAGAACTGCTTTGATCTTGTCGCTGGAACGGCTCTTGTCACAGATGGAAATCTCGTCGCCTTCTTTTACGAGGAAGGAAGGAATGTTGACCTTTTTGCCGTTGACGAGGTAGTGATTGTGAACAACCAACTGTCTGGCCTCTGCTCTGGAAGTTGCGAAGCCCAGACGGTAAACAACGTTGTCAAGGCGGGTCTCAAGGATACGGAGGAGGTTTTCACCGGTCATGCCGGCTTTACGCTCTGCCATATCGAAATATTTTGCGAACTGGCTTTCCAAGACGCCGTAATAACGTCTGGTTTTCTGTTTCGCTCTCAACTGAATACCATATTCAGACACTTTTTTGCGGCTTTGACCGTGCTGGCCAGGGGCATAGCCTCTTCTGGCGAAGGCACATTTATCAGAATAGCAGCGTTCGCCTTTGAGGAACAATTTCTGTCCTTCACGGCGGCACATTCTGCATACCGCGCCGGTATATCTTGCCATTTCGTTACACCTCCAAATTAGACACGTCTTCTTTTCGGCGGACGGCAGCCGTTATGCGGAATCGGGGTGACGTCTTTAATCATGGTCACCTCAAGACCTGCGGACTGCAGTGCGCGGATAGCAGCCTCACGTCCAGAACCAGGGCCTTTGACAAAAACTTCAACCGTTTTAAGGCCATGCTCCATAGCCGCTTTTGCAGCGGTTTCAGCAGCGGTCTGGGCTGCAAACGGGGTGGATTTTCTGGAGCCGCGGAAGCCAAGGCCACCGGCGGAAGCCCAGGAAATTGCATTGCCCTGCGTGTCAGTAATGGTTACCATTGTATTATTGAAAGTGGACTGGATATGAACGGCGCCACGCTCAATGTTTTTACGTTCACGACGTCTGCGGACAGTCGTTTTCTTAGCATTCTTAACAGCCATGTGTTCTTATCCTTTCCTATTATTTCTTTTTGTTCGCAACCGTCTTAACCGGGCCTTTGCGGGTACGCGCATTGGTCTTGGTTCTCTGACCGCGGACGGGCAAGCCTTTGCGGTGGCGAACACCACGGTAGCAGCCAATTTCGATCAACCGTTTGATGTTGAGCGCGGTGCTTCTGCGAAGGTCACCCTCAACCTCAAGGTTTTTGTCGATGTAATCACGAAGCGCGGCCTCGTCGGCGTCGGTCAAATCCTTTACTCTGGTATCAGGATTAATGCCGGTTGCCTCAAGGATTCTCTTCGCGGTTGCATCACCGATGCCGTAGATATAAGTAATACCAACTTCGATTCTCTTATCTCTCGGCAAGTCAACTCCAGCTATACGAGCCATTTTCTACCTTGCACCTCCAGTGCTTGACGAAAGCCCTTCCCTCCCTGTGCATTACAGGTTTACAGGAACTCATTTTCGTCTGCTTGAAATTTATATGGGTTTATTGCGAAACAAAATAATTAACCCTGGCGCTGTTTATGCTTCGGGTTCTGGCAGATTACCATGATGCGCCCTTTGCGCTTGATAACCTTACATTTTTCACAAATAGGTTTTACCGAAGGTCTTACTTTCACTTGAAATACCTCCCAACGAGCGCCGGACCGCAGCTTTAAGCTCTGGCCGGACAACATTCGGTTATTTGGAGCGCCAGGTAATGCGCCCCTTTGTTAAATCGTACGGTGACATTTCAACGGTCACCTTATCGCCTGGCAGGATACGGATGAAGTTCATCCGCAGCTTGCCGGATATATGAGCCAGAATCTTATGGCCGTTTGCAAGCTCCACCTGGAACATGGCATTCGGCAGGGATTCTACAACAGTACCTTCAATTTCGATGACATCATCTTTCGCCAAGCAAATACCTCCCTATCGTCAATCTGCTTCCGACCGACCGCCGTACTGGAAAGGCCAGAGGAGCCGCCGGAGCATTTTATCACTGTGGATTTCGCCTAATACAAGAGTTTGCCGCAGAACAACAAGGTGTTTAGGGTTTTTGCGTTTTGGACGCTCCAGCAGGCGGTATTTTCCGTCTGCCACAAGCGGCCAGCCTTCTGAAAACCCTGTGACCACACCGTAGCTGCCTGCGTCATGACCTGCCGTGGATTTTACCACTGAGCCCTCCGTCAGCTGCATTAAAACCACCTCACGCCCTTGTCAGGATGACAGGACCGTCGCGTGTAATTGCAATGGTGTGTTCGAAATGTGCCGAAAGACTGCCTGAGGCCGTTTTAACCGTCCAGCCGTCCGCAAGCACGTTCACGCCCTCGCCCTTGATGTTGATCATGGGTTCGATTGCCAGCGTCATACCCGCTGCGAGCCGCACGCCCCGCCCTGCGGGACCATAGTTCGGAACTTCTGGGGATTCGTGAAGCTCATGCCCCACACCGTGACCGACAAACTGCTTGACGACCGCGTAGCCCCTGCTTGTGACATAGGATTCAATCGCGTGAGACACATCGCCGAGGCGGTTGCCAACGCGCGCCATTTTTATGCCTTCATAAAGGCTCTGCTCGGTGACATCCATAAGCTGCCTTGCTTCCGGCGAAACGTCGCCGACAGCATAGGTAGCTGCGTTGTCGCCGTGGTATCCATCCACATAGGCGCCTACATCCACCTTGACGATGTCCCCATTCTGGATAATCCGCTTTTTACTTGGAATACCGTGGATAACCTCGTCATTGAGTGAGATGCATGCGCTGCCAGGGAAGCCGCCATACCCTAAAAAGGACGGTTTTGCCCCCTGTGAGAGGATGAATTCCCGGATAATCATGTCAAGCTCGTAGGTGCTCATGCCTGCTTCCAGCCGCTCGCCGGCAAGCCTTAACGCCTGGGCGGAGATGGTGGTTGCCTTGCGCATGCGCTCAAGTTCACGAGCTGTTTTGAGCGAAATCATGTTTAAGCCTCCACAGCTTTAATGGTCAGTGCAGTAGTATCTTTCACTTCTTCCTGACCAACGACGACGACGAGTTTACCAGCTTTTTCATAATACCCTTTCAAAGGCTCGGTCTGCTCATGGTAGACCTGCAAACGCTCTTTGACGGTATCCGGATGGTCATCTTTGCGGAGCACGGTCTTGCCGCCGCACTTGTCGCAGACACCTTCCGCTTTGGAAGGTTTATACTCCAGGTGATAGGAGGCGCCGCACACTTCACAGACCCGTCTGCCGGAAAGCCTTGCCATGATTTTTTCATCCGGGACCTCGATATCGACAACGCGGTCAATGACGATACCCATTTGGTCAAGGGCTTCAGCCTGCGGGACGGTACGCGGAAAGCCGTCCAGAATAAAGCCGTTTTTGCAGTCGTCCTTCGCAAGACGCTCTTTGATGATGCCAATGACGATATCATCCGGCACCAGTTTTCCTTCATCCATATAGGACTTGGCTTTCAGCCCCATTTCGGTGCCGTTTTTGAGCGCTTCACGAATGATGTTGCCGGTAGAAATGGTTGGGATACCGAGGTGTTCGGAAATAACCTCTGCCTGGGTCCCTTTACCAGCGCCCGGCGCACCTAAAAAAATCAGGTTCATAGCGTTCCTCCCATTATTCTAAAAAGCCTTTGTGATGTCTCATCGTAATCTGGGATTCTAGGGTGCGCATGGTTTCCAGCGCAACGCCGACGACAATCAGGATAGAAGTACCACCGATGGCAATGTTGATCCCGCTGATGTTGGTAAAGATAATCGGGAAAATGGCAACGATGCCAAGGAAAATTGCCCCGACAAAGGTAATTTTGGAAAGAACCTTGGAAATAAAATCGCTGGTGGGCTTGCCCGGACGAATACCCGGAATTGCACCGCTATTCTTGCGGAGATTATTGGCAATTTCAATTGGATTATACTGAATAGCGACATAGAAATAGTTAAACGCTATGATCAGCAGGAAATAGATGATGCCGTACCAGATACTGGTATAGCTGAACACATCTACAAACCCTTTCCAGAACGTGCCTTCTTCCGGTTTGAAGAACGCCGCAATGGTACCCGGAATGGAAACGAACGAGCTTGCAAAGATGATTGGCATAACGCCGCTCATGCTCACCTTAATTGGAATATGGGAATTCTGACCGCCGTACATTTTGCGCCCAACCACACGTTTGGCATACTGAACCGGGATTCTGCGTTCGGCGTTGGTCATAACAACAATAAACGCAATCATCGCGATAAAGATGACAACAATCAACGGGATGAGGACGTAGTAAAGCGGATTACCCAGCTGCAGGTACTGAATGGCGGTGTTAATCATGGCAGGACCGCGCGAAATAATACCCGCAAACAGGATAATGGAAATGCCGTTTCCAATTCCTTTTTCGTTAATGCGCTCACCGAGCCAGACGATAACCGCAGTACCGGCTACGAAGGTAACCACGATAATTGCCGCAACAAAGAATCCGGCGAAACCGGTACGGTGCTCACTGGTAATTGCGCCGACATTAACCATTAAGAAATAATACATAATGGCCATAACAAGCGCAAGGGCAAAGGTAACATAACGGGTAATTTTTGCAATTTTCTTGCGCCCGGTGTCGCCCTCTTTGGCCATACGCTCCAGCGGAGGAATGGCGACCGTGAGCAGCTGCATGATAATGGATGCATTGATATACGGCATAATCGACATGGCAAAAATGGTTGCCTGTGCGAAGGAACCGCCCGTCATAATATCCAAAAAGCCGAGATTATTGGTATCAATCATGGCTTTTAATGCAGCCGGGTCAAGAAAAGGAACTGGAATTGCTGAGCCAATACGGAAGATGACAATAATCATCAGGGTATAAAGGAGCTTTTTCCTTGTTTCAGGAACAGCCCAGGCATTCCTTATCGTCTGAAACATTGTGACCTCCATTCCGTCTGAAAACGACAATGTACTTTAAGACTGCCGGTCACTTATAAAACCTCTGCCACGCCGCCTGCTTTTTCAATCTTCTCTTTTGCGCTTGCAGAGAATGCAGCAGCTTTGACGGTGAGCTTTTTGGTGAGCTCGCCATTGCCAAGGATTTTGATGCCGTCCAGCTCTTTGCGGACAACGCCGGCCTTGACAAGCGCCTCGGCATCAACAACTGCGCCGTCCTCAAACTTATTTAAGTCTGCAACGTTCACAATGGAATACCGGGTCGCAAAAATATTGTTAAAGCCTCTCTTCGGGACACGTCTCTGAAGCGGCATCTGGCCGCCTTCAAAGCCCGGGCGTACGCCACCGCCCGAACGGGCGTTCTGTCCCTTATGGCCTTTACCGGCTGTTTTGCCGTTTCCGGAACCAGCGCCGCGACCTTTGCGTTTCGCGTCCTGGTTGGAACCAGCCGCCGGAGTCAACTCATGCAGTTTCATACTAAACCTCCGTTCCGCCGCTTTTTGCAAGCGGCAAATGTGTCAGGGGAACTGTTCCTTGCAGGAACCTTAGCCTTCAACGACCTCTACGAGGTGGGAAACCTTGGCAATTTTGCCTTTGGTGGCGTCATTGTCCGGCTGAGCGGAAACATCGCCAATTTTGCGAAGGCCAAGCGATTTGACCGTGGCGATCTGGTCGTCTTTTCTACCGGAAAGCCCTCTCACGAGCTTTACGTGAATCATTTTCTCTGCCATGAGGGTAAGCCTCCCTTATCCTAAAATTTCTTTGACCGATTTGCCTCTGATTTCAGCCATCTGCTCAGCAGTGCGGAGGGAAGCAAGTCCATCAATGGTGGCCCTTACGACGTTGCAGGGATTGTTGGAACGCAGAGCCTTGGTTCTGATATCCTTAATCCCAGTAACCTCGATAACGGCACGAACCGGGCCGCCAGCGATAACGCCGGTACCTTCCGGAGCAGGGTTCATCAAAACACGGCCGGCGCCGAATTTACCAATGACCTCGTGCGGGATGGTGGTGCCGCGGATGGAAATCTTCTTTAAGTTCTTCTTGGCGTCCTCAATCCCCTTGCGGATTGCGTCCGGAACCTCGCCGGATTTACCAAGACCGAAACCCACGATATCGTTGCCGTCACCGACAACAACGAGAGCCGCGAACTTGAAGATACGGCCGCCCTTTACCGTTTTGGAAACACGGTTGATGGCAACCACTTTTTCTTTCAAATCGTATGCGTTAGCATCTATAATAGCCAAATGAATACCTCCTCTTAAAACTTGAGGCCGCATTCGCGGGCTCCCTCAGCCAGTTCCATAATACGGCCGTGGTAGATGTAACCGCCGCGGTCAAAAACGACCTCTTCGATACCCTTCTCCAAAGCTTTCTTAGCAACCAACTGGCCTACTTTACGAGCGCCCTCCTTATTGGAGCCGCTGCCTTCAAAATCCTTTTCATTCGACGAAGCTGCAACAAGGGTTACACCGTTAATGTCGTCGATGATCTGGGCATAGATGTGTTTGGAGGAGCGGAAAACATTCAGGCGCGGACGTGCGGGAGTACCACTGATTTTGGCACGCACCCTGCGGTGTCTTTTAATTCTGGAATTGGTTCCAGCAGACTTTTTCACCATTACCTAGTCAACTCCTTTCAATTACTTCTTGCCCTTACCGGCCTTGCCTTCTTTGCGCTGGATGTACTCGTCAACGTACTTAATCCCCTTGCCTTTATACGGCTCCGGCGGACGTTTCTCGCGGACTTCAGCGGCAAACTGGCCAACCTTTTGTTTGTCAGGACCGGAAATGATAATTTTGTTCGGAGACGGAACTTCGATGGAAATACCATCAATCTCCGGGCAGATAACCTGGTGAGAATAACCGAGGTTCATAACAAGGTCTTTGCCCTGTTTTGCTGCACGGTAGCCGACGCCGTTGATTTCGAGCTCTTTGGAAAAACCTTTGGTAACCCCCTCAACCATGTTGGAAATGAGGGTACGGGTCAGACCGTGAAGGCTTTTGTGAGCTTTGTCTTCGCTGGGACGGGCAACATTAATGACTGCGCCGTCTAGCGAGACGAGCATATCTTCATGGAAATCTCTTTCCAGGGTTCCCTTAGGACCTTTTACAGCGATGTGGTTACCGCTGATTTTGACTTCTACGCCGGAGGGAACATCGATGGGTTTTCTTCCTATACGAGACATACGACGTGAACCTCCTTACCAGATGAATGCGAGGACTTCGCCGCCGACGTTTGCTTTACGCGCCGCCTTATCGGTCATGATGCCCTTGGAAGTGGAAAGAATTGCCACGCCAAGGCCTTTCATAACTTTGGGCATATCCTCAACATTTGTATAAATACGCAGGCCGGGTTTGGAGACCCTGCGCAGGCCTGTAATAACCTGAGACTTATTCTCACCGTATTTCAAAGTGATACGGATGAGACCCTGCTTCCCGTCCTCTACGACCTGGAAGCTTTTAACATAACCCTCGTCAACAAGAATCTGGGCGATCGCCTTTTTCATGTTGGATGCGGGTATATCCACCGTGTCATGTTTTGCTGTATTTGCATTCCGGATACGGGTGAGCATATCAGCAATCGTATCGGTGATTTGCATGCCGTCAACCTCCTTTGCTTCTAGCCTTTACCAGCTTGCTTTTTTCACGCCTGGAATCTGGCCTTTGTAAGCCAGCTCCCTGAAGCAGATACGGCAGATGCCATATTTCCGCAGGTAAGCGTGCGGTCTTCCGCAGATTTTACACCTGTTATAGGCACGGGTGGAAAACTTCGGCTCTCTCTGCTGTTTTACCTTCATGGACGTTTTCGCCATTTGTGTTTCCTCCCTTATCTCTCAAACGGAGCGCCGAACAACGTAAGCAGTTCACGCGCTTCTTCGTCGGTTTTCGCGGTGGTGACGAAGCAGATATCCATACCGCGGACCTTGTCAATTTTATCGTAGTCAATTTCCGGGAAGATAAGCTGTTCTTTGAGGCCCATGTTATAGTTGCCGCGGCCGTCGAAGGAATTGGGGTTAATGCCGCGGAAGTCTCTTACACGGGGGAGAGCAACGTTGAACAGACGGTCAACGAACTCATACATACGCTCAGCACGCAGGGTAACCTTTGCGCCGATGTCCATGCCCTCACGGAGCTTGAAGTTAGCAACGGATTTTTTCGCCTTGCAGACGACGGGTCTCTGGCCGGTGATAGCGGTCAGATCGCCGACGATGGCGTCAATCATTTTGGAGTTGTCGCGAGCTTCGCCGCAACCAACGTTGATAACAACCTTTTCAAGCTTCGGAATCTGCATGACACTTTTATAGCCAAACTTTTTCATCATTGCAGGTGCGATGTCTTTTACATAAGCATCTTTCAGTCTTGCCATGAAAATCTTTCCTCCTCACTTAAAAGGTTGCGCCGCATTTTTTGCAAAGGCGCTCTTTTTTGCCGCCCTCATTGACCTTATGGCCAACGCGGGTTGGCTTTTTGCACTTCGGGCAGACAAGCTGTACCTTACATGCATAAATCGGGGACTCAGCTTTGACAATACCGCCGGTCTCACCTATTCTTCTCGGTTTTACGTGTTTGCTGATGATGTTGCAGCCTTCCACGATAACCTTCTGCTCAGACGGGCTAACTTCAAGGACTTTGCCCTGTTTGCCGCGATCTCTGCCGGTCAGGATCACAACGTTGTCGTCGCGTTTTACGTGTACTTTATTCATTTAAGTGCACCTCCAATCAAAGAACTTCTGGTGCAAGGGAGAGAATCTTGAGGTATTCTTTCTCACGAAGCTCTCTTGCAACAGGCCCAAAAATACGGGTGCCTCTTGGGTTTTTATCGTCTCTGATGATAACTGCCGCGTTCTCATCGAAGCGGATATAGGTTCCGTCATCACGGCGAACGCCTTTTGCGGAACGGACGATGACAGCTTTGACCACATCGCCTTTTTTAACAACGCCGCCGGGTGTTGCTTTTTTGACCGAAGCAACGACGACATCGCCAATATTAGCATACCTTCTGCGGGAACCGCCCAGCACACGGATGCACATTAATTCTTTCGCACCGGTGTTGTCGGCAACCTTCAGGTAACTCTGCATCTGTATCACAGTGCAAGCCTCCTTTTGGCATCACTTAGTTATTTCGCCTTTTCAATGATTTCTACAACTCTCCATCTCTTGTCCTTGGACAGAGGACGGGTCTCCATAACCGACACCTTATCGCCGATGCTGCAGGCGTTACCTTCATCATGGGCTTTGAGTTTCACGGTGCGTTTGATAATCTTTTTGTAAAGAGGATGTTTTACATTGTCAACAATGGAAACCACAACGGTTTTATCCATTTTATTGCTGACAACCATGCCTACCCTCGTTTTTCTGAGGTTTCTTTCACTCACAGCTTAAATCCTCCCTTCCTTACTTACCAGCGTTTTCCTTGAGTTCCTGCTCACGGATGACTGTTTTCAAGCGAGCAATGTCTTTTTTGACAGCCTTGATGCGCTGAGGGTTCTCAAGCTGGTTCACTGCAAGCTGGAAGCGCAGGTTGAAAAGCTCTGCTTTAAGGTCGCTCACCTTGTTGTTCATTTCAGCCAGCGACATATCACGAATTTCCGTAGCTTTCATTATTGCTCACCGCCTGTCTGTTCCTTAGATACAAATTTGCATTTGATGGGCAGCTTATGCATAGCAAGACGCATAGCTTCTCTGGCAGCCTCTTCGGAAACGCCTGCAATTTCAAACAGGACGCGGCCCGGTTTTACAACGGCCACCCAGTATTCCGGAGAACCTTTACCGGAACCCATGCGGGTTTCAGCCGGTTTTTCGGTAACCGGTTTATCCGGGAAAATTTTAATCCAGACCTGACCACCACGTTTGATGTAACGGGTCATGGCAATACGAGCCGCCTCGATTTGGTTCGAGGTAATCCAAGCCGGCTGCAGCGCCTGCAGGCCATATTCGCCGTGGGACACGGTATTACCGCGGGTAGCGGTACCGGTCATACGCCCTCTGTGGACACGGCGGTATTTCACACGCTTTGGTAACAGCATTACTTGTTACCTCCTTCCCTACGGGGTCTTCTGCGGTTGTCATTCCGGTCGCTACGGTCATTCCTGCGGGAAGACGTACTGGTGGAAGAAACCTCGCCTTTCAAAACTTCACCTTTATAAATCCAAACCTTAACACCAATGCGGCCATAGGTAGTAGCAGCCTCTGCAAAACCGTAGTCAATATCAGCACGGAGGGTCTGGAGAGGGATGGTGCCCTCATGATAACTTTCAGAACGTGCAATTTCAGCGCCGCCGAGACGGCCGGAAACAGCGGTCTTAATTCCTTTTGCACCAAGTTTCATGGTTCTGCCAATGCACTGTTTCATAGCACGGCGGAACGAAATGCGGCGTTCGAGCTGGGAAGCAATGTTCTCAGCGACAAGCTGTGCATTGAGATCCGGCTGTTTTACCTCAACAATATTGATGAGTACAGTCTTACCGAGCATTTTCTGAAGTTCTGCACGGAGCTTCTCAATTTCGGAACCACCGCGGCCAATGACCAGACCCGGTTTTGCACAGTGGATATGAATACGGACTTTGACTGCGTCGCGCTCAATCTCAATGCGCGGGACGCCTGCCGCGTACAATTTGTTTTTCAGATACTTACGGACCTTGTAATCCTCAACGAGGGTATCGCCGAAAGCAGCGTCGTTCACAAACCAGCGGGAATCCCAGTCTTTGATTACGCCCACTCTGAAACCGTGTGGGTTTACTTTCTGTCCCATAGTTTACCTCCTCTTTCAGCTTATTCCTTTTCCTTTAATACAAGGGTAATGTGCGAAGTTCTCTTTAACACCTTAAAGGCCCTGCCCTGGGCTCTCGGTCTGACGCGTTTCATGGTCGGACCCGGTGTTACAAAGCACTCTGCAACATAGAGGTCGTCTTTGCTCATGCCGTGGTTATTTTCGGCGTTAGCAACTGCTGATGCCAGAAGTTTTACCAGAGGCTCACACGCAGCTTTCGGCGTGTTTTTCAAAATTGCCATAGCGAGGTCGACCGGTTTGTTGCGGATTAAATCCAGAACAATCTGGACCTTTCTCGGGGCGATGCGGGCATGTCTGAGGTAAGCCCTTGCTTCCATTTAAAATCCTCCTTCCGGCCTATTTCTTACCGTTATTTGAAGTCTTGGAACCGGCATGGCCTTTGTACGTACGGGTCGGGGCAAACTCACCGAGCTTGTGGCCGACCATATCTTCGGTAACGTAAACAGGGACATGCTTGCGTCCGTCGTGAACTGCAAATGTATGACCTACGAAATCAGGGAAAATTGTGGAAGCGCGGCTCCAGGTTTTGAGAACCACTTTTTCGCCTGTTTCGTTCATTTTCTGAACACGCTGTAACAGGACCGGCTGAACGTAAGGTCCCTTTTTAACACTTCTACCCATAGGTTCATCTGTCTCCTTTCAGCATTACTTCGCATTTCTGCGTTTTACGATAAACTTATCGGAGCGATGATGCTTCGCGCGGGTCTTGTAACCGAGGGTCGGTTTACCCCAAGGCGTAACAGGTCCGGGACGTCCGATAGGCGATTTACCTTCACCACCGCCGTGCGGATGGTCATTCGGGTTCATAACAGAACCGCGGACCGACGGACGCCAGCCCAAGTGACGTTTTTTACCCGCTTTACCGATGTTGGTGTTCTCGTGGTCTGTGTTGCCAACCTGGCCAATGGAGGCCATGCAGTTGGCCGGAATATTCCGCTGCTCACCGGAGGGCAGACGGATGAGGGCATAAACGCCTTCTTTCGCCATAAGCTGCGCCATGTTGCCCGCAGAGCGGACGAGCTGTGCACCTTTGCCCGGGTAAAGCTCAATGTTGTGGATAACGGTACCAACCGGAATTGCACTGAGCGGCAGTGCATTGCCCGGCTTGATATCTGCGTCTGCACCAGCGCGGACAGTGTCGCCTACTTTGAGGCCAACCGGCGCGATGATGTAGCGCTTTTCACCGTCCTCATATTTGAGCAGGGCGATGTGAGCGGAACGGTTCGGGTCATACTCCAGGGTCATGACCTCTGCGTTCATGCCAACCTTGTCACGCTTGAAGTCGATGACACGGTATTTCTTTCTGTTTCCGCCGCCATGATGGCGAACGGTAATTCTTCCGTAGCTGTTACGACCGGCAGTCTTCTTGAGTGGCTCAAGCAGGCTTTTCTCCGGCGCTACCTTGGACAGCCCCGAATAGTCAACGACGGTCATATTACGCCGGGACGGGGTTGTTGGCTTGTAGCTTTTGATTGCCATGTTACTTTCACTCCTTGTTTCGGTTTAGCGAGGACGCTTTTAAAAGTTGGTCCTCATACATCACCGCCCGGGCCTTTTGCCCGGACTGTCACAAAGGCTTATGCGAGGCTCTCGAAGATTTCAATCCCCTTGGAGTCATCGGTCAGGGTGACAATCGCCTTTTTCCAATCCGACTGGTAGCCGGAATTCATGCCTACGCGTTTTGCGCGGCCCTTGCAGTTCATGGTGTTGACCTTGAGCACCTTGACGCCGAAAAGCGCCTCAACTGCCTGAGCGATTTCAATCTTATTGGAATCCTTCGCGACTTTAAAGGTGTATTTCTTATCCGCGACGCTGGTGATGGATTTCTCCGTCATGATCGGGCGGATGATGATATCCTGCGGTGCTTTCATTACGCGTACACCTCCTCAAGTTTGAGTGCGGTATCCTTGAGCAGTACCACCTTGTCACAGTTGAGAATATCGTACACATTCAGGGTGTTGTACTGGGTGGTTTTGACGCCCGGGATATTCGCAGCGCTCTTGATGACCTTCTGGTCGACGGTCGGCAGAGCGATGAGTACCTTCTTGTCCGCGCCGATGGCGGAGAGAACGCTCATCATCTCTTTGGTTTTGTACTCGGTGATGCCGAAGCTGTCGAGTACAATCATTTCACCGCCCTGTACCTTTGCAGAGAGAGCGGATTTCAGTGCGAGCGCACGAACTTTTTTGTTGAGTGCAAAGCGGTAATCACGCGGTTTCGGGCCGAGTGCAATACCGCCGTGCCGCCACTGCGGAGCGCGGATGGAACCCTGTCTTGCATGACCGGTCCCCTTCTGGCGCCACGGTTTGCGGCCACCGCCGCGAACCTCAGTGCGGGTGAGGGTGGACTGGGTGCCTTGGCGCTGGTTTGCCAGATAATTCACCACAGCCATGTGCATAACCGCCTCATTCGGGGTTACGCCAAAGATAGCATCAGAAAGCTCCATCGTGGAAACCTCTTTGCCATTGCGATCCAAAACTTTGATGTTTGGCATGTTGCTTCCTCCTTCCGTTAAGCCTTCTTCACAGCACTTTTAATGGTGACGATACCGCCCTTAGGGCCAGGGATCGCGCCTTTGAGTGCAATCAGATTGTTTTCTGCGTCCACTTTTACAACTTCAAGGTTCTGGACCGTAACGGTCTCAGCACCGAGATGGCCAGGCATTTTCTTGCCCTTCATGATTCTGGAAGGGTCAGAGCCCGCGCCCATGGAGCCGGCATGCCGGCCGACCGGGCCTGTACCATGAGTTGCTTTCAGAGAACGGTTATTGTAACGCTTGATAGTACCGGCGAAGCCTTTACCTTTGCTGGTGCCGCAGACATCGACGATGTCGCCCGGCTCAAAAGCATCTGCCTTAATGATATCGCCGAGGTTGTAAGCGTCCATATCGTCAAAGCCGAACTCTTTCAGGGTTCTCTTTGCAGCGGCGTCCGCTTTTGCGAAATGGCCTTTCTGCGGCTTGTTGACGTTCTTGACGCTGATTTCGCCGAAGCCAAGCTGGACAGCGGAATAGCCGTCGTTTTCAGCGGTCTTTTTCTGGACCACGACGCAAGGGCCTGCTTCTACAACAGTAACAGGGATGACCTTGCCGTTGTCATCGAAAATCTGAGTCATGCCGATTTTCTTACCAACGATACCTTTTTTCATTGTCTTTCCTCCTATTCGGTTATTGGTTGACCGGTTGCAGCCAACATGACCTGCGGTGCGGTGATACTTAGAGTTTAATCTCCAGCTCCACGCCGGCAGGAAGCTCAAGACCCTGTAAAGCCTCAACAGTTTTGTTGGACGGCCTTAAAATGTCAATGAGTCTTTTGTGGGTTCTCATCTCAAACTGCTCACGGCTGTCTTTGTACTTATGAACAGCGCGGAGAATGGTTACGACCTCTTTTTCGGTCGGGAGCGGGATTGGCCCCGAAACCCTTGCGCCGGTACGCTTTGCTGTTTCAACAATTTTAGTTGCCGCAGCGTCGACCAGGCTGTGGTCATAGCTTTTAAGTCTGATTCTGATTTTTTCTTTGACTGCCACTTTTCATCGCCTCCTAAAATAATGTACGCGGTGAACATCAATCGCCCAAACACGGCGCCGTGTGTTTCGTGCAAACCCATTAAAAAACCGAAAAAACACGCAGTTTTTCCGGAGACGGTACAGAGACGCAAGAACCCTATACCCATACGACGCAGGCGTACTTACCCGCGGCAAGCCGCACGGCAGTATACACCGTACTACCTGTTCAGTAATTGTTGTCGCCCGGTTTAAAATCGGACATACTCCACGGAAATTCCCCGCCCGGATGGACGGCCACCTCCCGCTTCATCGCATATCTGTCGCAGTCGTGCCTCATTATTATACAATACAGGCAGCGCAACAGCAAGCAAAATGCCTGTAGAATTTTTTGTATAAAACAGCCCTGTTTCTGTGCAAATTGCACAGAAACAGGGCTGTAATGAATCCACGGGACAAGATAGGCCCTAAAACTTGTTTCTAGAGTGATAAACGAGCAAGATTTTTCGTTTTCCCAGCAAGGCATTAAGCCAATCCAGACAGGAAAACACACGTTATCGGCAAAACCACCCGTCTCAGCGCAGAGGGACACTGTTAATACTGGCGGCCCCAGTAGACCATGTGTTTGGCAGGCTTGCCGCAACAGACGCAGGTATCGGAAATGTGCTCTTCTTCAAACGGGATGCAACGGGATTTGACGCCGCCGGTGATATCCTTGAGCTTGTCTTCGCATTCGGCGTCACCGCACCACATGGCTTTGATAAAGCCCGGATGGTTTTTGGCAATGTCGAGGAACTCATCGTAACTATGCGCGGTAAAGGTTTTTTCCTTGAGGTTTGCGAGTGCCTTTTCGTACAGGCCGTCGTGCACCGCCTGAAGCGCCTTCGGAATTTCGGTCATGAGATCGTCAAGTCCCACGACAATTTTCTCCCGGTTGTCCCGGCGGACAAGAACGCACTGGTTCTGTTCAATGTCCTTCGGGCCAATTTCAAGGCGAAGGGGTACCCCTTTCATTTCATACTGGCTGAATTTCCAGCCAGGGGTGTTGTCGCTGTCATCGAGCTTGACGCGGAATGTCTCGGAAAGTTTATCCGCGACCTCACGCGCTTTGTCAAGCACGCCTTCTTTGTGCTGGGCAATCGGGATAACGGCAACCTGAACCGGGGCAATTTTCGGCGGGAGAATAAGGCCGCTGTCGTCGCCGTGCACCATGATGATAGCACCGATCATACGGGTGGAAACGCCCCAGGAGGTTTGATGCGGATACTGAAGGGTGTTGTCCCGTCCGGTAAAGGTGATGCCAAAGCTCTTGGCAAAACCGTCGCCAAAATAATGGGAAGTACCGCCCTGAAGGGCGACGCCGTTGTGCATCATCGGCTCAATGGTATAGGTGGAAACCGCACCGGCAAACTTCTCTTTCTCGGTTTTTTTACCCATGACAACCGGAATTGCAAGGGATTCACGATAAAAATCCGCATAGACGTTCAGCATGCGGAGGGTTTCTGCCTCTGCCTCCTCAGCAGTCTCGTGCATGGTGTGACCCTCCTGCCAGAGAAACTCAGAATTGCGGAGAAACGGGCGGGTAGTTTTTTCCCAACGCATGACCGAGCACCACTGGTTGTAGAGCTTGGGCAGATCGCGGTAAGAGTTGATGACCTTTGCATAATGCTCACAGAAGAGCACCTCCGAGGTTGGGCGAACGCAGAGACGTTCGGTCAGCTTTTCGCTGCCGCCCTGGGTAACCCACATAACCTCCGGCGCAAAGCCGTTGACATGATCCTTCTCTTTCTGAAGAAGGCTTTCCGGGATCAGCATAGGCATATAGACGTTTTCGTGCCCGGTTTTTTTAAAGCGGGCATCCAAATCCTTCTGAATGTTTTCCCAAATGGCGTATCCATAGGGGCGGAACACCATGCAACCTTTTACCGAAGAGTAGTCAATCATCTCGGCTTTTTTGACCACGTCAGTATACCACTGGGCGAAATCTTCCTCCATTGAGGTGATGGCTTCCACCATCTTTTTTTGCTGTGCCATTTTCTTTTTCTATCCTTTCAAACGGGGCAGAACCCGCTTCATACTGATCAACGGTTCCATAAGCGGCCATTGACGCACCAGCAACAAACGCCGGTACAGCACACGGACGGTACTGCCGTTTCTTCAAACACTGCCCCCGCCTGTAAAGCGGGGACTTTTTGCCTGAGTTCTATTTTAGCATGGGGGGCAGAATTTGACAAGGGGGAAAGCCCGGGCTTTGTCCTTCACAGCGGCAGTGGGTGGAACGCCGCTTCGCGTTACCGCTGGTATTCGAGTTTAAACGTGTGCTTATCATACATCTCCGTTCAACGCATATTAAAAAGCATTATCCACCGTGAGGCTCTACATAACCGTGTTTTGTATAAACCAATGTAAAATCGATATAATTGTTCCAGTCAGAAGAATACCGGCTTCTTTCAAGTTCTTCCCAAGTATAGGCGTTTTCGTCAATCAAAATATAGTGCAGCGTTCCAACATTAACTGCGCCGTTTTTCGAAATGTCAAAATACCGCACAAGATATTTGTATTCTCGGGTATATTCCTGACCACTTTCAAATGAATAAAGCAGGTAGTGCTCGCCGTCATACGTCAAATCCTGTAAGAAGCCATCCGAACCACCATTGGTATAAAACGCCAACCGGACAAACGCAGGTTCTCCGCGGCTGGTTTTTTCGATGAATGCGTCCCAAACCTCCTGGCCGGAGACAAGATCATACTGCTTGTGCACAACGCAGCCGTCCTGCTTTGCCTGTTCGAACGAATAATCTTTCGGGAGTTCAGCATAGGGCAGCATGCCGTCCGGAAGCGCAATGCTGTCCGGAAGGGAATTGCTGGCGCCGGCATCTCCATAAGTTCCGGTGGAACAGGAGGTGAGCAAAAGGGCCATCAGCACGAATAGGACAGCAAACCGTTTCATAACCAACACTCCCCTTAACATAAATTCACCTTCATTATAACATCGGGTCCGAGCGAAGAGAAGCCTGCCGGGGTAGACGTTTTTCAAATTCATCCTTTTGGCCAAACCAATTGCTTACTTCTCGGGGAGTTTGCCATATATGTTCGAAAAAATCAAAAGCCTCCACCGAAGTAGAGGCTTTTGACCTAAAACTTATTCGTGGTGATGGCCGCAGGTGTGGCCATGTTCATGACCTTCCCCGTGGTGATGGCTGCACTGCACGTTAGGATTATGCTGAAGCGCGCCGGAGAGGTAATCCGCTACAGCGGTCTCAATATCACCGGAAGCGCCTGCAACAAGCTCAATGCCAGCCGACTGGAGTGCCGCCTTTGCACCGCCGCCAATACCGCCGCAAATTAACAGCGAAACGCCGTTTTGTTTGAGGATAACCGCAAGAGCCTCGTGACCGCTCATGGAAGTATCCAGATCAGAACGTGCGACAACCTTGCCTTCCTCAACGGTAAAGAGTTTAAAAAGTTTTGTGTGGCCGAAATGCTGGAATACCTGGTTCCCTTCGGCTGTGACTGCAATAACCATTTGCTTTTCCTCCCAAAGGCGAGGACCTGTTGAAGTCCCTGCAAATAAAATGTTTAAACCTCTTCACGGCAAAAGCCGGAATGCGCCAAGTTTACAGCGTTTCAATCAAGTCGGCGGCACCGTCGAGCCAATCGCCCTCAAACAATTCGATGACACCCTGATCCGCTGCCTGCGCGACTGCCGGGGAAACCGGGAGCTTGGCAAGAACCTTAATACCATAGCGAGAGGTGATTTCATCGATGTGGCTCTGACCGAACAGTTCAATTTTTTTGCCGCAGTCCGGGCATTCCACATAGCTGAGGTTCTCAACAACGCCAAGGATCGGGATGTTCATCATATTCGCCATGTTGACCGCTTTTTCCACAATCATCGAGACGAGTTCCTGCGGAGAAGCGACAACAATGATACCGTCAAGCGGGAGAGACTGGAAAACGGTGAGCGGCACGTCGCCGGTTCCCGGAGGCATATCGACAAACATATAATCAACGTCCTGCCAGACCACGTCGGTCCAGAACTGCTGAACCACTCCCGCAAGGATCGGTCCGCGCCAGATGACCGGGTCGGTGTCATTTTCCAGCAGGAGGTTGACCGACATAATATCAATGCCGGTTTTGCTCTTGGCCGGGACAATGCCCCATTCGTTCGACATGGCTTTTTCCTTAATACCGAACGCTTTCGGAATTGACGGGCCGGTGATGTCTGCGTCAAAGACAGCACTGTGGTGGCCGCGGCGGTTCATCAGAACCGCAAGCATGGAAGTGACCATGGATTTCCCGACGCCGCCTTTGCCGCTGACAACACCAATGACCTTTTTGACGGAACTCATTTCATTGAGGGAGAGCAGCATGCTCTCCTGTTCCCGCTCGCTGCAGTTCTGGCTACAGGAGCCACAATCGTGATTACAGGCTTCGCTCATTTTCATTTCTCCTCTTTGTTTTCAAACCGGCAGTGAGCGCAGGATTCCCTCTGCGCACAGGGGCGGTCTGTAATTTCGTAATTTCCGCCCTGAATGGACAGGGCCTTTCCCAATACAATGGCTTCCGCCGTATGCCGGCGGGCCGAATACAGCACCCGCTGCAGCGTCCCGCGTGAAACATTCATCCGCCCGGCGGCCTCTGCCTGATCCATCCCCTCCAGATCACAAAGGCGCAGAGCTTCCAGTTCTTCCACGCTCATAACGATGGCCTGCCCTTCCCCGTGCTCCGGAGAAAAGCGGCGGCAGCCTGGCTCGGCGCAGACGCGCCTGCATTTTGCGCCTCTTGGCATCTGATACACTTCCTTTCGGACGACCGCCATCCGTTTTGGTTCCCTTTTATTATAATGTGCATATGCACATTTGTCAACTCGTTCACATCACAGTTACGAATATGCAGTAAACCCGAGTTGTTTTAGTCCAAAACCAACATTTGGAAGCAACAATTTGTCCTGAATTGTATTCATGAATCCGTCAATTTTGCCGAGCATCTCCTCTACAAAATCCTCTTTGGAACCGTTTGAACCATTTCCACTTCTGAGCGAAAAGGAATCCAACTCCAACTGCATGGAGGATGAAACCGCCGATTTTTTCACCTCAGCCACCCCAGTGGCGTACCGGTTCGTATAAGCCAATTGGCACATGCCGTCATTTCCAAACGTCACAGATAAATATTCCTCTGCCTGAGCGCCTTCATACCGGAAAGTAATATCCCTCATATCCTCCCAGCACCATATATAATACAGCCCGTCTTGGTTGTTATGCTTCAGCATTTGGTAGCCGTGAATATCGTCTGGAGGAATCTGCGTGACCACCCATGCGCTGAGAGAATAATACGGCTGCGATGGATCCGGATGGCCGCAATAATCGCAGAGATATTTCCCATAATCATGTCTGGGGGCGGTATAAGCGTCTGTATAGTGATACCCGCACTTGGAACAGGTATGCACCGTATACCCTTGTTCTGTGCAGGAGGGCCTAACTGTTTCCGCAATAAACGTATGAGAGCAACCCTGCGGCTGTGACGGGGAATCGGCTTGAGACTGCGGCTGCGTACCGGACTGCGGTGAAATCTGCTGTTCCGGTTGCTGCTCAGACTGGGAAAAGGCCGCTTCACCCTCTTCGCCGAAGGAGGCGCTTTCACTGCTGGGTGCTTCCGGAAGCGGTTGCGTTTCCTGCGGCGCGGAGAACTCTCTCATGATACTTTTTGGCAAAAGGTTCGCAGACCCGCCGTCACTTCCACTGACTGCAACGGTTTGATTCTGTATAAGCGCAACCGCAAGGACAACCCCTGCGAGAAACAAAACAGCCAGGCACCCGGATACAACCGCTGTTCTTTTTTTACTGAAAAAACGCCCATGCCCAGCCAGTTTCCGATCCGCCTGTGCCTGCAAGGCACTTGCCAACGTTTCCGGCGCTGCATCTAGTGCATCTGCCAAAGGCGACAACTGACTTTCCGGAATAGTGGCACCGGACTCCCATTCGGAAAGCTCCTTAACGGTTATACCAAGTTTTTCTGCCAGAACAGGCCGCGATAAATGTTTTTTACGACGTAATTTTGCAAGCTGCTTCATCATTGTTTGCCCCCTGTTTCATACGCACAAGACGCCTGTCCTTTCTGGGCGGCCCGTACAGTATAGTATGGCAAAAGCGGCCAAAAGAGCATTCTTTTGACCGCCTCCATTGTTATTCATCTGTAACCGATAAACTTGTGTGTGATTACGCGTTGTCTTCAATGTATTTCACGATATCGCCAACGGTTTTGATGTTTTCAACCTGATCGTCCGGGATTTCAACATCAAACTCCTCTTCAAGGGACATTACCAGATCGACGAAATCGAGGGAGTCAGCACCCAAATCTTCGGTGACAGAAGCCTCCATTGTAACCTTTTCCTCTTCGACATCCAACTGGTCAACCAAAATGTCTCTTACTTTTTCGAATACCATGATAATCCTCCTCAAATTGTTTCAAAGCGTACCAAACGAGCCTATCAACATCATGGCTCTTATTTACTCTGAATATACGCCAATTTTTCTGAATTTATTATAGCGGCTATCCAGTAAAATATCAATATCTATTTTGGACAATTTTTCTAATGTTTCTGACAGATATTGTGAAATGTGTTCGGCGGTCTCCACCGGATCGGTATGAGCGTCTCCGTTCGCCTCAGGGATAATCGCCTCGGCAACTCCAAAACCGACCAAGTCCTCCGCGGTTATTTTGAGCACTTCGGCCGCTTCTTTTTCACGGGAAGCGTCTTTCCAAAGGATGCTGGCACAACCGCGCGGCGAGATAACCGAATACAGGGCGTTTTCCAGCATGGCGAGCTCGTCGCAGACGCCAAGCGCCAGCGCGCCGCCGCTCCCGCCCTCACCGAGGACAATAGAAATAATAGGGGTTTTCAAACCGATAAACTCAAACATATTTCGTGCAATGGCCTCACCCTGTCCCCGCTCCTCCGCAGCGATGCCGCAGAAAGCGCCGGGGGTGTCAATAAAACAGACGATAGGCCGGCGGAACTTTTCTGCCTGCCGGGCAAGGCGCAGCGCCTTGCGGTATCCTTCCGGATGCGGCATGGCAAAGTTGCAGTTCTTGTTCTCGTTAATGTTGCGGCCTTTGACCTGGGCGATGACGGTGACCGGGGTACCGTGGAAACTCGCCACACCGCCGGTGATAGCGGCGTCGTCCCCATACAGGCGGTCGCCGTGCATTTCAAAATACTCTTCAAACAGGAGCGGGATATAATCGTTGATGGTGGGGCGCTCTTTGTTGCGGATAACCTCCATGCGCTCCCATGCAGTTCTGCTGTTCATTACGCACCCTCCTTTGTGTGAAGCCGGATGAGGTGGGACAGGGTGCGGCGCATCTTATCGCGGCCGACAATCATATCGGCAAAACCGTGCTGCAACAGAAATTCGGCGGATTGAAAATCGTCCGGAAGATGCTGCTTGATGGTGCTTTCAATGACGCGGCGGCCGGCAAAACCGACCAGAACCTTCGGCTCCGCGATGATGACGTCTCCGAGTGATGCAAACGAGGCGGTGACACCGCCGGTAGTCGGATCGGTGAGAACGGTGATATACAGCAAGCCCTTTTTACTGTGGCGGGCGGCTGCGGCAGAGGTTTTCGCCATCTGCATCAGCGAAATGATGCCCTCCTGCATGCGGGCGCCGCCGCTCGCGGCAAAAATAATGACCGGGAGCTTTTTCTCAGTGGCGCGTTCAAAGGCACGGGTGATTTTTTCGCCGACAACCGAACCCATGGAAGCCATCATAAAACGGGAATCCATAATGGCAATGACGGTACGGTTTCCGCGGATGGTGCATTCCCCGGTAATAACAGCGTCCTTGAGCCCGGTAGATTTGCGCAGAGCCTCTGCCTTTTCCGCATAATCGGCAAACTCCAGCGGATTTTGGCTGATCATATCCGGGTCGTATTCAATAAAACTATCCTTATCCACCGTGATAGCAAGCCGTTCCGGCGCCGTCAGGCGGGCGTGGTAGCCGCAGGCCTCACAGACCTTGTGAGCCTCCTCAAACGCTTCGGCAAAGGCAACCTTGCCGCAGCGGGGACATTTGAACAGCAGGTTGGACGGGATGTTCACCTTGCTACTGGGCTGCCTGGGTTCCTGGGCGGAACGCGTTTTGACGATTTTAAACAAGTCTTCTAACAAAGCGGTGCCACCTCATTCCTATTTCATCACGTCTTTGCGGTTTAAAAAGCCAATGTCATAATTTGCGGACTCAAAATCCGGGTCGCGAATAAGCGAAAGCTGGAAGTCGATGTTGGTGTCAACCCCCTCGACCAGAAATTCCGCGAGCGCCCATTTCATTTTGGCGATTGCCTGCTCCCGGTCGGGCGCATAGGCGATAAGCTTTGCAATCATATTATCATAATACGGAGTGATTTCATACCCCTGGTAAACCGCACTGTCAATCCGCACACCGGGGCCGCCCGGAAGATGGAGGGCGGTGATCCGGCCCGGAGAGGGACGGAAATTGAATTTTGGGTTTTCCGCATTGATCCGGCACTCAATGGCGTGGCCGGTGAGTTTGACGTCCTTTTGCTCAAAAGGAAGCTCTTCTCCGCCCGCAATGAGAATTTGCTGCTTGACCAGGTCGATACCGGTCACCAGCTCAGTGATGGGGTGCTCAACCTGAATGCGGGTGTTCATCTCCATAAAATAAAAGTTGCGGTTGGCGTCCACCAGGAATTCAACGGTGCCGGCGTTCCAGTAACCGCAGGCTTCCGCTGCTTTGACCGCGGCTTCGCCCATGCGGGCGCGGAGCTCCTCGGTCATAAAGGGGCTCGGCGCTTCCTCCAGCACCTTCTGGTTGCGCCGCTGGAGCGAGCAGTCCCGCTCGCCCAAATGAACAACATTGCCGTGCTGATCGGCCAAAATTTGAATTTCAATGTGGCGGGGGTTGACGATGAACTTTTCAATGTAAATTTCATCGCTGCCAAAAAACTGGAGCGCCTCCTGCTGCGCGGCGGTGACGGCGTTTTCCAGCTCGGAATCATCTCGGACCATGCGAATGCCGCGTCCGCCGCCGCCCGCTGAGGCTTTGACCATGACGGGGTAACCAATGGCGTCGGCAATATCAAACGCCTCTTTCATGGTTTTAACCACGCCATCCGAACCTGGGACGACCGGGACACCAGCTTTTTTCATGGTATCCTTGGCGCGGGCCTTATCCCCCATAAGTTCAATGGATTCCGCGTTGGGGCCGATAAAAGCGACTCCGCACCGTTTGCAGGTGTTGGCAAAAGTAGCGTTTTCGGACAGGAAGCCGAAGCCGGGATGAATGGCATCTGCTCCGGTGATTTCGCAGGCGGCAAGCAGCGCGCCGACGTTTAAGTAGCTGTCTTTGGTCGCCGCCGGGCCAATGCAGACGGATTCATCCGCAATTTGGGCGTGAAGGGCGCCGCGGTCTGCCTCGGAAAAAACGGCAACGGTCTGAATGCCGAGCTCCCGGCAGGCCCTGATGATGCGCACCGCAATTTCGCCGCGGTTTGCAATCAATACCTTGGTAAGCATAAGGAACTATCCCTTTCGTCTGTATGGGTTTACACGGCCTTACGCCGTGTTATCTCTGGAGCGCGCAGGTAATCTCTGCGCTGACAGCGCGTTCCTCGCCGACAAAGGCCTCCGCCTTGCAGACGCCGATAGGGCCGCGCTGCTTGATGATTTCAACCTCCAGCCGGAGGGTCTCACCCGGCAGAACCTGGCGGCGGAACCGCGCCTTATCAATACCGGCATAAAAAGCAATTTTACCCTTGTTCTCCGGTACGCTGAGGATGCACACAGCACCCGCCTGCGCAAGCATTTCCATGGTGAGAACACCTGGCTGAACCGGATAATCCGGGAAATGGCCCTTGAACCAGAACTCATCCTCTTTAAGATGTTTGAGGGCGGTGCAACGCACACCCGGTTCCAGTGCAACGACTTCGTCGATGAGGAGGAAAGGATCGCGGTGGGGAATAATCTCCATAATCTGTTCACGGTTTAAAACTGCCATTCCCTACCCCTCCTATTCAATACGCATAACCGGCTGGCCGAATTCAACCGGCTGGCCGTTTTCCACGAGGATTTCCGCCACTTTTCCGTCAAAGTCGCTTGCAACCTCATTCATAAGCTTCATGGATTCAATGATAAACAGGGTGTCGCCCTTCCGGACGCTGTCTCCCACCTGAACAAAGGGGTCTTTGTCCGGGCTGGAAGAACGGTAAAAAGTACCGACAATCGGCGACTTGACCACCTTTCCGGAAAGCTCCGGAGGAGCGGCAGCCGGAGCCGGCTGCGCAGGCGATGCAGTGGCAGAAGCGGCCGGCTGGGGCGCAGCCTGAAGAATTGGCTGCGGTTCCTTCGCCTTTATTTTTACCTTAACACCGTCCGTCTCAAGTGAAAGCTCGCCGAGACCGGCGGCGGAGAGTTTATCCATTAAAGAATATACATCTTCAAGTGTCAGTTTCATAAGTCCATCCATTCTCCCTAGCTGAGGAACCACCTCAGCCCTCGTATTTTTTCAAGCAGAGTGTGGCGTTGTGGCCGCCGAAGCCGAGCGAATTGGAAAGCGCAAAGCGAAAATCGACTTTGCGGGCGCCCTCGGTGACATAATCGAGGTCGCATTCCGGGTCCGGCTTTTGGTAGCCAATGGTCGGGGGAATGACCCCTTCCTCAAGAGCGAGCGCACAGGCAATGCTCTCCACAGCGCCGGCGGCGCCGAGCAGATGCCCGGTCATCGACTTGGTGGAGCTGACAGCGAGTTTTTCTGCCGCCTCTCCAAACGCAAGTTTAACAGCTTTGGTTTCATATTTATCGTTGAGCCCGGTTGACGTGCCATGGGCATTGAGGTAGCCGACCTCCTCCGGAACTACGCCGGCCTCTTCCATTGCCAGTTTCATGGCGTGGGCGGCCGCTTCTCCCTCCGGCGAAGGACTGGTCATGTGGTAAGCGTCACAGGTGGCGCCGTAGCCGACAATTTCCGCATAAATATGGGCGCCGCGGGCCTTCGCGTGTTCCAATTCCTCCAGCACAAGGATGGCGCCGCCTTCCCCCATGACAAAGCCGTCGCGGTCCGCATCAAACGGAATGGATGCACGGTCTGGATCGGTGCTCTTGGAGAGCGCCTTCATGTTGTTGAATCCTGCCGCCGAAAACCTGGTGATGGTCGCTTCAGATCCGCCGGTGATGCAGGCGTCCAGATAGCCGTGTTTGATGGCATGGAACGCCTCGCCAATGGCGTGGCTTGAGGTGGCGCAGGCTGTAACCGGGCAGTAGTTAAGGCCCTTAAAGCCGGTTTTCATGGCAATGGTGCCCGCCGCCATATTGGAGATCATCATAGGGATAAAAAAGACCGAAACACGGTCTGGGCCTTTCTCCATAAGCTTGGTGTGCTCCGCCTCCAGCGTATGCAAACCGCCGATGCCGCTGCCGACAATGACGCCGACGCGGTAAGGATCCAAATCCTTCAAATCTGTGCCGCTGTCCTCCAGCGCATCCAGCGCGGCGACGACGGCAAACTGACAGAAGCGGTCGGTCCGGCGCACTTCTTTTTTATCAATGTATTTTGACGGGTCAAAGTCCTTGACCTCGGCCGCAATTTTCACATCCATATCCGAGGTGTCAAACGCGGTGATCGGTGCAAATCCGTGGCGGCCCGCCTTGAGACTTTCCCAGAATTCTGCGGGAGTCTTGCCAATTGGCGTAACCGCGCCCATTCCTGTAATAACGACTCGTTTCATAACTTCCCTCCGTACTGTTGTTACATGGACATTGCGCCGTCAACAACGATAACCTGTCCGCTGATATAAGCGGCGTCATCCGACGCAAGGAACGCAACTGCGGCTGCAACTTCCTCCGGCTTGCCGTAGCGGCCGAGTGGGACGGTTGCAAGCGCCGCTTCCCGCTGTGTTTCGGTGAGGACGGCAGTCATTGGTGTTTCAATAAAGCCCGGGGCAACCGCATTGACGGTGATGTTCCGGGGACCGAGCTCCTTGGCGGCAGAAAGGGTCATACCCACAACGCCCGCCTTGGTGGCAGAATAGTTGAACTGCCCGGGATTGCCGTAAAGCCCGGCAACCGACGAAATGTTGATGATGCGGCCATGCTTCTGGCGCATCATAACGCCGCTGACATGACGACACATATTGAAAACGCCCTTGAAATTGACCGACGCAACGGCGTCAAACTGGGCTTCCGACATACGGGCCAGCAGACCGTCTTTGGTAATGCCCGCGTTGTTGACCAGCACATCAATGGTGGAAAAACGCTCCTTGACGGCTTTTACCATATCGGCGCAGGACTCAAAATCCGACACATCGCCGATGAAGCATTCCGCTTCCACGCCGAGCGCGCGGCATTCCTCCGCCACCTGGTCTCCTCCATTCTGCTGTTCCTTTTCACTGTAGCAGTTGATTGCAAGATTGAACCCGTCTTTTGCGAGCCGTTTTGCAATGGCGGCGCCAATCCCCTGAGAAGCGCCTGTGATCAATGCTGTCTTTGCCAAATGATACACCCCTTACCTTTTTGAATCCTTTTCTCTATTCTGCATGTGCCTGCTGCACATTACCATTCCAAAACTGCAGCGCCTGCAATGAGGCCTGCGCCGAAGCCCACAAGGCAGATTTTGTCGCCGCGCTTGAGCGTGCCCGCACGGTTTGCCTCATCCATACAAACCGGGATGCAGGCGCTGGAAGTATTGCCGTGCTTCTGAATATTCACCAAGAACCGATCCATAGTCATTCCAAGGCGCTGAGCCGCGGTTTCAATGATGCGGATGTTTGCCTGGTGCGGGATAATCCAGTCCAGATCGTCCAGCGTAAGGCCCGCTTTAACGACGGCATCCCTAGTACATTCCGCCATAATGCGGGTTGCGAATTTATAGACCTCTTTGCCATTCATATAAAGACAGCCCTCTTCATACTCGCCGTAACCGTCGTAATCCATTGCCGGGGAGGGATTGCAGAACGGATTGCGGGTAACATGATTGCGGCCAAAGATGTATTTTGCTCCGTCGCCGTCCGCTTTGAGCGAGGAGGCAAACAGCCCCTCCGAAGCGGTGACCACCGCGGCGCCCGCGCCGTCGCCAAAAATGACGCAGGAAGAACGGTCTTTGAAATTGGTGACGCGAGAAAGCATTTCCGCACTGACGATGAGGATATTTTTATACTCGCCTGAAGCGAGATAATGCCGTGCCATATCCAGCGCGTAAACAAAGCCTGCACAGGCGCAGCTGATGTCAAACCCAGTGGCATTTACCGCGCCAAGCCGCCCCTGGAGCACACAGGCGGTTGAAGGTGTGGAGTAATCTCCCGTAACGGTGGTTACAAGAATGAGATCCAGCTCCTCTGGAGAAACCTTTGCCATTTCCAGCGCCTGGCGCGCCGCTTTTTCCCCCATTGACCAGGTGGGTTCCCCGTCGGAAAAATGCCGTGTATGAATTCCGGTGCGGGTGCGAATCCACTCGTCCGAGGTTTCCAGGAACTCGGTAAACGCCTCATTGTCCACACAAAGGGCAGGCATGTAACTGCCGGTCCCCTTTATTGTTACGCCAATCATAGCTCATGGCTCCTTTCCATCATCTTGCGCAAGGACGCGCAAACTGGTATAATTATACCATATTCTTCTCCAAAATTTGTTGGTTTTACGCAAATGTTCAAAGTTTATTCATAAAGCTAGATGAATTTTTTGCCTGGAACGCTATTTTTAAGGCGGAAAAAGATTCCACACTTTCAACATTTTTCTGTTGAAACACACCTTGATTATACAAAAAGTTAACACAACTATACACCGCTTACACAGGAGGCGTACATGAAACATTTTGCACTAACCGGACATCCTCTGGGGCACTCGGTTTCGCCGCAGATTCACGCGCGGCTGTTTGCATTGTCCGGACGGGAGGACTGCCGGTACGAACTGCTGGATCTTCCGCCGGAAGAACTTGCCGGACGGTTTGGGGAGCTGAAGATACTGGACGGCTTTAACGTGACCATCCCGCATAAGCAGGCAATCATTCCCCTGCTGGACAGGCTGGATGAAACGGCAGAACGGTATGGCGCGGTGAATACGGTGCGGCGGGACCAGGAAATCCGAACCGGGTACAACACCGATGTAATCGGCTTTCTGCGCAGCATTCAGACGCTTGACGTGCCCTTAAAAGGCTCTCGTGTGCTGGTGCTGGGCTACGGCGGCGCCGGCCGGATGATGGCGCTGGAAGCGGCGCACCAGGGCGCTCATACCGTGACGGTGGCGGCGCGGCAGAAAAGCTTAACTGGTGCCGGCGCACTCGCAGAGGAAATCGCATCCCGGTACCCGGGCTGCAACGCTGTATGTGCGGATCTGGCGGCGGTACAGGGGAAATACGACCTCATCTGCAATTCCACCCCAGTTGGGATGTACCCGCACGGCGAGGCGTCTCCACTGCCCGACGGCGTATGCTGCGGAAGCACCGCGCTGTTTGACGCCATTTACAATCCCGACGAGACCCTGTTAATGCGGCAGGCACAGCAGGCTGGGCTGCGGGTAACGGGTGGCATGACCATGCTGGTTTGGCAGGCGGCGGCCGCGCATGAAATCTGGTATGGGGCGCAGTTTGCGCCAGAGGCGATCCAAGCGATCATCCGGGAGATGGAGGCGTTGATCGCGGCTGAATTTCAGCCCAAATAAGACTTCCACGAAATGAGGAAACCAATGGCACAGCACATTTTTTTATGCGGCTTTATGGGTTGCGGCAAAACAACGGTAGGCGCGGAGGCCGCACGGCTTGCCGGGACGGCCTTTTTGGACTTGGACAATGAAATCATCCGGGAGGCAGGAATGCCCATTCCTGAAATTTTTGCCCGGTACGGCGAAGAGCGGTTCCGGGAGTACGAAACCGGGGTTCTCAAGCAGATTGCGTCCTCGTCCACTGCGGCGATTGTTGCAACCGGCGGAGGCGCCCTTGTCAGCGCGCGCAACGCGGATATCTGCCGGAGCGGCGGACTGGTTCTGCTGCTGGACGTGCCCTTTGAAACCTGCTACAAACGCATTCAGGGGGATAAAAACCGCCCCAACGCCTCCGGCCGAAGCCGGAAAGAACTGCTGGCACTGTATGAGGCGCGACTGGGCAGTTACCGTGCGCATAGCGACGCCGTTGTGCCGGACAACGGGCTGGAACAGCGCGCGGCGGCAGTGGCGGCCTATTTCAAATAGCCCGCGGCAATAACTTGTTTCGCCCCTGTTGCAAAGCGGCGAACAGGTTTGGCTGTGTCCCGCATAAAAACAGAAAGGCACCGCTTACCCCGGACAGACGCTCCATATAAAACACGAAAAACAAAAACTTCCCGTCCATACTGTTTGGCGGGAAGTTTTGCTGCGTTTTAAAGGCATTTATTCCGCTTCGGAAGCGGCTGCGGTATTTTCCAGCTTCAAAGAGCCTTTTTCACTGTTCGGTACAACGCAGACCCAGGTCTTTCCGGTGTTGAACTGAACCGTGGCACCGGATTCATTCTTGAGGACGAAGGGCTTGTTATAATCGCCCTTACTCCAGGTGAGGGGCTCCGATTTGCCGCCCGACAGGTAGTAGCCGCTGCCGCTGGTCAAATCGTACCGGGTGAGATATGTACCTTCAATGACCGAGGTAGGCGAAAACAGGATAAGGACATTGTCGACCGCAACCTGTGCATTGTTGTTGGCGTCGATATGGGCTTCGCCATACTGCCCTTTGAGGTATTTGCCGGTTGAGGCATCATAATTAAAGGTGGCTGTGGTATAGCCGGAGAAACGGACAGTGGCTTTATCGACCGTATCACCGCTCAGGGAAACGGCAGAGCCGGGTTCCACAAAGGAAAATGCTGTAGGTGTATTTCCGGACATAGTGTAGCCTTTTTTCTCAGCTCCCGCGGCAATCATAGAAGCGTCGGTATAAAACGTGTGTTCCCGGCCACGGTTTGCAAGACGCTGTTTGTCCTGCTGGAAGCAGGTACCGGACAGCGTCATGCCGTCAATATCCTCAATGTTATATTCCTCGAGAGCGTCGTAACCAGTGGTGCTTCCACCAAAATGGACAAAAAGAGCATGGAACGGCTCGCTGAACTGCGGGTAATATTCACGCACCGAACGGATCGGGCCGACCTTTGGCACAGCAGATGGATCAGCGTACATACACATCAAACGGGTAATACCGCCCTCGGTAACCGCTTCGTAAACGAGATCTGCTTCACTGATACCCCATTGAGGGAGCGAATCCTTGATGTTGCTCACCATAACAGCGACCGGACGCTGGCCGACGGCGTCCGGACTGAAACCGTCTTCTCCGGTGAGAGGATTGATCACCGGTTCCGGCTTGCTGCTCTCGAAGGAGGACGGCTGGGAGTTGGAGTCCGACGGTTCTTCACTGGCCTGGCAGCCCGCAAAGACTGAAAGGCTGAGGGCAGCGCAAAGGCAGACTGCCAAGATTTTTGCTTTTTTCACGTAGGATACCTCTTTTCAAGTCAATGCTGATAAATCAAAAGCGACAGCAGTTCCCTGTCCGCCAGAGCGGAAAGTACCGCTGAAATACAAAACGACGACATGCCCCTAAGCCAATGGCTTGGTCAGGCTGAGCTTAGGCAGGTTCTGGTCTTCCGCAAAGGTCTCAACATTGTAGACAAACAAAATCTGATCATAAGAAGCCAAATCCACCCGCTCGCTTAAATCCGAATTGATATAGCGCAGGTCAACCATGGTGATCTCAGAATAATGCTGGGTCAGAAACGGCACCAGACTGTGGGCGTAGGAGTCCTTGATGACCAGCAGCTTTTTACCGCCGGCAAGATCGGTTTTAACATTGACCACCGGCTGATTACTGCCGAGAAAGGAGGAGTACTGGTCCTTTTGCTCCAGATACTCCCGGAAATACATACTGTTATAAACCTTTTCATTTTTGCCGGGGTTGACCGTAACCGTTGTCACATCTACACCCTTTGGGGAAGGATAATAGTAATAGTCAATGGTATCCGGACCCATATCGTCATAGATCACCTTGGAATACAGAGTGCCCAGAAAGCTGTGAGAGGCGTGTTCAATATTAAAGCTGCTGCGGGGGATACTTTCATACCCGAGTGCTTTGGAAGCGGCACTGTACCCCAAATAGGCGCCGAGGCTGGTCCAGTGATGGTCGGTCTTATAATAAATATACTCGTCCTTTGAAGAATATAACATGGTATAGGCGTCTATAACCGAAAGAGAATCCGAAAGACGGGTATATACGCTGTCAATGAGCATTTTCTGGTTGAGTACCGGGGCGTTGGGGTCGAGCAGATCCTTTTGGATCTCACAGGCGGTGGGAACTAGCATAACCGAAGTGGGAATTCCGGTGTTTTCTGCAAACTCTTTCATAGCGGCGACGTTTTTGGCGACGTTGGTGCGGTCGTAGTCCTCAAACTTTTGAATGAGGCGATCCCCCAGTACAAAAACGCCGTTGACCTCTTTTTTGCCGGCAAGCAGCTCGGTGCGGGTTTTGGCGGCAATCCATTCGTCACGGAGAAAGAAGTGATCGGCGACATAGGCTTCAAACCCTTTCATAAATTCGCCGCTGGTAATGCTCTCAAATGAAAGCTCCGGAAAGGTGGCGAGAACCCGGTTTTCATTGTCCGAAAACTCTTTTTTGGGCAGAAAGATAAGAAGCAGTAGAACTCCGGTAATCAGGACAAAAAAGACGAGTGCCGACACTTTCTTGGCAGTTGACATAGGGACGGCACCTCCTTAAAAGCGGAAATAAAGGAACGGGTTGTAGGTGGCATTGACGAGAAAGGCCGTGCAGACAAACAGCAGACCAACCTCAAACACCGGGGAAACGCAGCGCACCGCAACCGGGAATTTGGCGGAGATTTTCTCCACCAGCTTCTTGGGGTAATCGGTGGCGGCAATGACGCAGACAATCAGGATTAGCAAATAAGATGAGAGCAAATAGCCCGCTTGTCCATCCACAAGGCCCGCGCCGAAGCCGCCGAACATGGCGGAAAAATAGGCACCGACATTGGAGAGGTTATCAAATTCAAAGAGCACCCAGCCAAAGACGACCAGCAGGAAGGAGTAAGCGACCTGCAAAAAGACCGGCAGTTTTTTAAGGTACTTTCCAAGAAAAAAGCGTTCAATGATGAGAATAACACCGAAGTAAAGTCCCCAGAGGATGAAGTTCCAGCTTGCACCGTGCCAAAGTCCGGTAAGTAGCCAGACGACCAAAAGGTTGCGCAGCAACTTGAGGGTGCCGACACGGTTGCCGCCGAGTGGAATGTAAACATAATCCCGGAACCAGGAACTCAAGGTGATATGCCAGCGGCGCCAGAACTCGCTTACGCTTTTGGAAAGATAAGGGTAGTTGAAGTTCTGCGGGAAGTTAAAGCCCATCATCTTGCCCATGCCGACGGCCATATCCGAATAGCCGGAAAAGTCAAAATAAATCTGGAACGTAAAGGCGATGATGCCAAGCCACGCAGTCAGAACCGAAAGCTCATCGAGCGGGGTTCCTTTGACGGTGGTCCAAAGCATGCCAATGTTGTTTGCAAGCAGCACCTTTTTGGCAAGCCCCCGCAGGAAAATACCAACGCCCTCTCCAATTTTGGTCAAGGTAATGGTGCGGTGCTCCAATTCGACCGCAATGTCCTGGTAACGGACAATGGGGCCGGCAACAATCTGCGGGAAAAGGGTGACATAAGCCGCATAATTGATAAAATTTTTCTGCACACGCACCTTGCGCATATACATATCCAGCGTGTAGGACATGCTCTGGAAGGTGTAGAAAGAAATGCCGATGGGGAGCGGAAGCTGCGGATCCGGCAGATTCACCCCAAACAGGGCGTTGATGTTGCCAATGACAAAGGAGCTGTACTTGAATACACACAGCAGCGCCAGATTGATGGCTACGGCGGAGATCATAACCGCCATGCGAACCTTACGGCTGTCATCAAATTTGTCAATCAAACGGCCCGCGGTGTAATCCACCGCGGTGGTAAACAGCATGAGTAGCACATAGACCGGCTCGCCCCACGCATAAAAAAGGATGCCGGAAAGCAGAATCAACGCATTCTTGAACTGCTTTGGCGCGGCATAGTAAACCAGCAGGACCACTGGCAAAAACACATAAATAAAGGTGACGCTGGAAAATACCATCTTTACTCTCCCTGGGCGCCCGTCTGTTCAATGAAACGGGCCAGTTCATTTTTCGTCATCATCCGGTTGAGGACAGCGAGCAAGGCATTTGCGCTCATGCGTTCCGGCAGGTTCAGCGCCCGCTTGAGTGCATTGCGCGCCGCGGCGCTCTCCGGCCGGCCTGAAAGGCCAAGCTCATACAAATCCGCTTTGGTAAGACCGGCGTCAAACGGTGTGCCGGCAGTGACGCCGCACTGTTCAAGTGCATGCTCCAGAATCTCCAGCGAAACGCCCTCCACACCAAGCTTTCCCTCTTTGGAAGGGACGGACTTGCGCTTTTCTTTTCCGGCAATGTCCGGAACATAGAGGTGATAAATGGTACAGCCCTTGAGGAGCGACTGCAGAAAAGCGCGGATTTGAAAGCCTGCGGCATCCGGGTCGGTCGCAATAACAGCGCCGTGGGCCGCCGCAAGGGTACGGATGAGTTTTTGCTTTTCCTTATCCCGGAAAATGGAAAAACCGTCCGTTTTTATTATAACCGTATTCACCAAAGATTCAAGCTTAATTTTGTCATATTTGCCCTCTAAAATGACAATCGGCTCAATTTTAATGCGTTTGTCCTCTGCCATACTCATTCAATCCCACTATGAATTTTAACCAGGGTTTGCTCCAAACATTCAAAAGCGTCCGCCCGGCTGGATTTTAACGTCAAGTCCAGCGCGTGCAGGCAGCGGATTCCCTGCCGCAGGCGGGAGAGCTCCATGCGGCCGGCGCTGCGGAAGGCGTTGTCCACCCGGAAACGAACCCGCGGATTGTAGCCGAAATCCGCCGTGACCTGCGCGGTGTTCGCGCCGGCTGCGAGGGCACATTTGGCGCGGTAAAGGTCAACAAAGGCGCTGTTGAGCGCCCCGGCAACCATAATGGGTTCGGCGCGCTGGGCCTTGAGCTCGCCTACAATACCCAATGCAGCGCTTAAATTGCCGCGCAGCAGCGTATTGGCAAGGTCAAAGGCGGTGGCATCCATGGTCTGGGGGACGAGGGCGTCCACCGAAGCGACGGTAATCTCCCCTTCTCCGGTAAAACCGATGAGCTGATCCAGTTCCGAGAGGAGGTTGGTTAAATCCGAACCGGAACGGTCGATCATGCGGTCAGCTGCGGCGGCGGAGAGAAAGCACTGCCGTTTGGCCGCCTGGTCTATGAGGAATTTGGCGAGATCGGGCTTGGAAAGCGGAGAAAACTCCCCAACCGTGCCCGCCTTTTCCATAAATTTGATGAAATTCTGGGTTTTACGGCTGGTTTTAAGGTTCACCTCAAACCCTGTCACATAAAAAACGAGGATGACGTTTTCCGGGAGGTTTTCCACCAGCTTTTGAAGGCGTTTGGTATCCTCAGCGGCCAACTGTTCCGGGTTGAGGTCGTGTACCACCACCGTCTTGGAGCTTGCCATAAACGGGAGATTGTCCACCGCGTCCTCGAGTGCGGAAAGGTCGAGTGCTCCTTTTTCTCCTTCAAACCGTTCGGGATTGAACTCATTTGGGGAAGGCACCGCCTTTTGCAGCAGCCGCTCCAGGCAGCGGGTAAGCAGGTACAGCTCGCTTCCATAGAGAAAGTAAGCCCCTCCAATATTGTTTTTGCGGATTTCACCCGTGAGCTTGCGGGCGTCCAGCTTTGCCATAGGGCACCTCCTTTATGCGCCCGCTGCCTCCCAGTCCGGGAAGCGGCGAACAGTCGTATAGGATTGGTATACGGCGGCAATGCGCTCGTCGCCGGGATCGTTTTCTTCGGTTGGTGTGAGCAGCAAAACCTCTTTTGCAGCAGACCTGCCGGGATTGCAGGTCGCTGTCTGGGCAACGGTGAGGTCCAAAGCGGAACCGCCCTGAACCTCCAGTGTGGATTTTACATCCAGCGCAACCAAAACGCGCCGCCCATTCCGGGTGATTTCAAGCACCGGATCCTCTACGCCGATGACACGGAGTTCGGTGCCGTCCGGATATTCCAGGCTGATATCGGTCAATGGAAGCATATCCTCCTCCGGCACAGAAGCCGTCACCGAACGAGTGACAATGTTTTGAACATCCAAAGCAAGGCGGCGCACCGGAACAATGGCATTCAATCGTTCGGTCACCCGGTTTGGCCTGCGTCCAGTGCCGGGCTGGATGTAGAGATCCACCGCGCGGATCCCCTTTCCCATCAGCAGGCGGCGAAGCGCCGTTCCGGTGCTGGTATCATCGGTCCCATAAACAATGTTGACGCCTCCGGACTCAATGAGAACTGCCGAAGAGTCTCCCGTGCAGACCGTGGTAACCGTCAGCGAATGATCGGTTACATAACGGTTTGCGCCCGCCATGAGCACAACGAACAGGAGAGACACCGGAACCACCGTCAAAAGCAGCTTTTTGCGCCTGCGCCGGAAGAGACAGCAAACGCCGGTGATTACCAGCACAACCAGAAACCCAATCTTCACCGAACGGCCGCCCACCGGGATGTAAGCAAACGGCAGCTTAACCGCAAGTTCCGCACCGCGGGCAATGGCGTTAACCGCCCAACTGCAAACCGCTCCGCTTACCATTGCAGCAGGTGCAAGCAAGGGGATAAAACCAAGAAATGCAGTTACAAAACCAAACAGCATGACAATGGTCACAAAGGCGTTGACCACTGGGTTGAGAACCAATCCAACCAGGGAAACCTCCTCAAATGCAAGAACCGTCACCGGGAGCGTCCCCGCAACGGCAGAAACCGAAACGGTAAAAAGCGACGCGAGTTCCTTGCCCAACCGGCTTGTGATGTCCAACCTGCGGCACAGCCGCCAGTGAAGCGGGCCCTGAAACAGCAGGATTCCCAATGTAGCGGAAACTGAAAGCAGAAAGCCAACGTCGTACATAATATACGGATTGGAAAGCGACAAAAACAGGCAGGCCAGCCCAAGAGAATTAAGCCCGCTGCTGTGGCGGCGCACCAGCAGCCCGAAAAGAAGAAGCAGCATCATAATGCCGGAGCGCATTACAGAAGCGGTAAAGCCGGAAAGCGCCATAAAGCCCAATACAGCAACAATTCCTGCAACAGCGGAACCGCGTTTTCCAATGCGGAAGAAGGACAGCAAAACCATGAGAAGCTGAACAACAACCGAGAGATGCAGGCCGGACACGCTGAACAGGTGGTTGACGCCTGCACGGCTGAAGGTGACCTTTTGCGCATCATCCAGGTTGGTGGTACCGCCGAGCAGCATACCAGAGACAACATCGGCCCGGTCGGCAGGCATGGCGTCATAAAGAGCGTCAATCAGTACATCGCGGAAGCCGCGGACAGCCGATACAAGGTTGTACGCGGCGCCCGGCTCCACCACCGTTTGCTCCACGGTATCAGTTGAAAGAAACAGGCCGTGGGATTTGTAATAATCGCTGAGGACGGTGCCCTCTGCCGGTTCGTTGAGGGAAAGCGACGCGCGAACGGTTATGCGGTCGCCATAGGTGATGCCGCCGTCATCGTTCCAAGAATAGAGCAACACACCAAAAGGCCGCACCGGTGTGCCGTCAACGTCTGAAACCGAGAGCTCATAGCTTTTATAGCTGCCCCAGTCGGTAATATCTTCAACCGAAGCACGGAGCTCGGCCGTTTTACCATCCAGCTCCGCAACCGGCCGGTAAACAAACAATGTATACAGGAAAAACGAGGCGAGCGCGAGCACCGCCGCCGAAAGAACGCACCAATACAGCGTGTGGTTCCGCAGCCTCTTCAGGCAAACACCCGCGGTCAGCAACAGCAAAAGCGCCGGAAAACACCAAACCAGATTTCCGGCGCCCACGAGGGAGGCAAACAGCAGGAAGGCAGCATACGCATAACCAAACTTGGCCAATACCTGCATGCTCTCACCTCACCTGCTGTCAGTTTTCTCCTTATTTTTCAAACAGGGGCAGTTCTTCAAGGAAGATAATGTCGTCGCGTTTGGCGGCATCCCCTTCGGCGAGGACGGTCGCAATGCCGGCAACCTGCCCGCCTGCCTCTTTGCAGAGTTCGAGCAGCGAGGAGAGGGACTCTCCGGTGCTGATGACGTCATCGACCACAAGGACGCGCTTGCCTTTGAGGAGGGCAACATCGTACTGGTCAATGTAAAGGGTCTGCATGTGCATGGTGGTAATGGATTTGACATCCACCTTGATGGGGTTCTTCATGTAGAGCTTAAGCCCCTTGCGGGCAACGACGTAGCGCTCGCCGAGCTGACGGGCCATCTCATAAGCAAGCGGGATGCCCTTTGCCTCTGCGGTGAGGATGACGTCGTGCTCCGGCACCCGTTTGATAAGCTCCGCCGCGCAGGCGACGGTGAGTTCAACGTCGGTAAACATAACAAACGCCGCAATGTCAAGGTGCTCGTTGACCGGGCAGAGCGGCAGCTCACGGGTCAGCCCCGCAACCTTTAAGGTGTATGTGTCTTTCATGGTAAAACCTCCATCTTCATCATTGGTTTGCCGGGGCTTCTCCCTCCAGCAAAACCTTGTCGTTTTTGATCTGCTCCCGTTTGTCGGCGCCGTCCGGCACCATACGGAACACCAGAAAATCAGAAGGGTTCTCAAAGGGATTTTCTATGGTATGCACCGCGCGGCCAACCTTGAGGATGGCGTCTTGGGGGACGGTACGGGACATTGTCTCGCCGTTTTCCAGCCAATGCACCACAACTGCGCCGGAAAGCACGACCAGGGTTTCATCCACAACGCAGTGGCTGTGCCATTCCTGAACGGAATGCGGCGGGATGGTACAGCGGTGGATTTCAGACTCCTCAAAAATATAATAATCCACGGCCGTGCGGTTGGGTTTTACAACCGAAATGGCGTCCGCACGGGTTAAAATCCTGATTTCTGACATCCGCCCTTCCTTTCGCAACAGGAAAACGCACGACTGTCTTTTGAATACAAATAGTATTATTAAAAACAGTTATACAATCAGCGATATACTATCTGTATTTTTAATCATGTAAATTACAAGAACGGCAAATCTTTCCGCGTTTATGCCATCTGGCCGGAGAGCTTCGCGCCGCCCAGCAGATGAAAATGCAGATGAGGGACCGACTGCGCGCCGTTTTCCCCGCTGTTGGTGACAATGCGGAAGCCTTGGTCCAAGCCGAGTTCCTTGGCGAGCTTTGCCGCGACCTCAAAGATATGTGCGACCACAGCGGAATTTTCCGCCGTGATATCCGCCGCACTTTGAACGTGCTGCTTGGGGACGATGAGTACATGCACCGGCGCCTGGGGGCTAATGTCGTTAAACGCATAGACCAGGTCATCCTCATAGACCTTTGTGCTGGGGATTTTCCCGGCAATAATGTTGCAGAACAGGCATTCCATAACAAAATCCTCCCTTACACGAACTTAGATTGTGGTCAGTTTTTCAACGAGGGACGGAAGATGCGCAAGCGCCTCGTCCATTTTAAACGGGTCGGAAACGCCGGCCATTGCCATGTTGGGGCGTCCGCCGCCTTTTCCGCCTGCGAGAGCGGCAATCTCCTTAATCACCACCCCGGCGACAACCCCCTTTTCAATGGCGCCCGCGCCGCAGGCGGCAACCAGAGTTCCCTTGCCGTCCCGGATGGTGCCAACAACCACTACGGTATTCGGCATGGCGGAGATCATTTTGTCGGCAATTTTTTTAAGGGCGTCCGGCTGCGCATTCTGGAACAGGAAAGAAACCACCCGCAGGCCGCTTACTTCTACCGCGTTGTCAGCAACGCCGCGCGCCTGGAATTCGGCAAATTCGGCGTTGATCTTGTCGAGCAGGCGATCCTTTTCCTTCAAATCGTTCGCCACAGCGGCAATCTTAACCGGCAGCTCGGCCGGATTGGTGATTTTAAGGGTCTGACAGCACTGGGCAAGCATTTCATCGGTTTCCCGGATAAGGTTCAACACCCCGGCGCCGGTGACTGCTTCAATGCGGCGTACGCCTGCGGCAACCGAACTTTCACTGATGATTTTGAACAAACCGATTTTGCCGGTATTGTCCACATGGGTGCCGCCGCAAAGCTCGATGGAATATTCCCCAATGTCGCAGACGCGGACAATGTCTCCGTACTTTTCGCCGAACAGCGCCATTGCCCCTTTGGCTTTGGCGGACTCGATGTCGGTCTCGTAGAGCTTGACATCGACGGCGGAAAGGATGGCACGGTTGACGTCGGTCTCAATCTGGTTGAGTTCTTCCGGAGTGAGCGCCTGGAAATGGGAAAAGTCAAAGCGCAGACGCTGTGCGGTGACAAGCTGCCCCGCCTGATGGACATAGTTGCCAAGGGTTTTGCGCAGGGCGGCCTGCAGCAGATGGGCAGAAGTGTGGTTGCGCATGATAGCACGGCGGTTGTAGGCGTCAATCGCTGCATCTGCCGTCTCGTCAAGGGCAACGGTTCCCTCGGTCACTTCACCAATGTGGAGGAAATGGCCGCCGTCGTCCTTTTGAACGTCGCTGATCCGGAACACGCCGGACGCAGTTTGGATTTCGCCAATATCAGCGACCTGTCCGCCGCTTTCCGCGTAGAACGGGGTTCGATCCAGCACCAAAACACCCTTAGAGCCAGCGTTGATTTCACCGACCAGCTCACCTTCTGAAGAAAGTGCAAGAATTTTTGCCTTGCAGGCGGTTTCGGTGTAGCCGGCAAATTCCGTCGCAGGCAGGGCGGAAAGATCAAGCGCGTCGTCTTTCCAAGCAACATCGCCGCCTGCAAAATGAGCAGTGCGGGCGCGTTCGCGCTGTTCCTTCATCAATTCGGCAAAACGGGTATCATCAACTGAAATGCAACGCTCCGCAGTGATTTCCATGGTGAGGTCAATGGGGAAACCAAAGGTGTCGTAGAGCTTAAAGGCATCGTCGCCAGACAGGGTGGTTTCACCGCTGCCGCCCATCCGGTCAAGGATAGAGGTGAGCAGCTCCATGCCCTTGTCCACGGTTTTCTCAAAGTTTTCCTCTTCCACACGGACCACTTTTTTAATATAATCCGCCTTCTGGACAAGTTCCGGGTAAGCGGTCTCATTTTCCTTGATGACGGTATCCACCACTTCATAGAGGAACGGCTTCTTAATGCCGAGCAAGCGGCCGTGACGCGCAGCACGGCGCAGAAGGCGGCGCAGAACATAGCCGCGGCCCTCGTTGGAGGGGAGCACGCCGTCCCCGACCATAAAGACGGTAGAACGGACATGGTCGGTAATAACGCGGAGCGATACGTCAGCCTTTTCCTCCTCTTTATAGGTGACGCCGGCAATTTGGCTGATGTGTTTCATAATATTCTGGATGGTGTCAACCTCAAAAAGGTTATCCACTCCCTGGCAGATGCAGGCAAGGCGTTCGAGGCCCATACCGGTGTCGATGTTCGGGTGCTCCATACGCGCATAATTGCCCTCGCCGTCGCCGTTGAACTGGGAGAAGACAAGGTTCCAGAATTCCACATAACGGTCGCAGTCGCAGCCGACGCCGCAGGTGGGCTTGCCGCAGCCGTATTCCTCGCCGCGGTCAAAGTAGATTTCGGAGCAGGGGCCGCAGGGGCCGGAACCGATTTCCCAGAAGTTATCCTCCTTGCCGAGACGTACAATGCGCTCCGGCGCTACACCGACCTCGTTGACCCAAATATCAAATGCTTCGTCATCGTCCTGGTAAATGGAAACCCAAAGACGATCCACCGGCATTTTGATGACTTCAGTGATAAACTCCCAGGCCCATTTGGTGGCTTCATGTTTAAAATAATCGCCAAAGGAGAAGTTGCCCAGCATCTCAAAAAAAGTGCCGTGGCGGGAGGTTTTACCAACATTTTCAATGTCCGGGGTGCGGATGCACTTCTGGCAGGTGGTAACCCGCTTGTTCGGCGGGGTTGCCTGGCCCAAAAAGAACTTTTTCATCGGGGCCATACCAGAATTGATGAGCAGCAGGCTGCTGTCACCAATCGGGACGAGCGGATAACTCGGCAGGCGGGTATGGCTTTTGCTTTCAAAGAATCTTAAAAACTGCTCGCGCAGGTCGTTGAGTGAGGTCCACTCCATAATGTTTGAACATCCTTTCCATGCGTCTTTATTTGGGCTTTGCCGTGAAAAAATAAAAACAGCCCCCATCCGCAGAAAATTTCTGGGACGAAGACTGACGTTTCCGTGGTACCACCCGGCTTGGATTTCCGTTTTGAAATCCCACTTATAGCTCCTTAACGCGGAGAGACGGTGCGCTTAATAAATATTTTGCACGCACAGCTCCAAGGCGGCTTCCCTTCTCCCCCGTTTCAAGCCTTGCACCATCCGGCTTTTCTCTGGCGCACGGAAGCAGGAGGGTTAACCTTTTCACAGCCGTTCCAATATCCATTGTATTGTAGCATCCTTTTGGCGGAATGTCAATGTTTGGCTTGTTCGGTGCGGATCTCGTCAAGCAATGTGATTTGGTCGGCGATGTTTGCAAAGACCGGCCCGGCGCTCAGGTTGCCGGTACGGCCATGCTCCACCATGACCGAAACAACGTATTTGGGGCTTTCCGCCGGGAAGTAGCCGGCGAACCAGACGTCGAGAATTTCCTCGCCGTTTTCATCAAAGCTGCCGGTTTGAGCGGTAGCGGTTTTGCCCGCAGCAGTGACCAAAGTTGGTTTCGCCTTCATGTTATCCTTTTGTTCTACGGCAGATTCCAAAAAATCCCGCAAGGTCTCAGCGGTGGTTTCGCTCATTGCATAGATAGGAGCGGCAGACGGGATCTCGCTGTTCAGCGTGACGCCGTCCGACGTAGTGCCTTCGACCAGTTGTGGAATCGGTGTTTTCCCGCCGTTGACAACGGCAGCGACCATTTGACAGAGCTGTACCGGTGTGGCAAGCAGTCTGCCCTGCCCAAAGGAGAGATTTGCGACGTCGGCCGGATTTGGAAGCTCGCTTGCTTTTGGAAGCAGGCCGGCGGCCGAAGTAAGCCCCGGAGCAAGCTCGGTCTGCCGTCCGAAGCCGAGGTTCTGGGCATAATCCACAATTTTTTCCGCGCCGAGCTGGCCGCCAAGATTGATAAAATAGGTGTTGCAGGATTCAACCATCGCTTTTTTCATATCAATGACGCCATGGCCGGAAAGCAGATGGCATTTAAAGGGCTGCCCGCTCACATCAATCCAGCCGGTACAGTCGTAAGAGGCTCCGGCGTCAATTCCCATATCCAGCGCGGCCGCGGCAAGGGTAACCTTAAAAGTTGATCCGACCGGGAAAGCAGCAAAGCAGCGGTTTAGCAACGGTCCGCGCTCATCGGTCAGGCTTTCTGCAACATTGTCTGGATCATAGCTTGGAAAGCTGGCGCAGGCGAGGAGCTTTCCGGTGGAGGGATCCATGATAACGATTGCCCCCTTGTTGATGTACTGCGCGCCGACCGTTTCGCAAATAGACTGCAGTTCCCGATCCAACGTGAGAACAACGCCGGGATTTCCATCCCCCGTGGTGGTAACCGCAGAACTGCCTTCCCCAAGCAGTCGGCCGAGTCCGTCCAAAGAATAGTGTACTTCCACCTGTTCGCCAACAGAGGATAGCAGGTCGTTATAAGCTTTTTCTATACCGGTTACACCGGAGCCGTCACTGTTAACATAACCGATGACATGGGCGGCAAGCTGGCCCGTACTGTACCGCTGCGGAACCTCAACGCTGGTAATGCCGTCCAAATCATAATCTTCCCCCGGAAGAAGATCGGTGAGGAATGGTGTACCACCCTGTAAAAGCTGGTACAGCTCCTGGCGCCTGCTGTCATCCACCTCTTCCAGCAGCGCTGCCGCGGTTTCGGCTTGTGGCAATACTGCCGTAAAGGTCTTGGTGGTATTGCCCACAAGCGGTGTGAATTTTCGGTCATAAATTTTGCCGCGGGCCTTACCCGCTGTCAAGGTGTAGCTGCGCTGGTTCTGTGCTGTTTCTTTAAGCTCCGGCGATGAGGTGAGATCCGCCACACGGATGTTGAGCAGGCACATCAGTACACAGAAAATGGAAAAGACGGTTACAATACGTTTTGACATGGAAAGCCCCCGGAAAACTGAAAATAGTTGTTTTTTTGTGCTGTTTGAATGTTATTGTGCCCGGAACCGCCTGAATTATTGGCGGGAATGCGCGCTGGGCTTTTCTTGTAAAAGCAATGGCATTATGGTAAAATGATGAAAGAAAAACAGAGCTGTTCCGTGTTCGTACGAAAGTTAATTTGTTTTTAAAAAGATTATAAGAAAGTGGTGTTGTTGTGAATCATCAGACTGTACTGATTCTGGATTTCGGCGGCCAGTACAACCAGCTCATCGCCCGCCGGGTACGCGAGTGCGGCGTTTACTGCGAGGTCAAACCATATAAAATGCCGTTGGAGGAAATCAAGGCGATGAAGCCCGTAGGCATTATTTTTACCGGCGGGCCGAACAGTGTGTATTTGGAGGATTCTCCGCGCATTTCAGAGGAGATTTTTGAATTGGGTGTACCAGTGCTCGGCATTTGTTACGGTATTCAAACCATGGCTTACCTGCTGGGTGGCCATGTGACAACGCCGGATTCCAGCGAATACGGTAAAACCAAAACCTTTTTTGACACTACTTCTCCCCTTTTTGACGGGCTGCCGGAGGAAGGAATTTCCTGGATGAGCCACACCGACTACATTGACAAGCTGCCGGAGGGCTTTAAAACCATTGCGCATACCGCGGACTGCCCGGTAGCGGCAATGGAAAACGCCGAACAGAAGCTGTACGGCTTCCAGTACCACCCGGAGGTCATGCACACCGAAAACGGCCTGCGGATGCTCCACAACTTTTTATACAATGTCTGCGGCTGCACCGGCGACTGGACAATGGAAAACTACGCGGAAACCTCCATCCGCTCCATTCGGGAAAAGGTTGGAAACGGCAAGGTTCTGCTCGCCCTTTCCGGCGGGGTGGATTCCTCGGTTGCGGCGGCACTGCTCGCCAAAGCGGTCGGCAGCCAGCTCACCTGCATTTTTGTTGACCACGGCCTGATGCGCAAAAACGAGGGCGACGAAGTGGAGGCCGCCTTTGCCCAGTGGAATATCAATTTTGTAAGGGTCAACGCAGGCGAACGCTTTTTGGGCAAGCTGGCGGGCATATCGGATCCGGAGACCAAGCGCAAGATCATTGGTGAGGAGTTTATCCGGGTATTCGAGGAAGAAGCGAAGAAGATTGGGACGGTGGATTATCTGGTGCAGGGCACCATTTATCCCGACGTCATTGAATCCGGCGCGGGAGACGCGGCGGTGATCAAGAGCCACCATAATGTAGGCGGCCTGCCGGATTACGTTGATTTCAAGGAGATCATTGAGCCGCTTCGCCCGCTGTTTAAGGACGAAGTGCGCAAATTGGGGCAGGAACTCGGGTTAAAGGAATACCTGGTCTGGCGCCAGCCGTTCCCGGGCCCGGGGCTTGCTATCCGTATCATCGGGGACATTACTCCAGAAAAGGTCGCCATTTTGCAGGACGCGGACTTCATCTTCCGGGAGGAGATTGCCAAAGCGGGGCTGGACCGGGACATCCACCAGTATTTTGCGGTACTGACCAACATGCGATCGGTCGGCGTTATGGGTGATTTCCGCACCTACGATTACACTCTTGCGCTGCGCGGCGTCACCACCACCGACTTTATGACGGCAGATTTTGCACGGATTCCGTACGATGTGCTGGAAACGGTAAGCAGCCGGATTGTCAACGAAGTGAAAGGGATTAACCGAATTGTGTACGATGTAACAACCAAACCGCCGGCAACGATTGAGTGGGAATAAATTGAGAAGTCGTAAAAGCCCAGTGTTTATGCGAGTTTACGGCATTTCGAGAGGTCTTTTGATAACAATTTGATAACAGTCATATAAGAGCCATTATTCTTGCAATC
>QAMM01000005.1 GCA_003150405.1 Clostridiales bacterium
TCAAAGACACAGGCGGAATACTCGATCCCATCGTCACAGTCCAAGGAGTATTGCGCCTTGTTGCGGGTCACACGGCGTCGATAGGCGGCCTCATACCGCTTGTTGGCTCTCAGTTCTTCTGCCACTTCATCGGAAACTTCCGTATATTCATTCTGGGTGTACCAAGGGTAAAAGTCTTTGAGATTGATGGTAGTCATCTTATGTACCTCCGTTCAGATTTTTGTGAATGGGCGATCTGAACGGAGCTGGTGGGGATCGGCAGCGGGGCCAAACTTCGGGACAACTTGTCCCAAAGTAGTGAAAATAAAATGCGCCTGCGTGACAAGACGACACACAAGCGCATGAAACGACAAATTCATTTAGGTACTGCCATATTTCGCATCCGTTGCCGGACTGTCCCCATAGTGCGGACGGGCTTTTTTTGACGGATTAGGCGGATGTGAAAAGAAAAAGGACACGGTGATACCTCCCGGATACCGCCGTGTCTTGCCTTAGAGCATAGTGAATGATCTGCCCACGGCGGTTTTTTTCTTTTCTGCCGCCGGGCAGATAATAAAGCTATATAAACATGAAAAAGCCGACAACATCAGGACTTGCTCCTGTGTTATCGGCTCTGCGTCAAAGCGTCTGGCTCTTTGATAACCAATACCGTTTGCTGTTTTACATTGATCAATGACTCTTTCTTACACTTGGGACAGTACAGAGGAAAGTGTATCAGTTCGGTATCTGACCGTATTTGCAGGCGTGTTTTGCTGCCGCACGCCGGGCATAAAATCCAATCTCGTTTTTCCGTATTGCTCACCCCATTCAGCGGCCCCGATGTTTGTCCCGCTTTTTCTGCTGGCGCAATTCATATTGCCGTTCTTTTTCCGCTTCCCGCTGTTCACGGCTTATGGTTTTACGCTCCAATTTGTTTTGTTCATGCTGCAATTTCAATGCCTGCTATGCCTTTGTACCAATCCCTGGCTCCTGCAACTTACTGTGGATCTCCCGCTGCATCCGCTTAGGATTTATCTTCCGCTCCTCAACTCGTTCGGCTTTGATGGGTGGGCTAAATTTCATCTTGCTCCAATTTTTGAGCAGGAAATCCCATACCTCATAGTCCTTTGGTTCCGCCCCAAAAGTAATTTTACAAACCTCATACCGATCACCGTCAACACGCGCGTAGACCCCGACCCAAAATGGATTTTCAAAGAATACCGTCAAGGTACTTCGTACCATTACAAGGCGTTCTCCTCTTCGGAAAACTGGGTCGAAAAGGAATCCAACCATTCTAACAGTGCTCGATACAAAAGGCGCTGCTGGTCAAAGATTGTCCGGCCTACCAAGGGAATGTCTGCATATTGCTGCGCATACCCCTCGTTTTTTTCCGCAGATGTCAAGATACTTTTCCGCAGCTTGCGGACAAGGGCTTGAGCATGGGGCCGATCCATTTTGTTGAGGTTCGTAATCACCACATTGAAGTCAAAGGTAAGCGGCACATTCTGTTCAGCGATAGTGTCCATCAGCGTTTCAAAGTAGGCTCTCCCGGCATCGGTGACCGAGTAAATTGCCTTTTCAGCAAACCGCTCTCCCTTTACTACATCGCTCGTAAGATAGCCTTTTTCTTTCAGTTGGAGCACTTTCTTGTAGACAGATGGGATGCTGATTTTTGTCCAGCGGGAGAAATTGTGGTACTCAATATCTTTTTGAATGTCATAGGCACTTTGGGGCTTTTCCAGCACAATCCCCAGAATCACTAAATCAATGGACGACATACATATCATCCTCCTTTGCTATAAAGTATAATACTATAAATTATAGTAAAAGTCAATGAAGAAAAGGCGGACAAGTCCCGTCAAATCCATAGGGGTTATACGGGAGTACACTAACGGCAAGCAGGGCAAGTGTGGCCACACTTGCTATTTTTTGTAGCCCGAGGGGCTACAAAAAACGCTTGTTGGGGAGCCTCCCCAAACCCTCGCGCAAGCTCCGCATCTTTCGCAACCGGCCAAAGCCGATTTCTCACTCGCTCTGCTGCGCCTCCTCTCCCCACCGAACCCGCTGACGCTGGGCTTCGGCGGGGGCCCCGATGTAATTGTCTGCGGCCCAAGGGCCTTAACTTTGGGACAAATTGTCCCAAAGAGAAATGCTGGTGGATGGGCTTAACCATCCCCAGTTCGTCAGATGTGGAAAGTGTTTCGTCCAAAATAAGCAAGTAAGGAAATTGCATTAGCCTCTCTAAAACTATGCCCGCAGGCCCTTGCAGATAGGGTGTTTTTACAGCTTAGTTTTCCACGCAGCGCCTCCGCAGCTCCGGAACAAAATGTTAGCAGTATTTGAGATAATCGAGAATGGATAAGAAAATTATATTGCTCCCGTCAAGGCTGTGGTCGGAACCCCTTGTAAACTGGGCGTCGTTTAGGGCCAAATGCTAACATATCAGTTCTGCTCTTTAAGATACTTCCCTTGACAGACAGTCCCCAGCTGTTCTGAACAATATGGGTCGCTGAGAGATATGCCACTCGAACTTAGCTTTAGGGAAAACGATTTGAAACAAATTGTCCCAAAGTTAAAGAAGATGCCGCCCGTTGTTCTGTTTGTCTGCAAGTTTCTATGTAGTTAAGCCATTCGTATTATTCTTTAATTTTAAATTGCGTTGTGGTATATTAAAAATATACCAATTCCGTATTGGGAGGAATGAGTATGCGCAAGGCATTGGTAGATAATGCAACTCTTACTGCAGTGCAACGACTGAACGGCGATATTTTAGTAAAGAACAAATATGACTTAGATGGTGACATCCTTGCGATGGAAGGCTTACTTCAAGCTATTTTGTTTTTTGATGAAATTTATTTTTTAGATGATTATAAGCCAGAATACCAAGAAAATCGTCACAAATACTTTCCCGGTATGATTCCCATAAATATTGACGCCGAAAGTCAGGAAGCCTTTTCAAATAAAACTTTGGAACAAGTGCAGTCAATCGTTCCAAAGGTAACCGCAGGTTCACTTGTTGACGGAGATTTCAAGCCGTTTTTTGATATGCTAAAAATGAACCTGTGGTATGTTTGGAATATGCAATCCAGCGTGTTTTATTTGACACAAAAACTTTTAGCTAATGCAAGCTTTGCCGATGTAAAAAAATACAGTGCATTATCCTCTATGATTTTTTCAGAATTGAAAGATCATACTCAGCGCCATGAAATTCCTAAACAAAAACCTATTCTAATTGGTTCCGATGGAAATCCGATTACTTCTGAAGAAAATATAACAAAACAAGTAACTACTTTTTTTGCTGGACTGAATTGGCTGGCCTACCGTACAATTTATTATACAATAATTGCGAATCAGTTTCATCTAGATTTGTTTTTGCACCCCATTCGACAAGCATTTCAAGCAAATTATTTCAAAAAGCATTATTCCTCAGACTCATTTCAATACCGACCTCTGATCGACGCTCTAACCAAAACAACAACCGATACTATGATTAAAATTTATCAGCTTGCAAATCCTCATATTTCTTCTTATTCAATGCCAATTTTTTCTGCATATATTTCTTCAAAAGGTTTGCAAACAGGGATCAATACATTAGAAATGGCTTACCACATACGTGAAGAGAATATGTTTATCCAAGCCCGTCGGCAACTCGAAGAGCTTGAACAGTTATATACTGCAGGTCGGGGAAAGAAATTTTTACGCGAGACAAACCAACTTCAAAGAGATTTGGCAAAACAAATGCAGCGTATACGAGAAAAATATAATGTATCTACACCCCAAGGCTCTCTTGTTACAAATATGATTTCTTTTTGGGATACATCCTCTCTGCTAACAGGGTTGCCTCAAATTAATGGTTCGGGTGTTGAAAAAACCATGTCTCAAATACACGATATTCTTCCAACTAAAGGATTTAGCTCTGTATATAAATCAATTTTAGCTGATTTGCCCAATATTCAAATGCTGGGTTGCTTTTATGAACAAATTACTTCTAATGTGCGCTATGACCGAGATGCTGCGCACTACCCTATAAACTTACAAGATCCCGCATACAAGAAAGCTCATAGTTGGTGGAGTACACCAATGTGATGTGAAAATACTGATTGCCAACCACCCAAATACTACTTCTGTTCTTTAATTTTCTGAAACCCTTAAATGACACTCAGACCAGCAGGTTGAGCCTGCACACAAATTGTGCTCCTCACAGTTGTGGGGAGCCGTTTTGTTTTTGTCCGCGTTTTCAATGAGTACCTTTTGGTTAATACTTTCTAACCCGAATGTCCATAAGGACATTCGGGTTCTCTTTTTGCTTCCATTGGTTTGAATATCCGCTTCGATTACGGAGCAAATACGCTTAAGCTCTCTTTTTTGTTTTTCCTGCACTTGTCGCCAGACGGACATTTTATCCCCTCTTCATTCGGGGCTTTCAGTTGTCGTAGGATAAATTAATATCTAAGAAAAAAAGAATTTCTTATCCAAAGCCCTTTCGCGACGTTCCTCCGCTTCCCTTAAGAACTCCCCGTGATTGAGCGGCCCAATTTTTGCCAACAATTTAGACACCGTGCCTCGATAGGCTTTTTGGCAAATCATTTCATGAGATTTATCGGTCTCTCATAAATTTTAAAATTGTTAAAATTCACCCTAACTTTTATACATATTCATTTGGTTTACTTTTTTCAGAGGAAATATAAAGAAAATATTAAGGTTTGCTTATTTTTTCTCAATAAATGATACAAAGTTCTACGCGATTGCTATAATGATTTTAAATAAAATGGCAATTCCCAAAACCGCAAAAACGCGGTATAATAGCACAGGTTGCCGGAAACGGCAATTTTAAAGTCATAATGTGACTTTATAAATGTTTGATATATAACAAACGGCTTGCCGTTTTTTCTTAACACAATTTGAACACACTCGAACCGGTGAACGAATGTTCTTCCCCGTTATCATTGTTCAAGGCAGGAGATGTTGCGTACCCATGGTTTCTACGAAGCGGCTCTTTTCGGAGGGCTTGCACGATCCGTCGCTGTTCCGGACGGTTTATATTATCAATCTTTTCTTATGTGCCGTTTATTTTTGGAATGTCATCGGCGTTGCGGCAAATATTTTTATCTTGCTCTGGTCTTTGGTCTTGTTTATTGACATGTTTTTAGCCAAAAAACCTTGCCGCAACATTAAACAAGGGTTGATCTTGGTCGGCTTTCTAGTAGCTGGGCTTTATACAATCATATTGCATATTGACAGCAACTTCGGTGAAAATTTTGTTATGCTGTACCACGCTGCTGTGTGCTTTTTCCTGTTTTATGGGATGCATTCTGACCCAAACCGCGAAAAGGTGAAACGGGAAATTGACCACATTCTGAAAGTTATTGTTGTGCTCAGCACCGTGCTGGCAGTTGCCGGCCTGCTTTTTGTCCTATGTGCACCTACCGGACGGTTGTATCTTGGCGGTTATGTGTTCGGCATTATGGATAACCGTTTTACTGGCGTTTTTACCAATCCCAATCTGGCAGCGTTTGCATCGGTCTCCGGAATGGCCTGCTGCCATATCCTGCTGAAACGAAACCGTGCCACTAAAACAGGAAAGCAGGTGCTTCCCCGCTGGGTCGTAGGACTCTGCTTCGGTGCAAATGGACTGAGCCTTTTATTGTCCGATTCCAACTCCTCCCTGGTATTCGCCATTACTTACATTGTCGTTTACGTATTCTGCCGCCTATACCAAGAAAGCCGGATGCTGACCTCTAAAAAAGTCGTTATACGCGGAGTTGCGCTGGTCTTGTGCTGTGCATTGATTGCCGGCTCCGGGTTAATGCTCCGCACTATCTGCCAGAGCGTTGTCTCCACCTTTGTCACCACCACAACGCAGGTTCTCGCTGAGGACGAAGACGCAAGCAGTACTGTTTCAGCAAGCCCGGACACGGACAATACTGTCGCCGTAAGCGCTTCGACCTCTTCGAACGCTGAGGAGACGGATGCGCCAAGCGTTGAAATCGGGCGTACCAATGATTATGACATCTCCAGCGGCCGTTTGGATTCATTAAAAAAATCGCTTGTTTTGTTCGGCAAATTTCCGCTTATGGGAATTGGCAAAGGCAATATTGTCCCATACGGAGAACAGTATTTATTCCAAGGGTTTCGGTTCAGCGACCTGCACAATGGTTATCTCACCATTTTAATTTCCAACGGTTTGGTCGGTCTCCTTCTTTTTATGGGATTCCTGTTCCTGTTTGTCAGGCGTTTGCTTCGTTGCCTGCGCAAAAATCGGGACAGCGATTTGAAAGAGCTGCCCGCCTTGATTGCGGCTTTGGCCGCCTACTGTGTTTTCGGCTTGTTTGAAAAGGCTGTGCTTTATGACATCACCTTTATGGTCGTCGTTTTCTGGATGCTTTTGGGGCACACTGCTACCTTCCTTTCGCAATATGAATGGCAGGAGGATACTGTGGATGGCTTTGCCTCTCTGCGTGTTGGTGGTGCATCCCTTCCAACCCCCGACATGCTCCCGCTTCCGGCTTATCCGGTTCCGTCCATGACCTACGGTGTTTTTGAGCCGCAGGAAAGCCATTATCCTGTTCTAATAACCCCTGTCTACTCCTCTTTTCAACAACAGGGGCATTCCCCGCCAAAGTCGGCGCACGGCCATTTCATTGACAGCTCCGGAAAAGAGCGTCCGCCATCCCGCCTAATCAGTTAGTTCCCCCAAAAATCCTCTGGCTTTTAGCCAGAGGGTTTTTTATTTTAGTCTCCCCTTTTGGGGGCATACCCAAACAGCTGCTTTTGGATTTTATTTTCTTGACAAAATCTCAGGCATTTGTTACAGTTGGTGCAAAATGACAAAAGGCGGTGACGAAATGGTTGCACTTAAAGCTCACCAAATGAAGGAAATTGCCCCACTGTTTCAAGGAATTGACGAAACCCTGATTTGGTCCTGCTTACAGGGCTGTATGGGCCATGCTTGGGCCAATTCCGCCGAAGCCCCCACAGCCGTTCAAATCATCACCGGAGATTTCTGTTTTGTTGCCGGAGACAGCCGTTCTCCCGGTGCATACGAACTGGCCGGTCATATTCCGGCCGATTACCGCTCGTCCGTTCTGATTCTTGCTCCGCCAGATTCGGACTGGGCTTCCCTTGTTGAATCTGCCCACGCCGGGTGTTGGCAGCGTCAGACACGCTATGCATTACAAAAATCCCCAAATGCATTCAACCTGAACCGGTTGCGGGCTTTGGCTGGGCAGGTGCCACCGGAGTACCGAATCCAGCGCATGGGAGAAAGGGTTTATCATGCTTGTCTTGCACAGGAATGGTCGGCGGACTTCTGCTCCCAGTTTTCCTCTTATGAAGATTATCAGGCACGCGGCCTCGGTTTTGCAGCGCTTTTGAACGGCGAACCGGTTGCAGGCGCCTCCTCCTATACGGTATACCACGGTGGAATTGAAATTGAGGTGGATACCAAACCCAGCCACCGGCGCAAGGGCCTTGCCGCTGCCTGCGCCGCATCCCTGATTTTGGAGTGCCTGCGCGTAGGGCTGTATCCAAGCTGGGACGCCGCAAACACTGCTTCGCTTGCGTTAGCGCAGAAACTCGGCTACCGTTTCAGTCACGAATACCCCGTATACCACATTTTGACCGGTCGCTGAGAACTTTTTGGCCTTCCCCCGCATACAATAAATGGTAAATTTCTTCAATTTCGGATAAGGGGCAAGCCTATGGAACACTTAAAGCAGCTATCACGCAACACCGTATCTGATGAAGTTCAAGCACAACTCCAGCTGCTGGATACATCGCAGTGTTACATAAGCGTCATCCTCATTGGAATATTGCTGCAGTATGGCGCGCTCGATTTTCAACGGGAACAGCTGCTTTCCAGCGTTTTCTGTCCTGATGCCCCTGTGCCCGGTCAAGGAGAACCCGAGGCGATGCGCCTGGTCGCATCGCTGCTGGTTCTTTCCTCCCTGCTGGGGTTTCAAAATCAGTCTGAGACACTCAACGCACAAGCCCGTGCCGCGGGACGTCAGCCGGACTGTGTGGAACCGTTTTTAGGCGGTATAATTATTCTCATTGCACTCGTCCGGTTTGTACGTTTGCTCCAGGCTGCAAATCAAAGCGGCGCCACGCTGGCCGCAGAAGAAGCCATTTTGGAAGATGAGGATCTTTAGCATAAAAATCAGGCGGACAGCACTGCTGCCCACCTGATTTTTGCAATTCAAACCGCACTTACCTCATATCGCTCACACGGTATCCAAGTCTTGCAACGAGGTTCGTTTTCATTCTCCCGCTTTTTTCCGTTCGGTGATGATGCAGTCAGCGCCCGGAAGGCGGTATTCATCCAATAGAATCTCGCCGATTTCATCCGCTGCAATACTGCCATTACGTGGATTTTTCACACTGAGGATACCGCCTCGGATAGTTGCGCGGACATCACTGTTTTCAAAGGAGAGATCGGTTCCTTCCATTTCGCAGTCCTCCATCACCAGTCCTCTGGCGTAACAAAGCGGCTGGGTTCCAATGATCTTACAGCGGACAAAGGTGATATTCTCAGAATACCAGCCCAAGTATTCCCCCTTCACGACGCTGTCCGTCACTGTAATGTTTTTCCCATGCCAAAAGGCGTCCTTGGTGTCTAAGACCGAATTACGGATGACCACATTTTCTGCGTATTGAAACGAATATTTTGCTTTCATCCGCAGGTTATCAAACTCCATGTCCCGGCTGTACAAAAACGGGTATTCTGACGTTAATTCGCAGTCTTTTACCTGAAGATCCCGGCAAAACCAGCCGAATTCGGTGGAATTTACCATACAGGCGTTCATTACCGTGCGGTCACACTCACGCAGCGCCTTGATACCACCAAGTATGCAGCGTTCAATCCGCAGGTCGTTGTCATACCAAAGAGCTGCACGACAGGTATCCGTCATGGTGCAGCCAGTAAGCGTCCCCGTATCCAAATGCCAAAGCGGATAACGGAGCAGAAAGCTACAATCCTGAATTTGAAGATGCGCGGTTTCCTTAAGGGCGGACTCTCCGTCGGCAGGGCCGGCAAAGGTACAGTGCTTCACCATTGCATCGTGGATTCCATACAGCGCTCGCTCTTGGTCGTAGGTTTGGTTTTCATAACATTTCATGGCGTTCTCCTCGGTTCTCTGCTTGTTTTGCCAGCCAGAACGAATCGATCCAACGAAACTGCAATCCTTTTCGCGTACAAAATCATCCTGCTTCCCCAAACTGGCCTGTGTGTTGTTTGAACGGTGATTTTTCCATGTCAACAAAACAGTGAGCATTATCCTTCTGTTTTTGGTCTGTTCACCATTTTCTTTTTTAGTATAGCACACCTTTTCCCGTCGTCAAAATCGAAATTAGAAATTCATAATTTTACAGGTGTTTATCACATCTCATAGGGTTTTAATAAAGTCCTCCGAAAGCCTTGAAAATAAAGGATTTATCGCAATCCGTACACCTTATTTCTTTATATGGTTTCACACAATGTTACCCTTGTTCTGCACTATTATAAGGGCAAAATCAAGGGCAGAAAAATCTCATAACAAGATATAACAGAGTGTGGCAATCGGAGAACTGTGACATATGTGCGAATA
>QAMM01000007.1 GCA_003150405.1 Clostridiales bacterium
CAATGTGGCCGTTCAACCTCTCAGTCCGGCTACCGATCGTCGACTTGGTGAGCCGTTACCTCACCAACTATCTAATCGGACGCGAGCCCATCCTTAAGCGGATTGCTCCTTTGATAACCAGACGATGCCATCCGGTTATGTTATGAGGCATTAGCGTTCGTTTCCAAACGTTATTCCTCTCTTAAGGGCAGGTTGCTCACGTGTTACTCACCCGTCCGCCACTAAGTTTCAAAAACCGCACTCCGAAGAGATTGGTCTTAAAAACTCCGTTCGACTTGCATGTGTTAGGCGCGCCGCCAGCGTTCGTCCTGAGCCAGGATCAAACTCTTAAAAATATGGTATTTAAAGAACATTTCTGCCCTTTTAAATCATATCCTTAAGATGATTCTTTTCATCTCAATAGAACTACTAACGTCTTTTCTTTCGAAATCTTGTTAGTTCGTGAAACCTTTGTTTCACCGAATTAACGGGTTTATTTCGTTCGCTTTCATTGTTTAATTTTCAAGGTTCGTCTGCCGCTTTCTCTCTCAGGCGACTGTTCTCTATTTTACCACAGCCATCCTCTTTTGTCAACACTTTTTTTCGACTCTTTTTCAGCCTCTTTGTGTCCTTTTTGGGGGCTCTCTTTCATCCCCTCAAAAGCAGCTCGTTTATATTACCACATCCCTCTACCATTTGTCAATACCTTTCTTGTGAAAAATTGGATATTTCTTTATTTTAGGGGAATGTTATAGATAATCACTGATTTTATTTACGGATTATGAGGTGTTCTTATGCAAAACCGCTTAGGCTGTTACCGCCTTCCCCTTCGGACCGCGCTACTCATTTTAATTAACTTGGTAACACTGACCCTGATTATTGCCTCCATTCAATACCGCTCTACCCAAAGTGTTGATGCTTTATCCAAATATGGTTCGCGCGGCGCCGAAGTCCGTGCTATCCAACAGGTATTGAAAGACTGGGGACTGTTTAACGAAGATATTACTGGATATTATGGTTCCGTTACTCAAGAGGCTGTTAAAAAGTTTCAAAAAATCAAAGGGCTTCAGGTTGATGGAATCGCCGGACCACAGACTTTAAAAGCAATGGGGATTACCATTGGCACCATTCCCGATGCAACCGAAAACAACGTTTACCTGCTTGCACGGATTATTTCTGCGGAAGCACGCGGCGAGCCCTATATCGGCCAGGTTGCTGTCGGCGCATGTGTTCTCAACCGGATTGAACATCCATCTTTTCCGGATACTCTTTCCGGCGTTATCTACCAAAAAGGCGCTTTTACCGCTATTACAGACGGGCAGTTCGATCAACCAATTGCCGACTCTGCTTACCGAGCAGCGCGCGAAGCACTCAATGGAAACGATCCCTCCGGCGGTGCTATTTATTATTATAACCCGGACAAGACCTCCAATCAATGGATACGCTCTCGTCCGGTAATCAAACGAATTGGCAATCATCTTTTTTGCAGCTAAGCAAAAATGTTTTCCAGCCGAAATTCTTTTATAACAGTATAGCAAAAAGCCGGAGGGATATCCCTCCGGCTTTTCAAGTTCTTTTTCTGTACTTAATATTAATAGTTCAGATTGATCTCTTCTCCATTTTCCAAAGCATCAAGATTGCTATAGAAAGTGGTGACGTAGGCCATGCGGGTGTAGAACCGCGTCTGGCCATTGATGGTTATCGAAGCCTTGCGGTCACCAATGTCATGGAACTCTACAACCAGCGGAGCTACATTCTCGTCAAGTGAGTTGAAGGTAAAGGTCAGAATGGGAGCGCCGGAAGGTGTATCAGTATATAGACCTTCTGCGAGCGCCGAAATTACATACACATAGAAATCCGTCAATTTGTCATCATCCAACGCGACTCCGTTCAGGGTTCCCGAAGTTTCGGTACGGGTATCGGATACCTGTGTCTGGGTCAGATCAAATTGATAGTTCTTCCCCTGCGCCTCCACTATAAAAGTTTCAATAGCATCAATATCCGGCCCAAACGCAACCTGAGACAGCATATCAAATTCGGAAACAGTCATGAACGACAAACCGCCATAATCTACATAAAAAACTGCGTCAATCCCGTCCGCCATGAAATAGTAGCCGGTAATGGAAGAAGACGGCTCGGCATCTTCATCGGTCGGATCTCCATAGCAGGCGTTTCCAACACGCAGTCTGAGCTGAGTGCCATCCGTCATAGTTGCCGCATAGGTTGCCTGCGGATTTTCCAGCCCATACTCCTTGAGCTGCTCTTCGGTCGGATAAACGGCAACAACCGAGTCGGCCCGCAACGCTGTCGCAGGGCCTGCAACATTGTAAAAATTATCGCCGTCTGCGTACGCTTTAATCGGAGAAGTCATGGTATAAGCACTCGCATAAGTCGGGCGGTACGGCATATCAGGGTCGTTTTCCAACTGCTCAAACACCAGCTCGCGGCCAATATCTTCCCGATAAAGCACAACCTTTTGTACCAGATCTTCAATATCGGCCGACTCCGGATTGGAGGCCAGCGTGCGGTAGACATAGTCCTTGTTGGCATAATCACAGATTACCGACAGATTGGCCTGGCTGACCAGGTAAAGCTTGGGGTCGCCCTGCACCATAACGTAATAGCCGTCGCCAAGCGGCGAAAGAATCCCCACATAAATTTCATAGCTACTGCCGTCGTTCATATGAACGGTCACTGTGGTCTTGGGTTCGTTCAGCCCATATTCTTCCAGATCTTCTGGATTTTCACTGATGATCTTCATTGCCTCAACAACCGCCGATTTAGAAAAAACCGTCTTGGTGTCGGTCTGATCTGCTGCAATCCCGCGGAGCGCCTCCACCGTATAGGTTCCGTCCTCCTCCTGATTGATGGAGATTTCATCCTTCTGGTTCTTAATGGTGACATTTGTAATATTGCTGACGTTCTTCTCCACTACACTGATGACGCTTGTGGAGGAGCTGCTGGAAGAGGGTTCCCCTCCCCCGTTCTGATTGAGCAAAAGGAGCAGCACCAATACCCCAATAAGCACCACCAGAAGGACGCCGCCTATAATTAGCGCTTTGATTTTTTTACCCATGGATTACAGATTCCTCCTGCGCAAGAATACAACCAAACCGCAAATCAGCACTGCAAGCGGAAGAACCGCTACAAAGACAATGCCGAGGACAATGGCCTGGGTCGCGTTAATTTCAAGGGTGGCCGCCGTCATATCAACCGGGACAACCGTAATGCCCTCCTGCTTGCCTGTCAGCTGATTGGTCAAGTCGATGGTGAGCTGCGCGTTGCCAAAGGTCGTAGACATAAAACTAGAGGCAAACATATCGGTTGAGCCAAACGCCACGACGGTGGAACGCTCTCTGTCCTCTTCAATACCGCCTGCATCGGTCGCCTTCTGGGTTGCGACAATGGTGTTGAAAATCTGTTTGGTTTCACCGGACGGCTCCCAATCGCTCGATGCGCCGGTCGGATAGAGCACCGCAGAACTGTAAGTCTGGGTAATGACATTTAAAGTAAAGTTGTACTGAGCCTCGTAAAGCGCTTCAATCGGGCGGGTATTCGGCATCATCACCGGGGCTGTAAGGTTTTCTGTCCGACCGAGGAAATCGTTGTTCAGGTGATCTGTATCCTGCATGGAGAAAAACGCCGAATAGTACATCTTATTGGTATCGGTTTCAACCGCAGCACCATCCATAAACCGGATCCCCCATTCCTCCAGGAAGGTTTCCAGATTCGGCATATCCGGCTGAGACGGATTGGCAATATAGTAAAGCTGCTTGCCGTAGCTGCCGCCGTTGGTCAGGAACGCATCCAGCTTGTCAATTTCAAGTTCGGTGAAATCACGCTGTGCGCCCGCAATGACAAGAACCTGGGTATCCGGGTCAATTTCCGCTCCCAGTGTATTGACGTCGCTGACTTCATAGCCGTTTTTGGTAAACAATTCCTGCAGGGAAGAGAGCGCCACTTCATCATGGCCGCTGACAAACGCCACCTGTGCAGGATCGTCATCGGTTACATAGAGAACCGCACTGGTAAGGGTTTGTTCCGCCTTGGAAGCAATCTCGGTAATATACTGGCCGCTGCTGTCATAGGTGAGATCAAACATATCCTGCCAATTAAATTTCTGGTACCGCAGGTCAGACTGAACAATGAGATCGCCTGCACTCAAACTTTCATTCTGATAGCCAGCCGCAAAGCCCGGGTTGTTCTCTACATCAACGTACTCAACCGTGATCTTGTCGCTGTACTGGGAATAACGCCGAAGCAGCTGGCCAACTTGATAAACATACTCGCTGGCTGGATCGTTAAAATCCGCTTCATCCGCCAACACATAAATGGTTACACCGCGGTCAAGCTGCTGCACATAATCAATGGATTCCTGAGAGATTTCATACTTTCCGCTGCTGGTCAGGTCAATACTGAGAGGGAATTTCTGAAGCAGGAGGGTCGCAATGATGTTGATCACCACCACCAGTGCAACAAATCCAATGGTAATTGCCGTGGCAACGGTACCGTATTTAAAGTTTTTCTTTTTCGCAAAAGTCGGTTTCTTCATCTTCATCTTTCTCATCCCCTTACGCCCAGCGTTTCTTCTCAAGAACGCGGATGGTCAAAAAGTTGAACACGACGATAAAGCTGATGAAATACAGCACATCGGACACATTAAAGATACCCGACGTCAGCGGGTAATAACGGTTATAGAAAGCAAGGGAATTCAAAACATCCCGCAAAAAGCCGGCCGGAACCGCAGAAGTGACGACATTGAGCATCATCAGCACCATGCAGCAGACCAGCGAACCAACCGCAGCAATGACCTGGTTTTCAGTCAGGGAAGAAATGAACATGCCGACCGAAATCAGCGCAGCGCCCATGAGCAGGGTACCAACCAGGCTGCCAATAATGACCGCCCAATCCATCGGTGCAAACACCGAAAGCACAATTCCGTAAACAAAGATGACGGCAATGCCGAGAGCCAGCACGCAAAAGGCCGACAGGAACTTGCCAATGACAATACCGCTGAGGTTAACTGGCGCAGTCAGCAGCGCCTGATCGGTGCGCTGTTTTTTTTCTTCACTGAACAGCCTCATAGTCAGAACCGGGATAATAAACATTAAAATGGTGAAGGTCCAGCTGAACACCAGTGAAAGGTCGGTGCTATAGCTGAGCATCATCAGGGCAAACGGGATTGCCGTTACCACATAAAAGACAACCAGATAAATATACCCGATAGCCGAGGAAAAATAGGCGTTGAATTCGCGTCTAAAGACCGCTAACATTTATCTCGCACCTCCGCTTTTTGATTTGGATTCGGTGAGCTGGAGGAAAATATCCTCAAGGGTAAGCTCGCTCGAACGCAGGCCGAGAATAGGGAAATTGCGCTCCGCAAGGCGTTTGAACATTTCGCGGCGGCAGTCGGTATCCGGCTTGCTTTCAATGATAAAGTCGTAACAGCCCGGTTCTTTTTCACCCAGGGTGGTGACTTCCTTCATGACTGGGATGGTGGAAAGCAGACGGTACACGTCAGACTCCGGCCCTTCAACCCGCACGGTAAACCGGTGGTCGGTCGAAAGGTTCTTGGAGAGGTTCTCGGTGGTGTCGTCCGCAACAATTTTGCCCTCGTTGATGACAATAACGCGGCTGCAAATCGCCTGTACCTCCGGCAGAATGTGGGAAGACAGGATGATGGTATGTTTTTTACCGAGATTTTTGATCAAATTACGGATGTCAATAATCTGCTTTGGGTCAAGGCCAACGGTCGGCTCATCCAAGATGAGAACCTTTGGGTTGCCGACAAGCGCCTGCGCCAGTCCCACACGCTGCTTATAGCCTTTGGAGAGGTTTTTAATCAGACGGTGGTAGACATGCTCAATCTTCACCAAGCTGCATACCTCTTTGAGGTGCTCTTCCCGCGGGAGCTTGACCTTTTTGAGGTCATAAACAAAGTTGAGATAATCCTTTACCGTCATATCCAGGTAAAGCGGTGGGTTCTCCGGCAGGTAACCAATCATCTTTTTGGCTTCAATCGGGTTATCAAGAACATCAAACCCGCCGACAGAGGCCATCCCTTCGGTGGATGAAAGATAGCCTGTGAGGATGTTCATGGTCGTCGATTTACCTGCGCCGTTCGGCCCGAGGAAACCGAGTATTTCGCCCTCACTGACGGTAAAGCTTATGCCGTCCAGCGCCGCTTTGCTGCCATAGTGTTTCGCGAGGTTTGATACTTCTATCATTTCGCTCATGCTGTGCTCCTCCTAATCGTGATAACACGCGTCCCATTCGCGTGTTCTAGCTTCTTTATCATAACAAATTACAAACTGTTAATTGTGAACAGGAATTAAATTTGATGCTCATATTTTTGCGTTTATAGGGGAGAAATTTGACATCGTTTGCACATTTTGCACAAATACGCTTATGGATTTTTGGTTTTTAACCGGTTTCATGCCTTGTTCACACCCAATTTGTATAGTATAATACTTTTGAATTGTTTTACAGGCCGACGTTTTAAAAAGACCGCCGCTGAACCATTGCTCTGCTTGGGCATCGGTGCAGTCGGCCCTCCGGGCTGCTTTGGCGGAGAACGGCTTAAATTGCGTCATCCATGCAGGTTGGAGGGGACACAGTGTTTGCAAGTATTCAGAGTATGGGTTTTTGGGGACTTAACGCGTTCCCAGTTGAGGTTGAAACCGACATTACACCTGGATTGCCGGGTTTTGACGTGGTTGGCCTGCCGGACACAGCCATTAAAGAAAGCCGCGACCGGGTACGGGCCGCACTGAAAAACTGCGGCTTTGCCTTTCCCATCCACCGCATTACCATCAACCTTGCTCCGGCAGACCGCAAAAAATCCGGCCCGCTGTACGATCTGCCCATTCTGCTCGGCATTCTTTCGGCAAGCGGCCAGCTCCTGGCGCCGCTTGCCGGCTGCTCCTTTGTCGGCGAGCTTTCCCTCGCCGGGGAGGTGCGCCCAGTGAACGGTATTCTGCCCATGGTAATTGCCGCTAAGGAGGCGGGTATGCGCGCCGTTTTTGTTCCAAAGAAGAACCAGAACGAGGGTGCGGTGGTTGAAGGCATTGAGGTTTACGGCATTGAGCATATCAACGAGCTCATCAGCTTTTTAAACGGCGGCGCAGAGCTTTTGTCAGCCAAAGCGCAGAAAAAGGCCACTGCTTCGGATCTGCTTCAGCCGGATTTCTGCGATGTCAAGGGCCAGCAGAGCGGACGGCGCGCCATGGAAATTGCCGCAGCCGGCGGGCACAACCTGTTGCTCATTGGGCCGCCTGGCTCCGGCAAAAGCATGCTGGCAAAGCGTTTGCCCTCCATCCTGCCGGATATGACCTTTGAAGAATCCATTGAAACCTCAAAAATCTATTCGGTAGCCGGCTTGCTTGGGGAAAACCCGCTCGTCAGCACCCGGCCCTTTCGTGCACCGCACCATACCATTTCCGCCATTGGCCTTGCGGGCGGCGGCACCACGCCGCACCCTGGCGAGGTTTCGCTGGCGCATAACGGCGTGCTGTTTCTGGATGAACTGCCGGAGTTCAACCGGCAGGCGCTGGAGGTGCTGCGCCAGCCTATTGAGGACCAGGAGATTACCATCTCGCGCATTGGGGGCAGCTTTACCTACCCCTGCTCGGTGATGATTGTCGCCGCCATGAATCCCTGCCCCTGCGGGTACTATGGGCATCCGACGAGGGCCTGTATTTGCAAGGAAACACAGGTGTCCAAATATCTTTCCAAAATTTCCGGCCCGCTGCTCGACCGCTTGGACCTTCATGTAGACGCCCTGCCGGTGGAATACGAGCATCTTTCCTCCGGAAAGCCCGCCGAAGGGTCGGCGGCGATTAAAAGCCGGGTACAGAAGGCGCGGGACCTTCAGTATCAACGGTTAGGGGAAGCCGGGGTAACCTGCAACGCACGCATTCCCACCGGGCTGCTGCAAAAGGTCTGCCCCATGACCGACGGGGCAAACGCCTTTTTAAAAACCGCGTTTGAGCACCTTGGCCTTTCCGCACGCGCCTATGACCGGGTGGTTAAGGTCGCACGCACCATTGCAGACCTGGACAGGAGTGAAAAAATTGACACCGCGCATATTGCGGAAGCGGTGCAGTACCGTTCTCTCGACCGGAAATACTGGCAGAAATAACGGCGCTCCAAGTGTCGTCGCATGGTTTGGTTCAGCAAACGGAAACTCCCGTTTCCGGTAAAAAACCTTACTCTTCTGGAGGCATTCATGAAATTATTTGTTTACGATTACCGCGACTTTGACGAGGCGGCCTACTACACCCAATACAGCAAACAATACGGCGTGGAGCTCGGCATCTGCCGGGAAGCGCCCACGCTGGAAAACGCCCATCTTGCCGAGGGGTTCGACGCTGTCAGCATCATCACCTGCAAGGTGGATGCAGCGCTGGTGGAGCGCTTTCACGCGCTCGGCGTCAAAATGATTTCCACCCGCACCATCGGCTACGATCACATTGACATTGAAGCTGCCAGACGGGTGGGGATGTTCGTGAGCAACGCGAGCTATTCGCCCCACTGTGTGGCCGACTACGCTTTGATGCTCATGCTGATGTGCCTGCGCAAAATGAAACGCATTCTGGAGCGCGCGGCGATTAACGACTTTACCCTGCCGGGCATTCAGGGGCGGGAGATGCCCGGGAGGACGGTCGGCGTCATCGGCACCGGGCGGATCGGCCGTGCGGTGCTCAGCCGTTTGAGCGGCTTTGGCTGCAAGCTGTACGCCTACGATCCCTCCCCCAGCGAAGAAGCCGCCCGTTATGCAGAATACCTCCCACTAAACGAACTCTGCAAACGGTGCGACATCATCACCCTCCATCTGCCGCTTTTACCGGAAACCCGCCATTTGATTGACGCGGATGCCCTTGCGCAGATGAAGGACGGCGTCATCCTCATCAACACCGCGCGCGGCGGGCTGATTGACACGGCCGCGCTCATCGACGCATTGGAGGCCGGCAAAATCGGCGCGGCGGGGTTGGACGTCATTGAAAATGAATTCGGCCTGTACTACTATGATCACAAGGATGACACTCTGGGAAACCGCGAGCTCTCTATTCTGCGCGGTTTCCCCAATGTCATTGTCTCACCGCACATGGCATGGTACACCGACCAGGCCATCGATGACATGGTGCACCACTCCATGCAGAGCTGCCTTCTCCGGCTGGAGGGAAAAGAAGATCCCTGGAAAATTGTATAAATATTAATAAAATATACTAAACGTTATAAATCAACATCTCTCACTCGGTTTGTATTCGTTTATGTAGTTGTTTTTCACATCGTTTTTTAACCCTATCTTTTCTTGGCGCGGGGTGCTAAAGTTTCGATAGAGGTGATTGGATGAGAGAATACCATATTCCAAGTATTCCGCCCAAGACCAGCAAATCAGTTCGCTTCCCAAACGATATGATTGAACGGGTGGAACATATTATCTGCTGCAAAGACTGCACCTTCAGTGCTTTTGTTGTGGAAGCAACCCGTATCATGCTGGAAGAGCTGGAACAAGGTAAATAAAACTGCAACGGTCTTTCGCAGCAGAAACAACAAAGCCGGCTGGTGCCATAATCGCGTGCAAGCCGGTACTTGACCGCCGAAAATCTTTTCTTTTCAACCATTTAAAAACAGGCGCTCCAATTGGAGCGCCTGTTTTTTGTATGAAGCTGGTATTTCTTTCTTTAACCCCAGACCTTCACGCGATTTTGGCCGGCCTTCAGGCCCTCCAGCGGGCCGACGGTTGGCACAGCCGCGCGTTTGTTGCCGACAAGGTCGGTATCCAGCACAATTGCGCTGCCGTCCGGCGCGTCGTAAATGCCCTCGTCCAAACGGGTGCTGCCGAGGGTTTCGGTACCCATAACCCTGGTTGGGACGTTGAGGACGGACTCATCCAGTGTGAGCTCCAGGTAAACGGCGTCGCCTTCATCGGCAATACGGAAACCGGAAGCGGCTTGGCCAACCACTTTCTCAAGCTCCGCCTCATACGGCTCTGCGCCGTCGAGGTAAGCATTTGCGTTGATATACACCGCCTGCGGAACTTTAAAGAACAGGTCATGATCGTGGTTGCTGCCAAATTCACGTACCTTGGCGATATAGGCCTCATAAGAACCAGGGCGGCCGTTGTAAAGCGCCGTGCCGCTGCCAATAAAGCCGCCCCGCTCTTCAATCGGTTCAGTTTTCTCATAACCCTTTGGCGCGATGAAGAGGTTGTTGTAAAGACGGTCGTCGCCGCCGTAAACAAAGGCGTAACCAAACACCTTGGTGCTGTGGGCAAAGTGGTACGGAGTGGCGCGGTCGAGAACCGGAACCTGCCGCATAATGCCCGCGCACAGGTTGTGGACAAAAGCAGTGCCCTGCGCGACGTTATCAAAATTATAGGCCGAACCAAAGACGTTGTTGTCCATCAGACAGGGGCCGTGCGTAACCTCAATCATCAAGTCACGGTCGTTGTTGTAGTAAAGGTTGCTACTCACCCGGGTGCCCTGCGCCTGCCAGTCAAGCCAGGTGCCAAGGGTACAGTTGTGGATGCGGTTGTGGTGGATGTAGGTATCCACCGCCGCATGGAACTTAATGCCTGCAATTTCATGGCCAAAGAACTCGTGCTTGACGGCGATGTTGTAAATGTGGTTGCCGTAAATCTCGCTGAACGCACAGCCCATGTGACCGACGATGCCGTTCTGACCGCAGTCATAAATCACATTGTTGCGGACAATGTGGGAGCCGATTTTCTCCTTGCTCCAACCGATTTCCAGTGCGCGGAACACCGCTTCCAGCTGGTACTGGTAACCCGGTTTGCGTCCGCCCAGGGTAAACGCGTTGTGCCCGGTGGACGCCTCTTTGCCGAGGCTGATGCCGCTGCACTTGGCGTCGTGCAGGATGTTGTTTTCAATGATCCAGCCCTTGCTCCAGTGCGCGCCCAGAAGGCCCGGCTGGTCGGCGGTCGGCGGGGTCCACGGGGAAGCGGCCTGCGCCATTTCAAACCCGCGGACGGTGATGTAGTTCACCCCCACCTTATCCGGGTAGAAGCAGCACTTGCGCACGTTGATTTCCACGCACTCCTCGTTCGGATCCGCGCCCTGGAAGTTCGCGTAGATGGTGGTGTTCTCCTTATCGCTTTCGCAGCACCACTGGTAAACGGTCTGCTCCGGCTCCAGAATTTTTTCGTCTGTCCATTTTCGGAAGGAGGAACAGCCGGTGGTGCGCTTTTCAGCCTTTTTGACGTCCTCCAGGGTTTTTGCCTCATAGAAGGACTTGCCGTTTAAATAAACGTCGCCCGGGTGCAGCCACATATCCTCCGGCAGAACCAGCCAGTCACCCCACAAATGTTCTTGGTAGGGGTTGTAATCGCCGAAGAAGCGGTTGGGCAGGGTGACCTTCCAGACCGTGCCCTCTACATTGACCCAGCCCTTGATTTCTTCAGAGCCCTTGATGACAACCTTTTCGCCGTCGGCCGCCTGGTAGGTCACCCGCCGGACGTCGCTTTCGCCGCTGTTTGCCGGTTTGACCCACTCGCGGTAGGTTCCCTCGTGAACGACGACCGTATCGCCGGCCTCTGCAATCTGCGCCGCCCGGTTGATGGTGCGGAAAGGATGCTCTTTTGTGCCCGCCGCGTAATCACAGCCGGTGGTTGCTACATGGAATGTTTTGTTCATTGCTGTTTCCCCCTTCTGATGATTTATGGATGGATGCTTTGGTATTAACCCCAGATTTTCATCCGGTTATGTCCCTCTTTCAGCCCCTCAATGGGTCCGGCATTCGGCGCATCTGTGCGCTTGTTGCCGACAAGGTCGGTATCCAACACAATGGAGTTGCCGTTCGGGTCGTCAAATATCGCGTTGGTAATACGGGTAAAGCCGAGCGTTTCGGTGGACGCCACCGGCGCGGAAAGCTCCAGCAGGCCCTGATCCGCATCAAATTCAAGGTAGACCTCACTGCCCTGCTCCACAATCTGAACCTGCGGGTTCATCCGGCTGACATAGTTCTCACACTCGCGGTCAAACGCGCCCGCGCCGTTTAAGTAGGCGTTCCCGGCCGCGCAAACCGGCTGCTCGGTGCGCTGGAACAGCTCCAAATCGCCCGCTCCCATGGCAAAGATCTTCTGGTTGTACTCTTCATAAGAAGCGGTGCAGCCATTGTACTGCGCTGTGCCGCAGCCGTCAACGGCAATGGTGCTAATCCGTTCAACGCCTTTATAGCCGTCATACGCCACAAAGATGTTGTTGTAGTAGCGGTCGTCCGCACCGTACACCACAGCGGTGCTCGCCACCTGGGTGGTGTGCGGGAAGTGGTATGGGGTGGAACGGTCAAGCACCTTTTCATAGTGGGTTTTGCCGCAGAACAGATTGTTGACAAAGGCACTGCCCTGCGCATAGTCATCCAGCGAGTGTGCACTCGCAAAAATGTTGTTGTCCACCAGACAGGGGCCGTGGGTAACTTCAACCATAAAGTCACGGTCGTTGTTGTAGTAGAGGTTGCTGCTTACGCGGGTGCCCTGCGCCTGCCAGTCAAGCCAGGTGCCAAGCTCACAGTTGTGGATGCGGTTGTGGTGAATCTGCACGTCAATGGCGGCGTGGAGCTTAATGCCCGCAATTTCGTAGCCGTAAAATTCATGCTTGAGGTTGATGTTGTAAATATCGTTGCCGTAAATCTCGCTGAACACGCAGCCCATGTGGCCGACAATGCCGTTCTGGCCGCAGTCGTAAATCACGTTGTTGCGGATGATATGGGAGCCGATTTTCTCCTTGCTCCAGCCAATTTGCAGGGCGCGGAACACCGCTTCCATCTGGTGCTGGTAGCCCGGTTTCTGGCGGTACCGCACCGAGAGGTTGTGCCCGGTGGACGCCTCCTTGCCAATGCTGATGGCGCTGCACTTGGCGTCGTGCAGGATGTTGTTTTCAATGATCCAGCCCTTGCTCCAGTGCGCGCCGAGCATCCCTGGCTGATCCGCCGTCGGCGGGGTCCAGGGGCAGGCGGCCTGCGCCATCTCAAACCCACGGACGGTGATGTAATCCACCCCCACCTTATCCGGGTAGAAGCAGCATTTGCGCACGTTGATTTCCGCAAGTTCCTCGTTCGGGTCCGCGCCCTGGAAGTTTGCGTAGATGGTGGTGTTTTCGTGATCCACTTCGCAGTACCACTGGTAAACGGTTTGCTCTGGGTTCAGGATCTTTTCCACGCGGGTGGAAAAGGGCGGGGTAAAGGTTTCCCGTTTTTTCGGGTGTTTCACCTCTTCCAGAGAGGTGGTTTCAAAAAAGGATTTGCCGTTCAAATAAACATCGCCTGAATGAATGGTAAAGGCGGTCGGATAGGCAAACCAGTCGCCTCCCAGCGGTTCCGCATAAGGGTTGTAATCGCCAAAAAAGCTGTTCGGCAGGGTCACTTTCCAAACCGTTCCCTCAACCAATTCCCAATCCGTAATGCGTTCTGAGCCTTTGATAACCACCTTTTCACCCTCTGCCGCCTCGTAGGTTACCCGCTCAATATTGCTGGCTCCAGCGTGTGCGGGTTTTACCCACTCACGGTATTCGCCCGCATGGACGACAACCGTATCGCCGGCCTCGGCAACCTGCGCCGCTTTGTTGATGGTACGGAAGGGGTGCTCCGCAGTACCCTCTGCAAAATCGCAGCCGGTAACCGCTACATGGTACTCACGTTTCATACTTGGTTCCTCCTGAATTGGATTGACTGTATTTTGTCTTTTGCATTTTTTTATAAAACCGGCGGAAAACCCGCAGGCGGTTTTCATGGAAACATTAAACAACATCGGTTGTTTTATTACATTATCATACGGAACAGGATATGCAGGTTATCTTTTCCTAAGCATACAATAACCGCTCCATAAAATTCAAGGGGGCTGCCCAAAATATACAAAAAAGTACAAAAGAAGTTAAAATATTACTATAGAATATAAATCTCTTTGTTTGGAATGTCCTTTTGCCCTGTGTTTTGTTCAGGTCGGGCGTCTTCTCACAAGCAGCTTTCAAACGCATGTTGTGAATATTTGCCTGCAAACGGCTCACCAAGCGTGCCTTGCGCCGCTGAAATCAATCTAATGTGCTAGCCGTTCGGCTCACAAAACACCGAAAATCGATTTACGCGGCTTTTGGCTGTTTTTTGATATTGGCGCCCATTAGGGGCTATGCGCTTTGATTTTTACTATCCAATAAAACAAATAGCTGTATCGGCTAATCTCCCCGCCCGATTTTCCGCAGCCCCCACTACGGCCAAAAGCGCCCGCAATTCCTGCCAAAACCAGAAAACAGGATGGAGGCAATACTCTCCATCCTGTTTCAATATCAGTAGCCAAACACCAGCAAGCAAATGCCCATCAGCACCGGCTGGTGCAGCAGGTAAATCCACAAGGTGTACCGCCCGACAAAAGCGAGCGGCGGCACATGCTTTTTGTAAAAGAAACCCGGCATTTTGCGCTGTAAGACCGGAAGGCCAAAAAACGCGCCGGCAAAAAAGACAAACATCCAGGGGAACAGCGGGAAATAATCTGCCGAAGCAAAACCCTCCCCGGGAATGCCAAAGGGGAAAAACAGCCCGCTTGCGGTCAATACATCGGGGTACGGCGCTGTAAACAGCCCGGCAATTCCAAAATAGCCGTCTTTAATCCCCCAGGTCACAAGGCAAAGCAGGGCACAGCCTGCAATTCCTGCCCAAACCGGGATTTTATCCAGCAGCGGCGCAAGAAAACTGAACAGCACCATGCAAACGCCGAGCAGATGCAGAATGCCAAACAAAATTGGGTCGTTTGGAAGCGCAATGGCGGTGACATAGGTCATCACCATACCAAAAGCAAAGCACTGAACGCCCCGCTTAAGGTTGCTGCGGGAAAACCGGCAGGCAGCGCCCGAAATAAAAATGAACAGCCCGGCAAAAAAATCCCGGATCATATCGAGCGCCGGGGAATAAAACGCCGGGATATTCACCCCGTACAGCACGACAATATCGTAAAAAAAGTGGTAGACCACCATCAGCAAAATGGCAAGCCCGCGGACTTCGTCAATGAGCCAGACCCGCTCTTTTTTCTGTTCCAAAGGGAATCCCGCCTTTCCCGGCCGCAAAGGGCCTTACCGGGCTATTATAGCAAGTTGGGCGCAGAAATACAAGAATAGAACACAGCTCGATGGCAAGAAGCGCTGCTCCTTATACGCGTCCTTATACGCGGGCGGACCATAATCCTTAGAACAAATAGCCTCCGCACGCCCGTCGGCCGCACCCTTTTGAAAGCCTCTCCATCCCGTCAATGTAAAAAACAGCCTGAATCACCCGCTGTATGCATGCAGGCCAAATAAAATATTTCAGGATTCTGCCCCGTGAACTTCCTCAAAAAAAGAAGCCCGGCTGCTGACCGCAGCCGGGGCTTTTTACAATTTGTGAAACTGCTTGTCCCACAGCCAAACGGTTGTGGTCACACCCTGTCCGGTGGTTTCAATCCGCTTTTCACCAACATACAGGTTCCCTGTCATGGTGGAATCGCGGTCAAAGACCACTGAGTCCCCCTTATGGATATCTGGCATACCGGCCATTGTCACCTCAATGACCCGAGAATCCACCATGCTTTTGTAAAACAGGTAATCCGCATAGCGCGCATGATCCAGCACCCACGCCCGGGTCGGATTGACGTACAGCTCCTTTTTGGCGCCATAAATTGCGGCCACCGCATTGGAATACCCCTCTTCATACAAATCGCCAAAATCATCGCTTCCTGTATAAAACCACACGCTGGAAACCATCTGAATTTTAAAATGGTCTGCAAAATCCAGATAAGCTATACCGTCTGTCTGCCGGTTGGAGAGCATTAGGCTTCGGCCGGAATACGGGGTAAGCTCAATGTAATTATCCCGCGCAACATAGGGGAGCTTGCCATAAGCGCGCATGAAAAACACCGTGAGATAATCCCAGTAGCTCTGCCGTTCGGAGACCAGCATGCGGGCAACAGTTTTGCTTTCGTCCACCCGCAGGCCCTCAATGCCGCAGGGCACTGCATAGGTCTGTACCGCCGCTTCCCCGGTGACTTGAAAATAAACATAAGGATTGATCTGGTTTTCCGTCATCAAATAGCCGGGCTTGCTCCGGCAGACCAGCTTGAGCCGATCGCCGTCCAGTGTTTTTTCCCGCTGCTGCGAAAGGACAAGGCCGTCAAAAAAGGTTTGGCCATCCAATGTTAAACCAAGAGAGTAAAATTGGTTTGCAGCGCCTTTAACCCACACTGTCAATTCCTCATACGGCTGGGTCAGCACACTGTGGAACGTGAGGGAAAACGGCGTTCCCAAGTTAATCCCCACTCCGTGGTAATCTACCCCATAGACAGCCAGAGATGGAAGGCTCGGGCCGCTCATCCAATCTCCTCCACAAAAGAAAACCGGTAGCGGATGGCGCCGCTCTGTGCATCCGCCTCCCATGTGAGGGTTTCAAAAAAGGCGGGAAAGCTCTCTTCGCCGACGATTAGAGTTTGACTTGCGTTGCTGGAAAACGCCGTTTTTACAGCGGCAAACGCAGCAGACGCCGCCGGGCCCGGGAGCTCTCCCTCACCGGAAACCCGAATAGGCTCGCTGCCGTAATTTTCCACAATGCTTCCGCCAAAAGGGGAAAAACGCGGAACGATATGCTTAGCGTAGCTGATCTTTAAGCTCGCCGGATTGCAGGGGAAAACGGTTTCCCCAAATTTCATTTGCTGCAACGGATTTCCTCCTTTACGGTTGGTAATACAGCGTATCGACAACAAGGACGGCCGTCATTTCATACGCGCGCCGCTGTGTATTGCACTTCACCTCACCCGCTGTCAGGTTGACAGCCCCCAGCGACGAATCAAACAATAGGTCGCCGCAAAGGTCGTTCAACACTGAAGTGCATTGCTCGGCGCCCAATACCAGCGGGCTGATGATTTGAATTTTGACCGATGCTTTCAGGCGCTTGCCCATCCGGCTGCCGTCCAACCGGTCGCCCACCGAAAAACCGCTTACGGCAGCTGCGCCCAATCCGACAATCAGGGTGACTTTTTCCGGAGCCGCCGGAAAAGGTACACTTGAAAAAGCGGAACGCAGTTCCGTGCCGGTGTAATTTCCAGAATGTTCCAACAAATCCAAAACAGCCGGGACAATGGATGCAATCCCATTCACAAGTCCACCTCCTCCGTCTGCTGAAGCAGCGCCCAAATATACTCAATGGCCCCGCCTGCACGGACGGCGCCGCCCTGTTCCACCAGATAAACATCCCCGCCGCTGTGAAGCCTGCTCCCTACGGCAGGTGGGGTATGCCCAGGCGCCGAAATATAGACGTATCGATTTTCTGCCGTAACGCCCGCAGAATCCGCACGCAGAGCGGAACTTTCTCCGCCGGAACACGGGGTGATAAGCGCAGTGGTAATAACCGGTAGGTTGTCAGCTAGGTACCGAACCGGCTTTCCGTAATGGCGCAGCATGGTCTGAAGCGCTCGATTTAATGACATTACACGCCTCCTCGCTTATTCATACTGCCTGAAATGCAAACCGCTGGTCCTGAAGCAGCGGCGCCGCTAGCGCCATAAATTCATCCCGGATTGCCGCCGCTGTCTGTACCGCAGTCTTGGAGTCCGCCGAAAAGGTAGTGTCCCCCATTTTCAGGTTCTGGATTCCGCCCGTATTGGCGCAGAGAACGCTGTACCGGTAAAACGCAAGAGCAGCAGCCGCATAGCTCAATACCTGGCTGTGCTTTTCCGGGTCGACCCCTGTTTTCAGGCGCGATTCAATCTCCGTGACCGAAAGGCGGATGGTTTCAAGCTGCTCCAGCGCCTCGTCCGCAGTCATTCCGGTAAAGGCTGCAAAGAGCTTGCCAACATAAGACAGTTCCATTTTCTGCCCCCTGTTCAAAAAATCCCGCGCCGCCGCCCGGCGGCACAGGAGATTGTTTTGAATTGGTTATACCTCCATTTTACGGACAGCATCTGCAAAAATTTTGGAGAAGCCCGCAATCGAGGTAATAGCCGCCCGTTCGAGCTGGCGGTCGATGAGCTTGTCGTATTCCACAAGCACTTCGCCTGCACAGACCATTTCCAGTGCGCAGGTTTTATCAAGTGCCAGAAGAGTGTCTGCATCCAGTGTTCCGGACTTCACCAGCGTCGCCCCCAGCGGGGTTACCAGCTTGCCGGTACCGTGAAAATTGAGCCCGGCGGTTGCGTCCTTGACCTCATCGAGATTGAGAATTTTGCCCATTGCTCCGGAGCCGGCTACAATGGCATTCATCTTGAAATCCCCCAACTCGTTCCAGAGCTTAACAAGGTCGGCATAACCGAAATTGCCGGAGGTCGTCAGCTCAACTGCCGCCGCGGGATTTTTGTTACCGTCACCGTTGAGCAGAACTTCAACCGCATCGTTAAACTGAGTTTTCGCAATGTAGCTGCCAATTTGCCGTAGCGCAATGGTGAACAGGTCGAGCTTCTGGAAGCGGATTGCTTCATAGGAAGCCTCCAGCATCCGGCCGCGTTTGGTGAGCTTTACCAGCTTCTCCTGCTTTTTAATGCTGGTGGTCGGAATTTCCGCACCTTCTGCTACCTGTTTGAGGGACTGGGTCTCCTCGTCATTCGGGATGGTAATGCTGCGGTAGTCAAGCCCGTTTACCATCGTTTTGGTGGCGATGATTTCGTTTAGGTTATTTGCATCGTGGATGCCCTGAGCAACCGCACGGGCGATGTACTCCGGAAAAAGCGCGGCGGAATCGGCGGTGCTGAAGAATTTTTCAACCGCATCGGACCCGGCTCCCGAAACCCGGATGTCGTAGCGTTTGAGCTGGCGCTGGTAGGCATCAAGCCCGTCAAGATCGCTGCCCGCATAATTCTGGGAGGGATCAAGCTCCTCCAAAACCTGTGTAAAGCTCTTGCCGGAAACATGGTACATGCCCTTTTCCAGACGGATGTTTTCATATCCCATTCTTTTTACCTCCTGTATCTCCGGTTAAAGAATAACCGTTACTTTGGATTTGTCGCTGTTCATATCCACAACCAGCACCGGCAGGCCGGAAGCACCGGACGCCGGCTTTTTAATGCCGTTGCTGCCGTCCGGTACAATTTCTTGCCGGCCCAGCGCAATGGCGGAATCTGTGCAGGAAAGCTCCATCGCGCCTTTAATCTGCACCCCGACAAATCCACCGTTTTTGGAAACAACCAGGCCGCAAATGCTGTCGGATGCACCGGCCTTTTCCACCGTTTTATTGGCGGATACCGCTACCAAATCTCCAATGGCAGCCGACGCCGTCTGAAAGGTCACAACAACATCGCTGATCCCATTAAAACAAACGCTCATTTCTCATTCCTCCTATATCATAAATTCCCGTTTTCCGGCTTCACTGTCTTGCTTTCCCGCATTTTTTTGAAGCTGCGGACAAGCCGGATCGGAGTCGTTCCATTTTTTGCGGTATGCCTCCCGCAGTTCGGTTAAACCATCAACATCCATGTGCGGCAGGAGCGATTTGGTCACTCCAAACGTCGCATTGCTGTCCACAAGACAGCTCAGGCGCAGAACCTCATCCCGCAGTTCTTCCACATACCGTTCGCCCAGTGCCGCTTTCCGATGTTCCTGCTCCAGCAGCCCGGTGAGCTCCTGCTGCTCCGCCGGGGAGAGAACAAGGTCCCGTTCAGCTGCATACAGGCTTTTCAGCAGCATTTCTTCATTCCGCGGCGTCTCCCCGCAGTTTTTGACCACACCAGCGGCCCGCTGAGACGGAACGGCGACAAAAGACCATTCGTAGGCATCGCTCGGCTGATCAAGAACCGTATGGCAAACCTTCCCGCCAATAATTTCACCTTTTTTATGCGGACATCTTCCATGCTTCAAGTCGGCGCCGCAGATTGAGCAGGTCATTTTCTGGACGCTGCAGCCAACGCTGACCTCTTTTTTAATCCCCGCGTCAATTTCAAGGATCAGTTCCTCGGTTTTGGAACTGCGCACCATATAGGCAGACGCTTTCAAATAGGTATACAGCTCACCTACACCAGTCTTTCGAGAACTGTCGGTAAGTACGCAGGCGTCATAAATGCGCGCCGTCTGGTTCTCCCCTTTGGGATTGTGGTCAAAAATACCGGTTTTGCCGAGAAACAGCCCGGACAGGCGTTTGAGTGCATTGATGGTAAACCGTTCCCCATCGCGGTCAATCTCGTTGTCACAGAGCACCACTGAAAAGGTATAGACCTCGCCGGGATCCAGTTCCCGCCTGCTGTACCGGTTGATCTTTCCCATCTCCTCCGGGGAAACCGAACCGGTTTCCGCCGTTTTCAGAATCATTCCTTCCTTCAACTCTATTCACCTCCTTCGTCCTATTATTCCGCGCGCAGGAGGGCGTCCGCCTGGGCATTATACAAACGGGCCTGAGCGTGTTCCACCTCGTCCTGCAAATTGATGCTACTCCATTCCACCTGCGGCTCGTTCCAAATCCTATGCAGCCGCAGAAAGGTGCGACAAATCTTCACGATCACAGGGGTGAGCAGCCTGCGGTAATAATCCAGCTCGCTGGTAAGAATATCCGCCTGCTGGGCGCTCATCCGCTCGGTCGTCGACCAGGAGAGCCCCAGCATAAAAGGCGGCAGCGAGAGCTTGGCGACAATCTGCTCCAGCAGCTGCCGTACCGGCACCTCGCTGTCAATCACCTGGTTGTCCGCTCCAATGACCCGGATGTCCACGTCGCCCACCGCAATAAAGTCCTTAATCTGTCCCTGTTCGGCTGCCGACATAGCGTCCGACCACTCGCGCGCAATAGTCATGGCGCGCTCCCGGGCATTCGTCTTGTCATACCCATCGGCAGATGGACGGTAGGTCACAGCATAACGCAGGTTGCCCATCCGTTCAAAGTTCTGTCCCACCGAGCGGAAAATTTTAAGCAGTACCGAACTGACAAACGGCAGTCCTCGCAATAGGGAGACGCCGGTCACCTCTCCTGCCGGGGGATTGAGCGCAGTGAACAGCAGCAGCTCCGGGCGCCTGACCGGCGTATTCTTCCCGGCGCCCCGCAGGCTGATCTCCAGTTCCAGCGGAGTTTTCCCCTGACTAACCTCCACTGTCTCCAACGACGCATGATAAAGGGCTCGAATATCGCTGCCATCCCGCGCAGGGACAATTTCCCCCAGTGCGTTGCCATAGGTGAGAAGCTGATCCAGGTAAGACGCAATAAAACTATGCAGCCCCGTTCCGTTTGCGCCGACCTGTACATCTGCACAAAAGCGGTTTAATATGGTGTCTGCCGCCTGATCGCCGCAGGTGACAGTAAAATCACCGGTGAGACGTACAATTTTCTGAATGGCTGCATCAATCACCGGCACCGCCTCGCGCATGGTTTCATACAGGCGTATTTCGCCAATGGTAAGCGGCGTCCGCAGCGTATAACCGGCAAGCGGATCCGCTGTGCTGCGCGCTGTTTGAAGCGGCTCACACACAGGCGCGGTTCGCCCTTTTCGAAAAAAAGCCAATCGGTTTCCTCCTTTCCTGTATTTGGGGTTGTCAGCGGCCAAGTGAAAGCGCATAAAAATCATCCTCCGGTGCGGAAAGAACTCCGTTTACAAAATAGCGAATGTCATCCATTGCATGATCGTGCCGTTTCACCGGCCTGTCCTCCGAACTGTTTGTATCCCAGACATAAAGGGAAAATTCCCGAATGCTGTCCCGGCAATCCGCCGAAAAACAGATTTTCCCATCCCGAAGCGCGTCGCTTACCCGCCGGATGCCTCCGAGCACATCGTTTTTGGCAGGTACCGCCCGATATCGTCCGTGCCGCCGGATGCACTCCATAAAACTGGCGGCGGAGGGGTCGACAAGAACCTGCTCCACCGGGAGCTTTTGAGTCAGTTCTTCCAGTGCCGCATAATGCTCCTCATCGGTGCGCAGAATACGCTCCCTTTTGGAATCGTAATAGTACTCCCGAATACGGTACCACACACCGTTTGCGTATCCCCATAGGCCAAAGGAGGCGGGGTTCACCGTTCCATAGTCGCAGGAGACCACATAGCGTCCAAAATGCTCCGGAAGGGTGTGCACTACGTGAATCCGTTCCGAAAACATGGGGTAAACCACTCCCGCCGCCGCTGTCCAGCGCCCCTCAACAAACCGCTCGTAAAACGTACCGCTGTATAAACTCCGGTACCGCGCCCGCATGCGGGATGAAAGACTAGGGTTGTCCTCCATGACAAAATGCAAGTAAAGGGCGTTTTTTTGCTGGGATTTACAAATCCATTCTTCATAAAACCAATGAAAAGGGTGTTCCGGGTTGCAGTTGAACCAAAGACGTGAGCCTTCCACCGAACAACGGGCAATTGTCTGCTCCACAAACGAGCGCGGCATAAGCGCCACTTCATCTAATAGCGCCCCTGCAAGGGTTATGCCCTGAATCAATGCTGCTGAACCCTCATCCTTGCCGCCAAACAGATAATAGGTGTTAGCAATCCCATCCTTTGAAATTACAATGCTGTTTTTTGAGATCCGTTCCTCACAGCAAAACCGAAGCTCCCGCAGCGCCGTTATCAGGGGAGAGGTCACATTACGGCGCAAGGAAGCAATGGTTTTGCCGCAGAGTGCAAAAGAACGTCCGCTGTAAGCTGCCGTTGCCCATAACACAAAGGAAAGCGACATGCAGAAGGTTTTGCCGCTTCGTACAGCTCCGTCGCAGATAATGGCGTCCCGCTCAGCATCCGGGCTGTTGCTGCACCACCATGTCAGCACCCGGAGCTGTTTTGGGCTGAACGTTTGTAAGTTCATGTTTTTTGTGTATCCCGCAGCAGCGCCGCACTTTTTTCCAGCGCATCATAAAAGGAACGCTCTTTTTGCTCGGCATCTGCAGATGAAGCAATGGTGTAAAGCAGCTCAAAGGCTTTTTGTCGGTCGAAAAATTTAAGCTCAATCCCTTTGCTGCTCAGTTTAAACTCAGAAATACAGAATAAATCAAGTTGTTCCAATTCCAAACCAGAAAGCTCCTGCCCGCACAATGCCAGTCGTACAGCATCGTTCACCGGACTGAACGCCAGTCGCTTTAATCCAGAACAAACATCATCAACATAGCTTCCACGCTGCGGTTTTAATGCTTTCAGCCGCTTTTCCGTCCGCTCATTTTTCAACATATGTAGCGCATACTGAACGCCGTTGTACCCAGAATATCCAGAGCGCGCCGCCGCTTCCCTTGCATTGCCCAATGTGTGGTACAGCGTACAAAATAAAAGTTCTTCCTGCTCCCGACTTCGGTTGCCCATTGGATTTTACACCCCTTTTCACTTACAGGACCTCATATCCCTATTGTTGTACAGACACATGCAACTCGATGTAAATTTTTGCAGCCAGCTCTGTTTACAGATGTTTCATTTCATATTCCCCTGTCAATTCCATTCCAGCATTCTGCTATTTCAAAAAAGAAGTTCCTTGTATAGTTTTCGGTGGGATTTCTCCTTGACAACCAGTGGCAATCGTAATACAATTAATAACATAGTATATCCTATATTTTCGGTCTTTTGACCTTTTTTTGATGGTTAATATTGATTTTTTTAGTAACTGTTCACAAGGATTGAAACAAAATCGAAGAAAAAGGAGGTTTGTATTTGTAAATGGATGCAACGCAAATTTTATATTGCGTAATTGCTTTTATTGCGGGTGGACTGATTTTTGGTGTTATCACCTTTTTTGTAGGTGTCAAATATAGAAAAAAGGTCGCAGAAGCTGAAATCGGCAGCGCTGAGGAAGAAGCCAAACGCATCGTTGCAGAAGGCGAAAAACAAGCCGAAAGCAAAAAGCGTGAGGCACTGGTAGAGGCGAAGGATGAAATCCACCGAATGCGTACCGAAGCGGATAAGGAAATTAAAGAGCTTCGCAGTGATGTGGGCCGTCAGGAGCGCCGCCTTCAGCAGAAAGAGGAAACCCTCGACCGCAAAATTGACAATATCGAACGCAAAGACGAACAGGCCCAGAACCGCTTGAAACAGGCCGAAGAAAAATTAAAAGAAGCGGAAATTATCAAAAAAAGCCAAATGGACCAACTGGAGCGTATCTCCGAACTCACGGTGGAACAGGCCAAACAACAGCTGCTGGATACACTGGAAGGCGAGCTTGTCCACGAAAAAGCACTGAAAATTCAAAACTATGAGCTTCAGCTCAAAGATGAAGCCGAAACCAAAGCGCGCAACCTTATTTCCCTCGCGATTGCAAGATGTGCCGCAGATACCGTCTCAGAGGCGACCGTTTCGGTCGTACCGCTGCCCAATGACGAAATGAAGGGCCGGATTATCGGGCGGGAAGGCCGCAACATCCGTACCATAGAGACACTGACCGGCGTCGACCTCATTATTGACGACACGCCGGAGGCCATCACCCTCTCTTCCCACGACCCAATCCGCCGTGAAATTGCGCGGATGTCGTTGGAGCGCCTGATTACCGACGGGCGCATTCACCCGGCACGCATTGAAGAAATGGTCGAAAAATCCCGCCGCGAAGTCGAGCAGAAAATTAAATCCGAAGGGGAGCGAGCCGTGCTGGAAACCAACGTGCATGGTATTCATCCGGAACTTGTCAAGTTGCTGGGCCGGCTGCGGTTCCGTACCAGCTACGGGCAGAATGTACTCAACCATTCCATTGAGGTGGCTTATTTTGCCGGCATGATGGCCTCTGAACTCGGCATCGATCCAGTTCTCGCACGCCGCGCCGGTTTGCTGCACGACATTGGCAAGGCGCTCAACCATGAAATTGAGGGATCCCACGTTGAAATTGGTGTTGACGTCTGCCGCAAGTACAAAGAGAGCAATGAGGTAATCCACGCCATTCAGGCGCATCATAACGACGTAGAACCCAAAACCGTCGTCGCATGTCTCGTACAGGCGGCTGACGCCATTTCCGCTGCACGCCCTGCCGCGCGCCGTGAAAATCTTGAGAACTACATCAAGCGCTTGCAAAAACTGGAAGAGATTGCAAATTCGTTTGACGGCGTCGAAAAATCCTTCGCCATTCAGGCGGGCCGCGAAATCCGGATTATGGTAAAACCGGAGGTTATCAAGGACGAAAAGATGATCCTCGTTGCACGCGATATTGTCAACCGTATCGAGAATGAGCTGGAATATCCCGGACAGATTAAGGTTCACTTGATTCGTGAAAGCCGCGCCATTGAATTCGCAAAATAATAATGGTAAAAACCACCTGACGGCCGTTTGGCAGCTAGGTGGTTTTTGTTCTCTGCATTTTATATACAATTTATATTTTTTCATTATGAAATACAGGGCAAATTTCTCACCTCCATACTTCAAAGCATCTCTCTTTCTGGACAACCAGCGGAGATTGCTGTAAAATAAAGAGCAGAACATGTCAAAAGCAAAGGAGAAAATCCATGAAAAAAGAGATTTTCATCGCGGTCGTAGACGGACAGGGCGGGGGGATTGGCAAGGCCATTGTTACCAAACTCCGCGCCGAGGTGCCAGACGTACATATCCGGGCGCTTGGTACCAATTCCGCTGCAACCGGAGCTATGCTGAAAGCGGGTGCTCAGGATGGCGCCACCGGCGAAAACGCCATTGTGCATAACGTGGACAAGGCGGATATTATTATGGGGGTGTTGGCCATCCTCATGCCGAACGCCCTGCTCGGTGAGCTCACACCCAAAATGGCCGAGGCTATCGGCAATAGCGGCGCACAAAAAATTCTCATTCCGATTGACCGTTGCAACATCCGCATTGCCTTTGCGGAAAGCTACACCATTCAGCAGTTTATTGACAACAGCGTTGAACTGGTCAAACGCCGGGTTGCGGAATTGCGCCGACCAGATTGATTTCCGGAAAGGGGTGCCATACATGAATCAGCAGCAGGTGAAAAAAATTGCGTCCAGCATTGCCCCATGCGGCCTGATCTGCGCTTTATGCAGCCGTTATTCAGAACTGTGCGCCGGCTGTAACAATGCAGCAGATGAAACCGAAATCCCCTGCGGCGGATGCAAACAGCGCCGCTGCACCCATGAAAAGGGGTATGAGGGATGCTGGGACTGCGAAGCCCCCTGTTCGGAGGACATGTTTGACCTGCGTAAGCACAGCGTGCGCATTCCCGCCTTTGTTGCGTGCATTCGGGAGGAAGGCAGGCAGAAGCTCGCGGAATATCTGGTCAAAAACGAGCAGCGCGGTGTGTTTTACCACACCGACGAGGTGAATTTTACCGGGGATTATGACCACTGCAGCACCATATCTCAGGTGCTTGCCCTCCTGCATGGAAAATGATGCCCGGATATTTCAAATAAATCTGCAAAAGGAGGCTGCTGCATTGGAACAAGCTATAAAATACGTACTGGATTTGCTCGACAAAAACAGTATATCCTACCAATACATAGAACATGAGCCGGTCTACACCATAGAGGATATGCTGCGCCTGCATCTGGACGAAGCGGGAGAAATCCCCAAAAACCTGTTTCTGCGCAACGCCAATGGCAAACAACATTATCTGGTCATTGTAAGCAAAGAAAAAACCGTCAATCTCAAAGCACTGCGAGAGGTTATTGGCTCCACAGCGCTTTCGTTTGCTTCCGAGGAGCGGCTGCAAAAGCATTTGGGTCTGTCCAAAGGGGCGGTAACTCCGTTCGGCGTACTCAACAACGCAGACTGCTCGGTGGAGGTGTTTTTTGACCGGGATTTGACCTGTGCGGCCCGTCTTGGATTCCACCCCAACCGCAACACGGCAACAGTATTTCTTTCATACCACGACGTGGAATCAATTATACAGGCACATGGTAATTCCATCCAAGTGGTGAAAATTCCCGCTGCGGAATCATCCCATGCACTGTAAACAGTCCTGTCCAAGTCAATAAAAAACTCCGTCCGATGGGCGGAGTTTTTCTTTTGGGTTCAATTTTCTTTCTGGTGTGACCAACAGCCCCTTGTATACACTCGGAACCATCACTCAGCCGCAGGCAGACCATCCTCCTGTGCCAGCACACATTCTTCACGCTGGTCAAGACGGTACTGGCGGAAAAACAGCACAGCGAACAACAGCGTCATTGCAATCAGAATGGCACAGATAACGCCGAACATCTGCCGCATGCCAAACGCATCCGAAAGCACGCCTGCGCCAAGTGAACCAATGACCGGTGCAATGCCGCAGGTAATAATGGTCCAGACCGATTGGCCTGTGGCACGCATCTCCTCCGGCACCACCGACTGAATAAACGGCGCTACCTTTGCCCAAAGCGGTCCAAACCACAGCGCATGAAAAATGGGGTAGAAGTAAAGGTCAGACGGCACATTTGCAAACACAAGGAAAAGTACCCGGAAGATACCCGCAAGCGGCGGCAGAAGAAAGACCGCGTACGCGTTGAGCTTGGCAAACAGCTTGGCGCCGAAAAACATCACCGAAGTTTCCAGCAGAATGGTGACACCCATGAAAATGCCGTACCACTCGGTACCGGCATTCAACCCTTTATCCGTGGTGACAAAGATGGGGAAAAAGGCATTGATCATGGAAGAACAGAGAAAAAGGGCGAATCCATAGGCAAGAAATAGGGTGTATCGCCTGTTTTTGAGCAGCCTGCGATAAGAAATCTTATGCCCGGCCGTCCGCGCATGCCCTTGCGTTTTTGGCAGGAACAGCAGCGGAATCACCGCCGCCAGCGAAAAGGCTGAAAACAGGGTAAACGCCTTGATGTTGGTCATATCAGCAATCATACCAAAGATAAAGGCCATAAGCGCCGCGCCGCCCGAAGCAAAGCAGCGCACCATGCCATAGCGGACCCGCACCTTGTCCATATTTTCCACTACAATGGTGTCAATAAGGGCCTGCGGTGCCAGAAACGGGGTATAAAACAGCACGATGCAGAGCAGCAGCACCCACAAATTGGGGATCTCGGTAAAAAACAGCAGACCGGTTACCCCCTCCAGCACTAATGCAAGTAAAAGAACACGGTTCTTGGTTTTGCCCTTGTCTGCCATCCGGCCCCAAATGGGCTGGACACAGATGGTCGTCGCCGCCCCCACCGCAATGGCAAGGCCGGTGGTGCTGTTGGTGGAAAAAGGCAGAGAGTCAATGTAAATAGGCAGGTAATTGTAGCCGATGTACTGGGCGCCCCATTGGATCAGATAAATGAACATCATCGAAAGGGTCATTCCCGTCGGCGACTGAAAACGTTTCATATTCATGTAATATCCTTAATTGGTTGTAGTAATGGTTGTTGATGGAACATTGCTTCATTTTTGTGTGTTTCAAGCTGCCCGCAGCGGTTTTGCCGCCTTTCCGCACCCCAGACTGAGCCGGTCCAGCCAATCCGGAGCACAGCACGGCCTCCAAGCCCGCATTGATTGCCGAATGACAGCGTACCGACAGTCAAGCCCCGTATAGGGGTAAACGGCCTACCGGCGTCTGAGTACCGCTACGCCGTAAGCCCGCAAGGAAAGAACACTGCTGACTTCGGCTTCTGCGGCGTAATCGTAAAAGATCCCGCCCGGAAGAATGACCTGTTTGGGTTCCTCGTTGAAGTTCATAACAAAGTAATAGGTTTCTCCGTCTCCATACCGCTGCTGCACCGTCACGCCAAGCGGGAACTCGCCGCCCAACGCCATTTCAATATCATTCTGTATCATAATACGGTCGTACAGCAGATCCATAAGGGCATTGTCGGTACGGGCGGCAATGTGGTAACAGACTCCCTTGCCGTAGCGGTTCCGCGTAACTGCCGGGGTACCCTTGTAAAAATCTTCAGCATATACCGCAAGCACCTCGCATCCTTCCCGCGGGTGGATGATCTCCGCCATCTCCCGCACCGCAAAACGGCCGGCAAACCCTTCGGCGTTGTCCTCAAAGGCAACCGCATTGCGGTCGGTTGGGAACAAGGCGTCCATCTCCTCCGCCCAAACACCCGTGACCTCCATCAAACCGTCGCCAGGGAAGCCGCCCAGCCAGCAGAGGTCGTTTTCATTGACATACCCGGTGCCGTAGGTGGTCACAAGGGTGCCGCCCGCCGCCACAAACTGTTTGAGCCGCTCTGCCACTGTGGGCCTTAACATGTAAAGCATGGGGGCAACTACGACTTTATACGGTGTAAAGTCGCAGTCCATGTTGATGACATTGACCGAAACGCCGCGCTTCCAGAAGGATTTATAATGGTTCATACAGGTGACGTCGTAATCCTTGTGCTTCATGTTCCAGCCCTGTAAATCGTCAATGGCCCAGCGGTTCTCCCAATCGTAGATAATCGCCACCTCGGGGTTGGTCCGGGTGCCCGCAACACCGTCCAACCGGGCAAGCAGCACGCCCAGCTCCGAAACCTCACGGAACACACGGGTGTACTCATGACCGGCGTGATCTACCACCGCACCGTGGAATTTTTCAGCAGAGCCGCGGCTTTTGCGCCATTGGAAATACTGCACGGTGTCCGAACCATGTGCGATAGCTTGTATACCAGAAAGCATGTTGACGCCGGGGCGCTTGAGTTTGTTGTAGGTCTTGTGGTTAACAAGGCTCGGGGTGTTCTCCATGAGCATAAACGGCCGGTCCGGCTTCAATGCACGGTTGACGTCATGCAAAAAAGCGGTTTCCGCCCCCAATTCCCAGAACGGCTGTCCGTCGTTATGCCACTGGGGATAGCTGTCCCACGCTACCCGGTCAATGTGCGGCGCCAGTTTCCACAGGTCAATGCCAGGGTAAATCCCCATCGTGTTGGTCGTCACCGGAATTTCCGGTGCAATGCGCTTAAGCGGCTCAATTTCATTGCGCATAAAGCTGATATGCTGGTCTGAGACAAACCGCTTCCAATCCAGCTTTAAGGCGTGTAGGTGCATTTCTCCCTGCGGCGCCGGGGATTCAATTTCATCGAAGCTGGTAAAGGTGTGGCTCCAGAAGCTGGTCCACCACTGGGCATTGAGCTCATCTATGTTGTTGTGGTACTTTTTGCGCAGCCACGCCCGGAATGCCTCCTGGCAGAGCTCACAGTGACATTCTCCTCCATATTCGTTGGAGATGTGCCACATTTTTACCGCCGGATGCTTTCCATAGCGTTCGGCAAGCAGGGTATTCATCTCCTGCACCTTATTGCGGTAGTAGGGCGAGGTAAAGCAGTGGTTGTGCCGGAATCCATGCAGGTTTTTCACCCGTTCGGCCGTTACCCGGGTTACCTCCGGATGGCTGCGGTCCATCCAGGCAGGCCGTGCGCCGGAAGGCGTTGCAAGGATAACCGAAATACCGTTGTTGTGTAAGCGATCCAGCGTTTTATCCAGCCATTCAAAATTATAGTGACCCTCGGTTGGCTCCAGCGCCTCCCAGGCAAAAATGCCAACCGATGCGCTGTTGATGTTTGCAAGCTTCATCAGCCGATCGTCCTCTTTGAGGATGTCCGGGCGGTCCAGCCACTGGTCAGGATTATAATCCCCGCCGTATATGAGGGTTGGAACTCCATTAAAAACAGGGGCTGCTTTTTTTATCTGTTTGTTTTGCACCTTGCATTCCTCCCGAATTGTCCAATGATACCAATCTACACAATCTCAAAGAGTTTGTCAATAAAAATAACCAAAAGATAAACTTCAAATCAAAAACATTCGTTGGAAACAGTATCGTCGGCCTCAAAAAGTTTAACCGTTATATGGTAACGCCGGTTGTTCTTTTATCCAGCGCGCCGACTTGCAAAACCGCCTGCGTATCCCCATCCAGGCAAAATACAAAGACTCTCTGCCATTTGGCAAAGAGCCTATCGAGTACCATTTACCGCAGAAAACGGCCGGTATAAAAAGCAGTGATGAGCATTTTAATTCCTTCAATGACAAAGGTAATACCAATCAAAATTGCCATTGCAACAACAGCCGCCACCGGTTTGAACAGCGAAACCACACCAAATACAATCTCCACCGCGCCCCATGCAGTCATCAGACCCCAGCCGGAAACACCAAAGCGTTTGAGGTCAAAGGAATGTACCAGCGAGCTAATGCCAGAGCTGATGAGCCACAAGATGAGGAGAAGCGGCAGAACAGTGGCGGTTATCCATTCGTTGCCAAGCATTAGAAGTCCGAGCAAGAGGGTGAGAATACCATTTGCCAATAGCCACCCGGAACCAATAACCACATCGTAGCTTTTGGCAAACGCTATAATATCCAATACACCCGAAACGAGCATAAACAAACCGAGCCAGAGCGCGATGGATTGAAGCGCCACAGACGGGCTGATAAAGCAAAGAATTCCCGCTATCAGCAGCAGAACACCGGAAACAATCCATATCACGCGAAGAAAGGTGCCTTTTTTCATAAAAATCCCTCCATAATGCTGTTATTGCTGTTTACCGCTCCCAACATTTTTTGCTGGCTACAGTTGCTGACGCCTTCCGGTTTTATGCGGAAGTTCTTTCAGCGATATCGCCGCAAGCGCCCTAACAGTTTGCAAAACATACCGCCGGGTTTCCGGATCAATCTGCCTGGCTGCCGCCAGCATGGCCGGCATTCGCTTCTGCCACGAACTGCCCGGTTCTGCAAAGGATTCCACTCCACCAGCCTCCAGAACCGCAAAAAGCGTGTCCACAAAGCGTTCCCGCTGGGAACGGTCCAACGCTGCCAACCAATCGTTGAGAGCTCTGCTTCTATAACGTGCGCCGCCGGATAAATGCCCGGCGTTTTGAAATTCGCCCTCGGAAACCATCCATGAAAACGGGTCGTGCTGCATAATACCAATCCGAGAACTTTCTACAACGGTATAGTTCTCTTGATGCTCCAGCAGCATACCAATAAGGGAGCTTTTGGGCAGCGTCTTCTGAACCCGCCCCTGAATCGCTGCAAAAGCACTGCTTTGCAAAATATTCTCCTGAAAGCCGGGACCATCATGAGAATAAACCGCATCTATGCGTTCCTGAACAGCACCGCTGCACATCATGGCGGCATAGACCGCAAGGTTTCCACCCTTGGAATGCCCGCCCAGCCGAAGGCGGCCGACGGTTCGCCGGGCGACCGTCTCCACATAGGAGACAGCGGCCTCCTGTGACGGTACCGGGGAAAGAAACGCCATATTAAAATCTTCTTTCCACCCAACTAGAGTGGCATCGGTTCCACGAAATGCCAGGTAAGCCGTATCGTCCCCCAGCAAAAAGGTCACGGCGGAGAACTGTTTTTGCAGGTCTGGATTCAAGTCGTTTACCGCACAGACGGCACCAATGTCCCGAAACCGAGGGCTTGCCGCAAGCGCAAACAACAGGCGACGGTTCTCCTGCGGTGCCCGTACCCGGTAAAACAGGGAGTCAAAACACTCTGCGCGCAGCAGTTCTTTTAAAGATACAGGGGTCGACACTCCCGCCGGCCCCTGTACGAATTCCTCCAAATGGATATAGGAAAACTGCGACAACACTAGGCTGTCCACCGGGCCAAACGGGCGCTGTGCCAACGGTTCCAGCGTTTCCTCCACATAATCCACTATATTTTTCATGCGCTGCCTTTCGGCTCCTGCGGCTGTTTTAAAAGCTCCTGCTCTTCACGGTATTCCCGAAACAAATTGTTGTACTGCGGAATGTAGAGCAAAAACGAAAGCAACAGGAAAAATCCAGATACCGCCATCATAATATAGGCAGCCACCGGCGGCATTGGCGGATAGGCAATAAGAACAATCATCACTAGGTAAAACACCGCCGTAGAAACCTTGCCAAACCACATGGCACCATTGAGCCGTTTCCCCTTTTTTAACAGCACCAGACTGGTGATGCCCATATACAGCTCTTTGACAATAAACAGGCCCAGCAACAGCCACATCCAAGGATAACGGAACACCAGGCAAAAGGCAATGGCCGCCTGGGTAAGCTTATCCGCTATGGGGTCGATTGCCTTGCCCCATTCGGTTATCATATGAAAATGCCGTGCAATAAACCCATCGGCAACATCGGTCAAGCCGGAAAGCAGCAGCAACGCAGCTGCAATAAAATAATCCTGCGGCTCCACCGCAGTAACATAGGCCCAGACAAAAAAAGGAATTAAAATGAGCCGGATGTAGGTTAATATGTTCGGGATACTGAAAATTTCCCGGAGCTTACTTTTCAAATTCGTTCTTCCTTTCTGCCGCAGCAGCAATAGGGCGTCCGCCCCATTTTCTTATTATATCACGTTATTGCTGTCTCGACAGCATTTTCTTCCACATCTTCTGCAATTTCCGGATAAAGCACCGGCCTGCCGAACACCGGGCGATCCTCCTCCGCGGTGCCGTCCATTAAGCGGCGGGTGCGCTGCATCAGTTCCACCACCGCCTGACGGTGGGGCAACGTCTCGTCTGCATACTGCGGCTTGAGGATGACAAGATTCATAAACGGCTTATGCCGCCACAGGGCGCGGATGCCTTGTGGCCTTGCATAAACAATCTTCATGGGGATAACTGGGCAATGCGCCCGCACCGCCGTCAAAAAAGCTCCATGGTGAAATGGACGGACTCCGTCGTGGTACCGCACCAGCATTCCCTCCGGGTAATAGTGAATCCACTCGCCCTGCGCAATCCCCTTTTCCATCTCCCGCTGGAGCCGCGCCATCTGGATTGGGTGTTCCGGAATTGGCAAACAGCCGCAGGCTTTCAACAGCCAGCCGGTGAACGGCAGCTCAAGGTTGCGCCGCAGGCTCAAATACCGCACAAAATGAGGGAGCAGCGCCACCTTGACCATGGTGCAGTCCATTGGATGGACATGGTTACAGACAGTAACTGCACCGCCCTCCACCAGACGCAGGTTTTCCCGCCCGCGCACCGAAAAGCCAAACAGAATTCCATCAACTATTGAAAGAAGAACCCCCAACAAGTTGGTAAAACCAGCGGTTAGCAGGCGCCGCAGCTTTCCGTGCTTTGCATACTGCTTGTTTATTTTATCCGAATTTGGATGAGTTACCCGCCGGATCCCAATTTCTTCCGGGCGCTTATACCCTTTTTTCTGAAAATCGGCAACTGCGTCGCGGTACATCGCGTCTGCTAGCTGTACACAGGCGCTCACCCGCATATCGTTCCCTTTTTCCGCATATGCCTCTTCCATTTTGAGCCGCTCCTCCGGATGCTCAATCCAGAAATCCATTTTAGCGGCGAGATCCGCCGCATCACCTGCTCGGAACAGGCTGCGCTCATCTAATGCAAACTGCATGGTCGCAGAAAGCCTGGAATCCGAAATGATCGGAACCAATCCACAGGCCAGAGCCTCCATACAGGAAATACCCTCAATTTCCGCGTCTGACGCGTGGACATAAAGATCGCATTCATTGATGAGTTTCACCAGCTCCTCGGTTGTGTAAAAGCCGAAGATGGGCGGACGTTTCATCCCCTTGCAAAGGTGCTTATATTCGTTCTCTTTTGGGCCTCGGCCGGCAAAAATCAACTGGATGCGGTCGGCATAACTGCTCTTTTTCGCCGCTTCAATAATGAGATCCTGCCGCTTTTCGCCCGAAAGACGGCCAATCATCAAAATTTTAAAAATTTTGTCCGGCTGGCGCTGCGCCTTCAAATCTGGGTGCGGGACAAAAACATCGTCCACGCCGTTGGAAATGACCCGCAGGTCGGCGTCATAACCATGCTCTTTGAGCTGGTCCGCTATAAACTGGCTCGGGCAGTGGATAAACCGGAAGCGGTTGTAAAACATATGGTAAAACCACCAGTAAAGAAAACGGTTCACTCCTTTCCACTTACCCATGCCAATGCTGGAGGTAATGTTCTCCGGCTGGACATGAAAGGCTGAAACCGTCGGCACGCCAAGCTGACGTGCTAGCTCTTCGCCGCGGCGGCAGAACCGAAACGGCATATAAAAATGGACAACGTCGGCGTCCTTAAACGCCTCATAATACGCCTGGTCATTCGGCTTGGCAAACCGCATGCCCTGGGACTCAATCAGCTTTTGAAAGATGGGAATTTTATGCATCGGCGCACATATTTTATGCTCCGCCGGTTCCCCGCCTGCCAATATAGTAACCTTATGCCCCAATTTCCGCAGTTCGTGTGCAAACCGCCGAGCTGTAACGGTGGTGCCGTTGTTTCCGTCGTCGTATTGATCGATGACAAGCACAATATTCATACGGTGTTCCACCTCCTCCTTCGCTGCCGCCTTGTGTGGCTTATCTCTTTCTCGCATTTTTTAAAGTTTTTCGAATGAACTCAATCCCCTCCGGGAACCGTCTAGATGTCATATTTGGAAACGCTTTGAGCAAGCGGTTATGGAATGGCCTCCAGAACCGTTCACCACGGATACGAAGCTGCTCTGCCGCCTGATTGCGCAGCTCTGTAAGGCTGTCCAGCTCAAGCTGTTTCTGCCCTGCCGCCCGGTTGATATGGGTGAGTGACAATACCGTTATCACCACATCCAATATAAAATAAACCGACAGTACCGTTACAAAGGTAATGGACAGCCATTCCGGCAGTTCGGCGAACAACCGAACCACCTGTGGGTGAATTCCTTTTACCATCAGCACCGAAAGAAGGCCGAACAGCAGCGAATTACGCAGGCACACCCGGCCGTTAATGTTCCATTTCCGGCCGGAATAATCCCAAAGGGTAAGGTGAAACAGCTTTTCGAGCAAAACACTCGCAATGTATTCAACAATGCTGGTCACCGCCATACTGAGCAGAAACAGCGCCAGCAAATCGTTTTCATATTTGGAAAACAGCCCGATTACCAGCAGGGCGCCAAATCCGTAAATGGGACAAAACGGGCCGTTAAGAAAGCCCCGGTTGACAAACCGCCGCTGTGCAGCAGAACAGAAAAACGTCTCACAAATCCAACCCAGAAAGCTGTAAACCACAAAACAAATAAACCAAAAAAGCAATACCTTCAAGCCAAGCCTCCGTCAGGATATTATGCGCCGCCTCGCCCGGTAATGAGAAATGGAGCAAGCTGTTCGTAAAGCTGTGCATCAGCGTTAGGGCACCGCAGCTCCAGCGGACGGGTCAAATTGAGAGAAAACACATCCATTTCAGATTTTGCATTCACCGTCCGCGGGCCGCCGGTTACCCAGACCTCATACGGAACCTGCGAAACAATCCGAATGAACTGCTTGACCTCCTCCACGCTTCCAAGCCGAATTAAACATGCTTTCAATGCGATTCCTCCAACGCGGTTCCCGCTTTTTTCTCCTTGCGCTTTTTGGCAAAACGGACAATGCGCCGCACAAAGCTAACGCACAGCGGAATCAACGTCACAGCAATAATGGCAAACGCCACCCCGTTCAGCCAGGTCAGGTTTGCAAAGTCCACCTCAAATAAATAAAGAACTGAAAGCACCACCAGGCTGATAAAAGTCCAGGAATCCTTCATGGATTCTTTTACTGTGTCTTTCATAATCATTCTCCTCGTCCACAATGTAACCTTATTTTACCACAAATTGCGACGCTATAATATTAATATTTATTTAAAGATATCACTATTTATTGATTTCCTCGTGCCAATCTGCTATATTATCTCTGTAAGAGGGTGATGTTATGGAAATTATCTCCATGTTTCATAGCGGAAAAAAACTGTTGGATCTACTATTTGAATACAACAAAATACCGGTTCGTGTGTTAAACAGCAGCCTTCAGGTCCTGCACTCTTCATTTGACGTTGAACTGTTCTGGAACACAAACTTCCACAGTGAGCTTTATCGCTCCTTAATACCCAAAAAAGAAGGCATCCCCGCACTCTGTGCCTCAAATTCCATTGAGATGATGTCCTCTTTCCCCTTTACCAGCCAGGGGAAAGAGTATTATCTCGTCATTGGGCCTGCATTATTGGCCCGTCCGCATTCCTCCACCCAAAATTATTCCTTTACCTTCTTCCCGTCCATGCGTCCGGACGACCTGGAAAAGCTTATCTGTATTATGCCCCCGGTGAGCATCACCCAGTTCGCAAGCTTTGTACGCCTGCTTTATATTGCTTTTACCGATCAGGAGGTCACCGTGCGGGAAATCATCGAACAGAGTACCGAAATCAATACGCCGCACAGCATTTCACGTGCACTTTCCAATTCCATGTTCGAACAGCGGGAGAAAAAATCAGGCCATGGTTCCTATGCGCAGGAGCTGTTGCTGCTCAACACCATTAAAAGCGGCAATTTGGATGCATTGGAATATTTTGCAGGCTCATTTCTGCCGCGGGAGGAATTCCGCCTTTCAAGCGATCCGCTCCGGCAGGCCATTTACTCTTTTATCACCGCCATTACCCTGATTACCCGTTTTGCAGTAGAAGGCGGCCTGGATGAAGAGCTTGCCTTTAACATGTGTGAAGTCTATGTTCAGAAAGTGGATCACTGCAAAACCTCCTTAGAGGTTACTTCACTGCTCTATACGGCCGCGCAGGACTTTACCTCTCGCATTCGGGATACCCGTCAGCAAATCAGCTATTCCAATCACATTATCCGCTGTACCGATTATATTTTCCGCCACCTGCATGAACCGGTCTCGCTTGAGGCACTGTCCCGCGAGACTGGGTTAAGTCCGGCCTATCTTTCGGTTCTGTTTAAAAAGGAAACCGGTATGCCGCTGGCAGATTTTATCCAGCTCCAGCGTGTGGAGGAGGCCAAAAACCTGCTCCGCTTTTCGGATTACCAAATTTCTGAAATCAGCAGCTTTCTTGCGTTTAGCTCGCAAAGCTATTTTACCAGTGTTTTCAAACGCCATACCGGCATGACACCAAAAAAGTACCGCGAGCTGTACTTCCGCAAAAACTGGTCCTGAAACAACCACCTCATTTAACGGACCAAGGTCAAAAATGCTTCATTGGCGTTTGCCCGCAGTGAAAATGCGGTATAAAAAACGGCGTCATTCTTTTAAGCATCTTTGAAAACCGGCGGACGCCGCCAACCAACAACGAAGCCGTCTCGGACTCAATTCCGCAGATAACCAATAGGTTCTCTCCATACGTTGTGCAGACTGCTGCCTTGCTTGGGTAAACCCCTGGCAACAAAGCCTCCCCTGCCGCCGTTTCATCCGGCCGCGATACGCGAAGAAAAGAGGACTATGCAGATCCTGCCATATCAATTTCCTCTCATTTCAATCGATCCATGCCGAAATTCAACGTCGTGTCTGTACTGCTTGTCTGGCAAACGGATGAGGTTTTCACATCATTTCCAAAGCATTAGTCAAATGCCCTGCAAGCAATCGAATATCAATTTTTAGCCAAACGCCCCCTGTTTATAAACAGGGGGCGTTTGGCTGTTATTTTAGTTCTTCCAAAATTTCGCGGATAATCGCGCCCATCCGCGCCCGGTGATGGTTAATGACCCTCCATCCGTTTTCCTCGGTGCCGACAACACGGGGGTCCTCCCCGAACATCCCAAGCGGCCATCCTTTTTCCGGCAGATTTTCCATATGTACCAACTCCGGATAAAGCGCGCGGGTGATCATGGTCTCGTTGCCCGCCGCGTGGTCGGACATATAGCCCTTTATTACGGATTCGTCGGTAGTAAAGCAGGTGATGACCCGGATGCCATAGGCTTTCTCCAATTCCTCCTTATGCGCCTCTGCCCAGTGGATTGACGGACCATGTCCGTGCATGACCACCAGCCGGAACCCAGCACGGGCAAGCTGTTTAACAATGGAAAACACCACCTGCCCGAACAGGTCTTCCTCCATATAGTAAATGCTGCCGGGAAGCTGCTGGGTAGGGTAGGCCATAAAGCTGTCCGGGTCCTTTTCAAACCAGAAATCCATTCCGTAATATTCGGTGCCGTCCGGCTCCACCTTTTTGGCGTCCGGCGCGCAGAACAGCATCGGCAGCACAATGCCGCCCACATCCTCCGCCAGCATGCCAAACAGCTCTTCGGACTGGATTCCGTCCGCCCCCAGAGGCAGATGTGCCCCATGCCATTCAATGGTGCCCAACGGCAGGTAGGCCACCGGCGCTTCCGCAAGCCGTTTGCGGAACATATCTGGGGTGATATATTTGTACTGTACCTCTCGTTTCATCTTCATTCTCCATTCCTTTTATTCTATATGTAGAACCTGCTTGAGCCAGTCGGTAATCCGTTTGATGTTGTCCAAACTCTGGAAAGGGGTTCCGCCGTGCTTCGCCCCATGGATGAGATCGAGGGTGACATTGTCCTCCCCGATCATCATGGTGAGCGCCTTGTCAAATTCCACCGATTCCAAGTAGGGCACCAACGGATCCTCGGTCCCATGCTGCAACAGGAAAGGCGGGCAGTCCCTGGTGAGGTAGGTGGCCGGTGAAAACTTCCGCGCAGCCTCCGGGAATCCCTCTTTGGTGCAGCCTAAAAGCTGGTAGAGCTTGGTCGGTTCCCCTGCCTGAAGCTCATCTACCAACTGGTTGAGCTGAACCTTTTCCTGTGCGGAGCGTTCCAGCCAGATCGGCGCATACCATGCAACCACCGCCTGTACCGATTCATCCACATCCGGGTTACCCAGCGAACGGTCGGTCAGCTCCGGCACGTTGGGTGAAGTGCCTGCAAGCGCGGCAAGATGACCGCCCGCCGAACCGCCCCAAACCGCGACCTTTGTTGGATCCAACCGGTACTCCTCCGCATGGGCTTTTACAAAACGAATTGCCGCTTTGACGTCCTGAATCTGGGCAGGATGCGGATATTCCGGGGCCAGCCGGTACCGGATTGACGCCATCGCAAATCCAAACGGTACCGCCTTAATGCCCCCATGCACCTCCCAATAATTTTTGTCGCCGTCGCTCCAGCCGCCGCCGTGTACCATAACGATAACAGGGAAAGGGCCTTCGCCCTCATTCGGCAGGTAAATGTCCATCACTTCATCCGGATGCGGGCCATAGGGAACGTCAAACCACTTTTGTTTGATATCCGAATGATCAATGAGAATACGCAGCCCGCCCTCCAGTTCGGAATTGATGGGAACGTTTACCGTTACCGGCCCGTTGACGGTTTGAAAGGTTTGTTTCTTTCTCGGCATAGTGAATTTCCTCCTTTGTCGATTGCAGTGTCTTTGCTCGGTCTGTCCCATATTCAAAAAAACAGAACAAGTACCCATTATTTTAAGTTACGGTTAAGGAACCGGATAATCCGCGCAAGGTTTTCCGGTGTTCCAAACGCTCCGCCGCCATGTCCGGCCCCCTCCCAAACATCCGATTCTACCCGGTCCGGACCAATCTTCTCCGCAAGCGCCCGGGCAAAATATTGCGCCTGGGCAAGAGACAATAGGTCGTCTTTGGTGCCGTGCTGAATGAGAAAAGGCGGGGATTTCACGCGGATCCCGTTTCACCGGACCGAGGGTAAAAGCTGGCATAGCGTTCATCCCTTCCAACTGGCAGCAGGAAAATTTTATTGTTTCCAGTGTAGCACAAATACCACCTCTGCGCAATAAACCACAAAGTGCAGCTAATTTGTGCAAATCCATGGCGAAAAATGTCAAAACTGTGTAAAATTTTAAAAAGCCCTATGCGAAATGTTGCCTGCATGCTATAATTGTGATAAATATGTAATGGAATTGTAAAGAATAACAGCAGAAACAGAGAAAAACCAATGGGGGTACGGGATGGACTGGTTAAATGTTGTGTCTCTGGGCGGCGGACTTGCCCTGTTCCTGTTTGGCATGAACGTGCTGGGCAACAGCCTGGAAAAACTTTCCGGCGGGCGTATGGAGAAAACGCTCGAAAAGCTGACCAACAGCGTTTGGAAGGGCGTACTGCTCGGTGCGCTGGTTACGGCGGCAATCCAAAGTTCTTCGGCCACGACGGTTATTGTCGTTGGCCTCGTCAATGCGGGGATTTTAAAGCTGCGTTCTTGCATTGGCGTCATTATGGGCGCAAATATTGGTACAACGGTTACAGCGCAGATTCTGCGTCTGGGTGATTTGGAAGGAAGCGCAAACGCAAACTTTTTCCTCACCCTGCTTAAGCCAACTACTCTGGCGCCAATCATTGCGGTTGTTGGTATTATCTTTTTAATGGCCGGCAAACGGGCCAAATACAAAGATATCGGCACCATACTGCTTGGCTTCTCGGTGCTGTTCACCGGTATGTTTACCATGGAGGCAGCGGTGAAACCGCTTGCCGAGGTACCGGAATTCGCACAGATTTTCGCTACCCTTTCCAATCCGATTCTCGGCGTGCTCGTCGGCGCCATTGTCACCGCTATCATTCAAAGCTCGTCGGCGTCGGTTGGTATCTTGCAGGCGCTTTCAGCTACAGGAGCTATCACCTATGCTTCTGCTGTGCCGATTATCCTCGGCCAGAACATCGGTACCTGCATCACCTCGATGCTCGCGAGCATCGGTACCAGCAAAAATGCCAAACGTGCTGCATTTGTGCACCTTTACTTCAATATCATCGGCGCTACCCTCTTTCTTGCGGGCGTATACATCATTCAGTATACGATCGGCTTTCCGTTCTGGATGGACGCTATTGACAAAGGCGGTATTGCAAACTTCCACACCATTTTCAACGTAGTTGTCACGCTGGTCTTTATTCCTTTTACCGGCGTTCTGGAAAAGCTAGCCACACTCACAGTGCGCAAGGGAAAAGACGAAGAGGATGGCGAAACCGAGACCAGCCTGCTGGACGAACGCCTGCTGGTTTCCCCCGGTCTTGCGCTTGGCCAGTGCACTACTCTGCTCAAACGCATGGCGATGTTTGCCCGGCAGAACCTGCTGGATGCAATGGGCTTGTTCCGCAGCTATGATCAAAAAGCCTTTGAACATGTTGCAGAGGTTGAGGATAATATCGACCGCATTGAGGACCGCCTGGGTAACTACCTGCAAAAGCTCACCGACCGCGAGCTGACCGACAGCGAGAGCAGACAGGTCACCTATGTACTCCACCTCATTTCCGAAATTGAACGCATTGGCGACTACGCCGTCAACATTGCCGATCGTGCGGATATGCTCCATAATCGCGGTGCAAAATTCTCTGCCAAAGGTACGGCGGAAATGGAGGTTATGTTCTCCGCCATTGAAGAGATTGTTACCCTGACTACCGATATTGTGGAAAAGGCCGATCTCAACACCGCTCTGCTGGTCGAACCCTTGGAACAAACCATCGACGTGCTGGAGGAAACTCTGAAGGCTAAGCATATCCAACGGCTTAAAAAAGGCAAATGCACGGTGGATACTGGCATCATTTACCTGGAAACTGTCGCCGATCTGGAGCGTGTAGCAGACCATTGCTCCAACATCGCAGTTTATGTCATCGGGGACAATAATTTGAGTGAACATGCCCAAATTGAAGGTGAGGTCAACCAGCATGCCTTCCTGCATCGGATGCACGAAGAAGGCGGCACTGTCTATGAAAATGCCATGAAGATGTACATGGAAAAATACGTCTCCTCTTTCAAGCGGGAAAAGGATGACGCAAAAGCCTGATCACACACCCAAAGAGGGCGGAAGCAACTGCTTCCGCCCTCTTTTTGTCTTTCAAAACAACTTTTACATCCTCCGGGAAAAACAAGCTGAAGAAGTGCCTTCCACGCTGTGCAAATGCTCCCGGGAGGGAAATCCCGGCTATTTCTGGGCAATCTCGCCGCGCCGGATTGCCACCACCTTGCCGCTGTCCTGCGGCGAGCAAAGGCGTTCGGCTGCGCAGAACCCCGCTTCAAACGCGTTCCGGATCACCTCAAACAGCGCAGTCTGTGCAGCGTCGTACTCCGGCCCGTCAATGTATTGGGAAAACGCCCATTCAAATTCTTCCTTGTGCATGAGCAGCAATCTCCTTGACTGAAAATATCCTTCACTTTATTATATGCAGCCGCTGTTCCCAAAAACCGGAATCTGCCGCGATTCCCGTCGGCGCTCTTCCACACAGATTTGCACCGGCTGCCCAATGGCTCCGTCTTATTCCAGCATAGCAGCCCTTATGCCCAGAATTTTCACAAGACACACCCATTGCCGTACTCTGCATCGTCCAAAGGGGGCGGCGGTTTTTCTGAAATTACAAGTCAGACATTCGTATTATACCGTTTCCCAGTTTAAACTTCCTCTGCGATTATTAAATATTCGCCACGCAAAGCAAAATGCTTTTTATCAACAAATAGTATATTATAACAACGATTATACAATTTTTAATTTTATTTTGTATAAAATTAGCCATGTGTATCAATACTAATGTGAATTCGATATTGCTCTTTAGAGTTCTGTTATAACTCCTATAAGTTGTTTTTGTCAACGCTTTTCCATTGTATAGTTATTACATAAGAGTTGTAACAATATTGGGAGTCTTATTATGAATGCGCTCGAAAGAATTAGAGAATTGCTTTTAAAATACAATTGGTCAAAATATGAGTTAGCCAAGCGTGCCAATGTTCCACAGGGCACCATCAATCAAATGTTCTCCAGAAATTATCAGCCGTCTATTTCCACTCTGGAAAGCATCTGTAGGGGTTTTGGCATTTCGATGGCAGAATTCTTTGCCGAAGAAGAAACCGAACGCCACTTAACCGCTGAACAGGTTATGCTGCTCAACAAGTGGGCAGAACTAACCGACGAGCAAAAGGAAATTCTCTTAAAATTTTTAAGCAGTCTTTAAGCCGCACCTTTGTGTGCAGCTTTTCTTTTTCCTGGCGGCCGGACGGCCCGCCATCCGTAAGGCGAGCTTCTACGGCGTGTCCGCACAAGACGCAGGCAAAAAACATGTTTTATCCTCCTGAAAAAAGGGTATTTATCACAAATAGATACAACCTGTTCTGCAGGCAGTTCAATGGCAGTACTAGCACCAATAACATTTTCACCGGCTGTATTTCCTTTGTCAACACATGGCACAACCCCTTCTTCAGGATAAAATTGCGCCGAATTTGGCGCTGATTGCCAACTTTTCCACTCTTTAGACCGAGCAGTTGAAAAACTGCCCGGCCCATGCTATAGTAAAATTAGTTAGGCAATAAAAACACAGCATTTCAATACAATCACAGGAGGTATACCATGGTCGATTTTCAATTTTACAATCCTTGTCGCATTCTTTTCGGCAAAGACAACGAATCCAAACTGCCTGAGCTTATCCGGAATTTAGGGGGCAGCCGGGTGCTGATGCACTACGGCGGCGGTTCCATTAAGAAAAACGGCGTTTATGACAAGGTCACCCAGGCGCTGAAAGACGGCGGCATTGAATTCTACGAGCTGGGCGGTGTCCAGCCAAATCCGCGTCTGAAGCTGGTTCGTGAGGGTATTGCGCTCTGTAAGGAGAAAAACCTGGACTTCATTCTCGCAGTTGGCGGCGGCAGCGTCATCGACTCCTCCAAGGCTATTTCGGTCGGTGTTTATCAGGATGATGTTTGGGACTGCTTTGTCAACGGCGTTTACCCGACCAAATCCATCCCGGTGGGCGTTGTGCTGACCATCCCGGCGGCAGGCAGCGAAAGCTCGGACGCTTGCGTCATCACAAACGACGAAGGTCAGCTCAAACGCGGTCTCACCTGCGAATGCATTTACCCAAAATTTGCACTGCTCAACCCGGAATACACCTACTCCATGCCAAAAGCACAGATTGCAAACGGTGCCTGCGATATCATGGCCCATCTGTTTGAGCGGTACTTCACCAACGTCGAGCACGTTGAACTGACCGACCGTCTCATTGAAAGCGCGCTGAAAACCATGATGCTCTATGTGCCGCGTGCGCTCAAAGATCCCACCAATTACGACATCCGCGCAGAAATCCTCTGGACCGGTACAGTTGCGCACAACAACCTGCTCAACACCGGGCGCATTGGCGACTGGGCAAGCCATAACATTGAGCACGAGCTTTCCGGCATGTACGACATTGCGCACGGCGCCGGCCTCGCCATTATTTTCCCGGCCTGGATGAAATACTGCGCCCCGAAAAACAAGGCCCGTTTTGCGCAGTTCGCACGCCGCATTATGGACATTGACCTCACCTGCGGCAGCGAAGATGCTGCCATTGCAATGGCGATTGAGAAGCTCGAAAACTTCAACCGCAGCATTGGCCTGCCGGTGCGTCTGTCCGAAGCCGGCATCGGTGAGGAACATCTTCGCGAAATGGCGGAAAAAGCCGTCCAGTTTGGCCCGCTCGGTAACTTCAAGCTCACAGCAGACGACATTTACAACATCTACAAACTGGCTCTGTAACCCGGTTCCATCAAGGCGGCGCATCCTCAAAAGGATGCGCCGTTTCTGCGCGCGGCAAGCCGTCACGCTTATGCCTCGTCTCTCTTTCCATCAAAACCATACTATTTGGGCGCACAGCCCGAAAAGGAAAGACTGTGCATGCCCTCGAATTCAGAGATATACAATAATCTCAGGGGAAACAAATTTTGCAAAAAATAGAGTTGTTTGTCTTGCGCAAACAGCTCGCAAAGACGTATAATGGTATGCAGTTCCATTGAATCAAATACGTCGCAGCAGCTCTGCTTAAATATAGGCTGCGCGGCAGTATACAAAGAAAGAGGGAAACCATTTGTTAGGGAACAGCGCAAAGAAGCGCGCGGCGGCAAGGCCCGATTACAACCCCATTACCGAGGGAGTTGTCTGGAAACAGCTCCTCATTTTCTTTTTTCCCATCTTGTTTGGTACCTTTTTTCAGCAGCTTTACAATACAGCAGACGCGGTCATTGTCGGACAATTCATGGGCAAAGAGGCATTGGCGGCGGTCGGCGGAGCGACCGGCACCCTGCTAAGTGTCATTGTTAATCTGCTGGTTGGCATTGCCTCCGGCACAACGGTTGTTGTCGCTCAGCTTTACGGAGCTCGTAATACCGACGGGGTTCGCCGGGCGGTACACACTTCGGTTGCCATGTCGCTTGCAGGCGGCGCTATTCTCATGGTAATCGGCCTTATCTGCGCCGACTGGGCGCTGGCAGCAATGGGTACCACCACGGATGTCATGGGCTATGCATCCACCTATCTGCGCGTTTATTTTTTGGGTACAATTCCGTCTTTTCTATACAACGTCGGCTCCGGTATTCTGCGTGCTATTGGGGACACCAAACGCCCCTTGTATTACCTTATTGCCGCATGCATGCTCAACATCGTGCTGGACATTGTGTTTGTCGCCCTGCTGGGCATGGGGGTTCTTGGCGTGGCACTGGGAACCATCCTTTCACAGACCCTTTCCGCTGTGCTTACCTTCATTACCCTGTTCCGCACCAAGGAAGCGCACCAAGTTATTTTACGGCAGGTGCGATTTCACAAAGCGGAATTTAAATCCATTCTTCTGGTCGGAATTCCAGCCGGTCTGCAATCCAATATGTACGCTATTTCCAACATCCTCATTCAGTCGGGCATTAACAGCTTTGGAACCGATACCATGGCCGCATGGACGGCATTTTCCAAACTCGACGGCTTTTTCTGGATGATTTCAGGCGCCTTCGGCATTGCTATCACCACCTTTGCGGGCCAGAACTACGGCGCCGGGCGGATTGACCGCGTACACCGCAGCGTTAAGGTTTGCACCGGCATGGAAGCCGGCGCCGCTGTCTTTATGAGCATCCTTATGTGCACCTGCGCACCTTGGCTCATCCGTATCTTCACCCAGGACGAAGCGGTCATCGAGATCGGCTTGGTGATGATGCAGTATATGATGCCTTTCTACATCGCCTTTGTGCTCATCGAGGTGCTGTCCGGGGCAATCCGCGGCTGCGGCGAGGCGCTCCGCCCCATGCTGCTGGTCGGCGGGGGAGTTTGTCTTTTCCGCGTCATCTGGATGTTTGTCGCGCTGCCCATCCGGCATGAACTCGGCGTTATCCTGGTAAGCTATCCCATTTCATGGGTGCTTACCAGTCTGCTGTTCCTCATCTACTACAAACGCGGCCGCTGGATCCGGCAGGGCTTTCTCCCTCCGCCGGATGCCGCCGAAAATACGGCGAAACAATAGGTCGCATTTATACACCGCGAAAGGCTTACCTGATATCAGGAAATCTTCCAGTCCCATTCCTTCGCTTTCTTGCAAAAGCGAAGGAATGTTGTAAAGTGAAAAGGAAAATCATCTTTTAATCAGTTGCCGCGAGAGAAGAGACATATAAGAACCAAAGAAGAACACTGCAAACTGGTTTTTCAGAACCGAACGCTTGCCGCCGACCCAAAGGTTACAAGGTGTACCTGCTCCAACACACTTTGCGACTGGCACGGCAAATTCATGGAATGTGCCGCCCTGCACCGTTACCACAATAAGCACGTCCCTTTCTGCCTTCAACCCATTATCACCGGCAAGCTTGCTGCTCTTGCCGGCACGGTGGAGATGGTAACCACGAAAAAAGTGGGGACGCCGCTGGAATACCGCCATTATGTGCACAAGAGGGATCAGGAAGCAAAATAAGAAAACAGAAAGGATGGGCCTTTTGCGAGCCCATCCTTTCTGCATTTTTAATATTCAGCTCCAGATTGTACATTTTAGCAGTACGCTCCATTTGAGCTTTTGGCAAGCGAAGATTCACAACACTTTTCCTGCACGACGCTTCAAACTGCAAACCCATTTTCCAGGCGGGGCGGTTTATCTGGTTGCATCTCTCCGTCCAGACGTGCCCAAGGGCCGCCGAAAACAGCACGCAACCCGTCCGGTTCCCGATATATACCAATTTTATACCCAAAACCAAGGTATTCCCGGTAATTCTCGGCCGCACGCCATTCAACCGAAAACATCGGAACTTCATTATTGATAAAACGCAGCAAATCACCGCAAAAACAGGTCATCCAAACCAGTGCGGCGCCGCAGAATAGGCAGGAAAACAGTTTTCTCATGGCAGGCAGTCCTTTCCGTCTTGGTCCCGGGTTCATTTATTCCTCTTCCAAGGCAAGCAAACGGCTGTATTGTTCCACCACCGCTTCAGGGCGGTATTCCTCCATAAAGGCGGCGTCCGGGCTGGAGTTTCCGGGGATTGCCATTCCCCACGCCGTAAATGCCTCAGCAAGCTGTTCCGCTGTAAATCCTGCTGCACGGTACTCCTCAGCTGTGTGCCGTTCAAACCAATAAATGGGGTATAGCTCACCGTTTTGGCAAAGAGTGTAGGTACCTGCGAACGCCTGAAGCAGCTTCTCCCGCTCACCTGAATAAAGGGCGTCTACCTGTTCATCCGTATAAGCGCACTGGTACCGGCCGCGCAGGCTGTAATATTCATCTGTTCCACTCTCTGCCATCGGTACAAGGTCGGCAAAGGTCTCCTGGCTGATGTCAAACTCCCTTAAAAAGGAGGCGACACTCTGGTCAAGGAATCCATAGCGCACGCTCCCGTCCTCATTGAGAACCGAAACGTCGTAAGAAGCGGTTCCGCTGCCGTCTCCATTCTCTGTATAGACGGTCTTTTCATCGGAAATCCGTTTTGCCCATGCATCGTAGGCGTCCTGCCCAACGTAATCGATTAAAGCCGGGGCAATTTGAACCAGCGACGCTAAATAAATATCCTCCCATGGATGGAATTGCTGTGAATCCTCTGGAAGCTCGGCAATGTCCATGCTAGCTTCCGGCCATGCAGAATCGTCTCCAGCCAATGCAACTGAATTTTTGGAGCTTTGATCCATTTCCGGATCCGCCTGCGGCGGCAAATTGATGAGCACTGCTAGACAGCCTGCACCGGCCGTAAGCAGTAATGCCGATCCAACAGCACGCCTGCGCCAAGCCGGATTGCAGCGTTTGGTTCCAGCCTTCTGCGCAAGCATTCGATTCGCCGTATGCACAAGAAATGCTTCTGACGCACGGATTTGGCTTAAGTCCTCTCGGTATTCGGCACAGTTGCACATGGCGTCCTTTCCTCCTCCAGCAAAATTTTCAACCGCGCACGCGCACGGCTGAGCCGGGATGTCACCGTTCCCTCCCGGCACCTTAAAATTGCGGCAATTTCTTTTGCGGTGTATCCTTCGTAATAAAACAAATACAAAACGTTACGGTCTGCCTCCGGCAATTCCATCACGGTATCCAGAACCCGAAATGGCAAGCCGCAGAAGTCCTCCGGCGGTTGTGCATAAACGGTGCGCTTTTTCCACCCGGACTTGAGAAAATCTTTGCAAAGATTGATGGTCACCCGGATAAACCACGCTTTTTCATGCTCGTCCGATGCAAAGCGCGGCATCTTCTGCATAAAACGGATAAAAACCTCCTGCGCCACATCCTCGGCGTCCGGGCGGGATTTCAGGTTCTGGTAAGCAATGCGGAGCACCATATCCGCATACCGTTCCAGCAGTTCATGCACTCTGGCTTCGTCCGGCGGCATTCCCATTTTATTCCCTCCCTTTATTTATAATACGAGTCTGCCGGGCAAATTCCTGCGCCCACAAAATTTTTTGTATTACTTGTGGGCATGCCGCAAAAAACTTTTATCAAACCGAAACCCGCTTTCCATCCGTGAAATAAAAAAGAGCCAAAGGCGCCTGCCTTTGGCTCTTTTTATTCTTCCTCAATAAACAGCACGCCGAGGGTTTTTGGCCCGCAGTGGGAAGTAATGGTCGAACCAGCAACGGTTTCCACAATCTGGTCAAATTTATAGAGCTCTTCCATCTTCTGCCGCACCTGCGCCACCGTTTCTTTGCTGCATCCGGTGTGGGTAATGAAAGCAAGATCCCTTTTCATCCTTTTCCCAGCCAGCCTGTCCGCCGCATACACCGGAAAAATTTTCTCAACATTGCCCCGGTATTTTTTTCCAACGCCCATTTTTCCGCCCACTACTTCAATGCAGGGCTTGAGCTTCAACAGATTCGCCCCCAGCGCCGCCACACCAGAACAGCGCCCGCCTTTATACAGGTAATCAATGCGGTCCACCACAAAGCTCGCACGAATGCGCGGGATTATTTTTTCTTCGTGCGCCAGAATCTGCTCCGCGCTTACACCCTGTTCCGCAAGAACAGCAGCCTCAATGACCGCAAGGCCATGCCCGGTGGAAAGGTTGCGGGAATCAACGACCGAGACGTTTTCAAACTCCTGCGCCGCAATACAGGCATTCTGGTAAGAGCTCGAAAAATCCGAGCTGATGGTAAAATGAATAAGCACCGTTTCCGGCGAGGTCTGCCGTTCCCGGAAAAAATCAAGATAATCCGCCACCGAAGGCGCTGCTGTCTTGGGCAGCTTCCCGGTCTTGTCCACATAATCGTAAATATCCTGCGCCGTTATATCCACACCGTCCCGCATGGACTGTTCTCCGAGGCTGACGTAAAGCGGTATAATTCCAATGTCGTAGCGGGCAAGCTGTTCCGGCGAAAGGTCACAGGTGCTGTCCGCTGAAATGCGTATTGCTGGCATATAGACTCCTCCTCATATTTGGGATAGGTATCCTTGAAGCATATTTTACACGTTTTACACTGATATTTCAATTCATTTTGGGTAAAATGCCGTAAAATTCATATTGAAACCGTTTCCGCCCATACTAACCAAAGAAAAAATCTGCAAATGGGGGAAATATATGCAAATCTGGATTGACATTGGGGAGATTGCCCTGCGCTCGGTCATCTCAATCGCGGTACTGTTTGTACTGGCAAAACTCATGGGGAGCAAACAAATCAGCCAGCTCACCTTTTTTGACTACATCATCGGCATTTCCATCGGTTCCATCGCAGCAGAAATGTCGGCCGACGATGAGGTGCCGTTTCATTTCCCGCTCATTGCCATGGCGGTTTACGCCATTATTGCCATTGCTATTTCAGTCGCAACGGTCAAATCCATCCGGATGCGCCGGTTCATGAATGGCACGCCGACCATTGTCGTTGACCGAGGGCGGATTGTGCGCAAAAACCTCAAGCGCGAACACATCGATTTAAACGAAATGCTCACCCAATGCCGGGAGCAAGGGTATTTTAATCTTGCAGACATTGAATTTGCCGTGTTGGAAACAAACGGCAGACTGAGCATTCTGCCGCGCAGTGACAAACGTCCCCTCACCCCGGAGGATATGAACCTTCATCCGCCGGAGGAGGGGCTTTGCGCCAACGTGATTATTGACGGCGTCGTTATGGAGCGGCACCTGAAGTCAATCGGCAAAAACCGGGAATGGCTCGACCGCCAGATGAAAGAGCAAAAAATCAAAAGTGTCAAGGACGTCCTGCTTGCCACCTGCGACACAAACGGCAACTTCAGTGCCTACCTCTATAACCAGGTTCAGCCAAAAAATTTATTCGACTAAAAAACGCATAGGTCACGGAAATCTCATGGACCTGTATCTGTGTATACAGACATAAATATAGTCATACAGCTTCCGGCTTCTTTATTAGAACTGAACAAGAGGGGAACTGCCGACTTCCCGCGTTCTCCTATACGATTCCAACCGCTCCGTAAAACTGAAAGAAGAAATGAAAGAAATGGTGTGATTTAAAATACCCTGTAATCCTCCAACCATCAACAAAACCATCCGTTTTCCAAACGACATGATTCAGCAGGAAGAAGCCGCCATTTATATGAAAAATTGTACCTTTACCGCTTTTGTTATCGCGGCTGTACAATTGTACTGGAAGATTTGCAGACGCAGTAAAAACAGCCGCTGTAATTTACAGCGGCTGTTTTAGAATTTTATGAGCAACACTTTGCCATGACAATCCGTATATAACCACACGACCGCTAACGCTCTTTTGTCATGGGCATTTCCGACACTTCCTTTACCCGCATGGCTCGCAGGGCGTTGAGGATGGCAAGCAGCGCCACGCCCACATCTGCAAAGATGGCAATCCACATGGAGGTAATACCGACAACACTCAGCGCAAGAACAATGATCTTGACGCCCAGCGCAAACACAATGTTCTGGGTGACAATCCGCTTGGTCTTACGTGCAATCCGGATGGCGAGCGGGAGCTTTGCAAGGTCGTCGGTCATCAGGACAACATCCGCCGCCTCAATCGCAGCGTCGGAACCAATACCGCCCATCGCCACGCCGACATCGGCCCGCGCAATCACCGGCGCGTCGTTGATGCCGTCGCCCACAAAAGCGAGCTTGTGCTTCGGATCGCGCCCCTCTAGCATGCTGTCAACAGCGGCAACCTTATCCTGCGGCAGGAGTTCGGCGCGCCACGATGTTATACCCGCCTCTTTGGCAATCGCCGCAGCCGCAGAAGGAGAATCGCCGGTGAGCATCACGACTTCTTTTACCCCAGCCGCCTTGAGAGCGCGTACCGCCTCAGCAGAGGTGGGTTTAAGGGTATCGGCAATCAGCAGACTGCCAAGGAACATCCCGTTTTTCGCCACATAGACAAGGGTGCCGGCAGACAATGACGGCTGCTCCATCGCAATGCCATGCCGCTGCATCAGCTTGGCGCTTCCGGCCAGCAAAACGGTACCATCCGTCAATGTGACCTCGGTGCCGAACCCTGCGTTTTCCCGGCTTTCGGCAATCCGGCTGTCCTTCACCGGCCGACCGTACCGCTCCAAAATGGATTTTGCAATCGGGTGGGAGGAGCGGCTTTCTGCAAATGCAGCCGCTTCCAGCAAATCCGCTTCCGAAACGCCCGCCGCCGGGCTCAATGCCTGAACCGAAAACCTGCCGCGGGTCAGAGTGCCGGTTTTATCCAGCACAACCGTATCAACCGAATGAAGCGCTTCCAGGTAGTTGCTGCCTTTTACCAGAATCCCACGCTTGGAGGCACCGCCAATTCCGCCGAAAAAGCCAAGCGGAATGGAAACAACCAGCGCACAGGGGCAGGAAATAACAAGAAAAATCAAGGCGCGGTAGAGCCAGTCGCCGAAGGTGTTCCAACCGAGGAAAAGCGGTGGCAGCACTGCCACCAAAACCGCAGCTCCCACTACGATTGGGGTATAAACCCGCGCAAATTTGGTGATGAATTTCTCGGTGTTCGCCTTACGAGACGAGGCGTTCTGGGTGAGCTCCAGAATTTTCGAGACGGTCGACTCCTGAAACCGTTTGGTCACCCGAATTTCCAGCGTTGCATTTTGGTTGATGGCGCCGGAGAGCACTCCATCTCCTTCCGCGGCTGCAAGCGGTACAGATTCACCGGTAAGCGCTGAAGTATCCAAGAAGGAACAGCCGCTAACCACTATACCGTCCAGCGGAATGCGCTCCCCAGGATTGACCACAATCACATCATCCAGCGCAACCTCCTCCGGCTTACAGGTGACAAGCTGTCCGCCGGAGCGTTTGCGGGCAAAATCCGGGCGGATGTCCATCAGTGCCGTAATGGAACGGCGGGAGCGGCTGACCGCAATATCCTGCAGCATTTCCCCAAACTGATAAAACAGCATAACGGCAATACCCTCGGCATAATCGCCAATGGCAAAAGCACCCACGGTGGCAATCGCCATCAAAAAATTTTCATCAAACAGGCGGCCTTTAAAAATACCCTTGAGCGCACGCCAAAGCACGTCGCCGCCCGCAATCAGGTAAGACAGAAGAAACAGGGAGAGAGAAACGCCGAACGGCATCGCAATGAATTTTGCGCAGATCAGCAAGACAGTTGCTGAAACCAGCCGGACAAGCATTAGTTTCCACCCGGATTCATCGCCGTGTTCATGATCGTGTCCGCAACCGCAGCCATCCCCATGCTCATGCCTACAGCAACCGCTGCGCGAATGCCCGCTATGTTCATCCCGGCAATCTCCAGAATGCTCGGTGTGATGGTTGTGCTTTTCGCGTTTCCGGCGCCGTTTTTCTTCCTCCTCCATGTGTTCAAACGGGTTGTACGGGGGATACATCGAATCCCCACAGCCTGCACACCCCGCGCAGGAGCCGCTGCATCCGGATGGCTTAGAATCAGCGGCAAAGCTGGCAGAACCCGCCGTACTGCGGTGTTCTTCATCATGCGTATCTGCATGTTTTGTCATAAAAAGTGCCTCCTTAAAAATGGTGTATGCTTTACTTCAGCTTGGCAAACTGCCGGAACAGATCAACCAGATTATCGAGCGTGGCCTGCGTGTCGCCTGAATCAATCCCCGCTTTGACGCAGTGCTCAATGTGATCCTCTACAATGAGCAGCGAAACATTGGTAATCGCCGAACCAACTGCGGAAATCTGCATGAAAATGTCCTCGCAGTCGCGTCCGTTTTCCACCATTGCCTTTATGCCGCGAATCTGTCCTTCAATACGGGAAAGGCGCGAAAGAACCGCTTCGTTGTATTGATGTTTGTTAACCATTGTGCACCTCCGGTGTTGTGTCCTGCACAGGCAGAAGTAATACAGTATACCCCTATAGGGTATTTTAACTATACATCATTATTTTATGTCTGTCAACTCTTGTAATACTTCCACTTTTTACATACCTGTTATTCCCGGTGGGAATCGGTTGCATCATGGAACAAGAAGCACCCTACTTCCCAGCTAAAAAGAGCCGTTTAAAATAAACGCCTATATGCTTGTAGTAAAAGCGGGATAAGAGCCGCTCAAGATTAATTTTATTTTATAGATAGTACAAAAACATATTTATAAAAAAGAAAATATTAAAATTTTAGATGAAAGAAAAACGAATTGTATTTATCTGCATTGGTTTTCTGCTCATTGTTGTCATATTGGTCGCCGCTCTCTGGCCTCGGGGCTCCAAGCAGTATGATTTCAAGCTGTTCGACAACCCGCCGGTGGCCTCGGTTGGCGTAGTGCCCTTTGAAGACCAAATGGAAGGGATCAAAATTATTGCAGACGTAACGGTCAAGCAGTTTCTTCCGGATGTCACACGGCAGTACATTCCCACTGAATATTATGAGAAAACCGAACCGACCATGGAACCCTTTGAATACACTGTGAAGCGGGTAGAACTCACAGTAAATGAAACTTGGGCCGGAATGGAGCAGGAAAGTATTATTCTGTCGCTCAGCCCGGTCGGCTCTTTCTGCTCACCGGATTTTCATGCAGGGGATCGCTTTGTCATGAGTCTTCATCCGTATGATGAAGACTACGGACCAGTGAGCGCAATTTCTAGCTGCTTCTATGTAGCCAGCGACGAAAAAGTCTACCCTGGCACCCTGCAGCAGCCTATGACGCGTGTTTCCCGCATGGATTTGACCAGCTTCAAACAGGAATTTCAGGCGCTTTATGCAGAACTTGATAAAAACGAAAAGAGCGGGGCAGTTCCCCGCTTTTTCTTTTGTTTTCATCCGTTTTTACAGAATTATCATCCGAAGCAAAAAACCAGAATGGGAAACAAGAAACAGAGAGAAAAGGAGATATTAAGAGCGATTACAAGAGTATAAGGGATGTAAATTAAAAAAAACAAAAAATAACAATTGACAAGCACATACCGCCATATTATAATAATTGAGCAACTGAAAATCTGTGTTTTCGAACGTCTTCGGGCGTTTTTTGTGAAAACCATAGTGAAGATGGAGGGAATCCCATGTCAACCTATATGCCAAAAGCGAGCGAGATTACGCGTAAATGGTATGTGTTGGACGCTGCCGGCAAACCGCTGGGCCGCGTTGCTGCAAAAGCTGCGCACATTCTGCACGGCAAACACAAACCAACCTTTACGCCCCACATGGATTGCGGTGACCACGTCATCGTCATCAATGCCGAAAAAGCTGTTCTCACCGGGAACAAGCTCAACCAGAAGGTGTACCAGTGGCATACCGGCTGGGTCGGCGGACTGAAAGAAGTCAAATACAGCAAATTGATGGAAGAGAACCCGGAAAAGGCTATGACATTGGCCATTGAGGGCATGCTTCCTCACAACAAACTTGGCGCCGCTCAGCTGCGCCGTCTGCGTGTTTACAGAGGAGCCGAGCACAACAATGCCGCTCAGAACCCTGTAAACTGCGAGTTTTAAGTAAGAGGAGGCAATGGAAATGTACGAATCGAAACCTTATTTCTACGGCACCGGCAGAAGAAAAAGCTCGGTCGCACGTGTTCGCGTTTATGCTGGCAACGGCAATATCACCATCAACGGCAGAGACATTGACGATTATTTCGGCCTTGAAACGCTGAAACTCATTGTTCGTCAGCCGCTCAACCTCACCGACTGCCTCGGCAAGTTCGACATTGTCTGCACCGTTGCAGGCGGCGGCGTTACCGGCCAGGCTGGTGCAATCCGTCACGGTATTTCCCGTGCGCTGCTCCAGTACAACGAGGAACTCCGTCCGGTCCTGAAAAAAGCTGGCTTCCTGACCCGTGACCCACGTATGAAAGAGCGTAAAAAGTACGGCCTCAAGGCAGCTCGTCGCGCTCCGCAGTTCAGCAAGAGATAGTTTGCCGTTTACGGCGTTTCAATCCCGCAGGGTTTTCCTGCGGGATTTTTTATTTTATACGCAGCAAGTGGCTCCCGCGCAAACAAACGCCAGCGGTTTCGTGTCTCTTCTCTTCTCAAAAAAAGCTCGCTATTCCTCCTGGGATCGCATATAATAGAGAATGAAAGGACAGGCTGGGCAGTCTGCCGCCAGAACGGCATTCCCGGCAAAAACGCGGCAGCCCCGCTCCAGCCCGTCTGTCATTTCATTTGAAAGGAAGGTGTCCATGCGCTTTTTGCCGGCCAAAGAAGCCGCCGCTCAATGGAACATGTCTCTGCAGCAGGTTGACGCCCTTTGCCAAAACGGGCAAATCCCCGGCGCGTACCAGAATAACAGCGGCTGGATGCTCCCCGCCGATCTGCCAAGATCCAAAAGTTTGCCGACCTCCCGGCCATTGCTGAAGCCCTTTGTAAAATGGGCAGGCGGCAAAAACCATCTGTTAGCCAGTATTCGCAAACAATATCCAGCTGGGCTGGGTTCCGAAATCACCCGATATGCCGAGCCTTTTGTCGGCGGCGGAGCGGTGCTGTTTGACCTCCTCTCCCGTTATTCACTGGAAGAGGTTTATATCAACGACATCAACCCTGAACTAATCCGCACCTACGAAGCCATCCGGGATCATGTATCTTCCCTGATCGAACAGCTGTCCGCCATGCAGCAAAACTATCTCCCGCTGGATTCCGAGCACCGCAGGATCTACTATTATCAAAAACGGGAACGCTATAACGCACTTTTGCTGGAACAGAGCAGCAAACAGAAGCTGGAAAAGGCTGCGCTGTTCCTTTTCCTCAACAAGACCTGCTTCAACGGGCTGTACCGGGTAAACCGCAAGGGGCTGTTCAATGTCCCTATGGGGGATTATAAGGCCCCCTGCATTTGCGACAGCGAGAATCTGCTCCGCATTTCCCAGGCGATTCAGCATGTGACCATGACCTGCGGGGATTACCGTCAGGCCGCAAAATTTATTGACGCTCACACCTTTGTCTATTTTGATCCGCCTTACCGTCCCTTGTCACCCACCGCAAATTTCACCAGCTATTCCGAACACACATTCGGCGATCAGCAGCAAGCCGAACTCGCCCGCTTTTTTGCAGAAATGGCCGCGGTCGGCGCGCGGGTGCTGTTAAGCAACTCCGACCCCAAAAACGCCGACCCGGACGATACCTTTCTGGACGATCTTTACCAGGACTTTCAAATTCACCGAATTCAAGCCGCCCGCTTTATCAACAGCAAAGGGAGTGGACGTGGAAAAATCAGCGAACTACTGATTTCAAACGGATAACCCCGTCAGATGATCCGTAGGATTATGCTATTGAACAGAGTGCCTTTTCAGTTCTCTCGGCGGTTCCCAGCTAAGAATCAAAAAGGGGTTTATAAACAGCAGTGATAAAATAAAATTCGAACTCATTGTGACTGTTTGAACAGGAGTCAGTGATGAAACGCTTTTACCGGTTACTGACAGGCTTTATAAGCCTTCTTCTTACTTCCTGCACTCTGCTAAATTTGTCAGAACAGGCGACCCACGAACTCTGTCAAACCCATTCGGACAACCTTCAGTGGATGCGGTATGTTTCACCGGGTTACAGCTATTTTTCCCGGAATGCTCTGCGTGACCTTTTGCGTCAGGCACAGGAGAATAGTTCTCATAAGCTGGCTTACTGCGTGGTTACCGCCGTTCAGGCGGAACCGGTTTCTGCGGAAAACGAGGGAGCTTTGGTTACCTTTGCCGTCGACGAGGTACTGTGGGGTAACTGCTATTCCGCAGGAGATACTGCAGTTGTAAGGACTCTGAATCATGCGGGCATGGACCAAGATTTTTTGCAGGGCAGCCGTTATCTGGTACTGCTCGGCGATGATGCTTATTCTGGCTACCATTCCATGTACGGGCCATGGTCGTTTTATCTGACCGAAGACAATCTTCTGGTCAGCCCGTTTGGATGTGCCGTGGAAGAACAGGAGGCTGTTACCGCGTCTCAAAATCCGGCAAGCGGCGAAATACAGTGGGATTGGAGCATTGAAGCAAGGTATTACACCGGCAAAACGCTGGAGGAATTTTGCGCAGACCTCCTTCCGGATTAACTTTTCAAGTCATTCGGCTCACGATACCGGCAAGCCGTTCCAGTCTTTTGAGAACGGCTTGTTTCTTTTTCTTCCCGCAGCCCCGCCTTTTTCATTTTTTGTACCCTTGTACATCTTCTACGGCGTGTGTATAATGGAAGCATATCAGCCATAAAAGGAGTCTTATTCATGAAATTACGCAACGATTACAGCGATATCCGCGGTGTCTGCCATTATCCGGACGCCTCCAAATCCAAGGAACAGGTGGAGCGCGAGCTTGGTTATGCCGAACGCCTTCAAATCAACTCCATCCGCTTCTGGCTCCGCCAGGAGGAATGGGAAGCAGACGCAGACGGCTATTTTGACCTGGTGCTGGATTTTATTCGCCGCTGCAATGCCCACGGCATTTCGGTCATGCCAATTTTCTGGAACGGCAATTCCATCGCCTCCTTCACCACTCCAACCGAAGCGGAATGGCAGAAGATGGAAAAGTATGCCGCTGCCGTGATGAACGCTCTGAAAGGCGAGCCGAACATCCTCATGTGGGATGTCATGAACGAGCCCTACTGTAACGATTACATCCGCAAGTGCCCGGACCCCGCCCTGCTTCCGGAACGGATGGACAACCTGCAACAACTGGTGCGCCGGATGTGCGGCATCATCCGCGGGCTCGACCCGGACGGCGTACTCACGGTAGGGCATGAGCTGATTTCCCACTGCGAATCCACCGTGGATTTGATTGACGTGATCAGCTTCCATGACTACCTCAAAACCCGCGCGGAAATTGAAGCGGTCTATACTGCGGCAGAACAGCTCTCCCAGAAAACCGGAAAACCGCTGCTCAATACCGAGACTGGGTGCATCGGCCGTTCCAACCCTTACGACCTGGAGCTGGAGATCTGCAGCTCCCACAAGGTCGGCTGGTACCTGTTCCAGCTCATGGTAGAAGGCTCCTGGGGGGATATTCACGGCATTGTCTACCCGGACGGCACCATCCGCGACCCGGCCATCGTCGCCGCCATGTTCGGCTTTTACCGCAAGCGCTCTCCCGGCCGGATGCGCGCCAACCCCAACAAAGAAGGCTATGTTTACGGCGCTATCGAAGCAGTGGAACAGGCACTCCGCGTAGAGGAAACCGCCCTGTTCCAGAGCAAACGGAAAACCACTGACGACATTCTGGAGGCCGCAGAGCGCTGCGTCAATATTCTGGAAAGCAACGAGCTGGTGCCCATGTGGAACCCGCCCTCTGCACAGATTGCCGACTGGCGCGCCCAGCCGGAAGCGGAACGCGACCTGCTCGCCATTAAAAAGTTTGCATACGACATGGCCAAACTGCTGCGGGAATCCTGCCTGATTTTATAAAAATGCCGCTCCAAACAGACACGGCGGCCCTCAATGAGAAGCTGGGCGCCTTTTGTAAGGAGGGGTGCACTCTTCCGTTTTTTCAGAACACAATTCCCCTTTGAACTTTGAATTTCCTGCACAATAAAGAACCTTGCTTCTATAAATATGTTTCAATACAACTCAAAAGGGGCTGGCGGAAACATTCCGCCAGCCCTTTTTCAATGTTTTACAAGGAATTTTTCGCCGGATTCTCTGCATCCCCGGCGCAAGCATCGGCTCTCGCACTCCGCCAGCCGGATCGTATTCCCGCTTTTGCGTGCCTTTTTCCTGAAAGAGTCCTCTTTCGAAACAGAACACACATTCTCCAAGCGCGCTGGGAAAATCCGTTTTTCCAACGCTATTCAATGCAGCCGTACGCCACCGAACGCACCCGATGATGGTGGTACTCCTCATCGTTCGGCATCATCTGGTGCATATAAACCACCGAAACGCCATCCGCCGGATCGATGGATGCCCAGGTTCCGGCCGCGCCGGTCCAGCCGAACTCGCCAACCGGCATATTGGTTACGCCCGCGGGTTCCACCAGCGTCCGTACGCCGAGGCCATACCCGTAGCCTTCGTTGTAGGAATTGGCAAAGTCCTTCATCTGGGCTTCACTCAACATATTGCGGCGCATCAGGTCAATGGTCTTGCGCCCTATCAACCGTTTGCCTTCATAAACGCCGCCGTTTGCAAGCATCTGGGTGAATTTGATGTAATCCCGCAGCGTGCCGAACAATCCGGCGCCGCCGCCTTCGTAAACCGCATCCGGACGGTGATTGACGTCAGAAGCCTGCTCAATGGGGGTAAACACACCATTTCCCTCCGGGCGGACCATCCGCGCCATGCGGGATTCAATATCTCCAAAATAGCGATACCCGGTGCTCTCCATGCCCAGCGGTTCAAAAATTTCTTTTTGCAGGAACTCGCCAATGGTTTTGCCGGAGGTCTGCTCCACCAGCGCCGCCACCATTTCATGGCCAAAGCCATAAGCCCAATGGGTACCCGGGTCAAACCGCACCGGTACCTCCGCCATTGCGCGCACATCGTCCTGCAAGGTATACGGCCCTTTTTCCGCAAGGCGCTGCCGTACCTCCCGCATTTTTTGCTCGGTGTAAGAATTCCCGCTCGGATAAGGCAGGCCAACCGCCATGTTAAAGGTATCCCGCACCAGCATGGGGGACTTTGCCGGCCGAACGACAACCTCCCCATTGGGGCGCGTCTCGGCAACCTGGGTGTTTTTGTATTCCGGGAAGTAGTTGAAATAAGGTTCGTTCAGCAAAAATTTGCCGCGCTCAAACTGCATCATGGCCGCTGTGCAGACAATGACCTTGGTCATTGAAAACAGCCGGTAAACCGTGTCCGCGGTGACCGGGCGCCCTGTCTCCGAGTCAGCGACGCCGTAATAGCCTTCATACAGGAATTTACCGTTCTGTGCGACCGCGCAGGCACAGCCGGGAACCGTGCGGCCCGCGAATTGTTTGAGCAGTTCATCTAGGTGGTTGAAGTTTGCCATAGTTGTCCTCCTTGCATAGTTTTTCTGCTTTCATCATAACACCGAAGTCCCGCCATGGCAATCCCTATAGGCCAATCCACCGTTTTTCCCGGTTTAATATCCAGCAGAATTTACCAAACAGGCTGCGCACTTTTTGTCCAAAGCTCAACTATGCGCTCTCGGGTCCGGTTATCCCATACTCCTACAAGCTCAATGGTCACCTGTGACGGCATCTGTTCGGCAATTCCAAGCACGGCAGACTGCGTGGGCCTATCGCTCTGCGATTCCGCCAACACCGGATTCCCCCGAAATTCACCGTTTTCATCCAATGCGGCAATCCAGAGAGCGTGTCCGGGCTGTAAGGGAGGAGCCACCGTATAATCCAGCCACAATAGCTGTAAATCCTCCGCAAAACAGGTCTGCCGAAGCGCCTGGAACGACAATTGATGACGACTTTGAGTAAACGGATTGCAAAACACAAGTGTTTCGGAGCGCGGACACGCAAGCGCCACTGTTTTCCGCAGCTTCAGCGGAGAAAAAACAGCCGGCACCGAACAGGAGAGCTGGACACAGCGAATCGGCTGCGGAAGGCGGCTGTGGAATTCCACCGTGTAACGCTCAAGCACAAAGCAGTCCTGCGCTGTCAGGCCGTACCGTTCTACCTGCGGGAGAACGTCAAGCCGGGGGCGGTTGTACGGATTGTAGAAAACCGACCGCCCTTCTGCCGAATCGCTTTCCCATATTCCATTGAGCAAAACCCGCTGAAGGCCTAACGTCGGCTCCGGATTGCACAAATGTTCAAGCAGCTGTTCCCGCCGACTCATCGGGCTCCCATGCCGGAAAGTTTTGCCCTTTTCCGGCGCAAGGCGCAGGACAGCCTCCAGCAGCATTTCTCTGTCCGTTGGAACATATCCTGAAACCATGAAGGTCCCGTCCGGCGTCTCCACACAGTCGGAAAAAGCCGGGGCACCGTGTATTTCTGTAAAAAGCCTGTTCATAGAAATCTCCTGTAAAAGCGGCCGGGATTTTCACACCCGCTGAAACATCTCCGTCAATGAACAAACCATAGCACACGCCGGTCTGGATTTCAAGCGTACCAATCCACAAATTTAAAAGGGCCTTTTTGTTGACTTTTGCGGCGAAATCGTTTACCATAATTTCAGAGATTGTTCAGGCGAATACGGTTCGTTTTTCCAATTTTCAGAGGATGAAGAGGAGTTGGAGTATATGTTCTGCATGAATTGCGGTGCGCAGCTTCCGGAGGGTGCAAAGTTCTGCCCTTATTGCGCCAAACCGCTCGGTACCGACCAAAATCCGGTACAGGAACCCGTTAATACCAGCACAGTACCACCCACCCCGCCGTTTGAGGCACAGCCTGCTGCAAATCAGACGCCGCCGGCACAGCCGTTTGGCAGCCAGCCTGTCCCGCCGTTCGGCGCTGCGCCGCAGTTTCAGCAGACGGTTCCGCCAAATATTCCAGGTGTACAGACCTTTACCCCCATAAACGCCGCACCAAAACCCAAAGCCGGTGCTTTCCGCTGGCCTACCCTCGGCTGCCTGCTCGGTTCGGGCATCATTGGCTTTTTCGTCGGAATTGTGTTTATGGTTATCGGTTTTGTTATGGCGGATGATTATTACTACTATTTCTACGATCAGGAACCCCTTGTGTACATCGGGGCCGGGTTTATCATGCTGCTGCCTGCCATTCTGCATATTATTGGCGGCGCACTTGCTTCAAAACGCATTCCCGCTCTGGTGCTGGGGATTATCGGCTGCGTTGTGCTGTTTTTCCTGTTCCCGTCTGTCTTTACTGTCCTGCCGCTTCCTGCGTTCATCGCGTATTTCTCGGTCGTGGTACTGGGTGTGCTCGGCACCATTTTTTCCGTTGTCAACACCGTAAAAAAGAAATAACAAGCGGCTGTTCCAAACGCCCCGGCCTTGCAGGACGGGGCGTTTTCCTGTATAATAATTGCCGGAAATCTACAGAGAACAGAAACGGGGACAGCACATGCAAAGAATGCTCGGGTATATGCGCAAAGCCATTCAGGAATTTGACCTTATTCAGGATGGCGACAAAATCGCCGTCGGCGTCTCCGGCGGCAAAGATTCCATGGTGCTGCTCGCAGGGCTGGCACAGCTCCGCCGGTTCATCGGCATTGACTATACCCTCGCCGCTATTACACTGGATCCGATGTTCGGCGGGGAAACGACCGATTATTCCCCCATCCGCGCCTGCTGTGAGGAATGGGGAATCCCTTACATTGTCAAACAAACCCAGATCGGGCAGATTGTCTTTGACGTGCGGGACGAACCAAACCCATGCAGCCTCTGTGCCCGGATGCGCCGCGGCGCCCTGCACGACGAAGCCGTGGTAAACGGCTGCAACAAAATTGCGCTGGGTCACCATTATGACGATGCAGTGGAAACCTTTGTCATGAACCTGTTTAATGAGGGGCGGCTGGGCTGTTTCTCCCCCAAGAGTTACCTCTCCCGCAAAAAACTCACCCTCATTCGGCCCATGGTGTTCGCACCGGAAAAGGAGATCCGCCGGGCGGCGGAGCGCACCGGGCTACCCATTGTCAAAAGCAAATGCCCGGCGGACGGCGTAACCAACCGCCAGAAAACCAAGGAGTTCCTTGCCGAGCGGGAGCGGGAGGACAACGGCTTTAAGTTCCGGCTGTTCGGGGCCATGCGCCGCGCCGGGCTGGACGGCTGGGGCTACCCCGACGCCCCAGTGCACCGGATTGCCAAAACCAACCGGGACATCGCCGCGCGCAGGGATGAGGCGCAGAACAGGGAATAAGCGTTCCCGGCAAAACCGCCTGCCCACGGAATCAAAAACGCCCCTTGTGAGAACCATTCCTCCTACGCATCCATAAAAAGTTTTTCCAAACGCACTTTCTATACGTCTGCTCCAAACCGGCCAGTCTGCCCAGAGCCGGCCGCCGTGGCGAAAAGTGCCCGCGCAAATAAAAGCAGTGGAACAAAATGTTCCACTGCTTTTTACGTAAAGTTCCGTTTTGCCGCAGGCGGCAGAATGCTCCGAACAAACTCACGAAACACCCCGTCGTCCTGGTTGGGCAGTGCCTCTTTGGGTACGATGATCACCAGCCCGCCAAACGAAAGATAAAAGTGGGTTTTGGTTTCAACCACTTTGCGGATGCTCACATACGGCAGCTCCACTGCCTGGTGTGCGCCAAAGCTCGCCACCCGGTCGGTGTAAAATTGGAGCCGCTTCTCCCCGTACATCACCAGTCCGCTGCGTCTGCCCGCCAGTTTGACGGCAAGCCGCGGAAAAAGCGCCGCAAATACAACGGCCGCCGCCAGAACAACCAAAGCAAATGCCACCAACGGCAAATACTGGGTCAGCAGCATTTGCTGGGTCATTTGCGGTATGAGCAGCGTGAGCTGTACGCACGGTATCAAAAGCAGTAGGCAGAGCACCCCAAACAGACAGCGGAATGCCAAAATCTGGGTTCGCTGCACCGCCTTGTTGGCTTGAAGCAGGTCTTTTTCGGTGTAGACGGTGTCTATGACAAACCTGGATTCCATAAGATTCCCCCTCCGGCGTCCCCACGCCGTTTTTTGTTATCATACCACCGTCAGCTCAATATTTTATGAGGAAAACGTGAATATTTTACGACCACATAAAAAGTATCATATATGGACGACATCGTAATTCAAAATGCTTTATAATCTTTATGGATATCATAAATAATTTTAAAGGAGCTGAAAGCAACATGGCGCATTTTCGGATACCTGTTATCCCTCCAACCTGCAATAAGACAATCCGTTTTCCCGTGGATGTCATAGAAGATGTTGAATATTTAATTCGCGGGAAGCAATGCACCTTTTCTGCTTTGGTCATTGAAGCTGTGCGTACTGCCATCATATCCGCCAGCGAGACAGCATCTACGGAAGATGCTCCTTAATTTATTTTATGATACTTTACTTTTCACCGCATCGCACTAATTTTTATATTTAGTGAGGTGTCTCTAACATGTATCTTCCTTTTGATGTATTATAGCAACAGCGAAATATCATCAGGAGGTTGTTATGAACACGAGTAAAACGATTGCATTCCGTATACAGCAGCTCTATAGTCAACGCGGCCTAACCCTCAATGCATTAAGCAACCTATCCGCTGTACCAAGAACCACAATTAAAAATTTTTTAAGCGGTGAAAGCCAAAACCCCGGCGCAGTTACCATTAAAAAGTTGTGTGACGGCTTGGACATTACGCTGGGACAGTTCTTCAGCACACCGGAATTTGACGCGTTGGAACAGGAAATCAAATAAAAAGGACGCCCTCAGGCGTCCTTTTTTTCACAAGTGTCCAGCCGTTCCAGCAGCTCCAGCGGCGCGGCAATCTGCATCGCACAGGGGTGCTTTGCAATCAGCTCCGGGGTCAGGCCAAAGCCGTAGGTGGCGGCGCAAAAGTCCACGCCGGCGCGTTCGGCACCAATGGCATCAAACTCGCTGTCGCCAATCATCAGGGAAGCGGTGTAATCGGCTGCGCCGGAAAGGCGCATCGCCATGTCGATGGTGTCCTTCTTGGTGCGCTGCCCCTCGTCGTCCGAACCAACGACGGCCGACATGTATGGGAAAAGGCCCAGGTGCTCAATCACGGTAATGGCCTGCTCCTCCCGCTTGAGGGTGGCGACCATCAGGGTGCCGCCCCGGCGCTTTAGAGTTTGGATTAAGGCGTCCATCCCTGGATACAGAGCGCTTTTGTACAGCCCCTCCGCCTTGTAATAATCACGGAACAGGGCGACGGCACGGTGCATGTCCGCCTCGGTCATACCGCAGAGCTTGCAGAAGGATTCCTGAAGCGGCGGGCCGACAAACCGGCGCAGCATGCATTCTGGCAGGGCGTCCCTACCCATGAGCGCAAGGGTGCGGTTCACCCCTTCATAGACGCCCGGGGAGGTATCGGCAAGGGTGCCGTCCAAATCAAAGATAAAATTCTGGTATTTCATAAGGCTCCTCAAAGGTTTCAAATTCTGTTTTTATTATAGCAAAGCCAGCGTTTGAACACAATTCGCCCGTTCCTGCTTTTAAGGCTTTTTCCGCAACTTTGGCAAAGCCGATGAACCCGGCGAAAAAAAGTAAATTCTTTTCGTTGAAACTGCCAAGACCAGCGGCCGGATTTTGAAAACACAGTCCGGCAATGGGCGCGCTGGTGCTTCCCCACCGCTGCGCATCGTCAGAGCGTAGAGTAAGCCGCGGCCAATTTATCATATACCGGAGGACGGCGCTAGTATGAACCATTCCCAGCACATCGTTTTTTTCCGCTCTGCAGCAGATGGGGTAAACCGGACGCTGACTCCATCTTTCACCCTCTTTCATGGCGGCAGAGAAGCGGAATTCCTTTCAAACCAGAGGAAAGACGTCGTTTCTTGCCCTGCGGCGCGCAAACCGGTGAAGGGGAACAAGATTTGTCCCTTTCCGACGAAAGTGACAAATTTTCAGGGATTATTCTCCCTTCTGTCAATGGACAAGCCAGGCGAAATGTAATATTATAGGGTATATTCAATATAATTTGTAAGACACATCACCTCAGTACATCGTAAAGAAGGCAGCACGCAATGATAAAAAAGATATGGGGGAAATTCTCCGCCCTCGTACAGAGAAACCTTTCCGGTGAATGTTTTAGCTTTAAAAGCCTGACCGTCCTGTTCCTTCCTCTTCTTGTTGACCAGTCCATGGTCGCTGTTTTAAACATCATCAACTCGTCCATGGTCAGCTCCTCTGGCCCAGAGGTGGTTTCCGCCGTCAATATGGTGGACTCCATCAACTTCTTTCTCATGAACTTCTACATCGCCGTTGCAACGGGCGGCACCGTTGTCGTCGCTCAGTACATGGGGCGTTACGACAGCAAAAAGGCGGGCGAGGCCTCGGCACAGTCCATCCTTTCCTGCTTTCTCTGCGCTTTGGTCATTGCTCTTGTCATCATTGTCTGTGCCGATCCCCTGCTTTCGGTGCTGTTTGGGCAGGCGGAGCAAAGTGTTATGGACAACGCCCGCATTTATCTGGTCGGCTGCTGCATCTCTTACCCGGCCTTCGCGGTGTTCCAAGCGGTTTCCGGTGCCCTGCGCGGCATGGGCGACACCCGTGCTTCCATGATGCTTTCGGTCGGCATGAATGTCATTGTGGTCTGCTTTAATCTTGTTTTTATCAACGGGATGGGGCTCGGCGTTCTGGGCGTTACCTTCTCGCTCAACATCGCGCGCACCCTTGCCGCCGTTGCTGCCGTGTTTTATCTGTTGCACACCAAGCACGAACTTGGCATCCGCGGCAAATATTTTCTGCGTTTTAATAAGTCCCTGCAAAAGAGCATCATGCTTATTGGGCTTCCGTCTGCCAGCGAGCAGATGTTTTTCCACGGCGGCAAGATTATCACCCAGACCTTCATTGTCAGCCTAGGCACCATGAGCATGACCAGCTATGCCATTTCCATGTCTATGCTCAGTCTGTTCCAGGTTCCGGGCAACGCGCTCAACCTCGCTATTATGACAGTGGTCGGGCAGTGCATAGGCGCAAACAATCTCCCAGAGGCAAAAAAATTTATACGTTCCTTTATTATTGCCTCGGCAGTGCTTTCAACGGCAGTCGCTTTGCTGCTAACACCTTTTACGCCGCTGCTGTATCAAATGTATACCCCGCCGGACGGCATTATGTTCGAGGCTTTTATGTGCTTGTTCATCTGTGTTATCGGCACTCCGATCTTGTGGAACATGGCGTTCATTGTCCCTTCGGCACTGCGCAGTGCCGGCGATGCAAAATTCACCTCCATTGCTGCCATGTGCAGCATGTGGATTGTCCGGGTCGTGTTGGGGTATATCCTTGGTATCATACTTGGGTTCGGCATCATCGGTGTCGTCTCCGCAATGGTGTTGGAGTGGGGCGTGCGCGCAGTTATTTTCACCTGGCGCAAGCGTGGTACCAAATGGTACCAACACAAGGTTATTGACTAAACGCCTTGCTTATCGGTCACAAAAAGAACCGCCGGTTTAAACCGGCGGTTCTTTTTGTGGTGCTTATGCGTCAACGCCCTTACAGGCGGAATACTTGGTCTGCCATCCGCCAGTCGGTATTCCGGAACTGGCTGCGGCAGTAATATTTTTATTGTTTTAAAAAGCTCCCTTGGGAATGTCTTTATGGTACTCCTAAATTATAAGGGCAGTTTGAAAGCTTTGGAAAGAAACCGCAAATAAACTGTGTACAGGGTTTGAACACCAGAATCCTTACTGCATGGAAATACAAAAATTTTAATTGGATTCTATGAATTGTGCCCATATTCAACAACATATTTTTGTGCTATTATAAAGCCAAATGAAAGAGGGGGGAACCGTCTTGAAAAGGGGCATGATAGGGGTCTGCTCACTTTTGCTGGTATTTCTGCTGTTTACGGGATGTACCAGCTGGAAGGATTCAGTACAAATTTCAGATGTAAAGCAAAAAAGCCTGTACTCGCTTGATGTAAGCGGTACAGCGACCAATCTCACCAGCCGAACGCTGAAAAACGTCAAGGTAAACTTTAAGTTTACAACACTTGCCGGGGAGACCTTTACCAAAACGGCCGATGTTGGGAACCTCCAGCCCAATATGCCCAGGCGTTTCGTCTGCCCGGTCAGTGCCAGCGAACGCTACTGGCATTATGAGGTCGAAAGCGTCATTTACAGCTGATCCAATAAAAGAAGAAATGTCTAGAATAAAACTCACGCAACAAGGAATTCGTCCGCCGACTGATATATAGAAAGAGCTTCAGCAAAAACAATGTCCTTTTTTGCCGCTCTGTGGTGAACAACAAGTCTTTTACAGCAAAGTGCCCCGGCTGAAGCCGGGGCGTTTTTGTTTCAACAATATCAATGTTTGGAGTGGAAAAATTCCAGCGTTTCCCCGTCCGGGCCATAGACGAAAGCCACGCGGATATCCAATGGATCAGCGCTGGTTTCAAGAAACATGTCACAAGGGGGACGTTTTTCGGTTGCCCCGCAGGACAATGCGCGCTCGTACCATTCATCCGGGTTTTCCACACCAAATGCAAAATGGACAAAACTGCCCGCCGTATCCTCCGAAATGACTGCGGGCTTGCCCCCCGCAAACATTTCAATGCAGGTGCCGTCGCCAATGTCAAACATTGCCGCACGGGAATCGCCCTCACCCCAAGTCTTGAGAAGGGTCATTCCAAGCCCTTCATTGTAAAAACGGACAGATTTGTCAAAGTCACTTACTTTTAAGGCAACATGATGTGTTTTGAGTTTACTGGTTGAAAGATTTGCCATAGTTGTTCCCACCTTGTCTTTTCATTTTGTTACCATACTACCGCGTAGCGGCAAAAATGTAAAGAAGCGCGTTTGGAAACTGTAATATCCTACAAAAACGAACCCGGTTTTTCAGAAAAATCGCCATTCTCTTCTGCTCGGAATAATGATAAAACGAAGAACAATAGTTGGCCCAACACAGGAAAAAGAGGGTGGTGGTGATGCCGGCACCGAGAAAAATTTGTTTGCTGGCATTGCCTGCGGTTCTGACATTGGTAATCGCTCTTGTTGTAAAGGAAAGATGTCCCTGAATTTTACAATGGAATATTTGGGAAAACGCCTTTCCGAGGCATACCGCTATAGTTCGGGCAGCAGTGCATATCGTTGCAAGATGCGGCCGTTCTGATTAGGCTGCGTAACCGCCAAAAAGCCGCCGGGATATTTTATCCCGGCGGCTTTTTTCAACTTTTTTACAGCGTAAATGTCTGGACAGTGCTCCTGCTTTAAATGCTTCCGCGCATCCAGGCGCGAAGAGTGCTCTCGTCCGGATCCGCTAAATCCGGGGTCAACCCGTCAATGTATTTACAGGCTTCATACAGCGCCGGAATGACGTTTGCATGGATGCCGACGCAGTGATGAACGTACGGGCCGCAGACCAGTTTTTCCTCCCAGAGAAGCCAGTCGTTGACCTCAATCCAGAGGTAGGTGCCGCGGGTAAACTTCCCTTCAATTCCCTTGGCTTTGCCGAGAAACAGCTGGTATTCGCCGTGATCACCGTCAAACCGTACTATGCTCAAGTCGCCCTTGCGGATGGGGCCTTCCTCGGTGCCGGGCTCGTGGCCGTCAAACAGGAAATGGCGGCGGAATTTCGGCTTTTCTTCCGCGAGGCTCGGCGGGAAGTTGCCGCAGTGGAACAGCAGTTCGCTGTTGTTGTTCTGAGTGTGGCGGACGGTGAGATCGGCAAAGAAGGGGGCGGTCTGCTCCAGCGCCGCCGCCTGCGCCATCAGGCAGGTAATGGCCCCATGGATGTCGGTCTCGCAGGAAACCGGAAGCCCTTCATCGGTCAGCAGGCCGTTGACCATACAGGGCATAATGCCCAGACTGTCCTGCAATGCGTTCCAGCACTGGATTGCCGCTGCTGTGCAGGCCTGTTCGTCGGCAAAGCTGCGGATAGCCAGTTTGAGCGCGGCCGTGCGGCGGACCGATGTTTCCTCCGCTTCCGAACAGTCAATTTTCTCTTTGATGTCCGCAACCGCTGCCTGCAGGTCAGCACTGTTTTCCGCCTCAATGGAGAGGGTCCGCATTTCCAGTTCTTTCAGGGTGATGGGGAACACCTGAATGCCAAAGGTTTCAAGCAGCTCGCCCTCGTTGTACATCATGGTCCAGAAGCTCGCCGGGCGCGGTGCAATTTGCAGGATGCGCGCCCTGGATACCGCCTTGACAACATTGACCGCACGCAGGAAGGTGTCTAACCCGCGGGCAAAAATGGGGTCGTCAATGGTGCAGTTGGGAATATAGGTAAACTTTACGTTGAAGCGCCGCAGAATCTTTCCAGTCGCAAACAGACCGCACTGGGTGTCCCGCAGGCGGGAACCGTCCGGGAGCGGATCTTCATCGCGCGGGCCCCAGAGCAGAACCGGCTTGCCCACCTTTTTGGCGACCTTGGCGACCGCATCCTCGGTGCCGAAATTGCAGTGGGGAAAAAACAGGGCGTCTACCTTTGCAGCGATGAATTTATCGGCAATGGTTTCAATGTCCTCCACCGAATCATAAAGCAAGCCCTCCTCATTGACATCCTCAATGTCAACGACTTCAATGCTGCCGCAGCTGCGCATCTTCTCCAAAACAATGTCCTTAAAGCGGTGCGCATCCTCCTTGCTGAAACAAAAACGCCGGGTTGGCGCAATACCGAGTTTAATTTTCTCCATAACAATTCCTCCATTCTGTGTCGCCTTTTATCAGTTGCAGTCCCGGTTATTCCGGGATTGGGCACGCAGTGCTGCGCCGCAGGATAAGGTCGGTTCCCACCGTAATCCGCAGGGGCGTTTCCGGCTTTTCCCGAATGATGGCAGCCAATAGGGAAACCGCCGTCTGTCCCATCCGGCGCTTTGGTACCCGCAGGGTGGTCAGCGGTGGGTCAAACAATTCCGCAAGCGGCATATCGTCAAACCCTATGACCGAAACCCGCTCTGGAACCGCAATATGGTATTCCTTCAGCGCCTTCATGGCTCCAAAGAGGATGTTGTCGTTATCCGCGAGAAAAGCGGTACAGGTCAGGCCATTCTGCAGCAAAAAATCCTTCATAACCGCATAGGCACCCTCCGCAGAGGGCGGGCAGGGGATCACCGCATCCTCCGGAATCTCCAGCCCGTAATGCCGCATGGAAAAGGAATAGCCTTCGAACCGCTCCAAAAAATTCCGGATGACCTTGTCACTTTTGAGATAACCGATTTTTCGGTGACCGATTGAAACCAGATGTTCCACCGAACAGCGCACCGAATTGCTGTTGCCAATGGCAACGCAGTTGACCCCCACATCCTCAAAGTTGCCGTCCAGCACAACCAAAGGTAAGCCAAGATCTTTGAAACGCGCTACCTCCGCTCCGGTCATTTCGGTGGCAAGCAGCAAAATTCCAGCGCAGTCGTTTTCCGCAAGAGCGGCAGCCTGCGCCGCCGTATCCTCTGACGCATGGAGGTAGGTCACCATTAAATTAAACCCTTCCTGTTTGGCTTTCTGGTCAATCCCCTCCATAAGCTGAAGGAAGAACGGGGTATCGGTAATAATTTCGCTCCCGTTTTTATAGAGGACCAGCCGCATATTCTGAACAGGCGGCGCCGATTCAGAGGGAATTAAATGCCCGCAGCCGTTTTCCCGCAGAGCATCAAAAATACGTTCCCGGGTAGCACCGCTGACACCGGGGCGCCCATGCAGTGCCAGTGAAATGGTTGCCGGGGACACGCCCAGTCTTTTAGCCAGATCCTTCATCTTCATTGCCGTAGAATTCACCTCCCTTGATAAAAATTTAAATAATTTAATATTATTATAATTCTTTCAAAAAGACATGTCAATGCCTGAAAAACGGTTGACTTAGCTGTAATTTACCATTATGATAATAAAAAATAGATGTTCTCATTTATAAACATTTTAGTTAAATTTATAATCTTATTTACTTTCTGTATAATTTGAGGTGAACCTAATGCAACATTCAAAAATCCTTTCCATTGACCAAAGCACCTCCGGCACCAAGGCGCTTTTGTTCGGGGCAAATGGGGTGCTGCTTGGCCGTGCAGATCGCGCGCACAAGCAAATCACCCCCCAAAACGGCTGGGTGGAACACGATCCGGAAGAGATTTACCGGAACACCCTTGTGGTAACGGACAATTTACTGCACCAGACCGGAACCCCACCGGAGGAAATTGCGACAGTTGGGCTCAGCAACCAGCGGGAGACGGTGCTCGCATGGGATAAGGAGACCGGAAAGCCGGTTTACAACGCGGTGGTTTGGCAATGCGCCCGCGCCGAGGAGCTTTGCCGCAATTTGCAGGGCGATCCGCGCGCGGCTTTAGTACCGGAAAAAACCGGGCTGAACCTTTCTCCTTATTTTTCGGCGGCAAAGCTCGCCTGGATCTTGCAAAACATCCCAGAGGCTACCCGGCTGATGAAAAACAAGCGGCTTTGCTGCGGAACCATCGACTCCTGGCTGCTCTGGAAGCTAACCGGAGGAACCTCCTTTAAAACCGATTACTCCAACGCCTCCCGCACCGAACTGTTCAACATCAACACCCTTTGCTGGGATAAAGAACTCTGCAGCCTTTTTGGAGTCGATGCAGACGTGCTGCCGCAGCCCTGCCCCTCGGACAGCCTGTTTGGGGAAACCACCTTTGAGGGGCTTTTTCCCCGCCCGGTGCCCATCCGCGGTATATTAGGAGATTCCCACGGCGCGCTGTTTGCACAGGGGTGCCTGGAGCCGGGAATGGCAAAAGCAACCTACGGCACCGGCTCCTCAGTTATGATGAACACCGGTGCCGAACGGGTGGCAGCTGCAGATGGCCTTTGCACCTCAATCGCGTGGGGGATGAACGGTAAAGTCCAGTACGTGCTGGAGGGGAACATCAATTACACCGGAGCTGTGATCAAATGGCTGGTGGAGCAGGTCGGGCTCATCGGCTCCAGTAGGGAAGCAGGGGAAATTTCACAGCAGGCGGCAAGCACCGGCGGGGTCTACCTGGTGCCTGCGTTTACCGGGCTGGGGGCTCCTTACTGGGACAGTGACGCGCGCGCCATTCTTTGCGGTATGAACGCTTCTACCGGCAAGGCGGAGATTGTCCGCGCAGCGGAAGAGTGCATTGCCTACCAGGTAAACGACGTTGTCGCGCGGATGCGCGGGCAATCTTCCGTCTACCTCCGCCGGTTGAGCGCAGACGGAGGCCCCACGCGGGATCGTTTCCTCATGCAGTTCCAGGCAGATGTGCTCGGGGGCCCGCTCTGTGTCTCCAAAATGGAAGAAGCTTCCGGCGCAGGGGCAGCTTACATGGCGGGTATTTCCGTCGGCGTATACGACCTTTCGACGCTCTTCGACCGGGAACAAACGGTTTTTGAACCGCAAATGTCCGCTGAGCAGCGTGCTGCATTGTTGGAGGGCTGGATGCAGGCGGTCCAGATGGTCCGCCGGAACCCATAAAAGGCAGGCCAGCTCCGTACAAGACTGCCCTGCAATTTTGTAATACGCAGTCCTTAAAGCTATGGTTCCTGCTAAATTACACACTTTTTCATAGGGCAAGGTTGTATAAAACACATTTTTCCTTTTTGGGAAGAGTCATGACCTGAACGGTTTCAGCACCTATCAACAAGTCCATTCTCTGGTCACAATGCACCCACAAAATCGAGTCGGGCGGGCAAAAGAAAGGCCATAAGCCCCGCTGTACTTTACCATCCTCTTGGCTGGAACAATATACCCTTCGGCATCCTTTTTGCTTCCGCACACACCCTGTTTACACCGCTGTCCGCATTCTACACTCTCTGTTCAAAACAAAAACCCGGAGCTTACGCTCCGGGTTTTTGTTTTAGCCCTCTTCCAACAGCAGCCATTCTTCCATTGCCGCTTCATGCTGAGCCTTCAACTGTTCCAATTCTGCGCATTTCTCCTGCAAAAACTGGTAATCGGCGGCATTTTCCGGGTCGGCAATGGTTGCTTCGGTCTCTGCCTGTTTGGCGTCCAGCTCCTCAATGAGCCGCTCCAGCTCGGTCAGACGCTTGCGGCGCTTGGCCTCTTCGGCCCGCTGCTGCTTGGAGCGGTAAAAGCCTTCCCCTTTTGCTCGTTTCGACGCTTCCGGCTGTGAAACCGGTCCCGGTACAGCAGCCTGTTTTTCCTGCTTGGCGCGGTAATCGTCAAAATTGCCCTCATAAACGGTGGCGCCGCCGGCTGTCAACTCAATGATTTTGGAGGGAATGGCGTTCAAAAAGTAACGGTCATGCGAAACAAAAAGCAGCGTCCCATCATAATCGCGTAACGCCTGTTCCAGTTCCTCCCGGCTGGCAAGGTCAAGGTGATTGGTCGGTTCATCCAGCAGCAGGGTGTTGCGCTGTTCCGCCATCATGATGGCAAAACCGAGCCGGGCACGCTCGCCGCCCGAAAGCACACCAACCTTTTTATAGCAGCTGTCCCCGGTGATGAGCACCCGCCCCAGAATGGTCCGCACCGCATGCTCCGGCATGGTGGGGAACCTGCTCCAAAGCTCCTCCAGCGCGGTGTTGTCCAGGTTCATCTGTCTGCTTTCCTGGTCGTAATAGCTTTTGGTCACGCCCCGACCCCATTTCACGGTTCCCTCCTGCGGCAGCAAGCCCAGCAAAGACTTGAGCAGCGTGGTCTTTCCAATGCCGTTTGCCCCAATAACGGCCGCCTTTTCTCCGCGGCGCAGGGTGAAATTCACCTCCGGAATAAGAACCTTGCGAGCCTTTCCCTCGCCAACGGCCAGTTCGAGCCGTTCCACAATTAACAGGTCACGCACCGGGGCAGTGAGGGTGTCAAAACGGAAATGCGGCGTTTTTGGGTCCGCAAAAGGTTTTTCGACGAGCTCCATATTAGCGATTTGATGCAAACGGCTTTTAGCGCTGTTGGAGGTTGAAGCACGCACAATGTTGCGCTCAGCGTATTCCTGCATCGAGGCAATCTGCGCCTGTTGTTTGTCATAAGCGCGCTGCTGCGCCTCACGCCGCTCCGCCTTGAGCAGCTTGTATTTGCTGTAATTGCCCGGGTAATCAAACAAACGATGCTGTTCCAGCTCCCAAATCCGGGTGACCAGCTTGTCCAGAAAATAACGGTCGTGCGAAACGATTAACAGCGCACCCTTATACGAGGCAAGGTAGTCCTCCAGCCACATCACCGTTTTAAAGTCGAGATGGTTGGTCGGCTCGTCCAAAATGAGCAGATCCGGCTGCTCCAAAAGCAGCTTTGCCATAGCTAGCCGGGTTTTTTCACCGCCGGAAAGCGAGTCAATCGGCTGACTGTAAAGGGTTTCCGGGAAGCCCATGCCGTTTAAAACAGTCCCGATCTTCACCCGGATTAAATAACCGTCTCCCGCTTCAAACTGGGCGGTGAGCTTTGCATACTCTCCGGCAAGCGCGTCGTAAAACTTGGAATCCGGCGAAAGAGCAGCCATTTCCTGCTCCAAAGCGCGCACGCGTTCTTCAATTTTTAGCAAAGGGGCAAATACGGTGAGCATTTCTTCTAAAATGGTGTTTCCACTTTCCAGCCCGCTGTCCTGCTCCAAATAGCCGATGGTCATCCCGGAGCGGCGCGAAACGGCGCCCCCGTCCGGCTCATAGCGGCCCATCAGAGCTTTGAGCAGGGTGGATTTTCCCGCACCATTGACTCCGATGAGCCCAATGCGTTCCCCTTCATTAACGGCACAGTCAATTTGATCCAATATGGTTTTGTCACCGAACCCAAACGTGAGTCCGGAACAGGAAATTAACATGGTCGGTTCCTCTCTGTCTGCAAAAAGAAATGGCTCTGTCTATCAAAGCCTTTCCGGGAATCTACCCACCCTACAGAAAGGCATCAAAACAGTTCAAGCAATGCCGCTGGATACGGTGCTGTGAGCAGGCAACTTAAAGATTCCTGCGGCTACGCTTATTGTAGCGTAAAATCGCCAAAAGCACAAGAGACGCAAACAAAAGCCGCACACGGCAAACATCCGTATACGGCTTTTATTTAATTGGAACATCACTTAAAAGAAGATCAGCCGGCACGCCAAAATAGTCTGCAAAGGCTTTGAGTTCAATATCCGTCACAAACCGCTTGCCGCACTCAATCCGCTGTATGGCATTTTTATCCAAATCCAGCCCTTTGAGCTGAAGTGCGTCGGCCAGCGCGCGCTGGGAGAGCTTGGGCAGCGCCCGGAGACGAAGCTGCTTGACCCTGCCCCCACAGAGATTGTTGCTTCCGTCCTGATTTCTATTTTTATACATCCCATTACCGCCTAGATTTGACATTCAGTGATTGTCTTTTTCTTTATTTTATGCTAGTATAGGAGAAAATATGGCATTCACTAAATGTCAAATCGGGAATGGAGGGAATCTGATGGAAATGGACGTAAAATTTGAACAAAAATTCGCCAAGTATATTGATGATGCTATCCATGACAACATCTCAGCGGTGATTTACTGTATCATGCGGGAAGCCTATAAAGCGGGTTACCGTGCGGGAACCGAAAAAAACGGAGAGGTCACCCAAAACGAAAAAGCCCGGCGCTGAAACCCGCGCCGGGCTTTTTCGTTTTGAAATCAGTCCTGAATTTCAACATGAGTGATTCCATACTCCAAAAATATATTGATAATCTCGTTGCGCGAGCGCCCTGTCTGCTTGGAAAGCTCGGTCAGCACAGCAATCGTTTCATCCCGCACCCGTACAGAAAACATCTTGTAGCCGTCGTCATCCTTCGGCTTTTTTGAAATTACCACTTTATCGTTCATTCTTCCCCACCCATTCAATCTCGAAACATCAAAAGCTGGTATGGCTCCACACACAAGGCGTCCGCAATTTGAAACAGCACTTCAAGCGAAACGGTAACAACAAGGTTGGGCGCCTCAATACGACTGATATAGGTACGGCTGAGCCCGCTTTCCTCCGCCAGTTCTTCCTGTGTATAGCCAGCCAGTTTACGGTAATACGCAATGTTCAGGCCAAGCTGAAGGTATCGATATTCATTTTCTCGTGTTATTTTTGCTGACCTTGACATATACAGCATACCTTCCTTTTATAAAATTGTAGAAGAAACCGGATTTAATCGACACTCCCCGTTAATGCGCTGTTGCTCACTATTAATTCAGAATTAGCTATTATTAATAAGCATAATGGAAAAAGCACCCATAAAACCTTTTGCTTTTGGGCCTTTAACAACCACCCGTACAGAAAAAGGACAGGGCCTTCACCCTGTCCTTTTTCACTTTATTCGTTTGTCTCCAAGTGCAGGAAGCCACGCCGCCTCCGTTTTTTCTCCACAGAAAAGCATTTTCTGCTTCCTGAACAGCCTCCTCACTGCAGGTAAAACAGGCTTTGTCCACTGCGTACCAGCAGTTTCATTTCCGTTTATGTTTCAGATAACGTTTTTTGCCCTCTTCAAACGCAAGTTGCTCCTCTTCCGAACGAATATCCAGCCGCGGAACCTCATGCGGCTTACCGTTTTCGTCCAGCGCCACAAAGGTGAAAAAGGCAGAAAGAGCACGGTGACGCTCCTCATCCTCACCATAGGTGTTCTCTTCCCACACCGTGACCCGGATTTCCATAGAACTGCGGCCCACATAAACCAATCGGGCTTCACAGGTAACAAGCTGTCCCACATAAATAGGGTGGTAAAACATCAGCTCATCCACACGCGCCGTAACGCAGTTGCTGCGGGAATGCCGCATTGCAGTAACACCCGCGCAGGTGTCCATCATCTTCATTATTTCTCCACCGTGGACATTTCCGGCGGGATTCGCCTGACTTGGCAGCATGACGTCAGATAAAATGGTTAAAGACTCTCCAACGGTTTTGTGTTTTTCCATGATCCTTTTCCTTTCTGATATCCTGTAAATAATTTTAGCCAACGGTAACCACCCTGCCTTGTACCTATGAAACGAACGGCCGTTCTCCGCCTGCCGTCAGCCTGTTTCATATCTCCGGATATACAGTGCGTATGGGTTTTCTACGGTTTGCCTTTTCAAGAGCACCCGCCTTTTTTCCCAAAGATTCCGGCACGGTTGTGGATGGAACGGCGAAATGGCGGCTGAACTTCCTCGGTCAACAATTTATTGTAGGCACCCGGTTTTCGGTAGGTGTTTCCCCAGCATTCACGAGAACGGTATTCCCGCAGCTCCTCCAAATTGAACTGTGCCATACAAATAGTTTCTTCGGTGTGGCCAGCCATTGCAATGGTGTTGTCCACTGCCACACCGGATTTGGAGAATACCACCGGACTGTATGCACAGGAATTTCCGTGCAGCTCCCCTGGATAGTTTGCCATTGCAACCCCTACCATATTCTCAAATGCGCGGGTTGAAAGCTGAGCAAGCCGCGGCGGATTCATGTCACAGGCATTGGGCACCAAAAGAATTTCCGCCCCCTTGAGCATTAAAACGCGGGCGCTTTCGGGGTGTTCGCGGTCATAGCAGATCATAACACCAAGACGGACATTGCCGCCGTCCGGCAGCGGAAAATCGCAGACGTGAAATTCATCCCCGGGCAGAAGCAGCCCCTCCGGACCAAAATCGCAGGTGTGTACCTTGGAATATTTTAAAAGGAGGGTTCCGTCCGGTCCAATCAGATAAGCCGTATTCTGCGGCGCAGGATCGCCTTCCGACATGCAGGTTGCGCAAATGCCAAGCTTCAATTCCCGCGCCGTCTGCCGAAGTGTTTCAACATACCCGCCCGTTTCCGGGATTGCATGGTTGTACCAAACACGTACTGCCGACTCATTCTCCTGTTCCGGAAACGCATAAGCCGTAGACCACATTTCCGGAAAAAGGACAAGATCAGCGCCCAACTGCTTTGCCTCCCGGCAAGCCTTTACCGCAAGCTGAAGGTTTTGCTGCTCATTAAGCGGAACAGCGCTTTTTTGAACAAGCGCTATATGGAACAGTTTTGTCATATTCTGTCGCCTCCAAAATTTGCGTGATCGAATTACGACAAGTATAGTATAGCCACAGCAAAAATGCAATTCTCATTCGCAGGGTCTGAATTTCCACTAAGATAAATGGTGGAAAATTTTAACCGCAGCAAACAAGACGGTATAGCATCGTAGAGGACATGCATAAAATGAAAGCAAGCACCGGAAAACCGCGCCACACCGCGATTTGCGGAAAAGTGCAGTTCTTTAACAGGATTGTATTATTTAGCTCCTTCTAAACCATTTAACTGCTTTGTAAGTTAATATTTTAAAGTAAAAGGTTTTATTTGTCATATTTTACAAACCAAATGGTTATGCTATATTACTTATATCGTCCTTACACAAGTGGTATATAATATCACAGAAAAAACAAGATATTTTTGTACAATTTTTACAAACCTCTTTTAATCATCTTCTCATTTCAACAAATAAAAAAATACACCATTATTGTTGTATTTTTGCAGTTTTTGTATTATTCATTCTTTTCGGCAATTACCACTTGTGTGAAAACGGTAAATTGGCTGGTCTCAAAACGGTGCGGAAGGGGGCGTTTTTGTGGCACAAAACGAACTGGGAAAACGCAGGGCTATTGTATACGGCTTATACCTGCTCCTCCGGCACTATATGCACCCGTTTTATCGTGCGCTTTTTTATTGTATGCCGCGTTCTCTTCGTTGCAGCAACCCTGCAAAATTATGCCGCAAACGGCTTACCTTACAGCGGTGCTGGACATCGGTTCGGCTTGAGGGCTCTTTGTTGGAGCAGCCGTTTTTATGTAAGGTTATCCGCTGTTAGTACAAAGACATTTTTACAAGGATAATACCGGCGTTACGCCGGATTATGGGCATAAGCACTTATCATGCAACACACCACAACATCAACAGAAAGAAGGATTACATTATGGCTTACTTAAACAACATGAAACTTGGCTGGATTGGCTTTATTTACCCGGCTCCTCCGGAAATGACCGAAGCAGTTGACAAACTCTGCTGGCAGCTTGAGCAGGCAGACCGCCTTGGTTGCCATGTTCTCCAGCCGAATGCTCCGATTCCGAAAGACGATCCGGAAGCGCTGAAAAAGGTTCTGGAACTCAAAGACAAATACGACGTTGAGTACGAAATGCCTTGCCCGCGCGCAATCTTTGAGCTGGTTGGCGACAATGCAGAAGCTGCCAAAAAAGAACTGCAGGAAGCCATTGACTTTGCGAAAAATGTTATGGGTTCCAAGATTATGCGCTGTGGTTATGGCCGCCTGAAGCTTGAGACTTCCCGTTACAACCGTACCCCGGGCAAAACCGGCAAAGATCAGTTTGAGCATATTCTGGCTTGCCTGAAAATCGCTGCCCCGATGTTTGAGGCTGCTGGCATGTACTATGCACAGGAGAACCACGTAGACTTCACCGGTAAAGAGCTTGCTCACCTGTTTGAGCTGGTCAATTCCCCGAACATGGGTATTGCGCTGGATACCGCGAACAGCTTTGCTGTTTTCAGCGAGCCGAACGAAGACATTCAGGCAATGGCTCCGTGGGCAATCACCTCCCACATCAAAGACACCAAAATTATTGACAAAACCCAGGAAGGCGACTACTTCCCGCTCATCCCGGTTGGTTGCTCGCTCGGCGAAGGCGCCATCGACATCCCGGCTGCTATCGATGCCATTGTCAAGAACGCCCGCTATCCGGAAGGCTTCCACCTTGTTCTCGAGCAGGGCTGGTGGGGCAACCAGATCGAAGGCGACCCGATCCAGTTCCAGCGTAATGCAATGGAGAAGAGCCTTGCATACCTCAAGAAACTCATCACTGTTGACTAACAACTAATAAAGCAAAATAAAATTTAAGAAAAGTAGGAATAAACATTATGGTAGATTTGAAAGAAAAAAACATTCTGGTCACCGGTGCTGCCGGCAAGCTGGGCAACTATGTTTCTGAGTACCTGACCAAAAAAGGCTACAACGTCACCTGCACCGACGTTGTTCTGCCACAGCCGGACAGCCGCATTGCCAAACTGAAACTGCCGTTCGTCAAAGGCGATCTGCTTGAAATTGGCGACATTATGAAAGCCATTGCAATGGCACAGTGCGGAACCATTGTTCATTTGGGTGCGATTCCATTTAACGTAGAGCTTCAGCCTCCATATGAAGATCGTTCCGGCAAAGGCCCGTCTCAGGGCGGCGTCCGCAGCAATTATGTCATGCCGGAAGACAATGGTATGAAGATCAACACCATGGGCACCTTCTATGTCATGGATGCTGCCCGCCGCATGGGTGTAAAAAACGTCATCGCCGCCTCCAGCTACTATGCTTATGGTCTGGGCATGCGCATCTCCGGCGTCCCGTTCAAACCGGAATATGTTCCGATTGATGAGAACCACCCCTGCACTCCGGAGGATACCTACTCTCTCTCCAAACACCTCGGCGACGAAATCATGGAGGCTTTCTGCCGCGCTTACGACATGAACGGCATTGCTATGCGCCTGATGGGCGTTTACTATCCGGACGTCGCATGGTGCCGCGACTGCTACAAATTCGGCATTGATTACATCACCCCGGAAAACGATGCAAAGGGCATCATCAACGGCGATACCCACCAGTATGTCGATGCGCGCGATATTTCCTATTTCATCGGCCTAGCATTGGAGAAAAAGCTCAAAGGCTTTGAGGCATTCAACCTCATCACCGACACCACCTTTGTTCCGGATTCTGCTTCCTTCTACACCAAACGCTATCCATATATTGCCGAGATGTGCAAGGACTTGAAGGATCACGAAGGTATCTTCAGCATGAAAAAATCCCAGGAGATGCTCGGCTATGAGTCCCAGTATACCTGGAGAAAAGGCAAACAGGATTTGATTGACGGCGACATCTTTGACACCATGAAATAAAACCACCAAAACAAAAAGGATGATACCAATGGTAGAATTAAACGATAAAAATGTACTGGTCACTGGTGCTGCCGGCCGCTTGGGCAATTTTGTTTCCGAATATTTACATAAAAAAGGCTACAATGTCACCTGTACCGACATTGTTCCGCCAAAGCCAGACAGCCGCGTTGCAAAATACAAGCTGCCGTTTGTAAAAGCAGACCTGCTTGAAATCGGCGATTTGATGAAAGCCATTGCAATGGCACAGTGCGGAACCATCGTTCATCTGGGTGCAATCACCCACAACGTAGAACTCCAGCCTGCTTATGTTGAAAGAAAAGGCATTGCTTACGGCGGTGTTCGCTCCAATTATCAGATGCCGGAAGACAACGCGATGAAAATTAATACCATGGGCACCTTCTATGTCATGGACGCTGCCCGCCGCATGGGTGTAAAAAATGTTATCGCTGCTTCCAGCTACTACGGCTACGGCCTTGGCATGCGCATCTCCGGCGTTCCATTCAAACCGGATTATCTCCCGATTGACGAGAATCACCCGGGCTATCCGGAGGATACCTACTCGCTCTCCAAACGTCTGGGCGACGAGATTATGGAAGCCTTCTGCCGCGCTTACGATATGAATGGCATTGCCATGCGCCTGATGGGCGTTTATTACGCCGACCTTGAACGCAGTCGCAACCTTTATAAGAACGGCCTTGACTATGTCATTCCGGAAACCGAAGAAAAAGGCTACATCAACGGCGATACTCATCAGTACGTTGACGCACGTGACATCGCTTACTTTGTTGGCCTTGCACTTGAAAAGAAGCTCAAAGGTTTTGAGGCGTTCAATCTCATTACCGACACTACCTTTAATCCGGATTCTGCTTCCTTCTACGCAAAGCGTTTCCCATACATTGCTGACATGTGCAAAAATCTCAAAGGACATGAGGGCATTTTCAGCATGAAGAAATCTCAGGAGATGCTTGGCTATGAGTCCCAGTACACCTGGAGAAAAGGCAAATTCCTTATGCAGGATAATGATATCTTTGACAAATAAAGAACCCCTGCTTTATCTCTCGGCCGTGTAAACCGCTTATTTCAGGCGATGAATCCTTCTCCATATCTTCCCTATTACCCGCAAGCACCTTTCTTTCATTCATCCCTTCATTCCAACAATAACACAGTATATTTCAAGTAGATTTTTGCACAGGAGAGGCTTCGGGCTTAAGCTTACCGGCTTTCCGGTTCTATATACAGCGGCGGACGGCTGTGAAATAATAACGGCGGCTGGTATGCGGCAGATGCCGCATACCGTGTTCGTCAATAACAGGAATGTTCCTGCAAGGACATATCAAAATAAGTGAAATCAATTAAACCGCATAGAGATGGAGCATTTTGTTTCATCTCTTTCTGTGGATTTTGGAAGCGTTGCGGCAAGCAGCGTTTCTGGCACCTTCTACTGAACCAGTATCCCTACACGTTCAAACAATACACCGTGAATCAGGAAAGAAGGAATTGACAATGGCTTATTTGAACAACATGAAACTCGGTTGGATTGGCTACATTTATCCGGCTCCGCCAGAAATGGAATGTCCGGTTGAAAAACTGCTGTGGCAGCTTGAGCAGGCAAAGCGTCTGGACTGCCATGTGCTGCAGCCAGTTGCATCGCCTCCGGAAGACGATGCTTCGATTGCCAAAATTACCGAGAAAATGAAAGAGTACGACGTTGAGTACGAAATGGGCTGCCCCAAAGCAGTGTTCGAGCTTGCAGGCCCGGACGCAGAGGCGGCAAAGCAGGAACTGAAAAAGGCCATTGACCTGGCCAAAAAATACGGTGCAAAAATCATGCGCTGCGGCTACGGAAAACTCTGCGTGGAATATTCCCGCTGGAACAAAACACCCGGCATGACCGCTAAAGACCAGCTTGACCGCATTACGGCAAGTTTAAAGGTGGCAGCGCCAATTTTTGAAGAGAACGGCATTTATTACGCGCTGGAAAATCACTGCGACTTTACCGGCAAAGAAATTGCCGGTATCTTTGAGGAGATCAACTCCCCCAATATGGGCATTGCATACGACACGGCAAACGGTTTTGCCATTTTATGCGACCCGAACGAAGATCTTGCCTACATGGCGCCGTGGGCCATTACCTCCCACATTAAGGATACCAAGGTCATCGACAGCCCGTTTGGCGGCGACTACTTCCCAATGATTCCGGTCGGTGCGCCGCTGGGAGAAGGCAACGTTGACATAGAGCGTTCCATTCAGCTCTTGGTGGACAATGTGCGTTACCCAGAGGGCTTCCATCTCATCCTGGAACAGGGCTGGTGGGGCAAACTGGAAGAGGATTCCCGCGAATACAACATGAAAATGATGGAGAAGAGCCTTGACTACCTGAAAAAGCTCATCACTGTCGATTAAACGGACCAATCAACAGACCAAAATACGAAAGAAGGATGTACCAATGGCTTACCGCAATAACATGAAACTCGGCTGGGTTGGCTTTATTTATCCGGCCCCTCCGGAAATAACCGACGACATGGCCAAAATTGAGTGGCAGATGAAACGCGCGCAGGAGCTCGGCTGCGAAGTGCTTCAGCCAATCGTCTTCAATCTTCCGAAGGACGACGCCTCGGTTGCTAAAATCAATGAGCTGCTTGCAAAATACGGTATTGAATATGAAATGGGCTGCCCGCCGGCAATCTTCAAACTCGCTGGGCCAGATGCAAAAGCTGCCCGCGAAGAGGTCATTGAAGCCATTCAGTTTGCCAAAAAACTCGGCTCCAACATTCTCCGAATCGGTTATAATTTTATGCTCGCTTATGATTACTCCCGCTACAACAAAGCGGCTGGTATGACCGGCAAAGAGCAGATGGAAACCGTCATTGCTTCTCTGAAACAGGCCGCTCCAATTTTTGAGGAATACGGCGTATATTTTGCACAGGAGAACCACGCGGACTTTACCGGTAAGGAAATGGCTCATATTTTTGAGGAGGTCAACTCCCCGAATATGGGCATTGCGCTGGACACTGCAAACAGCTTCGCCATCTTCAGTGAGCCGAACGAAGATATTCAGTTGATGGCACCTTGGGCCATCACCTCCCATATCAAAGATACCAAGGTCATCGACAAAACTCAGGAAGGCGACTACTTCCCGCTTATTCCGGTTGGCTGTGCGCTGGGCGAAGGCAATGTCGATATTGCCGCAGCGGTTGACGCCATTGCCACCAAATCCCGCTATCCGGAAGGTTTTCACCTTGTTCTGGAACAGGGCTGGTGGGGCGATCAGATTACCGGCGACCCGATTGAATTCCAGCACAATGCAATGGAACGGGGTCTTGAGTATCTCAAAAAGCTCATCACCGTCTGATGACACCAAGACGATATTAAGGGAGGACTATACCAATGGGCAAGAATATTTTAATTACCGGCGCTTCTGGGCGTCTTGGCAACTTTGTAGCGCCTTACCTGCAGGATAAAGGCTACAACATTACCTGCACTGACATTGTTCTGCCAAAGCCGGACAGTGAAAACGCAAAACGTGGTTTCCCGTTTGTCAAAGCGGATCTGATGGAAATCGGCGACATTATGAAAGCCATTGCAATGGCACAGCCGGACATCATCGTTCATCTCGGCGCAATTCCGTTTAATTCGGAACTTCAGCCGCCCTATGACGAGAGTCCCAAAAAGGGCCCGTCGCTCGACGGTGTTCGTTCCAACTACTCCATGCCGGAAGACAACACCATGAAGATTAACACCATGGGAATGTTCTACCTGATGGATGCTGCCCGCCGTATGGGCGTTAAAAACGTCATTTCCGCAACCAGCTATTTCTCCTACGGTCTGGGCTTCCGTCTTTCCGGCGATCCCTTTGTTCCGGAATATCTGCCGATTGACGAGAACCATCCCTGCTGGCCAGAGGACAGCTACTCGCTCTCCAAATATCTGGGCGAGGAAATTATGAAGGCCTTTACCCGCGCGTATGATATGAACACCATCGCGATGCGTTTGATGGGCGTATACTATCATAACTTTGAGAGAAGCGTTGCCAGCTACGATCTCGGCCAAGGCCAGTCCTACCCGGAAAAACCGGAAGACGGCGTTATCACCGGCAATACCTACCAGTATGTTGATGCACGTGATATCGCAATTTTTACCGGCCTTGCCATTGAGAAGATTGGCCAACTGCCGAACAAATATGAGGCGTTCAACGTCATTACCGATGTCCGTTTCAATGTTGAGGACACCAAGGAGTTTTATGAAAAACGCTTCCCAACCTTAAAGGATATGTTAGACGGGCTGCGTGAAGGCGAGGGCCTGCTTTCTATCCGCAAAGCGGAGGAGCTACTTGGCTACCATCCGCAGTACTCCTGGAAGAACCAGAAATAATCCGTACAAAGGCATAGGCAAAGCGCCGTTTCCCGGCGTTTTGCCGTCCGCCTTTTTCACAATTCTTTCAAACAGGCACAACACCATGCGGCTTCATGTGAGCTCTGCCCAGGCAGAAAAAATTCCCCGGATGTAAAACAAAAATATTATCAACAAACCAAACTTGACAAATAGTTCGGAGGGAACTTCATCATGATAAAGAACGTATTGGTCACCGGATTTTCCGGTAAACTTGGCAACTTCGTAGCTCCTTACCTGCAGGATCAGGGCTTTAACGTCACCGGCACCGACATTGTGCTGCCAAAACCGGACAGCGAAAACGCAAAACGCGGCATTCCATTTGTCAAAGCGGATCTGCTTGATATCGGCGATTTGATGAAAGCTATTGCTATGTCCCAGTGCGATGCCATTGTCCACCTAGGCGCGATTCCGTACAACGTGGAGCTTCAGCCCCCATACGCGGATCGCACCGGTATCGGCGCAGCGAGCGACGGTATCCGCACAAATTACAGCATGCCGGAAGACAACACCATGAAAATCAACACCATGGGTACTTTTTATGTCATGGACGCTGCCCGCCGCATGGGCGTTAAAAACGTCATTGCGGCCTCCAGCTTCTTCACCTACGGTATGGGCTTCCGCCTCTCCGGCAATGATTTTATCCCGGATTATCTGCCGATTGACGAAGAGCACCGTTGTGAACCAGAGGACAGCTACTCCCTCTCCAAATGCCTGGGAGAGGAAATTATGCAGGCGTTCTCCCGTGCTTACGGGATGAACTCCGTTGCCATGCGTCTGCTCGGCGTTTACTACCACGATTCCGAAGCCAGCCGCCGTACCCATGTTTTCCACCGCGGCTATGAGCTAATTCCGCAGGACGAACGCGAAAAGGTAATGACCTGCACCATCTACGAATATGTGGACGCCCGTGACATTGCGGTCTTTGTCGGGCTTGCACTTGGAAAAATGGGTAGCCTGCCGCATTCGTTTGAGGCGTTTAACGTCTGGACTGACACTCATCTGGAGCCGGAATCCGCGCCGTTCTATGCGAAACTTTATCCTAAAATTGCCGACATGTGCCAAAACCTGAAAGGGCACGACGGCCTGTTCTCCATTGAAAAGGCCCGCAGGCTTTTGGGATATGAGCCGCAGTATTCCTGGCGAAACGAAAAATAACACAAGTGTCCCGGCGGGAACAAAACTTGTTCCCGCCGCCGTGTGGATATGGGAAGCCAAACTGTTCCACACATGTATAAAACAATTATTAGGAGGTTCATGAATGAACGAAAACAAATTAAAAATTGGCCATACCGGTATTACCTGGCTCAATGACGACGATTTTGAGGATGCAATCCGCACCATTGCAAAAGAAGGGTTCGGCGGTATTGAACTGTTTGGCTGGACGCTGCCGAAAATCAAGGCGCAGGGCAAACTGGGCTTGTTCGAGGAATGCGGCCTTCCCCTGTGGTCGGGCTACTTCTCGCATGATGTCATCAATCCGGACCGCCGCCAGGAGCAGTTTAACAAAATTAAGGAACAGGGCGAAATCCTGCTTTCGCAGGGTGGCACCCATGTGGCGTTCGGCGGCGATATTGTTGACCGCAGAAAGGTCAAATACCTGGAGCACCGCGATTATATTGTGGACTTTGTCAACGAATGCGGCAAACGGATGCAGGATATGGGGCTGACTCTCTGCTACCATCCGCATACTGGTACCCCGGTTGAAACCAAAGAAGAAATCATGGACTTCTTCCAGAGAATTGATCCCAAATATGTCGCCATGGCACCGGACATCGGCCAGATCCAGAAAGGCGGCGCCGACCCGCTGGAAATCATCAAAACCTTTGAGCCGCTGGTCAAACACGTTCATTTCAAAGACTTCGGCGGTAAGCTTGAGTTTGACGCTTCCCAGAAAGATGTCGTTGAAGGAGAGTCTTACTTCAACTTCGGTGAAAACGGCAAGGAAATTGACGCGACCGGTTACATCAACTACTGCATTCTCGGTGACGGCGTGGTCGATTTAAAGGGTATTCTGGATTACCTCGCTTCCAAAAACTTTGACGGCCATGTCATGGTTGAACTGGACGCAGGCACCGAAATGCCGGTAACCCCGCAGGAAGCGGTTCACGGCAACAAACTCTATCTGGAGAAAATCGGTTACATGAAGTAAACCGTAAAAAATGGCGCTGCAAAGACGCCGTGTGGAGAAACACAGAAAACAGGAGGATTCATCATGGCGAAGAAATCAATCGTATCCATCGCCCATTATGACGGCGACCTTGGTACTCCGTCCAATTATACTCAGGAACATGTTGAGAAAATCAAGGACATGATCCGCCAGATTGCGGACGACACCAAAGGCGGTATGCAAAACATTGTCCACGAAGGCGACGTCGTCTTTATCAAAATCAACACCGTCAACACCTCGCCGGCAGAAAGCGGTTTTACAACTGACCCGAGAATGCTTCAGGCCCTGGTCGAAGTGGTGAAAGAGCAGAACCCGAAAAAGATTCAGATTGGTGAGCGCTGCGCACTCGGCCAGGACACCATGAAGTGCTTTGAGGTCTGCGGTATTAAGGCGGTTGCGGAGAAAACTGGCGCCGAATTGGTCGCGCTGGAAAATACCGAATGGGAAATGTACGACATGGGCAAACCATGTTCTTACCGCAAGTTCCCATTCCCGAAGATTGTACGGGATGCCGACGTTTACATCGGTCTGCCGAAGATGAAGGTACATATCCATACCGGCCTGACCAACGCCATGAAACTCCAGTTCGGCCTCTGCCCGGATTACAAATGGATGTCGGAATGCCATCGTGATGATATTTACCAGAAAATCGCAAACCTTGTTACGGCTACCGAGCCGGATTGGTTTGTCGTTGACTCGCTCTGGACCTGTCAGGGCAATGGGCCGTTCAGCCCGTATCCGGACGACCGCATCACCAACTGGAACACCACCTACGGTGGCTCCGACCCGGTTGCGATCGACACCGTAGCTGAAATGCTGATGCAGTGGGATAACCCCGGCAATCTGCCGTCCACCGTTATGGGTGCCGCAGAAGGCCTTGGCACCAACAAGCCGGAAGAGATTGAACTCAAAGGCGTGCCGGTCGAGAAGGTTTCCCGTCACTTCAATCGCCAAGATACTGTTCTCTGCGGTAAATTCAAAAACGTCAACGTCATTGTTGGTTCTGCCTGCGAGCCGGGCTGCCGCGTTATGGTCCGCATGGGTCTTGACGCCGCCTATGTTGCCGGCCTGCTGGATAAACTGCCTGAGCCAATTACCATCTTTGTTGGCCTCCAGTTTGAGCCCTATGTAACCGATGTCAAAGGCCCGGTTCTCATCTACGGCAAGTGCGCGGAGAAGATGAAAGAGTTCTATCCGAACGCTTACACCTGGTTCCCGACCGAGGAGCACCCGACCTGCGTGCCGATGTACTCCAACATTCCTGGGCGCGGCATTCCGGATGTCATTCAGAAGATTATTGACAGCTACAACAAATAACCAATGATTCACTGCTTTGCGGCAGAGGAGCGCTTTGCTTTTCTGCCGCAAGTTCTGAGTTTGCTGGTCGGCAGCAGGCTGCTCCGGCCAGAGAAGGGTGATACAAAATAATGGATAACATTCATACGGCAAAAAAACGGATTGAACAGGGGCGTTTAAAGCTGCTGGAGATTAAGGATTCGGACATCCGCATCTCCATTCTGCGGCAGGGCTTGGACGCCATTGACCACGGCGTACATGCCGGCGGCGCATTCTCCGCTGTCATCCCCATGGTCAGCCTGTACTACGGCGGCGGAATGAAGCTCAACGTGGAACAGCCCACCGAACCGGGTCAGGACCAGTTTATCCTGAGCAAAGGGCATGCGGTTGCAGCTATGGCGGCCGTTTACGCAGACAAAGGTTATTTTGACGCAGCGCTGCTCAAAGGCTCCCGTTCCTACGAAAGCATCTTAAACGGCCATCCGGGTCCAATCCTTCCGGGCGTCTCCATTTCTACCGGCCCGCTTGGACAGGGCATTTCCGCGGCAGTCGGCCTTGCGCTCTGCGGCAAGGCTTATCCGCAGAACGACGTTTACTGCATGGTTGGCGACGGCGAAATGCAGGAGGGCGGCGTTTGGGAAGCGCTGATGTACGCAGCGGAAGAGCGGCTGGACAACCTGTGCGTTATTGTGGATAAAAACGGCGGCCAGCTGGACAACGTCTCCAAAATGATTGTTTCAATGGATTCCATTGCCGACAAGCTCCGTGCCTTCGGCTTCCGTGTACTGGAAGTAAACGCCGAGGAGTACGCGCCGGTCAAAGGGGCGTTTGACGCGTTCCGCTGCGACCGCAATGGAAAACCAACTGCGATTGTATGCAGCGCGACCAAAGGCTTCGGCAGCTTTTCCAGCGGCATCAACGGCCACAAGATTACCCTTGCGGACGAGGTCGGCACCCTGGAAATTGAGATGCAGTCCCGCCGCCGCAAAGGGCGTGAAGCAGCCTTTGTTGAGTTCTACAACAGCATTTCCTGCGATGAAACCAAAGCGGCGATTGCCAAAATTGCCGAGGAAATGAACCTTGTGCTGAATACCGACGGCGGAAAAGCCGTTTCAGTTGCGCCGGGTGTTCCGGTGGTGAAAACCAAACCGGCGCCGAAGCGCTGCAAAAAGATTAAATACGACGAAGCCCGCCTGCCCAAGGTGGAGCTTGGAAAATCCTACGCGGCCTCTGATATTGTCAAGGCCATGATGAAGGTCTTTGCCGAGGATGACCGGATTGTCACCATTGACTCCGACCTTTCTTCGACAAGCGGACTGCAGGAGGGCGCGATTTTGGTGGACAAAACCCGCGCGCTCAACGTCGGCATTGCAGAGAGTAACATGATGAATATCGGCGAGGCGTTTGCCGCTATGGGCAAAAACGCCTGGGTTTCCACCTTCTGTCCCTTCTTTGACTGGCGAGTGATGCGCCGCATTGCGGTCAGCTATCAGGAGCGCCTGGAGGCAATGGAGACCGAGGGCGGCTGGCTCACCGAGGGCCACGGTCTTGACCTGACCTTTGTCGCCACTGCACCGGATATGGAAACCCAGACCAACGGCGCAACCCACATGGGCAATGACGATATCCTGTTCTTTGACCAGATGGCGCACCTCAAAATCGTCACCATCTGCTGCCCGGCCCAGCTCAAAGCAGCCATGAAGTGGATTGCAGAGGGAAATAAAGGGTTGGTTTATCTGCGCATTCTGCGCAAAGCGTCCAACGCCATTTATCCGGATGACATGACCTTTGAATATGGTAAGGGCTACACTCTGCGCGACGGTGACAAGGCAACCATTGTTTCCTATGGGCGCGGCGTTTACGAGGCGCTCGCAGCAGCAGATGCCTTGAAGGAAAAAGGCATTGACGTTAAAGTTGTGGATATGCCTTCGTTCGACGAAAAGCTGCTCATAGAGCTTTACAAATCTGGCAAACCGGTGATTCTTGCAGAGCAGAACAACGGCTATCTTGCAAATAAGCTGCCCAAACTTCTGCTTCGTGAAGGTATTGCAATGGATCCGTCCCGCATTGTCACCGTCAATATGCTTGATAAGGACGGCAACCCGCAGTTTGTGCACTCCGGCACCTACGCCCAGCTTACCAAAGCGTTCGGGCTTTCGGGTGCACAGCTTGCAGAGCTGGTTGCGGAAAAACTTAGCTGATGTTGAGGCCGCTTTGCCCGCAGTGTATGTGGGCAGGGCGTCTCCCTGCGGAAATCCGTGGGGATTTGATTGTGGCGTGCGGCGCTTTTATGCAGCTTCACGCCGGAAAGGAGCAAAGCTCATGATCAATGTACGCGAAAGCGACATCCCGGAAAACGACCTGCCGGGTCGGAAACTGCGTTGGGTTATTACCCCGGAAAAAGACGGATGTGAGTTTCTTTCAAGCTGTGTCATCCGTGTGGCACCGGGTGCTAAAGTAAAACCCGCGCATTCCCATCCAAACGGCGAAGAGCTGGTTTATATCATCTCCGGTTCCGGGCGGGTGCTGATCGACGGTGAGGTTGAACCGGTAGAGGCTGGCAGTGTCATCGTCTTTCCAAAGGCGAAAATCCACATGCTGCAAAACACCGGCGACGTGGAGATGAAGGCGGTCTGCGTTTATGCGCCCGCCGCCGATCCCTCCGGCTACAAGTACCATGAAGATGTCGACATAGACGACTATGTAAAATAATCTCAAACATTATCCACGCAAAGAAAGGAAAGAAACCTCATGGAAAAACTCAAAATGTTTGTCAACGGCGAGTTTGTCGAGTCCAAAACCGACAAATACTATGACCTGCACAACCCCAGCACCGGCGAAAAAACCGGCGAGGCACCCTGCTGCACCGTCGATGAAGTAAACGCTGCCATTGCGGCTGCAAAAGCGGCTTTCCCGGCTTGGAGCGCCACCCCGCCGATCAAACGCGCTCAGATTATGTATAAAGTCCGCGAGCTCATCATTGAGCGCATGGATGAACTGACCATGAGCGTTGCCAAGGAAAACGGCAAAGTCTGGTCCGAAGCAGAAGGTGACGTCCTCAAAGCAAAAGAGGGCACCGAGGTTGCTACCCAGGCGCCGTCCCTGATGATGGGCGAAAGCCTGATGGATGCCTCCAAAGGCTATGACACGGTCCAGTACCGTGAGCCAATCGGCGTATTTGCGGGTATTGTTCCGGTCAACTTCCCGGCTATGATTCCGTTTGGCTGGATGACCCCCATCTGCATTGCCTGCGGCAACACCATTGTTCTCAAAGCGGCCAGCCTGACCCCGAAAACCGCTATGATGTTCGCTCAGCTCTACAAAGATGCTGGTGTTCCGGACGGCGTTGTCAACATTGTCACCTGCTCCAGAAACGAAATTGACACCATTCTCAATCACCCGGATGTCAAAGGCATTACCTTTGTCGGTTCCACTCCGGTTGGCAAAATGATCTACCAGAAAGCGGCGGCAACCGGTAAACGCGTTCAGTGCCTGACCCAGGCGAAGAACCACGCTCTGGTTATGTCTGACGCGCCGATTGAGAGAACCGTTGCGGGCGTTATCAACTCTGCATACGGCTGCGCCGGCCAGCGCTGCATGGCTCTGCCGGTTGTCGTTGTTGAAGAAGCCATTGCAGACAAATTTGTGGATGAGCTGGTCAAACAAGCCAAGAACATCAAGGTTGGCCCTGCGTATGACAAGACCTCTAAACTCGGTCCGGTTACCTATAAAAAACACTACGATGAAGTCATCGCCGACATTGACAAGGGCGTCAAGGAAGGCGCGAAGCTGGTGCTCGACGGCCGCGGCTGCAAAGTAGAAGGCTTTGAAAATGGCTACTATGTTGGCCCAACCATCTTTGACCATGTGACCGAGGATATGACCATCGGCCGCGAAGAAATCTTTGGGCCGGTTCTCTGCATCAAACGCGTTAAGAACTTTGAGGAAGGCCTCAAGGTTATGAATGGTAACCCGTATGCCAACGGCTCGGTTATCTTTACCCAGAACGGCTACTTTGCACGTGAGTTCGTCCGCCACACCGACGGTGGTATGGTCGGCGTCAACGTCGGTATTCCGGTACCGGTCGGCGTATTCCCGTTTGCGGGCCATAAAGAGTCTTTCTTTGGCGATCTGCACTGCTTGGGCAAAGACGCATACCGCTTCTTCACCGAGAGCAAATGCGTCACCCAGCGCTGGTTCGACGAGGTTGAAATGCAGAACACCGAGGTTTCCACCTGGGATGGTACCATCTAAGCGGCAGTCGAATTGTACAGCAGCAAATCGGGATGAGGCGTCTCATCCCGTTTTTGCTGTAAATTTTTCTGTCCGATGATCTTAACAGCAGAGCTTCTGTATAAACAAAAATGGCATCTCCTGTTTTCCTCCGCAAGTTCCTCGATTCATTCCCCTGTTTCCCAATTTAGACTGCACCACATCAATCCTGCTGCGCCGGATCTCCGGCCGACTTTCAAGTAAAGGAACCTGTGCAATGAAAGAATCCTCTAAAACCAACGTCAAATACGGCATGCTGCAAGGTATGTACTGGATGGCCCAGTGCACCATGCTCCAATTTGCCGTTATGCTCTACAACAGCCGCGGATACGACAAGTTTTCCATTGGCATTGCCTCCATGTTGCTGGCGCTCACCAACGTATTGGCCCAGCCGCTCTGGGGTGTTTTATGCGACCGCAGGCCCAAAATAAAAAAGCTGTTCATGACAGGGCTGCTCATTGCCATGGGCGCTTCGCTCATCCTGCCGTTTTCAGAAGACAGCATGGTGCTCACCGTCTTTGCCATGATGGTGATCGGCTTTATGTATCAGCCGCTGGCACAGGTTGTTGACGCATGGATCATCCGAATGAACGCAAACGGCTACCACATCAACTACGCAGTGGTACGCAGCTTTGGGTCAATGGGTTACGCACTGACCGCCGCATTCTACGGCATATTGCTGGATACCTTTGGCATGTGGCTGATGACCCCCTCCTTTATTTTCTGCTGCCTTATCTTCTGCTTTGTCGTCCTCAAAACCAAAGAGCCTGTCGCGGTCATTGCAAAAAAGAAGTCCGAGGCCAAAGAGGGGGAGGAGAGCTTTTCCGACATTCTCAAGAAGCTGGTCCGCAACAAGCAATACCTCATCCTCATTGGCACCTTTATGCTAATGACCACTGGCATGAACGCCGGACACACCTTTATGTCGGTCAAGCTGACCGAACTTGGTGGCGGCAACCTGGAGTACGGCTTGGTCATGACCATTATGTCCGGCTGTGAAATGTGCTTTTTGTTGCTGATGTCCAAATACGGCAGCCGGTTCCGCCCTGCGGCCCTAATGGCCATTGGGTATTGCTCCATTATTGTTAAGATGCTGCTCATTGGGATAGCAAACAGCGTCCCAATGATTATGCTCGCCCATATTTTCCATGGTCCGGCCTACGGCATCATGCTCGGGGCAGTTGTTATGTATATCCAGCAGGTGGTGGATCACCGTTCGCTCTTCACCGCGCAGACCGGTTACGGCGCCTGTATGGGACTGGGCTCTATTTTGGGCAGCTTCCTCGGCGGCGCCATTTCCAGCGCAGTCGGGGTCGACAATATGATCTTTGTTATGGTTTCTCTTCCTGTTGCAAGCTTTCTCATCATGGCGGGCAACAACCTGTTTCTGCGGCGTTATGAACGGATGCCGCTTGCTCCGGCGGGCGGAATAAACGAAAACAACAGTGTTGGGGAGACCATGTCCGTAGGTGAGCCAGCTACGAAGTTGGATATGAGAAAAGAACGGGAACCTGAAGAAATCTCACTTTGCGAGTAGAGGTTGAGAATTTGGGGAGCAGGATACAAATCGGTTACTCTTTTTTCAAAACGCCGACAGGCGGCCGAGCATAAGCTCGGCCGCCTGTTTTGTGTTTGTCGAGTTGTCTCCCGTATATAGTTTCTCTTACCGTCCATAGCGGAAGGTGGTCTGGGTATCAGCATTCTCCCGGAGCTGATTCTTCGCCGCACCCCCTACCGCATTGTCGCCAAAGAACTAGAGTACCCGGCCTGCCGCAGTATCGGCGCTGCCATGCGGGAGCAAAAATCTTTTTCACTCGCTGTCAAGCATTTTTTGGAGTATCTCAATTTTTGGAATCCTGCTCCGCAGAGGCACGCTTTTCTCTTCCCTCTACTCCGCTGAGTCAAACACTGTACGCTTGAACATCCCTCCCTGAATATGGTATGATAGGTTTAACAAGCCGCCGAAAATGAATTTGATTTTGTACCTACTGCAACCCTCTTCTCACACTTGCACCGGCGGCAGACAAAATAAAAACGAGGTGTTTTTGAAATGCAGTTTCGTGATATGAAAGAAGCAGACCGCGCACAGTTTTTAACCATGTGCCGCGCCTTTTATTCCGGGGACGCCGTTGACCACGCCATTCCGGAGGATTATATGCAGGCCACCTTTGACGAAATCCTGCGCCAGGGCCCCTATTTGCGGGGAATCCTGTTTGAAATAGACGGTAAGATCGCCGGATACAGCCAGCTTTCCTTTACCTTTTCCAATGAGGTCGGGGGCTTTGTGGTGCTCATTGAGGAAATTTACGTCCTGCCCGAATTTCAGGGCAGGGGAATCGGCGGCGCTTACTTTGACTGGCTGATGCAGGAGTACAAGGAAAAAGTCAAGCGGTTCCGGCTGGAGGTCTGTGCAGGCAATGCAGGGGCCATTCGTCTTTACCGCAAAAAAGGCTTTGAACCACTTGCTTATGAACAGATGATCCTCGACGTCTGACCACGCATAGGACAGCCCATATCCCGCGTAGGATGAAAGAGAAATCTACGTCGGGGGATGCACTGTGGTGATTCGTGTTTATCTCAAACGGCTGTGCCTTGCATGGGGACTGCTGTTATGCTGTCTTGCGCTTATCGGCACTAGCCCAGCCATTGCCGCCAGCACTGCTGCTCCAGGGGTTGAGCTTCCCATTCTGATGTACCACAGCATCCTGAAAGATCCCGCTCTGACCGGCACCTATGTTCTGCCGCCGGATCAGCTTGAAAACGACCTGCGCTACCTCAAGCAGCACGGCTATACTGCCGTTCTCATGCGGGACGTCATTGCATACGTCAACGACCCAGCCGTCACCCTGCCGGATAAGCCTGTCCTTCTCACCTTTGACGACGGCAATTACAACAACTACCTCTACGCCTATCCGCTGATGGAACAGTATGACATGAAATGCGTGCTTTCCATTGTGGGAAAGTATACCGACGAATTGGAGCCAGATGCGCATCAAAGTCCAAACTATTCGCCGCTGAGCTGGGAGCAACTCAAGGAAATGAGCGATTCCGGGCGGGTGGAAATTCAAAACCATACCTACAACCTGCATACCATCGGTACGCGGACAGGAGCGCGTATCTGCACCGGGGAAACGGTGGAACAGTACCGCGAAGTTCTCCAAAACGATGTTGGGCGGCTTCAGGAGCTCATTGGCACCCATGTGGGGGTTGTACCGAACACCTTTGCCTACCCGTTCGGCAAGTATTCCGAGGAATCGGAGCCCATTCTGCGTGAGATGGGGTTCCAGGCAAGCCTTTCCTGTGCAGAGGGGTTAAACTATATTCAAAAAGGCTGCTCGCTTTCCCTCCTCAAACGGTTTAACCGTGCGCCGGGAGAAACCAGCGAACAGTTTTTTGCAAGGATTTTATCATAAAGGAAGTTGCATTATGCTTATTTTAGCCTCCGGCTCGCCGCGGCGCCGGGAAATTCTGACCATGCTGGGCTACTCCTATGAGGTCTGCCCCGCCAACACCGATGAAACACTGGAACTGGATATCCCACCGGATGTCGCTGTGGCCGTCCTCGCCAAACGCAAGGCGCTGGCCGTGGCGGCACAGCGCCCGGGAGACACCGTGCTCGGCTCGGATACGCTGGTTTACTGCGGCGGAACGGTGCTTGGCAAACCCGCCGGCCCGGAGGAGGCAAAAGCGATGCTCCGCCTGCTCTCCGGAAAGATCCACCAGGTCTATACCGGCGTCGCTGTGGTACAGGGGAACCGGGAAGAGGTTCAGGTCACCATTTCGGACGTGAAATTTCTGCCTCTCACTGAACAGGAAATCGAGCGCTACGTTGCAACCGGCGAGCCGCTGGACAAGGCCGGCGCCTATGCCGTACAGGGACGGGGAAGCGCCTTGATTGAGTCCATCTGCGGGGATTTCTTTGCCATCATGGGGCTGCCGTCCGCCAGTGTGGTCCGTACCCTGCGGGCGTTTGGTGTGGAACCAGACGAAAGCCTGTTTTAAACGGTTTTTTAAATGAACCTTGTCGTACACCGCTTATCCTGTTGATAAATGTACCGACAATTTTTCTGTACTACAATACGTTTTTTATTTGCTTACAATACATTTTGTATTTTTTGTTTCGGTTTCTTCACGGTGTAGCCACTACTTTATAAGTATATTTTTATATTTATTATACCATTTGTATTAGAGATGAGAACTTGATCTGTGATTGTTGCCCCCGGCACTGCCATGCCGAACGGAATGAAACCAGCGGCCATGGTTACTGCGGACAAGGCGTCCTTCCCAAAATAGCGCGGGCCGGGCTGCACCACTGGGAAGAGCCCTGCATCAGCGGGGAGCGCGGTTCAGGCGCTGTCTTTTTTACCGGCTGTACCCTGGGCTGCGTTTACTGCCAGAACGACGCCATCAGCCACCATGGACAGGGCAAGGTTATTTCCGAGGAACGCCTCATCTCCATTTTTGAAGAGCTGGTGGAACAAGGGGCGAACAACATCAACCTGGTGAGTCCTACCCCTTATGTGGACGTCCTGGAACGGGTCCTGCGGCGCGCCAAGCCTCCCGTACCCGTTGTTTACAACACCAGCGGGTATGAAACGCCGGAAACGCTGCGCCGGCTGGAGGGGCTGGTTGATATCTACCTCCCGGACCTTAAATACTGTTCGCCGGAGCTGTCCCAGCGTTATTCCGGCGCGGCCAATTATTTTGAGATTGCCTCCCGCGCTGTTTTGGAAATGTGCCGTCAAACCGGCCTGCCGCAGTTCGATGCGAACGGCCTGCTGCGTTCCGGTACGCTGGTGCGGCACCTCATCCTGCCGGGGCAGGCGGAGGAAAGCAAACGGGTACTTCACTGGATCCGGGACAACCTCCCCAAAGGCACCCCCGTCAGCGTTATGGCACAGTATCTGCCCTGCGGGAAAGCCGCAGATTACCCGGAAATCAACCGCCGGATTGCCAAAAGTGAATACAACGCCGTGCTGGACGAGCTCTTCGCGCTGGATCTGGACGGCTATGTTCAGGAGCGTTCCTCGGCTAAAAAGGATTATATCCCGCCCTTTGACCTGAGCGGTGTTGAGCAGGCGGAAACGCCCCGCCCTTCATCTTTCAGAGCCGGCGCGGAACAGTAAACACGTTTCGGGGCGTTCGGGTTCCACAATTCGCCAGACGGCTAGAATAAGAAAAAGCCGCACACCGGGTTCATCGCTGTGTGCGGCAAAATATACGGGCAACACCCGCAAAAGCATCTCGTGGACTCAATCAGAAGGAAAAAAACTTGGCTCTACAGCCATTGTATCACGGGTATCCCAATGCCCGCTGATAGCTGAAATGTTAACATTGTAACTTATTATGCGAGGAGGAAAACAATGGGACCGTTTGAATACATCGTGCAGAAAATTGACGGCGACTACGCCCAGCTTGTGCGGGTGGATGCACCCGATGAAGAGCCCAACCCGGTGGCGATGGCCCTTCTTCCCTTTGGGGTGGACGAGGGAATGCACCTGCGCTGGGAAAATTTTGAGTACACCATCCTTTAAGTATTGGTTGATCGGGTTGTACTAAAATTCACCGCATAAAACAGCAAACCGCGCCTGAAAGAGGCGCGGTTTGCTGTTTTATGCTTTCGATTCTGTTTTCATCGAAAGGGAAATCCGTTTTTTCTTCAGATCAACGCCAATTACCCGTACCGATACCACGTCACCCACCTTGACCACCTCGGACGGATGCCGGATAAACCGGTCCGCCATTTCGGAGATATGCACCAGCCCGTCCAGATGGACTCCAATATCCACAAAGGCGCCAAAATCAATGACGTTGCGGACGGTTCCATCCAGCACCATTCCCTCCTTCAGGTCCTCAATGCCCATCACGTCGGTGCGCAGCAGCGGCTTCGGCAGCTCGTCGCGCGGGTCGCGGCCCGGCTTCATCAATTCGGCGATGATGTCGTTCAGGGTTGGCAAACCAATGCCAAGCTGCTCGCTCAGCAAAGAAAGCCCCGTCTGTTCCGCGCGTTCCCGCAGGCTGGAGAGCGCTCCGGAACGGATCTCCTCCGGCTGAAACCCGGTGAGCTCCAACAAGTGCTTTGCAGCGGCATAGCTTTCCGGGTGAACCGCCGTGTGGTCGAGCAGTTCTTCCGACTCCGGCACCCGCAGAAAGCCCGCGCACTGTTCAAACGCCTTTGCGCCGAGCTTCGGCACCTTAAGCAGCGCCTTGCGGGAGGGAAACGCGCCGTTTTCCTCTCGGTATTTGACAATGTTCTTGGCAACGGTTTTGTTAATACCCGCCACGTAGGAGAGCAAAGACTCGCTCGCGGTGTTTAAATCCGCGCCGACCGAATTGACACAGTCCTCTACCACACCGCCCAGCGCCTCGCCTAACCGGTTCTGCGGCATATCGTGCTGGTACTGTCCCACGCCGATGGCCTTGGGATCAATTTTCACCAGTTCGGCCAGCGGATCCTGCAAACGGCGGGCAATCGAAACTGCACTGCGGAGTGAAACATCGTAATCCGGGAACTCCTCCGCGCCCAGCTTGGACGCCGAATAAACCGAAGCACCCGCCTCGCTCACCACCATATAGGCGGTGGAGCCCCCCAACACTTTTAACGTATCCGCCACAAAAATTTCAGACTCGCGGGACGCGGTTCCATTGCCGATGGCAATACAGGAGACGCCGTATTTCTGAATCAGCCCCAGCAGGGTCTTACGCGCTTCCTCCACCTTTTTCTGCGGCGGAGTGGGATAAATGACGGTAGTTGTCAGCACCCGCCCGGTTTCATCCACCACGGCGAGCTTGCAGCCGGTGCGGTAAGCCGGGTCAAAGCCCAGCGTGACGGCACCCTTGACGGGCGGCTGCATCAAAAGCTGCTTTAAGTTGACCGCAAACACCTTAATGGCACTTTCATCCGCGGCATCGGTCAGGCCCGCCCGCAGCTCCCGTTCCAGCGACGGGAAGATCAGGCGGGAAAACGCATCGTCACAGGCGGACTTCACCGCCTCGGTGCAGGCGCAGACCGGCGGACGCACCACCTCACGCCGGATGATCTCCAGGCAGCGCGTTTCGTCGCACTGCACCGAAACCTTTAAAAACCCCTCCCGTTCACCGCGGTCAACCGCCAATACCCGGTGCCCCGCAATGCGGGCAACCGGTTCGGTATAATCGTAATACATGGCGTAAACCGAGTCCTCCTCGGTTTTGCCTTCGGTGTGCAGTGCGGCGGTGCGGGTGAGAAAACCGCGCAGTTTGGCGCGGATGGCCGCGCTGTCTGAAATCTGCTCTGCAAGGATATCCAGCGCGCCCGCAAGCGCGTCCTCCGCCGTTTCCACCCCTTTTTCCGAATCAATATACCCTTCGGCAAGCACAAGCGGCTCGGGCAGGGAATTGTCCTGCGAAAGGATTTGCTCCGCGAGCGGTTCCAGCCCCTTTTCCCGCGCGACCGAAGCACGGGTGCGGCGTTTCTGTTTGTACGGGCGGTAAAGATCCTCCACCTCAGAGAGGATTTTCGCCGCCGCAAGCGCCTCCTCCAGCTCCGGGGTGAGCTTTCCCTGTTCCTCAATGGCGGAGCGCACCTCCTCCTTGCGCTTTTCAAGGCCGCGCAGATAAGCAAGGCGTTCGCTCAGCTCACGGAGCACCTGGTCATCCAGCGAACCGGTCATTTCCTTGCGGTACCGGGCAATAAAGGGAATGGTATTACCATCGTCTATAAGCTTGACGGCGTTCTCCACCTGTCCTGGGCGGAGATGAAACTCTTCGGTCAGTTGTGCGAGCAAATCCATATAGAGATTTTCCTTTCCTGTCAAAAATAGGGCCCTCAAAACATTTGGGCAGAGAGCCTTTTTGTCAAAACAGCCTTTATCCGCCACCAGCGGCAAGTACCGGAATACGGAGCGCCCAAACCGTTCAAGCAGTGGAGCACCAGAGGGTGGGCAGCCGCTTTTGGCGGGCATACAGATATTGTACCCTTTACTTTTCTCCCGTTCAACGAGAGCAGGAGCCGTTATTCGGAAACAGCGGCCTGCCCAAGCTGGAACCGCAGTTCCAGCTCCAACTCATGATTATCATAAATCACACGAATATCATCAAACCGTTGTTCCAGCGGCGTCGGCTGGGTTTGGGACAGCTCGTCAAAAGTTTTGGGGTGTTCCCCGTAAGCGTGGCGCCACCGGTGGTCGGCCAGCGACCAGTAATAGCCTGTTCCCTGCAGTATGCCGAAGTGCATTAGCCCATCGGAAAGAACGCAGCTTCCCCCCGTAACACTGCGCACCGCAATTTCCCGCAGACAGGCCGCAATATCGCCTATCAGACCCGGCAAGGTGGATTCCGCCGCAGACGAAAGCTGGGAGGGCAGAAAAAAGTCAAACCGCGTGGCAAACGTTACTGCCACCGCATTGCCCTCCGCCGCAACGGTGCAGCTTCCGCCAAACGCGTCATAAAACAGCCTCAGCGCGCCAACCGCCGCTTCCAACGGCTTCATCCATTCGGAAAGGCGGACTGCATCGGTTTGCCCAACTGCCGCAGCTTCTAAAGTGCGGCGGAGCTTTTTGAAAAAGACGGGAATATTGTCAAACAAAAACATTTCATTAATATGGGGCATAAAAACCTCCCTTAGCCGTTTCAATACGCAATTTTATCTGTGCGGCCGTTTTTAAAACCTTCAAAAATTCAGCCGGGACTATCCTCTGCTGCCAGCATAACAGGTTCTCCCGAGGGAACAAAGCCGGCAAAACCGGAACCATGATTTTTTTATGATGCCGTGAACAGCGCATAAGCCCCCGCAGCAAAACCGCGCATTGCCGCGGTATTTCATGCTGCCGTATTCTCAAAGCCAGACGATTGAAGCATTCACGTCTCGCAGGATAACCACGCCATTCCCCGTGCTTCGCTTCGTATGAACTGCAAATTGCAAACTGGGGCCCGGCCATGAGATTATTACAAAATATTCAGGCCGCAGACCGGCACCTGAAACGAAAAACGGCTCCTGTTTTTCGTAAGTGTGATATAACGTCCGCTTACCCCCAGAGCTCTGTTCGGGCGGTATATGGTATAAAGTTATTATACCATATTTTGTACCGCTTTACAGCCTTAGCACGGCAAAAATCAATTTGTGCAATTTGGGCTGTATAATTTGTCTAAGATGAGCATTGTTTTCGTTGCCGCCATCTTGTTATAATAAAAATGATTACAAATATGGAGGTGGCCGCGTTATGGAAAGTGATGTGAAAATTTCGGTGGCCAATGAATACGCGGAAATTGCGGATATTGCCGCACTTGCGGATGAAATTTGGCACGAACACTACGCATCTTTGCTCACAAAAGGGCAGATTGACTACATGGTCGAAAAGTTCCAGAGTGAAAAAGCAATTGCCCACGCAATAGCAGAAGAAAATTATACCTATTACATTATGAAAGACGCCGGACAGATTGTAGGCTACTGCGCCGTGCAGCCAACCGAAGCGAATCACAGCCTGTTTTTGAGCAAACTTTATCTGCACAAGGATTACCGCGGCAGGCGGCTGACCCGGCTGATTATGGCCATGCTGGCAGAACGCTGCATTTCGGACAAGCTCGGTTCCATTTGGCTGACCGTCAACAAGGGCAATACCAGTTCGATTGACGTTTACCGCAAGCTCGGTTTCCAAATTGAGCGGGAGCAGGTCAGCAATATTGGAAACGGTTATGTCATGGACGACTACATCATGCGTTGCCCCATACATGCAAATTAACTCAATAGACAATCCACCAAACATCTCACAAAAGGAGTGTTCGCCTTGAACCTCTTTGTCAAGGACAAATCTTACTACAAGCAGCTTATTCTGCTGGCGCTGCCACTCATTGGGCAGGCAATGATCAACCAGGGCGTCAACATGATGGATACCATCATGCTCGGCAGTTTTGGAGAAATCCCCATTTCGGGTTCTGCGCTGGCAAACCAGTTTTATTTTATCTTCATGATCTTCCACTTTGGCCTTGCGGGCGGTGCGTCGGTGTTGACCGGGCAGTTCTGGGGCCGGCAGGAGCTTGCCCACATCCGGGGCGTCATTACGCTGGCACTGCGCATCAGCGTTTGTATGGCGCTGGTCATGTCAGCGCTTTCCTACTTCTGCGGCGAAAGCATTATGCGCTTTTACACGCCGGATCCCGCCATTATTGAAGCGGGTACAAAATACCTGCGGATTATGGCGTTCGGTTATTTGATGCATGGCGTTTCGCTGACCCTTGCCATTATTTTCCGAACGGTACACCTTGTTAAGCTCGCCTTTTTCAGCTCGTTGGTGTCTTTTTTTGTCAACATCTTTTTTAACTGGATGTTTATTTTTGGCACCCTTGGCGCACCCCGCATGGAAATTGAGGGCGCCGCACTAGGCACCGTGCTTGCACGTGCCTCCGAATTTCTCATCATTGTCGGCTATGTCTTCTTTTTCGACAAACGGGTTGGTTACCGGCTGCGTTCGTTGCTGCTCCCGGTACGGGAATATCTGCGCAGCTTTCTTAAAAGCGGCGCACCGGTTATCATCAGTGACGCCATGCTCGCCTTCGGCGAAAACATGATCGCCATGGTCATGGGACAGATGGGCGGCGTCATGGTGGCTGCAAACAGCATCACCGCCGTGGTGGTGCAAATTTGTACCGTCTTTAACATGGGCCTTTCAGGTGCAAGTTCGGTTATGACCGGCAACACTGTCGGCGCTGGAGAATATGAGCGTGCCGAACGGGAAGGCGTTACCTTTTTTGTACTGAGCATCTTTGTCGGGCTGCTGTCAGCGGGGATAATCCTGCTCATCAAACCGCTGGTCATCGGCATGTACAACGTTGCGGATGAAACCAAGTTGCTGGCCGACGGTCTGCTAAGCGTCATTGCGGTGATTATGGTATTCCAGACCAGCGGCGGCGTCCTTACCAAAGGAGTACTCCGCGGCGGGGGTGATACCCGTTTTTTGATGATTGCCGATGTAGCTTTTCTGTGGCTTGCATCGATCCCGCTCGGGGCAATCGCCGGGCTGGCGCTTGGTTGGGAGCCGGTTGCCGTTTACTTCCTGCTGAAAATTGATCTGGTCATCAAGGCGGTTTGGTGTATTTTCCGGCTATACAGCAGAAAATGGATCCATCTGGTAAAGGTCGAAGTATAGTCTAGCTCAAAAAGAAGGGAAAACTGATTGTTTTCCCTTCTTTTTTCTTATTATTTGACCAGATACAGGAAATTTTCCAACTCTCGGAATCTATTTTTACGGTAAAACCGCTCTGCCGGGAAACCGCGCTCGGTGTTCAGAATAATTGCATTAAGTCCCTTTTTCACAATATTCCGTTCAATATACCGCAACAACTGACTGCCAATACCATTGCCCTGATGCTTCATGTCAACACAAAACTGTTCGATAACATACTCCATACCCTGAATCCATGGCTTTTGGCATCCTACACTCAGAGCAATTACTTTTTCTTCTTTCAGTGCAACATAGCCCAGAAAACAGTTGTTCATCCTATACCGCCGAAACAGGGTGACAACCTGTTCACGGGAATCATAACGCTCATTCCAGGGTTCTCTGGAAAAGGTGTCCATAAACCAATCCACACACTGGTCCAACATGGCTTTGCTCCATTGGAACGAATTTTAAATTGCCGTTCATTCAACCTCCACCTCACATAAAGATTTTCCACACTTCATCCACCCAGTTCGGCTAACTGGACTCAAGGGTAATTCCGGCGTTTTGTTTTTATAACCAAAGCAGACAGGGAACCCTCCGGCCGACAGGGCGGAGGGTCACGCTCCGTTTGCCGCGGCAAAACGGGGATTCAATCCCAATTCCGTCGTTTCAAACGCCCGATGTCTCCAAAATGTTCCATCGCATTGGTTTGAGCTCGATTCCGCCAAACGATCAAACCGCTGAGACGCTTCCATCTTACCAAATTGCCCCTCACAGCCTCCCGTCACTGGTTGCTTTTGGAGTTGAGCCATGCCCGATATGCGGAAGGGGGCATTCCCTCCAACTGCTTAAACAGACGGCTGAAATAATAAATGTTGTCAAACCCGCAGGCAGAGGCCGCTTCGCTAATATTCATTTGGGTTGTACGCATATATTCCTTTGCCTTTTCAATCCGCAGATGGTTTAAATATTTGATGGGGGACAGCCCGGTTTCCGTGCGGAACAGCCGGGTGAGGTATTGCTGAGAAACCTTGAGCTGTTCTGCAAGATCCGCCACCCGCAGAGGCGCCGAAAAATGGCTGTGAAGATACAGCAAAGCGTCCTGCACCAATTTATTTTGTTCCCGCCCAGTCGGCGTTTCAGCGGGCGGTACTGTCTGGCGGAGCCAGCACTGCCCCAGCAAAGCGAGAATCTGCGCCGCCTCCAGCGCTATGAGGAGGGTACTGTGCACCGTCTCCCGGTTACGCTCCAGCAGTAGACGCTGAAACAGGGTGAAAATTTCATTTTTATAGCTGCCCGTCTGCATTTTTTGCCCGACACAAACCACCGTATTCTCCGGTTTCAGAGGCGGCAGAAAAAAGAAACCGGGCTCCATATCCGAAGGGCGGTTTACATAATTTGAAACGATACGCTGTTTGAATGCGGCGTCTGCCTTTTGCATATTCAGCTCCACATGGATATAAAAAAAACGGCAGGGGCCGCCTTCTGCATATTGATCCACCGGCAGATGAGGAGGAACCAAACAGGCGTCCCCCTCCCTCAGAAAAAGGGGATTTCCATCCACAATACAGCGTAAGACACCACTGTAGACTACAATGATCTCTGCCTCTTCCAACCTGCGGCCGGTCAAGCTCCAGCCGGACGGGCAGACCGAATGCCCAGCAAGCAGTACCCCGGGCAGGTAGGATAAATTAACAGCGTATTCCAAAACAATCGCCTCGTTGTTTCATTTTGTATAAATAATATTATAAATGTTTATTCCGCATTTGCAAGGCTGGATTTATAATACAGGTAACAGAGTCACCACGACTTTCATCAAGGAGGTTTTAAACATGCAGGAATTTTTCAAGGTGGAAAACGGCGCTCTGCTTTTTAAGTTCCGTTACGAGCTCGTTTCCATTATGCCCTGGGGCGACGGCCTGCGGGTACGCGCTACCCAGAATACCGAATTCACCCCGGAGGACTGGGCGCTTTCCATGCCCGTCGAAAAACAGGGGAACATTGAGTTGACCGAGGATGGCGCCACCGTCACCTCCGGCAAGGTCACCGCAAAAATAGACAATTTCGGCCGCATTCGCTTTTACAACCAAAAGGGCGAACTGCTGCTGGATGAGTTTTACCGCACCTTTGAACGGGGCAGGGATTACGCGACCCAGCTCAACACCATTTTTTCATTAAAACGCACGGCGCGCGAATACAAGGGCACGCCGAGCAACAACTTCGAAATCACCATGACCTTTGAGGCAAACGAAGGTGAAAAGCTGTTCGGAATGGGGCAGTACCAGCAGCCCTATCTCGACCTCAAGGGCTGCACACTGGAGCTCGCACACCGCAACACCCAGGCAAGCGTGCCGTTCCTGCTTTCCAGCAAAGGGTACGGCTTCCTCTGGAACAACCCCGGCGTAGGTACTGCAACCTTTGCCAAAAACCTCACCGAATGGAAGCTTAAATCTTCCAAACAGATCGATTACTGGATCACCGCAGGCGACGCCCCGGCGGAGATAGAGGAGAACTATGCCAAGGTTTCCGGCACTGTGCCGATGATGCCGGACTACGGCACCGGCTTCTGGCAGTGCAAGCTGCGCTACCAGACCCAGGAGGAACTGCTGGAGGTTGCGCGGGAATACCACAAACGCGGAATTCCGGTTGACGTCATTGTTGTAGACTTTTTCCACTGGCCGCACCAGGGCGACTGGAAATTCGACGAGGCGTTCTGGCCCGATCCTGAGGCAATGATCAAAGAACTCGACTCGATGGGTATGAAGCTCATGACCTCGGTCTGGCCCACGGTGGATAAGGAGAGCGACAACTACGAATACATGAAGGATCACGACCTTCTGGTGCGGGTGGATCACGGCATCAACTTCACTATGGATTGCTTCGGCCCCGAAGTCTTTTTCGATGCAACCAACCCGGAAGCCCAGAAATTCGTGTTTGACACCTGCAAAAAGAATTACCTGGACAAGGGCGTCACCCTGTTCTGGCTGGATGAGGCTGAACCGGAGTATACTGCCGTTGACTTTGAAAACTACCGCTACCACAAGGGCGCGGCATTAGAGGTGGCAAACTCCTATCCGGTGGGCTACGCCAAGGCCTTCTATGACGGCATGAAGGGCGAGGGACGTGAAGAAATTATCAACCTCATCCGCTGTGCATGGGCCGGTTCCCAGCGTTACGGCGCGCTGGCCTGGTCAGGAGACGTTCCGTCCACCTTTGAAATGCTCCGGAACCAGCTGGCCGCCGGCCTCAACATGGGACTTGCCGGTATTACCTGGTGGACGGCCGATATCGGCGGTTTCCACGGCGGCAACATCTACGACGAAAGCTTCCGCGAACTTATCACCCGCTGGTTCGAGTTCGGCGCGTTCTGCCCGGTCATGCGTCTGCACGGCGACCGCGACCCGCACGATAAGCCGCAGCTCGTCGCTTCCGGCGGCGGTTTCTGCCCGCAGACCGGCGCCGACAACGAGGTCTGGAGCTACGGCCCGGCCGCTGAAGAGGCGATGACCAAGTACATCAAGGTGCGTTATGCCCTGAAGCCTTACATCAAAGAGGCGATGAAAGCCGCCCACGAAAAGGGCACCCCGGTTATCCGCCCGGTGTTCTACGACTTCCCGTCTGACAAAGCCGCATGGGATGCCCATGAGGAATACCTGTTCGGTTCAGATCTGTTGGTGGCACCTGTACTGTACCCCGGTGCGCGGACCAAAGAGGTTTATCTGCCGGCCGGCGCCAAGTGGGTTGAGGTTGAAACCGGCAAGGTCTTTGACGGCGGGCAGACTATTACGGTGGACGCTCCGCTCAACGTCATTCCGCTCTTTGCCAAAGAAGGCGCAAAGGTGCTGGAACTGTTCTAATCCAGTACAAAAAGCACAAAAATCCCCCGCAAAAGTGGGGGCGATAAGAAACTTTTTATGAGGGACGGCTTACGGCCGTCCCTCTGTTTGTTTTCTTAAAATACGCTCTTAAACGGGGGTTATTCTTCCAATGGAGTTAAACCGGGGATTTGTACCCGGTCGTAATTTCCCGGAGGATTTTCTATGGCCTGGAACAGAATATAATATTCCACTGGCTGTCCGTCATAACTGCACTTGATCTGGAAGCCGCGAAAATGAGGCGCATCGCTCCGCAACGCGATCTCCCTGCTGTACCAAAGATCAAAACCAAGCTCATTTGTGTCAATTCTAAAAATACGGGTCGCGTCTCCAATATAGCTCGTAGAGAACACAGAGCCCGTAAGCTCACCGGCTGTACCGTCTTTGTCCGAGATGCAGTAATAAATAATGGTAATGGGGTTGTCCGGCTGTTCGCTGAACCGAATGGTAAAATGCGCAGATGGTCTCGTCAATCCTTCTGGACAAAGCTGCGGAAGGGAAGGATAATTATTGAGCAAATTCAGAAACCAGGCACGGTTTTGATCCATTTCAGTTGACTGTTCCTCTGTACGCAGCAAAGCGTCATAGGGCAATGAATAGGTCGTTGTCTCCCCATATTCGGTCACTTATCTCGATTTTCGGAATGGCAGGATCAAGCTGCCCCTCGTAATATTCAACCAGCCGCGGTAACGGAACCTTTCCCTCCAGTACATCCAACGTTGTCACAGCCTCCGGCGGCCGGTGCATTTGCGGTATTTCTGACAAAGGAATGGCAATCGCCATCCCGGCAATCAATGCCGTTATAGCCACGGCAATAACAATCCGCCGAAACCTTTTTCAGCATTTCTATCCTCTTCAAGCCATTTTCCGCCTAGTGCTCCAGCCCCCCATTTTAGGGGCTTTTTGTCCGCCCCGGAAGCCCTCTATTTTTCACCTTTATTGCCAGCGAATGGCACCTAGGTGCCCAGTGCAGTAAGACGCGAACACGGTGCAAACGAATATCCATTCAGCGTTTTGCTCCAGTTTGGGATAAAAAGTTTCTATCCCATGAACAGCGCATGAACGCCCGCAACAAAATTGTTCTTTGCCGCGGCTTGCATGGAAGAATATCCGCTCATCTGCCCAAAACGCGGCTTCAATGTATGTTATGAATTCATTATACCATAATTTTATTCGTTTCAACGGAGGCAACTGGCAGCATCATGCCTAAAGATTACAATTTGTTTTAGGGCAAAACCTCTAAAATGCCGCAAAAAAGCACCGGGCGGAGAACCGCACGGTGTTTTTCATTCAAGTGAACAGCGAACCCAAAAAAGACGGGCCGGAATCGTTCCCGCTGTTGGGGGTAAAAATATCCTGGTAAGCGCCCGCCACCGTTTCCTGTGGGACCGTGCCCAGTAGGTCGGAAAGACTTACCATCCCGGCAAGCGCGCCCTTCAGCACCACCGGCAGACGTTTGACCTGGTGTTTTGCCATGAGTGCCATTGCATCCGCCACCGGCGCAGAAACCTCTACCACTACAGGCGGCTGGGTCATAATGACGTCCGCCATTGTCTCCAGCGGCGCCCGTCCCATTGCAATGCACCGGGTCACAATATCTCGGTCGGTGATCACCCCAACCACCGTTGTTCCCCGTGTGACCGGCAGTACGCCGATCTTGCTGCGGCGCATCAGCGCCGCAGCACGGTAAGCCGTTTCATCGTAAGAGACCCGTACTACATACCGACTCATCACTTCACTGACAACCATAAGCCCCTCCCTCAACCACTCCATTTGGATACAAACTGTCGCTGTGCAAAAACTTCAGAAGCATCCTCATTCTGAACCAAAACAGCCTCTTTTATACAAACATTCTGCGTCTTGGGAACCCCCTATTTTGAACGGTCGCTCGGCTTAAAAACGAGTGCTGCCAACAGCGCGAAAAAGATTGCCGCCGCAATGCCGCCGGCTGACGCCCGCAGTCCGCCGGTCAACGCGCCGAGTAGCCCTTGCTCGGCGACAGCATCTTTCACCCCTTTGGCAAGGTTGTAGCCAAAACCAGTCAGCGGAACAGTAGCGCCCGCACCCGCAAACTCCACCAACGGCCCGTACAACCCAACAGCGCCGAGGATAACTCCCGCTACGACAAACCCCACGAGGATACGCGCCGGGGTGAGTTTGGTGTAATCAATGAGAATCTGGCCGACCACACAAATGAGTCCGCCCACTACAAAGGCTTTCAGGTATTCTATAAAAATATCCATGCCGTTTCCTCCTAATTTGCCGTAATTTCGACCAGATGGCAGATGCTCGGGATGCTTTCGCCCTGCTGCACACTGGTGGGGGACATCAGCGCGCCAGTAGCACAAAATAGAATACGCTTGTATTCGCCGCGTTCAAACATGGGCAGGAAATGGGCACAAAGCACGGTGGCGCAGCAGCCGCAGCCAGAGGCGCCCGCGTGAACATCTTGGGTGTCAAGGTCGTAAATGAGCTTGCCGCAGTCCAAGTGCTTGTCCTTAATATCCAACCCTTCGCGGTCCAGCAACTCGCAGAGCAGACGGCTGCCCACCAGTCCAAGGTCACCAGTGACGATGGCGTCAAAGTTCTCAATAAGCTCTTTGGTGTCATCAAAATAGGTCTTAATAGTGGAGCAGGCCGCCGGAGCCATGGCCGCACCCATGTTATTGGCGTCGGTAATGCCGAGGTCGGTAATTTTGCCAATGGTCACCGTCCGGATTTTTGGCTTATTTTCATCACAGCCAATGAGCACCGCACCAGAGCCAGTCACCGTCCACTGAGAGGTGGGTGTGCGCTGGCCGCCGTATTCCAGCGGCAGACGGAACTGGCGCTCCGCAGTACAGAAGTGGGAGGAGGTTACCGCGACCGCACGGTTTGCAAGCCCTGCGTCTACGAAAAGAGAGGCGGAAATAATTCCTTCCGCCATGGTGGAGCAGGCCCCGAACAGTCCAAGAAACGGAATATCCAGATCCCGCAGGCCATAGGTCGAGCTGATGCACTGGTTAAGCAGGTCACCCGCAAACATTACGTCAACGCCGGAGGGCGCAAGATTTTCCTTTTCCAGCAGTTTGTTGACCGAATCGGTCTGGAGGCGGCTCTCAGCCTTCTCCCAGGTTTTTTCACCAAAAGTGGTGTCCTGATTGACGACGTCAAACTCCTGGCCGAGCGGCCCTTCTCCCTCTTTTTTACCCACTACCGACGCATGGTTGATAAAAGCAGGCGGCTTCTCCAGCCGAATGGTGGATTGCGAAATTCTGGTTGCCATAATTTTCTCTTCTCCATTTCAAAATAATCACGCAGGAACTGCAAATATACTGTGAAAAATACGCCAAAAGAGTCACCCATATTCTGTTCAATGGGTTTCATTTTTACCCTGCAAAGGTTTGAATCAGGTACAAAATAATACCGTATACGATTGAGGCACTGATACCATATACCAGCACCGGCCCGGCAATTACAAACATTTTAGCGCCCAGCCCGAGAATATAGCCTTCGCTTTTAAATTCCAGTGCCGGGGAAACCATTGCATTGGCAAACCCCGTAATCGGCACCAGTGTGCCTGCACCCGCATACTTTGCAAGCTTGTTGAACAGACTCAAGCCGGTGAACAGTGCCGTTAAAAAAATAAGGGTTGAGGAGACAAGGCATGCCGCGTCAACGTCATTCATCCCAAACGACAGGTAAAGATTCAGCAGCGCCTGCCCCAGCACGCAGATAAGCCCGCCGACAAGGAACGCCGTTGGTATGGTAATATAGCTCCGGGTATTCCTGCTCGCTTTTTGGTTAAGCTTTTCATATTCCTGATTGGTCAGATTCAAGACCATCCCTCCAAAATGCTTTTTCCATATTTTTTCCCCTGCTTTCAAATTTATACCGTATGAGGCCGGTCAACTGTTTATACAACTACAAAATTTTGTTCCACACCCGCTTTTTCCTCAAAAAACAACTTGCGCCCGGGCCAATTCGTTGTCAACTTTTCAGTTAATCGGCTGTCCTTATGAATTTCCCCTCCAAAAGCGGCAAAATCCAGTGGTTTTATGAAATGAATGCGCCAAAGTAATTGCGTTTTCGTTACAGGTTTGCTATAATTGTTAAGGCCTGTGCGGCCTTGTGCCCGCAGGCGGCAAATTACAAACCTGAATGAAGATGAAATGGGGTACTGTCATGCCATCAAAAGCAGTAGTCGGCGTACAATGGGGCGATGAGGGAAAGGGAAAGGTTATTGACATTCTTGCTTCCCGCGCTGAGGTTGTTGTCCGTTCTCAGGGCGGAAACAATGCAGGCCATACCGTAAAAAACGGGGACGAGGTCTACAAGCTCCATCTGATTCCCTCCGGCATCCTTTACAAAGGGGTCAAGTGCTACATCGGCTGCGGCGTTGTTATTGACCCGCAGGATATTTTAAAGGAAATTGACGGCTTGACCGAACGCGGAATTGACTGTTCCAACCTACGCATTGACCCGCGCGCCCACGTTATTATGCCGTGGCACCGCAAGCTGGACGGCCTGAGCGAAAAAGCACTCGGCGCAAACCAAATCGGCACCACTGGGCGCGGCATCGGCCCCTGCTATATGGATAAGTATGAGCGTTCCGGCATCCGCATCTATGATCTGGTTCATGACAATGTTTTTGTCCAAAAAGCCAAAGCGGTCGGCGGGCTCAAAAACAAAATCATCACCAAAATTTACGGCGGCGAGGCGCTGGATTTAGATGCTGTCATCGCCGAATACCAAGGCTATGCCAAGCGGCTCGCCCCCTATGTGGACGATGTTTCGGTGCTCACCTACAACGCTATTCAGGAGGGAAAAAACATTCTGTTTGAGGGTGCACAGGCAACTCTGCTGGACATCGACGTGGGCACCTACCCCTTCGTCACTTCATCCCATCCGGTATCAGGCGGCGCGGCCATTGGTGCAGGCGTTGGGCCAAATACACTGGGAGAAATCATCGGTGTGGCAAAAGCCTATACCACCCGTGTGGGCGCAGGCCCGTTCCCGACCGAACTATTCGATGAAACCGGCGACCTCATCCGCAACCGCGGTCATGAGTTCGGCACCACTACCGGCCGCCCGCGGCGTACCGGCTGGTTTGATGCCGTGCTTATCCGCCATGCAGTCCGTGTAAACGGCTTGGATTGTCTTGCGGTCAATAAGTTTGACACCCTGAGTGGCCTTGACACCCTGAAGGTCTGCGTCGCCTACAAAAAACCGGATGGTACCGTGCTCACCGAGTATCCGTGCGACATCAACGAGCTGGAAGGCGCAGAACCGGTTTATGAGGAAGTCAAAGGCTTTTCCGGCGATATTTCCGCCTGCAAGAGCTTTGATGAACTTCCCCAGACCTGCAAGGATTATGTTTCCTACCTGGAAAAACTCTGCGGCTGCCCCATTAAAATGGTCGGTGTCGGTCCGTCCAGAGAACAGGTGCTTGAACGGTAAATTGAAAATAAGAAACGGCCTTCCCATAGGAAGGCCGTTTTTCTTTGTCTCACAGCACGGCAAAACCTCTTTTTATCTGTCAAAATTCTTTGCAATCAGCTCTATATTGGCTTTCACTGCCTTCCCAGAACAATTTTCACTAGAGCAAGACTTACTCCACTTTAATAATCAGTCATGTAACAAGGCGTTTATAGACTTTAGGCTACTTAGGTCGTTTTGGTACCCTCTTTCATTTGCCGCTTGCCTCTCCAACAAGGTATCATAAAAGCAATAAAAAACCCCCATGCCTCTCTATGCAAAAACATGAAACGTTTTAGAGAGCATATTTTTTGTTGACAGTTCCCACAAACAACAAATCCCCCGGCGCCTAAATAAGATGCCAGAGGAGGTCTTTGAATGGCAGCCCCTGCGAAAACTTGCCAGGTCGTATCCCAGGCAGACAGCCAACAGATAAACCCAGTCAGCACGCTGTCACTTAACCCCTTTGTGGTCGGGTCATTGATGATTCCCCACAGGGAAACAACGACCGAGACCACAATCACCGGGTTCATAACCGCCCGCCTAAGCGCGTCTCCGAACGCCGCCCAGGTGGTCATATCTTCCCACTGAAGCCCGAGCCCGGCCAGAATTGGCGCCGCAACGGCCCCCACCGCCTGCTACTCGTCTTTCCCGCCCTGCTTGAGCAGCTGGTTGACATAGGTGCTCGCGCCAGCAAGCAAAATGCCCTGCACAACCGCAGTGAACAGCGCCAGCAGCCAGTCCTGCGGAATCTGCAACCTGGACGTTGCGCAAACGTAAACGGCGCAGACCAAAACCGAAAAACCCCCAAGCAGCAGCGGTATGTACTTGTCCTTTACCAAGGTGGTCGCTTTGAGTGCTGCACCCAAAATGTAACATGCCAGCGCCACTGGTATTAATTCCGGCTTAATGTAGTCCATAATGTTCATGCCTTTTCTTTCCTTTCTAAAAACTGTATCCGTGTTTCGTGCTGCTGCAAAAGCTCCCCCTGTTTGTCAATCCGCTTGTGGATTTTTTCATGGGAGGCTTTGCGTTCCTCGCGCAGCATTCCGTCTTTTTCCTCCAGCTCATCCAGCTTCTTTAAGGCGTAGTCTATCATGGTAGACAACTTTGTAATGGTGCTGTTGAGCTTAATGATTGGCCCTGCTATGGCCGCAAACAGCCCCACCAATACCACGATAACGGTTACGACGCTCCATTCCACATCCTTGTCCCTCCTCTACGAGTAAATCTCCGCGTCAAAAGTAAGGTTGTTACCGGAACTGCTGGCTCCGGAAATGTCAAACACATTGCCCTGCACAGCAGTGTTTTGCAGGGCAAAACGGAGCCTGCCCATAAAACCGGAATACTGGATCATGGCAACCTCCGTCACCGGGTTGCCTGTGACGGCGTCCATCAGGGAACCGGCAATGGAAACCTCCGGCGTTGCACGCATGGGGGTGGGGAACTGCAGTGGGACATAGACATAGTTCTGGGAGACATTCCTTGTTGTGCCGAGGCCAACTGCGAAGCCCTGTATATTGTCCGGGTTCATGTTCCAGTAGTACCGGCAGCACTTCAAATATTCGGCTGCCGGGTTCGGCGGGGCATAATCCCCCGTATAGGCGCCAACGCATACCTGCGGCGCAGCGAGCCAAAAGCCGGTTCCAGCCGTAGGGTTTACCGCAGAAGCCTGGAGCAAAAGCCCCTTTCTGGAAAAGCTCACCGTGCTGTCGGTCACCGGGTCAAAGGTGTGGGTGACCTCCTGCCAGTCCCCGGTGAGGGGGATGACATGGCCTGAATTCCCGACCCAAAGGGTTACCGAGCTTGTTCTGGGCAGGCCTTTTATCCAGAAACGGACGGTAAGGGTTTTTCCAACATACTGGCTATAGTTTTCAAGCGTCTGGCCGAAATTTGGCCAGTTTGTGTTCTGGAACACGCATTTTGCCATATACAGGACGGGGGCGGGCGAGGTATTGGCCTCGCGGGTAACGGTTGTGTGGGCGGCAAGCCACCGGTCGTAGGTATACTGGGTGGAGGACGCCGTATAGCTTTCTTTGCCCCGCTGGTTCACTCCAAACTCCGGGTTGACTAAAAGGTTGGGGAGGGCCTTGTGCTGCATATTCTGCTCCATTTTGTTTATTTGGGCTTGCATATTGGCAACATTTGCCAATGCTTCAGACAATGCAGAAAATTCATTGCTGCTTTCAATTGCACCATCATAATTGCTAGGAATAATACACAGGGGAGGCAATGTAACTTTTAGTGTATGACTTTCTGCATCGACAATGTGAAGTTCAAACAAATTTGAAATACCATAAACTGCTGTCATTTGAGCGCTTAGAGGAATCGTAACTGTGCTGCCGGACACCGCACAGGTATTATATATTTTTGTGCCGTCCGGTTTTTCCAGATAGACTGATACCGTCTTTCCGGTAAAATTAATTGGCTGTCCGTCAGCTCCGGTTACAGTGACAGCAATTTCCCGGCCATTTGCTTCCTCCTGAATTACGCGTAGCCTGCCGTATGGAGGCTGCCATGCATTTACCGTAATTGAATATAGAATCATTTCATCACCTTTTACCTTTTAAAGTATTCCTTGTTATACCTTCCCCTAAACTCTTTGCATTAGGTGCGAATGGTATCCCTAGTTTTTCTTTACTTCTTAAGCTTTCATTTTGCACCGTTTTGTACCTTATCCATTTGTCAAAGAAAGGGTTATTCGAATTTAGCAGATGTATAAAACATACTATTGAACGACCTTTTCATAGAATTTCATGGTGCTAAGTACAGGCGGATAAATAGTTCCAATGTGCGAGAACTCGAATCGTCTAAATAAAAAATCGCGCAAATAAACCAACTTTTTTTCAACATTTATTTTTATGGTTTCGCTGAAATCGTTTTGAGGTAAGTGACTGGCATACGCTTTCCGCATTCACATTAAAGTTTCTGTGAAAGATTCTCGCTCGAGGCAGCTACGGTTCTTTCTGCCATGGCAAAGCACCAATTCAGCCCGTCCATAAAAAGCTTGACTTTTCTGGAGTTTGCTGTTATAGTGGCCATAGAGTAATTATCCCTGCTCCGTTGGAACTTCAGTTCTGCGGGGCACTTTTTTTCGTTCTGAAAATACCGTCGGCAAACGGTACTCACCAATATTAAACCGCTGATATCTTGGCAATTTACTCCACAGCACGATCCATTTTAGATATTGAATTGTTAATCTTTTTTCGCTCCACCTCCCTTCATAGCCAGACACCTATACCTCTCGTAATACATTTTGCCATGTATGTATTGAATATATGATATGCTTAATTTATTGAGAGCAATTATTAAGCCATCCTTATCAATCGATTCCCTGAGTTACAACTATAGTATATCACGCGTTTGCGTTATAGTCAATTAAAAATGATTCGTTTTTGTATATTAAATGGACTTTTGGTGAATTTCATACAATAAAGCGGCTGTTATCCATAAAATTTTGGTTTCTAATGAGACCAGTAATTTCATTACAATCCTCAGCAATTACAAAAAAGACCACAGCCCTCCCTATAATGGCTTCATTTCGGCATTTCAGCGGACGATTTGCTTGATAAAAACATCAAAAACGTTCGTCCAAAGACGAAATGTTCTTTCAGGATGAGTGAATGGTTTTTCAGGTAAACATTAAGGAGATTCCACCGACGGCATTAAAGACATGAAAAATTCATGGAGCTGCACACTAGAATTAACCACTCAAAAAGAATTGACTTCCACGCCCAAATCGCCTTGTAGATGTTTACGAGAACATAGGCAGAATGGCATTGCCGTTCTCCACTGCAAATGAAAAGCAAACCTATCGATCGGCTTGACACAAAGCCGGATAATCGTATCTATGGCCTAGTATTAGCTGAGCAGTTGAGTTTGCAATATGCACATCTTTGGTCATGATTGCGCCGAGTCGACTCGTGCGGCATTTTTAGACTTAAGACACATCGACCTCCCGAATGAGAAGGTCGTCTGTCCGACCCATGAGATTTCATATACTCAAATAGATATTACCCGTACCTAATCTGTGAAAAATACGGCGTCAATGAAAACGACGAAAACGGCCGCAAAAGGATGTTAGGGCATACGTTTCAAAACGTCACGAATCAGGTATATAGCCACCGGGAACCGAAAGACCCGAGACCTGAAAGCAGAAATTGAAAACACAAAATTCGTTGCGAACCGTTCTAAAGGTAGCAGATAAACGCCGCACGGAACAAATATATTTTTCATCCCCGCAAATGCCTTGACCAAAGGCTTTACGGGGATTTTTTCTTTTATTCCGGGCGTTCGGAAAGCAGGCATAAATTTAACTCAACCTTAACGCTATGTTTAACAACCTTAACCCCGTTTTTACAAAGGCTGTGGTATGGTATAGGCGAACAAAGCGAAAGAGGGGTTAACTTTTACCATGAAGCCAACCATATTTAAAGGCTCAGGCGTAGCACTTATTACACCTATGTACGACGACCTTTCGGTCAATTATGATAAATTGGCCGAGCTTATTGAGTTTCAAATCGAACATCATACCGACGCCATTGTAATTGCAGGAACAACAGGCGAGGCCTCTACTCTGACCGACGAGGAACACCTTGAGGTCATTGCCTACACAGTAAAGGAAGTACGCGGCCGAATCCCGGTTATTGCCGGCACCGGCAGCAATAATACCGCACACGCGGCCTATCTCTCTAAAGAGGCGGAAAATATGGGGGCGGACGGTGTTTTACTTGTTACCCCTTATTACAACAAAGCCTCACAGGAGGGGCTTTACTGGCACTTCCGGACCTGTGCAGAGCAAATCCACATTCCAGTTGTACTCTACAACGTACCCAGCCGTACCGGCGTCAATATTTTGCCGCAGACTTATAAACGTCTCAGTGAGGTTGAGAACATTGTCGCCGTTAAAGAGGCAAGTGGCAATTTCTCTCAGATGGCTAAAATTGCTTCCCTCTGCGGTGAGGATCTAGATATTTATTCCGGCAACGACGATCAAATCACCTCCTCCTTGGCACTCGGCGGCAAAGGCGTAATTTCGGTGCTTGCAAACCTTGTGCCGGAAGAAACCCATAAGATCTGTCAGAGTTTCTTTGACGGCGATTCTGCCACGAGCGACACCCTGCAGCTCCGCTACCTGGAGCTGATTGAAAATTTATTCAGCGATGTAAATCCTATTCCCGTTAAACAGGCACTTAATTTTATGGGAATGAATGTTGGCCAATGCCGTCTTCCTCTTTGCGATATGGATGACGTCGCCGCCGAACGTCTGCTGTCCTGTCTGCAGCATTATGGACTGGTCAGCAACGAAGCCCGGGTTGGCTCAGTTACCGTTCGCCGTCCGCCTTTTGCTCTGCTTTGGCGCAGAAATCATTAATTTACCGGCTTAAAAAAGTTCCCCTGCCCTTTAAACAAAAGGACAGGGGAACTTTTCGCTGTTAAAATAACACTAAAGAAGAAATAAACGCAGGGTATCCGGCACCTCTCTGGCCGCCATTGATAAAAAATTTCTTTACCGGGAAAACATGGAGCCTTGGGGAACCCCGAGGCTTTCTTCACTCGGAAGCTACTGAAGCATTGCCTAGCTTTGCCCGTTGCAGATAACAGTACCGCTTTTTAACGCTCCACGTTGCAGTAGAAAAATCCGTTCCTGCTTCAAAAAAGCAGGTGGAACAACGCTGCCCGGAACTGGGACGGCAGAAAGTAATCCAAAGCTAAACGTCCGCAAAGGCCCGGTACTCGTCCCGGGTGATGGAGTAAAGCAATTCGTCGCAGATTCTGCCGTTGAACAATACTTCGGCTTGCCGCTGCCGTCCCTCATAGCGGAATCCACATTTTTCAATTACCCTTTGGGAACGGTGGTTATCCGGATAATGGTAGGCCGAAATCAGCGCCAGCCCCAGCACATCAAAACCATAACGCAGAACAGCCCGCGCCGCTTCGGTCATATAGCCCTTGCCCCATGCGGGTTCTGCTAGGGAATAGCCCAGCATCCGAACGGCGTCATTGCGGCGTTTTTCATCCTCAATCAGCCCAATCGAGCCAATCATCTTGCCGTTTTCGTGCGCCGCAATGGCCCAAACATCCTCCAGTTTATAAAACTCCTCCAGATATCCACGGGTTTCTTCCAACGATTCATGGGGTTTCCAGCCCGCATCCGGCCCAACCTTTGGGTTTTTCGCATATTCGTAAAAATCCGCCAGATCCTCTGCACAAAGAGGGCGCAAAACAAGGCGTGGCGTTTCTATGGTACTCAATTTGTTCACCTCATAAAAAGGCGGGATCCACCGATCCCGCCTTTTTGCTTTCAATTTATTGTTCTGGTTTATCCAAAGGCTCTTCCGCAGCCGTCTCCGAAGGCTCATACACGGGAATCGTCGGCTCTGACTCCATCTGGGTATGCGGCACCGATGCATCATAATCCCCGGCCGGTTCGGAACCGGAAGACTCCTCATAAGCAGCATACGCCTGCTGATACGCTGCTTGCTGTGCCTCCTGCTGGCGGCGGCGATAATCAATCCGCAGAGCCGCTTTGGACTGGTTGTTGCGAACAGCGAACAGGCAGGGCCCAACTGCATAGTTGATGAATATGCAGAGCACAATCATCAAGGCGCAGTTACGCTCAGAACGGTCTTTGAAGATGACGTAAAGGGCACGCATCAGGAACACATAATATACAACTGCCAGAGCGATTAGCCCCAAGGAAGTGAACAGCACTGTTAAAACCGATGCAACCGGAGTAAAAGCGGGAACCCCATGCCCCGGATTCAGCTGATAATAGTTGCTGTAGGTGAAAAACTGAATTAAAAATTGTATAACGGCGGGTAAGAAAAACAAAAGCCCATAGGATGCCGACGAAAGGATGATGTGCATGGTCAGCAACGAAACCCGCTTATGGGTTGGCCGGCCAAACGCACCGCTCACCGAGTCAGACACCTTGCCAAGCATATACATGTTGAGGACCGGCACCCAGGCAAGCCCCTTGCCGCGCAGTCCCTGCTGTTTCGCCATTGCATAAAGCCCAACAGCCTGAAAGACAAAACAAATCAGCCATAACGCAATGCTCAATCCATAGTAAAGTAACTGGAACATAGACAGGGAAAAGCCATCCCATAGGGTAATATTTTGGTTAAAGAACCAGCTAAAATCATATTCATAACTGTAGTAATCGTAATTGTACGGGATAAACGGGAACATATCGTTTCCTCCTCACCGGATCGGCCAACCGCCGCCTTGTGGATTTGAATGTATACCGCTGTTTGTTCTTAGATGATACCACAATCGTGTTGAAATTGCAAATCGTCCTTTGTCGAACCATCTTCCGGCGGAAAAAAACCGCACAGGCCATAGCCTGTGCGGTTTTATCACCGGTATTCATTTTTATGGCAGCACATAAACATTTACCGTTTTTGCGCCAAAACGGCAGCTTTCCGCATAGCTTCCAAAGAAGCAGTCTACCAGTACACGCCCATCCATCAACGCGGTTCCTGTGTCCGCCGCAATCGCATACCCATAAATATACCGCCCGTCAGCCGACGTAATATAGAGTCTGCTGCCATAGGGGATCAAATTTGGGTTGACCGCAACCGACCCCACCTGCAAATGCTTACCACTGGCACCCCGTACATTGGGGATACTGCTACTGTAAGCCGTTGCTTTTCCGGTCAGAACCTTGGTATAACTGGTCGGAACGCCGTTTGCATCCAGCTCGAATCCCTCCGGAGGAAGAATCTCCGAGACAATGTGCTTTTCGCTAGTACCAACGGTCTGTTTCTGGGTGACCGGCTCCGCCACTACTTCGGTGCTGATGAGCTCGGTCTCTGTGACCTCACCGTCCACAATGGTCTTTTTAAAGGTTGCGACCTGCACGCCTTCCTTGCCAACCTGAGTGACCACTGTTTTTCCCTTGTTCATGGTGTTGGTTTCCCGGGTCTCCACTTCAAACGGGATAACGGATTCCTCGGTGACCGTCTCATAGGTAACACGATTAATTTTAATCTGCATGCCGGAAACAGCGTCTTCATACGGGGAAACATTCATTAAATCATCCTCCGCAAGAGTGACGCCCGCTTTTTCCAATGCATCGCCAACGGTGCCTCCTGTCACCATTAACCGGGTGGTCATCCCATCCGCAGAAATGTTCACCGGAAATGCCCGGTGCAGAATCAGGGTTGCTTCGCCGTTTTCAAAACCGATAAATTCAATTTCGTCCTCCGAACGGAACGCAACGCCCTGGTTTTTCAAAATCTCCTGTGCGGTAAGGGAACTGTCGTTTGTATAGTACTTTAAAACGTCTTCATCATCGTGGATATACACAACATTAGCCGCGTAGGTAATACCGGTAAAAGAAGCAGCCACAATTGCGAATACCACAGCCACAGCAATCCCGCGGAACACACGCCGGTTGCGGAACGCTGCAAGCCTTTTGCAGAAGGTGCTCATTCAATAACTCCTTTTTGGGCAATAGCCAAAATCCTTTTGTTACGATTGTAACCGGTTTGTAGCTATTATATGCACAAAAACAACCTGTGTCAAACGGAATCTTCCCACCCATTTTGTTAAATTTGACGAAAGGTTGCATTCTAAGGATGAAATTTTCGCATTTTTTACAGGCGAAAAAAGATATTTTTCTGGGGATTCACCTCGTTTGTCCGCCAAACTTTTGATATATTTACCAAATCCAGTCACAAAGTAAATTTGTGTAAATATGCCAATATACAACGAAGATTCTCCCCTATAATTTATATATTATAACAACAAAATCCTTGATCTTTCACTCTGCTCTATAAGAGAATATTTACCCGTATTTTTACGATTTGTATAGTTTTTTGTCGAATTTCAAATAACGATTCCCACTTTGTATATTAAAACGAGGTAAAGACAGCCTATTTTCCCCCACAATAAGAAAAAAGCCTTTTCCCTTCCAATATCTTGGGGGCATTTCCATTGCTGATGGTTTTAAATATCAATATTCTGTATTTATATCTTCAACCTGCCCCTATATATCGGACAAGGCAATTATGGTGGCGGTCATATACCGGCGGTTCAAACCAACCGTTAACAAGCTGTAACCTTTCAGCGCCGAACACATATATAATGGTATAAGGGAATGAAATCATTTTGTCGCCTTTTCATCCAATGTTCAGAAGAAAACACCGTTGACTCTATTGGTGTATGGGTAATGAACGCCTTTTTTCGATAAATGTTTTCTTAAGATTTACGGTCCTGTGTATCGCTCAAAACGCAAGAAAAACCAGTTTTACCGGCCTTTCCACCTCTTTTCCAATCTTTGCATTCCTATCCTGCTTTCTTGCCAACCTCTCAGGGATATGCTATACTCGTACAGGAATAAAAAAGTCGAAATGAGGCGTAAGCCCTCATTACAGAAAGGTTCTGATCCTGTGGCACGCAGAAGGCGCTATAAAGTAAAAAATATTGTAATATTGATTCTTGTACTGTTGATCGCAATCGGCGGTATAACCACTGGAATCTGGGCAATATCCAACAAGGGTAGTGAGGAACCCGCAAGCACCAGCAGCACACAGCCGGAAAGCACCGATTCTTCAGCGGACGCTTCTTCCAGCGACGTTTCTGACAGTTCAGACTCCCAAAGCCGAATTTCCGAACCGGACGACGACTGGCAGCTTGTCCTCGCTAACCTGTCCCACCCGCTGCCAGAGGATTTCAGCGTTGATTTGACCACCATTACCGGTAATTATGCCGATATCCCGGCCCTGGATAATATGAAGGTGGATTCCCGTATTGTAGAGCCGCTCCTCAAAATGTTCCAGGACGCCAAGCAGGACGGGCAAAACCTGTTCCTGCGCGCTTCGCACCGCACCATTGCGCTGCAGCAAACCTACTATGACTGGCACATCAACCATTATAAGGAACAGGGTTATTCCGACGAGAAAGCCAAAGCGCTGACGCTGGAATACATTGCCTACCCGGGATGCAGCGAACATCATACCGGCCTTGCGGTCGACATTATTTCGGTTGAGTGGCAGAATTCCGGCAAAGAAATTATTGACACCTTTGAAGAAACCTCTGAAGCCAAATGGCTGGCCAAAAACGCCCACAAATACGGCTTTATTATGCGTTACCCCAAGGATAAAGAGGACATCACCAAAATTGGGTACGAGCCCTGGCATTTCCGCTATGTCGGCGTGGCGCACGCGACCGCTATCTACAATGCGGGGCAGTGCCTGGAGGAATATCTCGGCGTGCTGGATTAAGGCCAAAGGAGGAGTACAATTGAAACAGCAGCCAAAAGCGGCCGTGTTAATGTCCACCTTTAACGGTGCGTTATATGTTCAGGCACAAGTGGAAAGCATTATGAACCAAACTTATTCCAACCTTTGTCTTTACATTCGGGACGACGGCTCAACAGCTTTTCACCCGGTCGGGTTCTTTTCCTGCTGCTGTTCAAAAGGTATTTTATCCGCGCCGACCGCGTAGAAATATTGTAGACGAATTCGGACTGAGGTTTGCATTCCTCCTTGGACAACTTTAGATGGAATATCCTACACAAAAATTTACACACAGCTTGCAGAGGAAAAACAATGCCTGTATACCATAAAAAAAGAAGATGGCCCGTTCCGCTCATCATCATTGCCATCTTACTCATTGTGCTGGCCGGGACAATTCTGATTCAGCAGGAACTTGACCGCGCCCATGCACAGGAAGCGGAGGAATTTAAGCTTTCCCTTACCGTTTCGGTGGATCAGCCTGTGACCGCGCCCGGAGAAGAAGTGCTGTTCACTGCCTCTGCAACCGGAGGAAAAGGGGAGCTGCACTACGAGTTTTACTATATGAACGGCGATGAAAAGGTTGTTGTACGCGAGGCTTCTGAGCACAATACGGCGCGGTTTACCATGCAGGAGCTTGGGCTTATCCACATGATGGTCACCGTTAGCGACGAATCCCCATGGACCGCGGACGCAACTGCTGAGGTTCGGTACGGTGCCGCGCACCAGGGGATTGACGTTTCGGTCTACCAACGACAGATTGACTGGGCAAAGGTCAAGGACGCCGGCATGGATTTTGCTATGCTGCGCACCGGTTTTGGCGAAGAGAACCCAGAAAAAGACCAGCGCGACGCGCGTTTTTCCGAAAATGTGCAGGGCGCTCATGCGGCCGGTCTAAAGGTGGGTGCTTACCATTTCAGCTACGCTCTTACGGCGGAGGATGCCAAAAAAGAGGCCGAATTCTGCCTTTCCATCCTGGAGCCTTACCGTGAGTTGATTGATTATCCCATTGCCTTTGACATTGAAAGTGAAGAACACCAGGCGCTCTCTGAAGAAGAGCTGGTCGCAGTGGTCAACGCCTTCTGCGGGCCGATTGCTGCAGCGGGATTTACTCCCATTGTCTACACTTATGACAGTTGGCTCGTCTATCACCCAGGCTGGGAGCAACTCACTCATTACGATCTCTGGATCGCGAATTGGGCTGAGGCGCCTCAATCGGACTACGATTACATCCTCTGGCAGTATACCAATCAGGGGCAGATTGACGGCATTGCCACCAACGTCGATCTCAATTACGCTTTTTGTGACTACGAAAAAGGCGTTCAAATTCGGTAATCCAAAGGCGCTCCGCAGAAACGGGGCGCCTTTTTCGGCGAAACAAAGGTCAAATCTCTTGAACCAGCGATAGACGGTTTGGCCCACATAACAGACCGTTCCAAGTTGGAAATTTGAGCCTACTTACCATCATTCCGTTTGTTTTGCGGGGCTTTGTAACGACGGACTCTGTATTGCAACAGCCACAAGGAATTCCATAAAAAGAGCGCAGACCTTTCGGTGGCCCGCTCCGGCAGTTCACCCTCCCGGCCAAGTGGACGCAACAAAAGTTTTACAATTTTCTGCTGTTTAAAGCCTGCTTTTCGTTCTCCGATGTGGTAAAATAGAGATATCCTCAAAATATGGAAAGAAGGTCTTGATATGTTATCCCAAACCTTAACAAAGGCAATCAGCGAACAGGTCAACGCGGAATATTACTCGGCCTACCTGTATCTCGCCATGTCCGCCGCATGCGACCGGATGGGCTTTAAGGGTTTTGCCAACTGGATGCATGTACAGGCACAGGAGGAAATGGCGCACGGCACCCATATGTTTGAGCATCTCCTGGACCGCGGCGCAGCACCGGCGTTCGGCGGTGTTAAAGCGCCTCCGTCGGAATACAGCGACCTGCGGGATGTTTTTGAGAAAACGTTGGCGCATGAAGAAATGGTTACCGGGCTTATCAACAAGCTCGCGTCGCTTGCCATGCAGGAGAATGACCACGCCACCTACAACTTCCTCCAGTGGTATATCAACGAACAGGTGGAAGAGGAATCAACCGCTAGCCTGATTCTGCAGAAGCTTAACTTTATTGGGGACAACGCCTCCATGCTCTACGCGCTGGACACCGAAATGGCGGCGCGCACCTTTGTCGATCCCTTTGCCGCACAGGGCGTATAATCGACTTTTCCGGCAAAGCCTCTTATAGCCGACAAAACATTATCAAAACAACATGGACAACCCCCGGCCTTAAAAAGGCCGGGGGTTGTCCCAAAAGGTAGGGAAAAGGTCATCACCAGCTGCGGGACACGGCTTTCTTGCTGCCTAAGCCTCTCTCGGAAAAAATATATTATCCAAATTCTGCGGACAGTCCGTTTGTAAAGCGTCTGCGCCGCCTTGCAGCTTCCCCCATTCATTGGTATAATAAACCTATCCATCAAAAATGCATGTTATCGTTACAGAAAGGAATGCAGCAAATGAGACAAATCAACATTGGTGGGCTGCTGCCCGCTTCCCAAATTGCTTTAGGTTGTTCCCGCATGGGCGGCCTCACGTTGGAGCACGGCGAAAAGCTGGTGCGCACTTGTCTGGAAGAGGGCATCAACTACTTCGATCTTGCCGATATTTATATGGGCGGAACTTCGGAAGAAAACTTCGGGAAATTTCTCACCCCGTCGCTGCGCGACCAAATGCTCATTCAGAGCAAATGCAGTGTTCATAACGGGCACTACGATCTCTCCAAAGAGCATATTTTAGAGGCAGTCAATACCACCTTGATCCGCCTGCACACCGACCACATTGATACGCTGCTCCTTCATCGGGCCGATACCCTCATGGAGCCGGAGGAGGTCGCTGAAGCATTTGAGCTTCTTCACCGGGAAGGAAAGGTTCGCTATTTTGGCGTTTCCAATTTTAAACCACTGACCATGGAACTTTTGCAGCAGGCGGTACCGCACAAGCTCATTGCAAACCAGCTCCAATTTGGCATTATGCACACCGGTATGATCGATTCTGGCTTTCACATGAACATGACAACCGAGCGTTCCGTCCAGCACGACGACAGCATGCTGGAATACGCACGGCTCAAAGGCATTACTATCCAGGCCTGGTCACCGTTCCAATACGGCTGGTTTGAGGGCATTTACCTGGATAATCCCAAATTTCCCGAACTCAACAAGGTCATTGACGAAATTGGGGAGCGGTACGGCATTCCAAACGTAGCGGTTGTGGTCGCCTGGATCATGCGGCATCCCGCCGGCATTATGCCACTCTGCGGCACCACCAGCCCAGAGCGTATCCGCGCCATTGCCAAGGGCGGGGATGTTGTCCTCACCCGCAAAGAGTGGTATGATATTTACAAAGCTGCCGGAAACGACCTTCCGTAACCCATGAAAGCACGGGAGATTGCCCGTGCTTTCTCTTTTACAGAAAAGAACTTTCCCTCATCTCATTTCCCATATAAGTCAGTAAAATTTCACTGAGAAACAAAATTACTCTGTCCATCGTCACTGTTCTCGTGTGGTAAACGCAGAACAGCTTATTCTCTAAAATTTCTTTAAAAAATATCTGGGTCCCTTGCTGAAAGGAAATCCACCCTAGCAACGATTCTACATTTACCTTATTGTGTTTGGCCGAACCCACCCTCTCCGGCGGCGTCTTTTTGCTGAAGCCCCGCAATGTAACCCGCTTCAAACACCTCCAGAATCAGCTCGCCGGAACGGCTGTGCAAATCCCGCACAAGTTCAGTCAGTTCGTCCAGCAAGGCAGCTCCCGTTTTCTGAGAGATCCTGCGGTAACAGCGCCAAAGCTCCCGTTCAACAGCAGCGGCACGAGTCCCGCAGTAGACAGCGGAAAGATAGGCGGAAAATCCCTCTGCCACGGCTGTGCCGCAGCATGCTGCATGTTTCCCATATTGGTATGCCTCCTCTGTACAAAGCAGCCTGTCCTGCAGGCGCAGCGCCTGCAAATAGCGCGGAATATCCGCAGAAGCGGGGCCGCATTTTGCCAGTGAATAGAGCAGCAGGGGTAAAATCTTCTCCGCCAGACGGTTTTCTTCTGCGTACACTTCATCGTCACGCCGCATATACTGCCGCATTTGTTCCACGTGCTGCTTTTCCCGCTGTGTCATCTGTACGATCATGCTTCACCGTCCCCGCCGCTGTATTTTCGCATCCATTTTAGTGTTGCCGCTTGGGCATTTCTTACCCGCGCCAATAATTGCCTGCTTTTTAGCTCTGCCAAAATTCGTCCCGCTTCAGTTTTATTCGACAAAAAAGCCGCCGTACTTGGTACGGCGGCTTTGGTTATACAATTTTCCAAGCGTTGCGGTCGACCCGTCCACCTATTCCTTTTACAGTTCCATCGGAGCAGAACTGCCACATGGAAATTGGCCCCTGATCCCACACAAACTGGATATCAACACCGTTTCTTGGCCAATAGGCCAGCCATTTCTGGTAACCAGTCAAACGGCTCAGATCCAAGCGGTTTTTAAACCAGGAAGAATCCGAATAAATCAAAGGGGTATATCCAGCCGCTTTAACCCGATCACAGAACGCAATGGCAATATCCGTGCGGAGCGAACGGCTGATTTCATCTCCGCGGCCAACTTCATTTGGTCCCGCGCTGGATTTTTCGGTGTCAAACGCAACGAGTTTCACATTACTGTAAGGTTTCAGCGCGTTAATAACAAATTCAGCCTCATCCAATCCCTCTTGAACCGTAGTGGCCTGGGTAAAGAAGTAAACACCAACCTCAATGCCATTGGCCTGTGCGCCTTTGATATTGTCGGTGAACTTTTCATCAATTACAATGCGCCCTGATCCGGGATCCGTGCCGTAACCGCGCACTCCAACCCGGATCATGGCAAAATCAATGCCGTCCGACTTTACAGCTGCCCAGTCGATATTTCCATTCCATTTAGATACATCAATACCTGCTTTGGAGCCGACCGCGCCGTTTGAATCAAAGTAGTAACCAATGTCGTCAATGAAATGCCAGCCCTCCGGCTTGGTTTTACCATTGACATAGTAATATTTCTTGCCGTCGCTGGGATTGGTGTACCAACCATTCTGCGGCGGCTGATCGGCTGAGGAATCCGATGAAGAATCACTCGAGCTATCGGAAGAAGAGTCCGAACTTCCGGAGTCAGAACTGGAACTGTCCGAAGAGGACTCCGATCCAGAACTGTCGGACGGTGTTTCCTCCGGCGGGATAACAACAATACCATCATCACTGTTTCCGCCACCGTTGCCGGACGGCTTCTGCGGATCTTCTTCCTTATCCTGTTCGGTCGGCTTAAAGGTCGGATCCTCTGCAACGTTTACATTTTCCTGAATCGGCTGCTCTGGCGCCGGCGGAATAACTACAGGCTCCGGCGCACTGCTGGAGCTCTCTTCCGAGGAACTCTCCTCTGAAGAGCTTTCCTCGCTGCTCTCCTCACTTTGGGAGCTCAGGTCCGACAAAACCTGCTTTGCTAATCCTTTGGGTGTATAGGAACGGGCAAACGTACTGACATCCTGGTCAACAGATTTGCAGCCCGCCAAAGCGGCAAACGCAAATACAACGGCAACGGCCAGCACGCCTGCTCTGAATTTCGACATGAGAACCCCTCCAACCTAAAACAAACGCGAAAACAAAAAATATGAATTTACGTATAGTACAGTTTAGCACATCATTTGTCAAACTGCAACGAATTCCGGCAAAAAACCGTGTGGTAATTTCTAACTTCCGCGCCGGTACAAGATATAGCGTTCCACCAGCCGTGCTGTCCATAAGGCAACGCATGCAACCGCAATGCCGCAGATAAGTCCAACCAGAACATCGGTCGGGTAATGAACAAAGAGATACATACGTGAAAAGGCAATGAGCGCCGCCAGCAAATACGCCGCCGCGCCGAATCTCCGGTTTGCGGCAAACAGCACCGTAGCAGCCGCAAAGGAGGAAAGGGTATGCCCCGAGGGAAACGAAAAACTGTCCGGCGGCGGAATTAATAGTTCCAGCCCGCCGACTTCGGTGAACGGGCGAGGGCGGCAAACCAGGTTTTTGATGAGCACATCCCCCGCCAAATACCCCAATGCCAGCGCCCCCACCAGTACCAAACCATACTTTCGGTACCGCCGGGTGCAGATAAGTGCTACGGATGCAGCAAGCCAAACCATACCGGCATTGCCGATGGTTGAAACAAACACCATAGCGCCGTCCAGCAGGGCGGAGCGCAGGTTCTGCTGGATCCAAATTAAAAAGTTCAGGTCAAATTGCATCTTGTTCCTTTGGAAACAGGGCGGCATAGTATGCCGCCCTTCTTCACTATAAATATTTTTACAGCCTTACACCGGGCGGCAGAAAGTAAATCTTCTCTGTTTAAGGCATAGGCTGCAGAATTCCATTAAAACAGGTAAAACCAGTGCGGCGAAGCGAATAGAATCCGCCCTTCTACTTTTCCTGCATGGCACGGCTCGCCACATTGTGGACATGCACATGGCTTCCCCGGGCAATATTTGCCGTCGCAATGCCAATTTCCTCTCCGTACTTTACCACCGGCGCGCCCATTTTAATCTCCATAAGCGCCATTTTGTGGTAAACTGGGATGTCCTGTACCGCGGCAAGCTCAAGCGGAGACTGGCCGTTCCGATCGACACAAACTGTTTCTCCCTGTTGGACCGGTTCAACCAAAACCGCCACATTGTCTTTTGCATTTACCAAAATTGCTCTGGGCATATTGTTCCCCTTCTTTGTTTAAAAATAACCGGATTACCAAAGATTCCCGTCGGTTCCGAACGCCCATTCATAAGGCTCCGAAAGTAGCTCTAGATTCGGGTTTCGCTCCACCTCCGGCAGCAGCGCCTCTGAGAGCTCAATTTCCTCAATGTGCGCTGTGTTGCGGATGCGGATAACCCTTGCGCCCTGCGGCCCCACATTATGGCAGCTCTTGAGAGCGAGCTGGAGCGCCTCGCGGTCGTTGTCCATCACCATGGGGATCTTCATCAGATTTAAAAAGGTGTTGGTGACAGCCGTTGGGTAGGTCATTTCCATCTTCATTTTGTCGTACAGACGGCGGGTCGTCACATCGGCAAGACCGCAGCCGTGCGCATTGCCGTGGGTCTCGTCGGTAAGGTCGAGCACCACGACCCGCTCGGCGTCAATGCCGCCGTCCGCATATTCGGTGCAAAACCGGCCGGTGACATTGGGGTCCATACCGTCGCCGCTGATGTTTTTGCCAATCTGGTCCACTACCAGCACGTCGCAGGAATCAAACAGCAGCCGCGCGATGGTTTTGAAGCTCAGCTCCTTGAGCTTGGGCTCCTCGGTGATGATCTCCGCCCCCGTCAGCCCCCGGATAACGCAGGGATGATCGTAAGCGTTTTCCACCACTGCAATGCCGCCAATGACGTTGCGTTCCCGCAGGACGGTTTTGCCGTAGAGAGGGATCATGTCCTTCATCACCGAAGGGTGCTGCCCGTGGATCGCCTCCGCGCCCGCCTGCTTGCCAAGGCCAATGGCCATCATCTTCATCAAACCACTTTCGTAAACGCCCCGGTAGGAGGTGTGCGGCTTGATGCGGTTGAACAGCAAGATGCCGTCGGCTTCCGATGCGTATTTGTCCATCCAGACCGGCAGGCCGGTCTCGGTTTTGCCGATCTCGACGACCTCCATCGAGGATTTCACCGGGCAGCCCATGGCCTCCTCGGTAATGCCGTAATCGGCGAGGATCTGGAGCTGGCCCTCGGCGGTCGCGCCGCCGTGGCTACCCATCGAAGCCGTGATAAACGGCTTCGCCCCGCGTTCCTTTACAAAATCCACAATGGCCTTTGCCATGACCGCCACGTTATAAATCCCCCGGCTCCCGCAGGTGACGGCGATCTTCATCCCCGGCTTTACCCCGGCGGCGATCTCTTCCCGGTGGAGTTCTTTCAGCACCGTCTCCCGAATGCTCTCCGGCGGAATGCAGGTATCGTCAAATTTCTGCCGCACCCGCACCATCCGGGGGATAGGGGTGTCACAAATTAAATCGGTAACAACTTTCATCGGTTGTCCTCTCCTTATACAAAGTTGCAGATGCGCACCACAGCAGTTTCCATAAAGCCGAGCACCTCGGCCTTGGTCAGCTTGCCCTGCGCCACGTCAAAGACCTCTTGCATGATCCGGTCGCCGAGCTTCGGCAGGGAACCCGCTTCATAGATGATGCCGCTCGCGTCAATGTCGGTGTTGTCCTCCATGGCGGAGTAGGTGTCCCGGTTGCCGGTAATTTTAATCACTGGTGCAATCGGGTGCCCGGTGGGTGCGCCCCGCCCGGAGGTAAAGGCGATAATCTGCGCGCCGCCGGCAATCATCCCCGCAATGGAGGACATGTCGTTGCCCGGAGTGTCCATAACAACAAGACCCTTCTCATTGATTGGTTTTGCGTAGTCCAGCACCTCATTGATGATGCTGTGCCCGCCCTTGTGGATGCACCCGAGTGATTTTTCCTCCAGCGTGGTAATGCCGCCCGCCTTGTTGCCGGGGGAGGGGTTGCCGTCCCGGATGTCCTCGCCCACTGAACGGATGTGCTCCTCATACCGGCGGATGATTTCATAAAGCCGGTCCTTCACCGCTTCATCTTTGGCGCGCGCCGCAAGGATGTGCTCGGCGCCGATGAACTCGGTCGTCTCGCTCAAAATAGAGGTTGCCCCCAGCGCAACGAGCCGGTCGGACATCTCGCCGACCAAGACGTTTGCGGCAAGGCCGGAGGTCGGGTCAGAGCCGCCGCATTCGGTGCCGACAATGAGTTCGGTCACCGGGCAGGGCTCCCGCTGGAGCATGCTGGCCTCCTGCACCATCTTCATGGCGGCGCGGGTCGCCTTTTCCACCGTGCGGATGGTGCCGCCCTCCTCCTGAATGATAAATTTTGCAAGCGGTTTATTGGTGCGCTCCCGCACGGCGGCTTCCACCAAATCCATCTGGCAGTTTTCACAGCCGAGTGAAATAATCACGGTGCCGTACACATTGGGGTTCGCCGCATAGCCCGCCATGACGTCCATAATAAATTGCTGGTCTTTGTGCACCTGCGAACAGCCGAGCTGGTTGTTGAAGGTTACAGTGTTTTTCACCTGCGCCGCCACCATGCGCGCCACGTCGGAGGCGCACATGCTCGCCGGCAGAATGAGCACGCTGTTGCGCACCCCAACCTTGCCGTCCGGCCGCCGGTATCCCAGAAATGTTTCCATAATTGCTCCTTCCGGGTACACGGGAGTATCTTTGCAATACCATCCCGGTACCGCCGTTCCTGTTTAAGATTATCATAGCAGAAAACCTGCTGTAAGGGAAGTGCAGGCGGGCAAAAAAAGCAAAAGGCGCTTTCCGCAGGGAGAGCACCTTTTCTGTTTTACGCAATGATTTTTCGTTCCTTTCGCCTGAACATTTGAAACCGCCAATATATTTGTGGCATTTATTCATATATAATTCATAAATTTGTTATATATTATGACGATTTGCATAAAATTCGATTGACTATTTGGAAAATTATAGGTATATTGTACTTGACAGAAACTTTTCAGGAAAGAAGGTGAGTCCCATGCATTCTTTCTTTTTACAGGCTTTCACGACGCGAGAAAAGGAGTAAGGTTATGAAAAAAGTAAGATTGCAGAAAAAGCTCATGGCTTTGGCGGTTTCTGTTGTCCTGCTCATCGGCTGCGTTGGGTTCACAGCTTCGGCGGAGGAGCCTGCAGCGGCGCAGAACATGGAACAAAACCCCTACGTTGCAAAATACCTTGAGGAACGCGGCCCCGTAGACGAAGACAGTTTGCTGAACAACTCAGAACAGCGGGCCTTTGACATACAAACGCTCAAGGAAATATACAACGAGGATATTGAAGTTGGCCAAATACTGGAAAAATATACGCCCGCCACTCGTTCGTCCGCTTCCATTGACCTTGTTTCCAAAGCAACCTCATTAGACAAAGAACAAATTATTCAAACCATGCATCGTATTGAGGACGTTTATGAATCGGCGGAAGATGCTGAAAAGGAAGCCATGCTCTCCTATCTTCTCCACCATGCCAGAGCGTGTGAAGACCCACAAGCAATCGCCTTTTTGGAAAGCTTAAATCATTCAGAGCCGTTACAGACTTCGGCAAATTATTCTTATAATCCTGGTGGAGCAGCCAATTACGCATTAACATGGTGGAATTCATTTAACTCCTCCTATCCAAATATGTCCGATATGGGTGGAGATTGCACAAACTTTGTGTCACAATGCATTCGATCCGGTGGTGTCCCAATGGACAGCAGATGGTACTGCTATAAGAAAAACAGCACCTATTTAAAGCCCGCAAATGGAACTCAATTAGATTATAGCTGGAGTTTATATCAACCCAAAAGTCCATGGACATCTTTGGCAGAATTTACCTCCTATTGGTACCCGAAAACAAATGTACTGCAATATTCAAAGCAAACCTATCAAATTCGCCACACAGATATATATAATACGACTTCTATCACGATAGGTGATGTTGTTGTACTTTGCTCTGGGGTTTCAGGTGTACTTACAATTGGAGAACACGCTATGATTATAACTTATACAGACAGTGCAAACAAAGATTTTAAACTCGCCGGACATACAAACGCACGAAAGGATTACCCTCTGTTAACGATTCTATCAGAACAGGGCTATACGGCTGTGGATTTCTATATGTTTTAGGAGAAAAAAATGAAAAAAACCGCTCGTGGATGGAGCAATAGAAAGGTATTTCTGCTGTCAATTGGAATTACGTTACTGCTGATGTTAGTGCTCGGCTTTTCCGGCCTGCTTCAAAAGCCGCTGGCCACTCACGCCGCATGGGTATATGTGCTGACCCATCACCCAAATCATCTGCCGCTGGTCTGCGAAAAGGTTGAATACATCAGCTACTTTGGCTGGCAGGTAACCTTTCGGGAGGTGAACACAGGTCATATCCGGTTTATCGGCCTGTTGCCGGACGGGTTTCCCGTTCTGGTGCAGCGGGATACCTTCCGCCCATTGGAAGACCCGTTTTATGAGTACCCGGAGTAATACACCGGTGTTTTACAAACTCAACCCGCGAACGGAGACAGAATATCCATGAAAGTGAAAGACTGGCTCATCCTTGCCGTGCCCGGAACGCTGCTGGCGTTTCTTCTCCTGCTGTGTATCAGCTTTGCGACAAACGATTTCCTGCAAAAGCCCCTTGCAGCCTTTGCGGCTGGAAATTATGTCCGCGCAAGGTACCCGGACAGCGATTATCAATGTACGCTTGTGGAATATGTAGGCCCCATGGATATTTATCTGGTGCAGTTCTGGCAAAGCGATGGGACAGGATTAAATGTGTTTGTAGAGCCGTCGTTTTTCCCGGTGTATGTCTCCGGTTCGGCTGTACTTTCGTAAGTTTGGTTCCATGTGCAGAACGATAAAAACCTGCCTCTGCATGCAGTTGATGAAGCCGCTGCGGGTATGGGGGAAACAATATGAAGATCCGTACATTCCGTTTCTGGTTTCCGGCTGTCTGTTTGCTGCTTGCCGTGTCCGTCATTGTTTGTGTGTTTTCTTTCATTGGGAAAACAGAGGAAAGCCCAGCTTCCTCCGGTTCACAACCTGCGATACCACAGGGCCTTACAGCCTCCGAACTGTGTGAAGCCTATGAGCAGCGCATGGATCCGGACATCCCCAAAATTGAGGTTGTTGCCAAGCAAAACGGCGTGGAAACGGTGCTCCCGTATGATGCAAAATTGCAGCAGGACGCCTCAAACGACGGCACGTGGTTTTTAAATTTAACAAAGGATTTTGTGGCCCCGCCTCAACTTGGGGAAGGCGCTGAATTCACCATCCGGTTTGCAGAGCAGCCAACCGCCGATGTTGCTGTCATCGACTATCTTGTTGATTCAAAAGTGCTTGAAGTAAATGGCGGCATGGAATCGGTTTATGGCTACGCCCCTATCTACCTCGAAGAAAAACAAACGCCAAGAGACCTTGAATACATTGGCAATCACCGCAAATTCTTTGAAGCGGAAGGGAAAACACTTTCTTTTGCGTTATGGGAATATTACGGCCGTTCTCTGCTGAGTTCCCGCCCAGACTTACGGGGGCTGCGCCTTCAGTGTGAATTTGGGGAAACAAAGGCCGAATACTATATTTTGTTTCAAACGGATTTTTCCTGAAGATGCCTTCCGTTTTAACTGAATCCATAATAAAGTGCCCCGCTTATATGCTCTTAATTACTTGGGCATCGACTTTTACAAGTTTTAATACGCGAATGGAGGAAGGATATCCATGAAAGCAAAAGACTGGTTCCTCCTTGCTGTGCCCGGAACGCTGCTGGCGTTTCTTCTCCTGCTGTGCGTCAGCTTTGTGACAAACGGGTTCCTGCAAAAGCCCCTTGCAGCCTTTGCGGCTTGAAATTATATCTGCGCAAGGCACCCGATCGCGGTTATCAATGGATTGATGCTCAAATTACATCCTCAGAGTTTTGCGAAGTGTATTTCAGGCCCAACGAAGGGAGCGGGGAACTGGTTGTTTTTGTCCGGCCGTCGTTTTTCCCAGCGCATGCCTCCGGTTCGGCTGTCGGAATAATTTTCAAGGAAAGAGGCCGCTCTTCCAGCGGTCTCTTTTTATTTCTGTGTCCGGGACGTATAAAACTTCCCATTTTGGTTTTAAAAAGAAGAAGCTACTAGCGTTTCATAAAACCAAACGGCCTGTCCAAATGGACAGGCCGTTTGCTGGTGAACCACCGGGGATTCGAACCCCGGACCCTTTGATTAAAAGTCAAATGCTCTGCCAACTGAGCTAGTGGTTCAAACACACATCTACACAAGATGCTTATTTATTATACATAATCCAACCATGCTTGTCAACTGTTTTTTTCTTTTTTTCGCACCACATATACAAAAAATACCGGCTGCGGTCATTTTTTCCTCTTCGGCCGCAAAAACAGGCCGTTTTTTCTGCGGCGGCATACCCTTTGTTATTATTGCGGATTTCCCCGGCTTTATGCTATAATGTTGTCTGCAAAATCTTTTTTGTGCAGACAGCAGAACAGCATTTTTTATCTATACGGCAAACAAATCCTTCGCTGTTTTGCAAAAAGGCTGTTGACAATCGGCATTGCCGGTATTCTTATTCCTTTTGCCGGTGCAAAATATGTTATAATAACCTTATGGAAAAACGCCCATCTTGGGCTTTTACAGATCAAAATCATATTTATCGATTGGCTTTTATTTTTTACTGAGGTGATTTTTTGTCATTCGACCGCGAACACATCCGCAATTTCAGCATCATTGCGCACATTGACCACGGTAAGTCCACCCTGGCGGACCGTATTCTGGAGCAGACCAGCGCCGTTGCCGCCCGCGACATGGAGCAGCAGCTTCTGGACAATATGGACATTGAGCGCGAACGCGGCATTACCATTAAAGCGCGTGCGGTTAAGGTGAGCTACAAAGCCGACAACGGCGAAACATACGAGTTCAACCTCATCGACACCCCGGGGCATGTCGACTTCAACTACGAGGTCTCCCGCTCACTCGCGGCCTGCGAGGGGGCGCTGCTGGTCGTTGACGCTTCGCAAGGGATTGAAGCGCAGACCCTTGCCAACACCTACCTCGCCATCGAGCACGATTTGGAGGTTGTCCCGGTCGTCAACAAAATCGATCTGCCCTCGGCTGATCCGGACACCGTCTGCCACGAAATTGAGGACGTCATCGGCATTCCGGCCATGGACGCCCCCCGTGTTTCGGCCAAAACCGGTGAGAATATCCACGCCGTACTGGAACGGATTGTCACCGACATCCCCGCGCCGAAGGGCGATGAAACCGCCCCGCTTCAGGCGTTGATTTTTGACTCGTACTATGATTCTTATAAGGGTGTCATCGTCTACATCCGGGTCAAGGAGGGCTGTGTCCGGGCGGGGGATACCATCCGCATGATGGCCACCGGCGCGGAATTCACCGTCGTTGAGGTCGGTTATTTAGAGGCCACCTCCATCCGCCCCTGCGCCGAGCTCAACGCAGGCGAGGTCGGCTACATTGCCGCCTCCATTAAGAATATCGGGGACACCAAGGTGGGCGACACTGTCACCCTGGCGGACCGCCCCGCAGCCGAGCCGCTGCCGGGTTACCGCCAGGTCAACCCCATGGTATTCTGCGGCATCTACCCGGCGGACGGCGCCAAGTACGGCGACCTGCGAGACGCGCTGGACAAGCTTTGTCTCAACGACGCTTCGCTCTCCTTTGAGCCGGAAACCTCAGTCGCCCTCGGGTTCGGCTTCCGCTGCGGATTTTTAGGGCTGCTGCACATGGAAATTATTGAGGAGCGGCTGGAACGGGAATACAACCTCGACCTCGTCACCACCGCGCCGTCGGTAGCCTACCGGGTTACCCTGATGGGCGGCGAGACCCGGATCATCGACAACCCCACCAATTTCCCGGATTCCGGCAGCATCCAGCTCGCCGAGGAGCCGATGATCAAGGCCGCCATCCTCTCGCCGGAGGAATTTGTCGGCAACATTATGGAGCTGTGCCAGAACCGGCGAGGTATTTTCAAGGATATGAAATACATCGACACTACCCGCGTCGAGCTCCACTACGAGCTTCCGCTCAACGAGGTGGTCTACGACTTTTTTGACGCACTCAAATCCCGTACCCGCGGTTATGCCTCTTTTGATTATGAACTGATGGGCTTTAAGCCCTCCAAGCTGGTCAAGCTGGACATCATGCTCAACGGCGAAGTGGTCGACGCGCTCTCCTTTATCGTCCATGTGGACAAAGCCTACGAGCGCGCCCGCCGCATTGCCGAAAAACTCAAGGAGCATATCCCGCGCCAGCTCTTTGAGGTGCCCATCCAGGCGGCCATCGGCGGCAAAATCATCGCGCGCGAAACCGTCAAGGCCATGCGCAAGGACGTGCTTGCCAAATGCTACGGCGGCGACATCACCCGAAAGAAAAAGCTGCTGGAGAAGCAGAAGGAAGGCAAGAAGCGGATGCGCCAGCTCGGTTCGGTCGAGGTTCCGCAGGAGGCCTTTATGGCGGTGCTCAAGCTGGACGAATAGCGTCCCCGCGGATTCCCCAAACATGCCCGACCCGTTCGGCGGGGGAGACATCCGGCGATTCAAGATCCGCAGGGTTCCCTGCGGATCTTTTTGACAGGGCCGCCTATCAAAAAGCAGGAACCTGTCTTTTTCGCCGACGGTCCGTATTGTCCCGCCCAAGAGAGCGGGGCTGTAGCCCACCGCAAAGGCGCGTCCGGAACGTCACCCATGCTGCATCTGCACCAAAATTGCGGTGCAGGTATCTTCCTCTTTTGTTCTGCGTGGCGCTTGCTCCCGGAAACGCTGTATTGCCCTGTTTCATTCCGGACGGGCAACCGCCCATATCGACATCAAAAAGGAGGTGCGTGATGGCCGGGCTTTACATCCACATTCCGTTTTGTGCAACCAAATGCCCTTACTGCGATTTTTACTCCCTCCCGGCGCGGCCGGCTGACATGGATGCTTACCACACCGTGCTGCTGCACGAAATCGCCCGCGCCCCGGATGGCCTTGCCGCCGAAAGCATTTACTTTGGCGGCGGCACGCCGGTGCTGTTCGGTTCGGCACGCCTATCTGCGGTGCTTGACGCGCTACGGAATCAATTTGCACTTGCAGCGGATTGTGAGATCACGCTGGAGGCGAACCCCTTTTCACTTCCTCTGCGAGAATATGAAGCGCTGCGCGCAGCTGGCTTCAACCGCATCTCGTTCGGGATGCAATCCGCCGACCCAGAAGAGCTGAAAACGCTCGGGCGGCGGCAGTCCCCGGCGATGGTGCAGTCCGCCGTAACATTCGCAAAGGCGGCGGGGTTTGAAAACCTTTCGGTGGATCTCATGCTCGGAATACCGGGGCAGACGCCGGAGAGCCTATGCCGGAGCATCGCGTTTCTGAATACGCTCGAAGTTCAACACATCTCGGCCTATCTGTTGAAAATTGAGCCGGACACGCCGTATGCCCAAACCAATATGGCGGAGGCCTGCCCGGATGAGGACGCAACCTGCGACCTCTATCTGCTGGCAGTGGAACAGCTCGCCCGCGCCGGATTTCATCAATATGAAATCTCCAACTTTGCCCGGCCCGGCTTTGAAAGCCGCCACAACCTCAAATACTGGCGGCGGGAGGAATACCTTGGTTTCGGCCCGGCGGCCCATTCCTTTTACCAGGGCAAACGGTACGCGCATCCGCGGGATTTGGCCGGCTACCTGGCCTCAGACGGAACAAACACCGTCCTGACCGACTTCTGCGAAAACCAGGCCGCCGAAGAGCTGATGCTCCGGCTGCGCCTGACCGAAGGGGCGGATTTAGCGGCGCTGTTCATTAACAGTGCGGCGCGGCAGGCGGTTCTTGCCGCGGCCCGGCCGCTGGAACAGGCGGGGCTGCTCGCAATTAATCAAACGCACATTGCCCTTACACCGCGCGGTTTTCTGGTCTCCAACGCCATTATTTTGCGTTTAACCGAAGCCATGGAACAGACCGGAGCCTGATCCGTTCCCGTGGGGAAAGCAGCCAAACACTCCATCTTTCTTCCGGTATACCGCCCTCCTGCGCGAGGCGGGCCTCCTCGCGGAAAATCTGTGAGTCCGCATAATTTTTTGCCGCTTCACAGCGGTGGAAAATCCGTATACGAACCGGCCTGTTCTACAATGCCAATTCCAGCGTTCCTGTTTGGAGGAAAGGCTGACCTTTCACTGCTCTAAATCATGTTAGCTGGCAACACGGCAAAAAATCAAACTTTGCTGCCTCTTTCTCACTTCAGCTCATCTATCAGGAGGTGTCTCGCATGCCGCGGCCCAATCCGCCAACCCCTTACCAGGAAGTCAACCGTTTGCTTGCCGCCTTGACTGACGGCCTGCAAGCGCAGTTCGGTCAAAAGCTCATCGGCATTTACTGCTATGGTTCCCTGATCTGGGGGGATTTTGACCCCTCGCTCAGCGACATTGACCTTGCTGCCATTTTGTCCACCCCCGTCACGACGGAGGAGCTGGAGAAGCTGCGTGGGTTTCACGCCCGGCTGGCGCAGGCATTTCCCGCGTGGGAGGACCGCATTGAGGCCCAGTATGTGAGCCGCCAAAGCCTTGCCTGCTTCCGCACCCAAGAGACCACCATGGCAAACATCAGCCCCGGAGAACCCCTTCACTTTGTTCCCTGCAATGCAGACTGGCTCACCAACTGGTATTTTGTGCTGACCTACGGCCGTGCGCTCGCCGGACCGCCAGCCGCAGAGGTTGTCCCCCACATTGCCGACGAGGAATTTTTCAACGCCATCCGCACCGACGCCGCCGCGTGGCGGGAATACGTACAGAACACAAGGCGCTCCCGCGCATACCAGGGCTATGCCATTCTCACACTCTGTCGGGCATATACAACCCTTGCCACAGGAAAGCAGGTTTCCAAACGGGAGGCCGCCGCCTACGTCGCTGAGCAGATGCCGGGAAAGCGCCCGCTCATTGAGCAGGCTCTCGCCTGGCGGCAGGCACGGGATGGAATGCCCGACGAGACGACCTACGACAAAGCGCGGCGCTTTGTCCTTGAAATGGCGGACGTCATTGAAGCGCAGTTCCCACCTGTCCGAAACGTCCCTTAACCGTTTTTCTGTCAAGAACAGGAAAAAACACCAAGCCCAACCAGGCAAAATCTTTCCATTCATTGGCTGCAAATTTGCCCGGCACAAACAGGCCCCGCACCGAAATTCGGTGCGGGGCCTGTTTGTGCCATTCATTTGTGTTTTCAAACGAGCCTGCCGCGTTACAGCGGAAGCGCTTCCAATTCCTTTGCCTGCTCGTGTTCCTTTGCCCGGGCGATGATAAACGCACAGAGTTTTTCGGTGGAATCCGGATGCGCATGTTCTTTCATGTTTTCCCGCATTTTTGCGGCGCGTTCGTCGTTGTCCAGCAGGTCGGTCACCGCCTGGGTGATAGGGTAGGTCTTGCGCACCGCAAGCGCCAGCCCGCGCTCCACCATAAAATCGGCATTGCGGTCCTCCATGCCGGGGATGGCATTGTCCAGCACCATCGGCAGGTTTTTGGCAAGCCCTTCCGAAAGCGAAATGCCGCCGGGCTTGGTGATCATCACATCTGCCGCATCCATCATCAGCGGAATATCATAGGAAAAGCCGTAGATATCAAACCGTTTGTTGGTTTTGAGCTTTTTTAGCTTGGCTCGCATCCGCAGGTTGCTGCCGCAGACCACCATCACCTGAAAATCAAACGGCAGGGCGTCCAGCTGCAAAATGGTCTTGTCAATGCTGCCGTAACCCATGCTGCCGCCCATAATGAGCAGTGTTTTTTTCTCCGGATCTAGGCAGAGCATCTCCCGTGCCGCCCGCTTGTCCACCCGCTCCTGAAACCGCGGGGAAATTGGAATGCCAAAGGGCAAAACCCGCTCCTTGGGTACCTGTTTCATGAGCAGCTGCCCGGTCAGCCCCTCTGAAGCAGTGACAATATAATCCAGGTAGTCGTTCCCCTGCCAATGCGCCTGCACCGTAAAGTCGGTGTCCACTCCCATCAGGACAGCGTCGGTCCAGCCTTTGGACTTGACAATGTCCATGATATGTACGCAGTACACCTGGGTGCATATAATGAGATCCGGCTGGTATTCGTCCAAATATTTTTTCAGCGACTTAGCAAACGGCAGATTTTTGAAACGCGCAAACGCATGCTCATTGAGAGGGCGGTAGCCCTTTTCCATCATATCGTAATATTTTTCGCCAATCTTGCGGACATGCATGGCCGAAACCGACTTAATGGACGCCAAATATCCGCCCTGTACAATTTTTTGCAGCGCCGGGCTAAAATAACGGTACATATCCAGCACTTCGCAATCCACGCCGCGCGCAGAAAGGCCGTTCGCAATGGAACGTGCAACCGCATTATGGCCCTGCCCAATGGTCGCCGTAATCACCAGAACCTTCATCGCACTGCCTCTCTCCTTCCAGCTTGGGCGCAGCACCACGCCCTTTTTGTCTTTGTTAAGGGTACCACAAAAGCCCCTACAGTTCAATGACAAACCGTAACCCTTTTGCAGAAAACCATTCGACTGCAAACAACAAAATTGGACGCAGCAGTGTTCAGCGGCGGGGATATCCGCTAAGGATTACCGCAATCATCGGTGTAAGCACACCAATGATTCCATAGTCCGGCTTGAAAACAACCATGGCGCCGGTGCAGTCGATCAGGCTGACTTGACGCCCCTGTGCCGGTACCATTCTTTTTTCCATTCCCTGAAACAGCGCCGTCATCAGGGAGAGAGGTGCCCATCTCGCATGGTGAGCACCCGCTCGGCATAACCCGCCACCTTCTGGTCGTGGGTGATGAGCAGAATGGTCTTTCCCTCCTCATGAAGCTCCTGCAAAATGGCCATGATCTCTGCCCCGGATTTGCTGTCCAAGTTTCCGGTGGGTTCGTCGGCCAGCAAAACTGGGGGACGGGCCGCAATCGCCCGGGCAATGGCCACCCGCTGCTGCTGGCCGCCGGACATCTGCCCCGGCAGATGGGTCATCCGGTTACCAAGGCCAACCCGTTCCAGTGCGGCGGCAGAAAGCTCCCGCCGCTCCGCCCGGGGCATCCCGCGGTAAAGCAGCGGCAATTCTACATTTTCGGCGGCGTTAAGCCCTGGAATCAGGTAAAAGCCCTGAAATACAAACCCAATCTTTTTGTTGCGTATTTCAGACAGCTCCTTTTCCCGCAGCGACATCACATCATAGCCGTCCAGTGCATAGCTGCCGCGGGTCGGCACGTCCAAACACCCAATTAGATTCATCAGGGTGGATTTTCCTGAGCCGCTTGCCCCAACTATGGCGGTAAACTCCCCTTTCCGGACCGAGAAGTCCACTCCGTCCAACGCTTTTACCACATACTCACCCCGGCGGTACCATTTGCTGACCGCTTTCATTTGAATCAACTGTTCCATCCTGCCGCCCCCGTTTTTTATCGATTAAGCGTTGTTTCAGTGCAAATCGTTTCGCCCTGTTTTAGTATGCGCCAAAATTTTTAAAAAGTGCGCTTCGTTTAATTTTTCTTTTGAATTTGAACCGCATGCCTGTTCTGTGGTGTTTGAACTTCTCCAATATTTGTATCCGGCTGCAACGCGTTCAGGTGAAGAAACAATACGCAAAACGTCTCAAAAACAATATGCCGTCCGGCGGATGTATCGCAGGCCGATCCTGCTAATCGGTCAAATTGTCAAAAATCTTTTGGGCAACAGCGGTCAAAAGCGTCCATGTTCTAGTTGTAATCAGAGCATCTGTTCTCAGTCGACGTTTTGCAAAATGCCTGGCAGGCAGAATGTTAACATATAAAAAGAACCCCGCGTATACCGGGGTTCTTTCTGGGGTATTTTTACAGCCCTTTCCAGGTTATACAGAAACAATATTGGTTTAAACTAGATACAGGCTTTTTCCGCGCTTGGTCAGGCTCCGTTTTCACACGCAAAAAAGGAGCGCCGTACAACATGGCAATCCTGCAAATCCGGCAGTTTGACGTTATCTTTATAAAATATCCTGCATGAACATGTCCGAAACGCTTGAAAAGCAACCGCTCACTCGTTTCAAGCGTCAAATACTACCAGTCTATTCTTTTGGCAAACGATTATCTGGTATAAATGCAACGACCTCCGATAAATCGCAGTTTAAAATGTTGCACAAAGCATTTAACGTGTTGGTTGAAACAGAATCATCCGCCATAAGCCTTTGAATGGTTTTACTGTCCAAATTATATAATCCACATTTATTTCTGAGGTAATATGTGCTAATACCTTTTTCCTTTAATTGTATTCTCAACGGCTCAAACGAAATCATAAACTGCTCCCTATATCGCCATCATAAAACCCTTTACTTTCTTTAAATTATCCCATATAATAAGGTTGTATGAATATGAGGAATAATCCTCATATAAATGCGATTATAAAGAAATGCTATACGGGAACATATACAGAATGAAACGCCATTCATAATAATTGGAAAATCAAAACCAGACGGTCTTAGAACAGTTAAAAATAGCACTTGTTTCACCTAAAATATGTTTTTATGTTAAACAAATGTTGACTTATCCCAGCCAAAACTTTAAAATATAGGATAAGATGTTACACTATGTCATATTTTAGGAAAATTTTACGTGCGACTGAAATTATATTTACACTTTGCCTGTTCACAGCAGAGGGGGATTTTTATGCTTTCTCACCACAGCAAACGGCCCGGACGTTCGGGTATGAAAGATATTAGCAGCAACAGCAAAAAGACAACGCGCCAGAACAAACGCTCTATGTCCGCGCCGGCCAAACGGGGAGAAATGGAGGATATCAGCAGCTCTTCCAAACGCAGGCGCAAAAAATGGTCCGGTAAAAAAAAGGCGCTGGTCATTCTTATTTCAATCCTATGCGTTTGCGTCCTGCTCATTGGAGGCGCATTTCTTTATTTGAAGCTGCTTCTGGGCCAGGTGGACCGCGAAGAACTGGATTTGGATGATCTGGGTATTTCTCAGGAAATACTGGACAAATACGGTAGTACCGACGTCACCAATATCGCCCTTTTCGGCGTGGATACACGAGATATGGATTCTGACTCCGGCCGTTCCGACGCCCTCATGATCCTTTCCATTGACCGGGCGCACAGCAAGATTAAGATTGTCTCGATTGCACGCGACACCTACGTTGATGTGGAAGGGCACGGGAAAACAAAAATCACCCACGCGCATGCCTACGGCGGGGCGCAGTTGGCCGTCAAGACCTTGAACCAGAATTTTGATATGAATATTGAAGATTTTGTTACCGTTAACTTTGGCCAGCTCGCCAATATTATCGATTATGTTGGCGGCGTCACCGTCAACGTCACTGAGGATGAACGCCGAATCATGAACCAGTATGTCAATGAGCTCAACAGCATTGGCATTCCGACTGAACCGCTCCAGCAAACCGGAGATGTTAAGCTGACCGGGGGGCAGGCAGTCGCTTATTCCAGAAACCGTTATACCGGCTCGGACATCCAGCGCGCCGAACGGCAGCGTGAGGTTTTAATGTCGCTGTTTGACTCGGCCAAACAGCTGAATGTCACCCAGTATCCAGGGCTTATCAGCATGGTGCTTTCGGAATGCTCCACCTCGCTGACCGACGAAGAGATGATGAGCATCGGCATGTGGGCGGTTTCTTCCGGTGCTACAATCGAAGAGGCCGGTCTGCCTAATGCCGACTGCAATTCCCGCGGAGAAACCATTAACGGAACCTGGTATTTTGTTTACGACCTGAACACCGCAACCGACATTATTCACAAATTTATTTACGACGATATTTTGCCAAATTAACCAAAAAGGGAGACGGGAATTGTGGAGAGACAAATTGAACTTTTTGTGCCCGGAAGGCTCTGCCTGTTTGGCGAACACACCGACTGGGCGGGTTACTACCGTATGATCAACGGCGATATCTCGGTTGGAAAGGCTATCGTCACCGGAATTGATCAGGGAATTTACGCCCGTGCCAAAAAATGCGATGAATTATTTATCAGCACCCTGGGGCCAGATGGAAAGCGCGTGGAATTTTCCTGTGAAATGAAGCTGGAAACTCTCAAGCAAAAAGCAGCTCAAAGCGACTATTTTTCATATGCGTGCGGAGTTGCCGCCTACATCTGCGAGCATTACCGCACCAATGGCATTGCCCTCTATGTGACCGACGTTACTCTTCCCGTAAAAAAGGGGCTTTCTTCCAGTGCAGCGTTCTGCGTCTTGGTTGCGCGTGCATTTAACCGCCTATACAAGCTGCGTTTAAACACAAACGGTGAAATGCAGGCGGCTTACCGCGGTGAATGCCTTACCAAATCCCGCTGCGGCCGTTTGGATCAGGCCTGCGCGTACGGCTCCCAGCCCATCTGCATGACCTTTGACGGCGACGAAATTACGGTCAACAAGCTGCGGGTCGGGCAGGATTTTTACTGGGTGTATGCCAATCTTGGTTCTTCTAAGGACACCATCCGTATCTTAGCTGACCTGAACCGGTGCTACCCGTTTCCTGCAAATGAATTGCAGCAAAAGGTCCACGAGGCGTTGGGCGAAGATAATCAGAAGCTCGTAGATGATGCAATTCATGCAATTGAAGCGGGAGATGCACAGCGCCTGGGTGAAATGATGATCCAAGCGCAGAAGTTGTTTGACGAAAAGGTCGCTCCGGCCTGTCCGGCCGAACTGGCTGCTCCGGTTCTGCATGCCCTCTTAGCGGATGAAACCATTCAGGGGCTTGTCTACGGCGGAAAAGGCGTTGGTTCACAGGGCGACGGATCGGTACAGTTTTTAGCGAAAGACCGTTCCTGCCAGGAGAGGCTTATTGCCTATTTAAAACAGGAAAAGGGCATGGATGCGTTCCCGTTTGTGCTTTCCAGCAAGCAAAAGATAAAAAAAGCCATTGTTCCGGTAGCCGGTTTTGGTACGCGGATGTACCCCGCCACCCGGTTCATCAAAAAAGCGTTTGTCCCCGTCGTGGATTACGACGGATACGCCAAACCAGCCATTCTTATCCTGCTTGAAGAACTGAGCAACGCCGGAATGGAAGAGATTATCCTCATTGTGGGCGAGGACGAGCGGGAAGCGTATGAAAGCATCTTCAACAGTGACCTCACCGAAGAACATCTGAGCAAGCTCTCGCCACGGGCAAGGGAATATGAAATGAAGCTGCAGCTTCTGGGGCAGAAGATCCGCTATGTGGTTCAAAAGGAACGCCGCGGGTTTGGCCATGCGGTCTACCTGGCCAAAGAGTACCTGCACGGCAATGAGCCGGTTCTTCTTTCGCTCGGCGACCACGTTTACCACAGCAACACGGTTCAAAGTTGTGCAGAGCAGATGATTGCCGTCTACGACCGCACGGGAAAGCTCTGCATTTCGGTCAAAGAAGTTCCGCTTTGCGACGTTGTGCACTATGGCATTATCAAAGGAGAATTTGAGGACAACCGGAATACTCGGATTTGCGTGGAGACAATGGTGGAAAAGCCTACCATGGACTACGCCGAAGACCACCTTGGCATGAAAGGCGACGACGGAGAGTACCATTACTACTCCACCTTCGGCAGCTATATCCTTACCTCCGAGGTTTTTGACGAACTCAAAAAAGACATTGACGCACATAAAGGCAGCGAGGAGGAAATCCAGTTAACCTCAGCGCTGCAGAAGGTCTGCAAAAGCAGCGGCATGTATGCAACCCTTATCAACGGGAAAAGCTATGATGTAGGAATTCCAGAGGCCTATAAGCAAACCGTTTCTGAATTTGGCAAGCAGTTCAAAAATGAGGATGTGAAAATATGGAGCAGATAGAACCGGCCAAAAACGCTTTTCAGGAGGTATCTCCGGCAGAAAAGGGAAGCCCTTTTTATCGTGGGCTATCTTACCTGATTCCCAAGCGAACCGTGGACATCCTCTGCTCCTTTGTTGCGCTCGTCTGTCTTTCACCGGTTTTCCTTGTTACAGCGGTTGCAATCCGGCTTGAATCCAAAGGGTCTGTCTTTTTTCTTCAGGAACGCGTCGGCCAAAGTAAGCGCGTTTTCAAAATGTACAAGTTTCGCAGTATGCGGGCAGATGCCCCGAAACTTCATCAGGTTTTAAAGGAACAGTATGGGGATACATCCGGTTCCTTTAAAATAAAGGATGACCCACGTATTACAAAGGTAGGTAAATTTATCCGCAAGCTTAGCATTGATGAGTTGCCACAGCTTCTCAACATTATAAAAGGCGATATGAGCATCGTCGGTCCCCGGCCTTTGCCGACCTACGAGGCGGCAGATCTGCCTGAAAAATACGACGATCGTTTCCGCGCTTTACCGGGGCTTACCTGCACCTGGCAGATCAGCGGACGGAGTGAAATTTCGTTTGATAAACGGATGCAGCTGGATATTGACTATGTCCGGGAGCGCTCTTTTTGGAAAGACATTGGCTTGATTTTTCGGACCATTCCCGCCGTGTTTTCCGGAAAAGGCGCGTATTAGTTTGTAAAATGAGAGAGGGATTTTATGGCAATCTTGATCTGCGGCGGAGCAGGATACATCGGTAGCAACATCAACAAGTTGCTCAGCCAAAAGGGATACAACACCATCGTATTTGACAACCTGGTCTATGGGCACCGGGAACTTGCCAAATGGGGCCGCCTCATTGAAGGCGACCTTTCAGATACACAGGCCATTGACCGGGTGTTTGAAGAAAATAAAATTGACGCCGTGTTCCATTTTGCCGCCTATGCCTACGTCGGGGAAAGTGTACACGAACCGGCGAAATATTACCACAACAATGTAACCTGTACGCTCAACCTCTTGGAAGCTATGCGCAAACACGGGTGTGAGAAAATTATTTTTTCCTCCACCTGCGCCACCTACGGCATCCCTGAAACGGTGCCAATCACCGAGGACATGCCGCAGAATCCCATCAATCCTTATGGGGCTACCAAGCTGATGGTTGAGCGTATTTTTAAGGACTACGCCGCCGCTTACGGCTTAAAGTTTGCCGTCCTTCGCTATTTCAATGCCGCAGGTGCAGACCCGGAGGGAGAGATTGGCGAATGGCACCAGCCGGAGACCCATTTGATCCCGCTTGTGCTGGATGCAGCTGCCGGTGTGCGGGAGAGCATTCAGGTGTTTGGAACCGATTATCCCACCCCGGACGGCACCTGTGTCCGCGATTATATCCATGTTTACGATTTGGCAACCGCACACCTGCTCGCACTGGAGCATTTAAACCGGGGCGGGCAAAGCGACTTTTTTAACCTGGGCAATGCAAAAGGGACTTCGGTGCTGGAGGTTATTGACGCAGTTAAGGCGGTAACGGGCAAAGATTTCCGGGTGGATTATTCACCGCGCCGGGCGGGCGACCCGCCAATGCTGGTTGGAAGCAGCGAAAAGGCGGCTTCGGTGCTGGGCTGGGAACCGAAATATGCCGATATTGAATCCATTGTGTCCCATGCATGGAACTGGTACCAGAAGCTGAACAAAAGCCGATAAAATCATTCGCCCGGCAGATTTCGGTTCGCCGGGAATTCAGGGCGCTTTTGGGAAAGGCAACGTTCGCCTTTTCGGAGGCACCCTGCTTACCATATATGGGCAAGCTTATTGCTTAGCCTTTAAAAATTTCCAATTGGTAAAACGATTCGCAGAGGGAGACCATTTTAATAATGAATATTGTTTATGCAAGCGACAATAATTACGCGGAAATTTTGGGAGTCTCGCTGGTTTCGCTGTTTGAAAACAATAAGGACGCAGATAAAATTGACGTCTATATTCTGGAAGATCATATTTCGGAACAGAGCAAGCAGCAGTTAAATAGTGTTTTTTCAAAATACGGCCGGACAGGAATTTTTATCCCCATTCCGGACTTGAGTCAGAAAGTTGGTATTGAAGTCGATTCCCAGCGTTGGTCCATGAGCACCTTTTCGCGTCTGTTTTTGGCAGAGCTGCTTCCAGAAGGAATTGAAAAAGCGCTTTATCTGGACTGTGACACCATTGTTACCGACACCCTCCGTCCTCTATGGGAAACTGATCTTGATGATTATGCCATTGCAGGCGCGGAGGACTGTATTTCAAAGGGCCACAAAAAAAACATTGGCCTGGCGGAAGACGACATCTATCTACAGGCCGGAATTCTGTTGATTAATTTGAAATATTGGCGCGAAAATGGCGTGCAGCTAAAATTTATGGATTTTATTGTAAAATACCACGGAAAAACGCCTTATGTGGATCAAGGCGTTATTAACGGCGTTTTATCCCGAAAGGTGCTGCCGTTTGATATACGGTATAACGCATATACCGTGCTGTTCGATTTTTCCTATCCTCAATTATTAAAATATAGAAAGCCTCACAATTTTTATACGAAGCAGCAGGTTGAAACGGCCAAAAAATCGCCGGCAATCGTTCATTTTTCTGCCAGCTTCCTTTCGCTGCGTCCGTGGATTCAGGGCAGCACTCACCCTTACACCGGCGAATGGCTCCGCTTTAAGGATATGTCTCCCTGGAAAGATTCACCGTTGTGGGAAGACCGGCGCAGTGGTTTAAAAAAGACCTACGAAAAGTTTTACAAGGCAATGCCGCAGTCTTTCTCGGTATGGCTTTCGGGCCTGTTGCATTCCGATTTATTTCCCCTGATACAACGCCATTCCAAATAAAAATTATTTTTTAATAACAGGTGATAAAGTTGAAAGAAAATTTAAGGAAATTACAGCTGGCAGAACTTGGAATTTTTAAGGAAGTTGTCAAGTTGTGTGAACGGCATGATATTCCATATTATGCTATGGCAGGCACCGCGCTCGGCGCCGTCCGCCATAAAGGCTTTATCCCATGGGATGACGATATGGATCTCGGTATTCCCCGGCCGTATTACGAAAAATTTGCAGAAGCGGCAAAAAGAGAATTACCGCAATATTTCCAACTGGAGTTTTCAAAAATTGCGCAGTTGTACCGTGTTCACGACACTAGGCTGCATATGAAGGTCGAAACCTTTATGACCGGTACGGACAGCGATGTTTACTCCCCTTTTGTAGACCTGCTTGTTATTGACGGAATGCCTTCCGGCAAGCTACGCCGTAATCTGCATGAGCTGCATTACCTGTTTTTGCGGATGCTTTTAAAATTTCATTTTATCCAATACATTCAGGTTGACGCGCGTAAACGCTCTCTTGCAGAACGGCTTGTTATTCGAACGGCAAAGGTGCTGCGGTTGCACAAGGTTTTCTCCTACGAGTGGACTTCGAAGAAGCTACACCGCTGTGCTACAAAATACGACTACGACTCTTCCGAGTGGTGCGCTGTAATTGGTGGATATTACCGTTTTGGGGATATTTATCCAAAATCCCGTCTCGGTAAACCAACTCCTGTTCCATTTGAAGATACTGAAATTAATCTGCCTGAAGAAGTGCACGAGTATTTAACAGCACTCTACGGAGACTATATGGTTGAGGTTTACCGTGCGCCGCATGCGGTTGATTTTATCGAAGAATCGTCAAACATATAAAAATAGGTCAGGAGGAAACTAATGCCCTTAGTTAGCATCATTGTCCCAGTTTATAGCGTGGAACTTTACCTGCGTCAGTGTATGGACAGTCTCATAAACCAGACGCTCAAGGATATTGAAATTATTGCAGTAAATGACGGCTCTCCGGACAACTGTGGTAAAATTTTGGAAGAATATGCGCAGAAAGACGCGCGTATAAAGGTAATTCATATCGAAAATCACGGGGTATCTTATGCCAGAAACCTTGGAATTGACAAGGTAACGGCAAAATGGACCTGTTTTGTGGATCCGGACGACTGGGCAGACCATACCATGCTGGAAGAGGCCTACACTCTTGCCGAAAACCGTAATGCGGATCTCGTTATGTGGAATTATTATTTGGAATATCCGCACAAACAGGTACTTGGCGAAGCAGTAAGCGCTCCAGTTCATCAATTGACGCCAGAAGAGCTTGTGGATTATCGCCTGCGGATGCTGGGCAGCTGCAAAATGAATGGGCAATTTTTCTGGAAGGGCGCCTCCTATCCCTGGTGCAAGCTTTACCGTACCGAACTGCTCAAAAAAAATGATGTCCGTTTTTTGCTTGGCGTCCATCCAACGGAAGACACTTATTTTAACTACCAGTTCATGGAGTTTGCAAAAACCGCGGTTTTCATTAATAAACCATTGTTCCATTACCGGCAGAATGAGGGTTCGGTCATACACCGGTGGACCGACAATAACTTTTCCAATGTTGACCTTGTAATTGATGCACTTGAAGAGTTTCATAAAAAATTTCCAAAGGCAGATCCAAAGCGCTACCAACAAGCAATTTATTCCCGGCTAATCAATACCTATATGCTTGGGCTGGAACGTACTTATGTTCACAAAGACCGCCCTTATTCCTTCCGTCAAACGCTTCGGTTGATGAAAGAACAGCTCAACACCCCGCGATATGCAGAAGCATTTGAAAAGGTTGACACAAGCGCTATTAACAAGAAAGCAAAGGCCGTTTGTCTTTTCGGCCAGTGGAAGTGGGTGCTTCCATTGTATCTGTTGGGTTGGGTAAGACGAATTTCCAGAAAATTTTAATGCGTCTTTACGTCTGTTATGACTTTTATGAAAAATGAAAGGAAAGGATAAACAAAAAATGGGTACGCTTTCTGCTCTTCTTCATAAGGATTATTCCCCATATCTTACCCGTATTTTTTCAAAGACATGGGTTTTGATTCTCCTTTTTCTTCCCTTTTTCAAGCCAGGTTCTTTTGAATACCTCGGCATACCGTTTAATTGGATTGACGTGCTGCTGACCATTGCCAAAGCGGGCGTTGCCCTGTTTGCCTGCCTCCTGTATCTTTACAATAAAAAACTGTCTGCATTGACCGTTTCCGCAGGGGTGTTCAGCGCGCTGCTGCTGCTTTCTACGGTATTGAATCATGGAAATATAAAGACAGCCCTGGTCTACACGGTAAATATTGTGGGCGTTTGTGTTTTAACCGAGCTTGCGGCCCGGTATTCCTTCCGGAATCTGCTCCGGTCGTTGTATTACCTGCTCAGTGTTTTACTCATTCTCCATCTGGCGTCCCAATTTATCTTTCCAAACGGCATGGCGCTGCACGAATACTATAACTATAAAATATATTTTATGGAAATTGACAATCAAATGGCGCCGTTGGTATTCCTGTCCATGTTGGTCACAATTCTCTACTCCGAGTACGTTTACCAACGTATAACCTGGCCGGCGGTGGGAATGTTGGCGGTTTCCAGCGCAATTATTCTGAAATCCTGGTCGGCGAGCGCCTTGGTCGGCTGGTTTATCTTCCTTGTGTTTCTGGTGTTTTTTTACCGCCGGAAGCTGGGCCGCTTTTTTAAGTTCCACTACCTCGCGGCGGCGTATATTGTCATCTTCTTCTCCTTTGTCGTATTCCGTTTGCAGAACCTGCTTTCCTTTATCATTGTCGATATCCTGCATAAGGATTTGACCTTTACCCACCGGACCGAGTTCTGGGACACCGCCTATTCCCTGATTGCAGGGCATTGGTTCGTTGGATTGGGCGTCCCAATAGAAAAGGGGCATATCTGGTCCATCTATTACAACAAGTTTTTTTATGGACACAACATTGCTATCGAGCTGCTGCTGGTCGGCGGTATACTGTTGCTGGCGGCATTTTTAGTGGCGCTGTTTTTCTGTGGCAGGCGGGTGATATCGGTCAAAAATCATCCGTGGGCGACGTTGGTATCGGCGCTGCTGTTCAGCTTTTTTATCGTTATGCTTATGGAATCGTATTACCAGAGTACAGCTTTCTGGCCAATGCTCGTCATCGCCTTTTCACTGCCGAGCGGTATTGCAGAGGCCACAGAGTTCCAGCAGCAGAACCCTCAACTTGGGGAGCGGAAGGGAACCTCTTTAAAATTGCATCAGTTCTTTTGCGATTTTAAACAAAAAATGGCGAGGAGCAAAAAATGAACCGAACCGAAAGCAGTTTTAAAAATTTAATTGTCGCGTTTGGGGGCCAGTTTATTGGCCTGATTATCAGCGTCGTTACGCGAGTCATTTTTGTTAAATTTCTAAGCAGTGAATATCTGGGGTTAAACGGGCTGTTTACCAATATTTTAACCATGCTCTCCCTTGTAGAATTGGGAATTGGCCCCGCAATGGCCTATGCGCTTTATGAGCCGCTGGCAAAGCATAATACCGAAAAGATAAAATCGCTCATGTGGCTGTATAAAAAGGCTTATATTGTCATTGGTATTGCCGTGCTGGTCATTGGCGCCGCGCTGATCCCGGCCCTTCCATTTATTATTACCGACATGCCGGACATCCCCTATATCAACCTTATCTATATGCTTTTTGTTGCGAATACCGCGGTTTCCTATTTTTATTCCTACAAGCGGTCGCTGATCATCAGTGACCAGAAGCGGTATATTGCAACCATATACCGTTATGGCTTTTACATTGCGCTCAACATTTTCCAGATTATTGTACTCGCGGTTACCGGGAACTATATCCTGTTCCTTGTTTCACAGATTCTGTTTACCTGGCTGGAAAATTTCTTTGTCTCCCGGAAAGCGGACAAAATGTACCCTTATTTACGGGAGAAAAATATTGAGAAGCTGGATGAGGAATCTCTCGCATCCATTAAAAAAAATGTCTACGCCATGGTGTTCCACAAGGTATTTGGAGGCATTGCTACCGGAGCAGTAGACGGTTTGATTATCACACGGTTTGTCAACCTCATTGCAGTTGGTATTTATTCAAACTACCAATTAGTTACCCAAGCGCTCCACACCGTGTTGTCGCAGCTTTATAACTCCATTATTGCCAGTGTGGGCAATTTGGGTGCAACCGGCGACTATGCGAAAATGACCAGCATTTTCAATAAAACAAATTTTGTTACCTTTTGGACGTACGGGTTCTGTTCCATCAGCCTCATGGTGCTGTTTGAACCGTTTATCCAGTTGTTTTTTGGCGCGGAATACCTGTTTACGCAGTGGGAAGTTCTTGCAATCGTAATCCAGTTTTACCTGACCGGCATGCGCAAGTCCGTTCTCGCTTTTCGCGACGCAACCGGTGCCTACTGGTATGACCGGTATAAACCGATCTTTGAACTGGCGTTTAAGCTGATCTTTTCCATTCTGCTTGCCATTAAATTCGGTGTAATTGGTGTATTCATTGGCACCAGCATCAGCATTTTGCTGACTGGTTTCTGGGTGGAGCCTTACGTTCTTTACAAGCACGTGCTGCACGCAAAGCTCTCGTCCTATTTTATCCGCTACGCCGGGTACACAGCGCTGACAGTTGCCGCCGGCTTTGTTACCTATTGGCTGGCTATGCTCATTCCAATGGGCGGTTGGGCCGGCCTAATCCTCCGGGGTATCCTCTGTATAGTTGTTCCAAATGCCATTTTTGTCCTGGTATTTCACCGCTCAGAAGACTTCCAGTATTTCATTGGAATGGCCCGTTCGCTCTTTTCCAAAATAAGGAAAAGAAAAAAGAAAGAAACGAATGTATAAGGCAATGGGCTTGGCCAGCGTTTTATTCTTTGTAAATGGATAGAATAAAGCAACCGGTGATAATACGCAGTGTGCACAAATCGTTAAAAAATCAACGAGTCCGCCGGATTCCTTTTTTCGTGGCGGTTCATTATCTTGAAGATGCTGCAAGGGAGATATTCTCGTTGGTGCCTGAGCATATTGCAGGTCTGAACACCGGTGTTGACGCCGGCATAAAAATGAAAGTTAAAGGATCCACGGTGAAAACAAAAGACCACATAAGGTCTGGTTTATATATAAACTGGGACCGTTAAAACATGCGTTAAAATAAAATTAATTATCATTTCGTAAGGCGGTGTACCGTTGTGTTGAATACAAATGACTTGCTCAACCGTTTAGAGCAAAACAATATCTCCTTCTTTACCGGCGTGCCGGACTCCCAGCTCAAAGCGCTCTGCGACTGCTTAATGAAACGCTTTGGCATTGGGGAACAGCACATTGTTGCGGCGAACGAAGGCAACGCGGTTGGTTTAGCCGCGGGTTATCACATGGCGACGGGGAAAATCCCCTGCGTCTATATGCAGAACAGCGGGCTTGGAAATGTGGTCAACCCGGTGGCGTCGCTGCTCAATGAAAAGGTCTACAAAATCCCCACGCTGTTTTTTGTGGGCTGGCGGGGCGAACCAGGTGTAAAAGACGAGCCGCAGCATATTTTCCAGGGCGAAATTACCCTGAAGCTGCTGGAGGATTTGGGGATTGCAGCCGAAATTCTGGACAAGACCACCACGCCGCAGGACTTTGAGCGGATGCTCTCCCGCTTTCTGGAAATCCTCCGCGCCGGCGGCTGCGCCGCTTTTGTCGTGCGCAAGGGTGCGCTGGAGTTTGACGGAAAAGCAAATTACCACAACGACTACCGCATCGTGCGGGAAGAGGCAATCCGCCACATTGTAAAGGCGGCGGGTGAGGACGTCATTGTCTCCACCACCGGCAAGCCTTCACGTGAGCTGTTTGAGATCCGGGAGCAGAACGGCCAGCTGCACCGGTACGATTTCCTTACCGTGGGTTCGATGGGCCACAGCTCGATGATTGCCCTTGGAATTGCTTTAAACAAGCCGGAACGGCGAATTTGGTGCGTAGACGGCGACGGCGCTTTGCTGATGCACATGGGCGCCGCGGCGGTCATTGGGGCAAAGCAGCCGAAAAACCTGATTCACATTGTTCTCAATAACAACGCGCATGAAACCGTGGGCGGAATGCCGACGGTTGCCTCAACGGCGGATTTCTGCAAAATTGCCGAGGCGTGCGGCTACCGCAAAGCCTTCCGCGTGACCGAGGAGGGGCAGCTTGACACCGTGCTGGAACAAGCAAAAGGTTTGAACGGCCCTGTATTCGTTGAAATCATGGTGGGGCTTGGATCCCGCGCGGATTTGGGCCGCCCGACGACGACCGCGCTTGAAAACAAAGAAAATTTCATGAAGTTTCTGGAGGGCTGATCCATGAAAGCGTTGATCCTGAATTCCGGCGTTGGACGGCGGATGGGCAAGCTCACAAGCGAGCACCCCAAATGCATGACCGAGCTGTTGCACGGAGAAACCATTCTCAGCCGGCAGCTCAAGCTGCTGAAACGGTATGGCATTGCTGATATTGTCATCACCACCGGCCTGTTCGACAAAGTCCTGGTGGATTACTGCCGCAGCCTTGACCTCGGGCTGAATTACACCTTTGTCAACAACCCGGTGTACGATAAAACCAACTATATTTATTCCATTGAGCTTGCGAAGGACGTACTGGAGGGGGAAATCCTGCTGATGCACGGCGACCTTGTCTTTTCGGCGGAGGTGCTGGAAAAATCCCTTGGCAGTGCGGAAAGCTGTATGACGGTCAGCTCGACCCTGCCGCTGCCGGAAAAGGATTTCAAGGCAGTTGTCCGCAACGGCCGGATTGAAAAGGTCGGCGTCGAATTTTTCGATTCTGCCTACGCCGCACAGCCGCTCTACCACCTCTACCCGGAGGATTGGCAGCGCTGGCTTGCGAACATCACGGCTTTCTGCGAACGGGGTGAGCGTTCCTGTTATGCGGAAAATGCGTTCAACCAGGCGTCCGACCAAATTTGTATTCGCCCTCTGGATGTAAAAAACGGCCTTTGCTGTGAAATTGATACCCCGGAAGACCTTGAAATGGTCAAAACTATGTTGGAAAAGGAATGTGAAGAATGAAAACAGTTTATATGAGCTTCAGTACCGATATCCTGCACAGCGGACATATCAGTATTCTTGAAAAGGCTGCTGCTTTGGGCGAACTTACCGTTGGCGTGCTGACCGATCAGGTTGTTGCAAGCTACAAGCGTTTTCCGGTGCTTTCGTATGATGAACGCGTTTTAATGCTGAAAAACATCAAAGGCGTCAGCCGTGTGGTGGAGCAGCACAGTCTGAGCTATGCCGAAAACCTGCGCAAGCTGAAGCCGGACATTGTCGTCCATGGGGACGACTGGAAAACAGGCCCGCAGAAGCCGGTCCGTGACGAGGTGCTCTCGGTTCTCGCGGAGTACGGCGGAGAATTGGTGGAGTTCCCTTACTCAAACGATGAACGGTACCAGGCCCTGGAGGAGCGTTCCCGCGAACACCTGTCAATTCCGGATATCCGCCGCGGCCGCCTGCGCCGGCTGCTTGCCATGAAGCCGCTTGTGAGCATTCTGGAAGCGCACAGTGGTATTACAGGCCTGATTGCAGAGAAAACAGCTGTTGTCAAGGATGGAAAAACAAAACAGTTTGACGGCATGTGGGTCTCCAGCCTCTGCGATTCCACCGCGAAAGGCAAGCCGGACATTGAGCTGGTGGACATGTCCTCCCGCCTGCGCACTATTGACGACATCATGGAGGTCACCACCAAACCGATTATTCTCGACGGCGACACCGGCGGACTCATTGAGCATTTTGTCTACAACGTCCGCACATTGGAGCGCATGGGTGTTTCAGCCGTTATTATTGAAGATAAAACCGGCCTGAAGAAGAATTCGCTTTTTGGTACCGAGGTTGAACAGACGCAGGATACCATCGAGCACTTCTGTGAAAAAATTACCGCGGGTAAGCGCGCATTAAAAACCAGAGACTTTATGATCATCGCCCGCATTGAAAGCCTGATTCTGGAACAGGGAATGGAGGACGCCCTTGCACGCGCCTTTGCCTATGTAAAAGCAGGTGCAGACGGCATTATGATCCACTCCCGCAAGAAGGACCCGGCGGAAATTTTTGAGTTCTGTGAAAAATTCCGGGCGGAGGACGCAAGCACCCCCATCGTCGTGGTGCCGACCTCGTTTAACACCGTTACCGAGGACGAATTTGCCGCGCGGGGCGTCAACATTGTCATTTATGCAAACCAGCTGACCAGAAGCGCTTTCCCCGCCATGCAGAAGGTGGCGCTTGCCATCCTTGAAAATCAGCGCGCCAAAGAAGCAGACGATATGTGTATGCCAATTAAAGAGATTCTCACCTTAATCCCGGAGGAATAAAATGGGAAACAATTTTTCACCCCTGTGCACAGCCGAAATAGCCTTTGCTAATCTGGAACAGATGAAGCGGCGCCTCCTTGACCTGAACGCCAAACACCTTCTTCTCATCATGGGCAAAGACGCCGCCGACTGGTGGGAGCTGCACGGCTTTTTAAAGGAGATGGAGCAGCGCTTTTCTCTCCTCTGGCTCCAAACCGACGTCGCCAACCCCGACCAGAACGATGTGAAAGAGGCTTTGGCTGAGGTCGGAGCAAATGACCTGGACGCGATTATTGCCATCGGCGGCGGAAGCGTCATTGACCTTGCAAAAGCGGTCAGCGCCTTTTACGAGAAAGGGAAAAATACATCGTACACCGTAGAGGAGATTACCGAGGCTATCCGCAGCAAATCCTACCAGAAAAAAGCTTCGTTTGTTGACATTATTGCGGTTCCCTCCACCGCGGGAACCGGCTCAGAGGTCACCCAGTGGGCAACCGTCTGGGACTGCGGAAAAACCAGCAAATTTTCCATTGACGCCCCTGGTTTAAAACCGGCGCTGGCACTCATTGTGCCGGATTTGACCCTTACGCTGCCGAAAAAGCTGGTGCTTTCCACCGCGCTGGACGCCGTTGCCCATGCGGTGGAGGCTTTCTGGTCACGGCACACCAATCCACTTGTAAAGGATCTCTCGCTGGAGGCCGTGCGTGTGATTACCGCAAATCTGGGGGCCGCGCTAAACCATCCGCAGGACTACAGCCTGCGCGAAAAGCTCTGCCGCGGCTCGCTGCTCGCGGGGCTTGCCTTTTCACAGACCCGCACCACCGCCTGCCACTCCATTTCCTACCCGCTTTCCTTCCTGCACAATGTGCCGCATGGTTTTGCCGCGGCAATGACCCTTGGGGAAGTGGCGGAAATCAATAAAGAAAAAACAGCAAATTACGACGAACTAGAAGCGGCTTTCGCCCCCTACGGCGGACTCCAAAAATGGATGGACGCAGTTTGTACAGGAACCGTCGAGTTGCGCCTGCACACCTTTGGTATCTCGGAAGGCGATATTGAAAATATTGTGCGCTATGCCTTTACCGCCGGCCGAATGGACAACAACCCGGTGGATTTAAGCGAAAAAGATGTTGAATGTATTTTAAAAAGTGTATTTTAAAAAAGTCGCGGTTACAAAGGGCGTACCGTTAAAAAACCGGGGGTATTATGCAAAGTATACAAATCGTTAAAAAATTAACGGGGGGGGATATCGGTTGCCTCTCTTTGGGCATTATTCACAATTATGCAGAGAAAATAAAACAAAAGCGAAGTGCTGTTTTAAACCAGGAGTTTTTATTGTTACAAGCAATTACAATCGTAATTGTTGTTGTCGGTCATGGAAAACGGGGCGGCATCAATTTGTTTTTCGATTGGTTTATGCCCGGTAGTTTCCATATGCCGCTTTTCATGTTTATTTCCGGGTATTTTTATAAAACGGCTTCGGAACAAAATATTTTGCAATTTATATGGAAAAAGTGTAAGGCATTAATTTTTCCTTATTTTGTCTGGAATTTGCTTTATGGCGTTTTTGTTAATTTGCTGCTAAGCAACCACCTTGTCACCTTTCCAAAACCTTTGTCGTTTCGTACCATGTTTGTTGACCCCTGGCTTGCAGGCACACATTTTGGCTTTAATGTTGGCGGGTGGTTTGTGCTTTCTCTCTTTTTGGTTGAAGTTGCTTACCTTCTTTTGCGTAAACTCCGGTCTTTGCTTCATTGGAATGAGGAATGGCTGTTTGGCCTGTTCCTGTTGTGCTGCGGTGTTGGGGCCATTTTTTTCGCAAATACCGGCTATAATCGCGGCGTTTTCCTGCCGTTCATTAAAATGGTGTTTTTTCTGCCGGTTTTTCATTTCGGTTACCTTTATCGTGAAAAAATTGAACCAAGAGAAAAACTTCCCAATTGGATTTATTTTGCCGCTATTTTTGCAATCCAACTTGTCTTGTTAAAGCTTTATGCACCTCTTTCTTTTGGCGCTTATAATGCGACTTTTTCTCATGAAAACATCTTGCTTCCGTATTTAACTTCGTTTACCGGTGGATTATTCTGGCTGCGGGTTTCCAAAATTCTGGCGCGGGCTTTGAAAGGCAACCGGATTGTACGTTATATTGGGCAGAACACCTGGTCAATTATGATGCACCATCCCATTTCGTTTTTTGCCATAAACTGCCTCCTATGGGGATTGTCTGGCCCATTGAATCTGTCTGGCTTTAATCTTCAGGCATTTCAAACAGACATTTGGTATGCTTATTCGCCCGGACTTCCACAGCTTGCCATTGTTTACGTCGTTGCCGGTGTTGCCCTGCCGTTGCTTGTAAAATACGGTGTGGAAAAGGTTGTTCTTTTTGCTGACAAACGGTTTTATTTCAAATAATGTGAAGATAGGGAGAGACTATGGAAATTCGGCGCAATGCACAAGTTGTTAAAAAATTAACGGGGGGGGTATTGGGCCTTCCCTTTTAGGCAGTATTCACAAATGCGGTGACAAAATCAAACGTTTTGTTTTTGTCCGCAATTCTAGTGGAGAAGCAGCCGGGCCGGAGATGTCGGGCGGCCGCTATTTTGGCTTGGATCTCATCCGTTTTTTTGCAATTCTTTCTGTGGTATGCGTGCATTTCCTTTATAATATTGGTTTTGACAATGTTATTGTGCATGGAGAACGGTTTTTTCTTGCGTCTGTTTTCAGAGGCGTTGTCAATCCCTGTGTTCCCTTGTTTTTTATGCTTAGCGGTTATCTTATGAAAAATAAAAAACCGGTAAAAAGTTATTACAATAAGTTCATCCGCTTATTCGTATTGTTTTTAATGGCTGGCATTTTAAGCAACATTTTTCGTATTCTGGCTTTGGGGCAGCAAATGTCTGCCAAAGACTGGCTGTCATCTTTTACCTATTTCAGCGCTGTAGGTTATGGATGGTACCTTCGGGCGTATATTGGACTGTTTGTGCTCATACCGTTTTTGAATATCATGATTCACACGATAAAAGCCAAAAGGCAATACCGTGTTTTATTGTTAAGCCTTTTACTTGTTTTTTCTCTTCCAACCTTTTTAAATTATTTGGGGTTTCGGTTTCCAGATCATTGGGCAAACTTTTATCCGGTTATTTATTACTTATTGGGGACATATATTTCTATTTATAAACCAAAACCGCGAAAGGGGCTTTTGCTCGCTGGGATTGTTGGTATTTCCATATTATATGCCTCTATTATTTTTCTTATGAAGCACGGGCAGAAATGTGAGGCGCTTTTATTCCAGTACGGAAATTTGATTGTTCTATTCATCGGGGTAATGCTCTTCCTGCTGCTGTACCAGGTAAAAGCGCCGCGCGTCCATTTTTTATGCCGTTTTGTCTCCAGTGTTTCAAGGGTTTCTTACTCCATGTTTTTAATTTCATGGATCTACGACCGCACCATTTACAGCTTTCTTTTAAACCCATTCGTCCCCTCTTTCTACGACCGGCTGTTTTTTGTCGTTTTAACGGTGCCCGCCGTATTTCTACTATCCTACCTATCTGCGCTTGTATTGGAGGGGGGTTATAATTTTGTCGCCGCAAAAGGAAAACAGCTCTTTTTTAAACAAACGGTATGAGCATTGTGCAGGGCCGTTTCAAATCCTGTGCTTTTAAATCAACAGCAAACGTCAAAAACAACCCTAGACATTTGGCTTGCACGAACCTTCTTTACGTACTCTAAGGCTACATAAAAGCCCGGTACGCCGAACACCAGCGCCTTGTTCAGCATCGCCTGCTGCTGGCCCTTTCGGTATGCAAACCTGCGTTGCTTTCACCGTTTTATTGTTTTCATATTCCAGGAATATATAGCCCCCGCCTGATTTGCAGACGGGGGCTATATATGCAACAATGGCCAAAATTCTCTTAAAATTTAATTAAGGCGCTATATTTTACTTTATCTTCCCTCCAATGCGTGGTAGAATAGAAGCCGATATGAAAGGAGGCGGATTCCGCTTATGGAAGTCACGCTGGAAGTAAAAGCGTTAAGCAAAAAATACGCAAAGGTTCAGGGCGCCAAAAACGTCAGCTTCGAGGTCGAAAAAGGCGAAGTATTCGCATTAATTGGGCCGAACGGTGCCGGAAAAACCACCACCATCCGCATGATTGCAACCCTGCTCACTCCAACCGACGGCGACGCCATTGTTGACGGATACAGCATTGTCCGGGAGCCTGCAAAGGTACGGGAGCTCATTACCTACCTGCCGGATGAGGCAGGCGCCTACAAAAATATGACCGGGCTTGGCTACCTCAAATTCATGGCCGCCCTGTTTGACTCCAACGCCACAAAACAAAAGGAGTATGTGGACCGTGCGGTGGATATTGCAAAGCTCGGCGACCGCCTGGGGGATAAAATTGCCAGCTATTCCCGCGGCATGATCCGCAAGCTGCTGCTGGCCCGCGCCGTTATGACCCGCCCGGCGCTTGCCATGCTGGACGAACCCACCTCCGGGCTGGATATCATCAACGCGCTGGAAATCCGCCGGATGATCCGCTCCCTTGCCGATGAAGGGATGAGCTTCCTCATTTCCAGCCACAACATGCTGGAAATTGAGTTTGTCTCAGACCGGGTGGGCATCATCAACAAAGGGCGGCTACTCGTCACCGGCAGGCCGGACGAGCTGAAAGCACGGTATCACGCAAACAATCTCGAAGAAGTCTTTGAAAGGGCGGTGCAGGGCGAATGAAATTTGTTACCCTTCTTAAAAAAGAACTCCGTGAAATGCTCAGCCTGACCACCATTATTGGCATGTGTGTCGGCCTTGCAGTCTTTTTCATTCTCGGGCAGGTTATGAGCGGCGTTACCTCCGAAAGCAGCGAGGACGCAGGCACCGTCCACCTTGTGGATATGGACAATTCCGGCCTCTCGAAAAGCAGCATTGCCGCGTTGGAACAGGCAGGATTCACCGTGGTAAACGAAACGCCCAATACCGCGGCAGAGGGCGAACTCACCTTCAAACCGCAGGGGGATTACGACCTCCTCGTCATCCCAGAGGGCTTTGCGTCCTCTATCCAGTCCGGAGAGCCGGCTACCATCGGTGTCTACTCTACCTTTACCTCCATGGGGATGACCAAAATGTTTTCGTCCGGCAACAGCTCGGCCGTCATTGAGCTCATCAATGAGTCGGTCTCCAACACCTTGATTGCCCAAAACCTCGCGGACGGCGCAAAAGCGGATCCATCCTTCCTGAAAACGCCGGTTCTCTCAAGCGATACCACCTTTGTCGGCGACAACTACAGCCACGTCAGTGCCTCGGCGCTTTCGGGCTTTGCCATGCAGCAGAGCATGTTCGTGCCGCTGGTGGTCTTTATTCTAGTCATCTTTGCATCCCAAATGGTGTCCTCTGCTATCGCAACCGAAAAGGGCGATAAAACCCTGGAGACACTGCTCTGCACCCCGGTTTCCCGCCTTTCGGTCCTCTCGGCCAAGATGTGCGGCGCCGGCATTGTTTCCCTGCTGATGGCCGCCGTCTACATGGTGGGCTTCTCCAGCTACATGAACGGCTTGATGGGCCCCGCCGCCGAAGGATTGTCCAACTCGCTGGGGGATTCGCTCGCCAGCCTAGGCATTACCCTGAGCCCGGTGGATTACCTGCTCGTCGGTTTGCAGCTCTTTCTTACCATTCTGATTGCGCTTGCAGTGAGTATGATCCTCGGCGCGCTGGCAAGCGACGTCAAAAGCGCACAGACCGCTATCACCCCGCTGATGTTCGCCCTGCTCATTCCATACCTGATGACCATGTTCTTTGACATCAACACGGTAGCAATGCCGCTGCGTATTTTCATGTACATCATTCCGTTTACCCACACCTTTATTGCCTCCAACAACATGATTTTTGATAACTACACCCTCTATTTCGGCGGGCTGCTTTACCAAATCATCTTCCTTGCGGTGGTAATGACTCTTGCCATCAAGCTGTTCTCCGGAGACCGCATCTTCACCATCCGGCTCAACTTCGGGCAGAAGAAAAAACGCAAGGCGCAGCCTGTGGAATAATCGAAAGGGGACAGCTATGCGCACCGTATTAATCACCGGAGCCTCCCGCGGCATTGGCGCGGCCGCAGCGCGCCGTTTTGCCGAGGCGGGGGATCGGGTTGCCATCAACTACAATACCAATAAAGACCGGGCACAGGCGCTTGCCGCTGCGCTGGAGAAAGAGGGGTACCCTGTCAAAACCTTCCGTGCGGATGTTTCCAACATGCAGGAGGTCATCCGCATGATAAACGACCTGCACCACGCCTTTGGTCCAGTGGATGTCCTTGTCAACAACGCAGGCATTGCAGAGCAGAAGGTCTTTGCCGATATTACCGAGCAGGACTGGGACCGCATGTTCGCCACCAACGTCAAGGGGATGTACCTCTGTGCCCAGGCGGTCCTTTCCGACTTTTTGCAGAAACAGTCCGGGGCCATTGTCAACCTGTCCTCGGTTTGGGGAATTACCGGAGCGTCCTGCGAAGTGCACTATTCGGCGGCCAAAGCGGCGGTCATTGGGTTTACCAAAGCGCTGGCCAAAGAGCTTGCACCCTCCGGCGTCCGGGTCAACTGCGTGGCGCCCGGCGTCATTGACACCGACATGAACGCCGCTCTTGCCGAGGAAGCACTGGCCGTACTGCGGGAGGAAACCCCGCTCGGAGCCATTGGGACACCGGAGCAGGTGGCAGAGGCTATTTATTTCCTCGCCGGGGAGGGGGCGGGGTTCATTACCGGGCAGGTGCTCAGCCCTAACGGCGGGTTTGTTATTTAATATAGCTTATAGCTGAATCAATGTTTCATCTTATAAGAAAAGAGGCCGGTTTGGTAAGACCAGCCTCTTTTTCAAATGAAAAGAAGAAGGCGCAGGAATTTTCTCCTGCGCCTTCCGTATTCCCGGGTATGGAGGGAACCAGTTCCGGGAACACTATGATAACGCGGTAGGGGCCGCGGTATCATCAAAACGCTAATATAGCAGCGAATAACAAGTTGAACTAGTATCTTATTATATTATACATAAAATAGTTGTAAAAGGCAATACTCCTTTTCGTTCAAGTGTAAAATTTGAGGAGTGAAAAGGAGTGACGATGGTGCGGAAGCATACAAACGACATACTACGAAGCCTGCGGGAAGCAAACGACATAAGTCAGGCTGAAATCGCACACATCCTTGGTGTTTCCCAACAAACCTATTCCAACTATGAAAACGGGGTATATGACCTGCCAAGCCGTCATTTGCCAACCTTGTGCAAATACTACCAGGTAACGGCTGACTACTTGTTGGGCCTGACCCAGTACAAGGGTTCCCTTCAGGAGCTTAACCGGTGTCTAAACACCGAAACAACACTTGGCGCTCTTATTGGTGACATTCTTTCCCTGAATGAAAAATCACAGTCGACGCTGATGGAATGTGTTGAACTGCTTAAAATAAGGCAATCCATGAAATAAGCCGCCGGGCAAATGCCCGGCGGCTTATTTCATCCCATTATAAAATCATGACAAAGGTACCTGCCGTAATCAGAATTCCCCCGATCACCGTCTTAATGCTGACCGTCTCATGCAGGATGAGAAATGCCAGCACCATACTGATGACCACACTGAATTTATCAATCGGCACCACCTTGCTCGCCTCGCCAAGCTGGAGCGCCTTGTAATAGAACAGCCAAGAAAGCCCGGTCGCAATCCCGGAAAGAATCAGGAACAGCCAGGATTTCGGTCCAATATCCGCCACCTGTGACTGGGTTCCGGTAATAAAGACAATCCCCCACGCCATAACCAACACCACCACTGTCCGAATTGCCGTGGCGAGGTTGGAATTGACATTGTCAATCCCAACTTTTGCAAGAACCGACGTAGCCGCCGCAAAAAATGCGGATAGCAACGCATACACAACCCACATTCTCTCTTTCCCCCTCGTCTGTGCCATACCCGTCTATCCCTTCTTTTATAGCCTGTAACTGCAATACAGCGCCAATCCAGAGTAACAACATTCTGCCTGCAGCCGAATTTCTCTCCAGTCCGGTGTTTCACATAGCTTCAGCAGCCTTCAGGGGTTTCGTTCTCCACTGAAAAAACGCTTCGCCCTCGTCCCAATAGCTTTTTCGTCATTTCGCTGTACAGCAGAACAAAGGCACCCTCCGCTCCGCACAGGGCGGAACATTCATTTTATGGCAAACAACCACTTCTTTCCGCCCATTACCGGGTTTCATGGGAGGATTCGATCCGCACCGCCTGTTTTTCCTGCTCACAAAGCTCTTGGTAACGGGCGCGCACATCGGTTTCCCGTGGAACTTCGCTTGGATTATCCGGGTCCTCCGCGTAAATGGTGCGGCTGATGACCATGGTATCCGGCCGGACAAATTCCCGGTCAAGATAATCGTAATAGGTACCTGGAGTAATAATGCCGTTTATTTTGACAATATCGGTTCCCGCAGAACTCAGCACTGCATCCACAAGCTGGACACAGTTGGTGGAAAGAACAAAATAGGACTTAAATTTGCCGGAGTTAAACTTGTAAAATTCCGCACCGGTATACCGGTAAAGCTGGCTCGCATAGTCCGGGTAATATTCCAGCGGCTTTGCGCACTTATGCTCCAAATCCCATTCGTAAGGGCTTTTCCAGCGGTAAAGCGGCGCGGTAATTTCCTCCAGCCGCCTGCGCACCGCCTGTTTCTGTTCTTCGGTGAGCTTTAAGCCAAACCCAAACAGGGTTTTGCGGCTGTAACGGATGACAAACGGCACATACCGCTCCTTAGGGGCATAAAACAGCACCCCGTCTCCCACGCCTTCAAACAGCCTGCGGGAGTATTCGTCGTAATTGCCGTAGGAGATCACCTGCCCGTCAAAGCAGAAATCGCAGTGGCCCATAGCGCCGCTGCCGCCTTCGGTTACATGGATAAAAACCTCCAGATCCGGCGTCTCCGCTGGAACATGCTCCTTGTACTGGGTGAATTCCTCCGGACCCTCTATTCCATCTGCATTTTTAGAAAGATAAGCATTGATTCGCTTGAGTACCCGGTGCGGCACAAATGCCACCAGAAATACCGGCAGAGAGATGCGCACCTTACGGCGCATCCGCGTTTTAGCGCGGCTTGGCAGCATGGAACGGATAAATTCAATGAGGTTAAAGCTGCCGAGCAGAATGGCATAAATCCCAATGATGATGAGAAATGAATCCACCGGCAAAATGGGGGTAAAGAGCAGCAGAATGCCAAAGGTCAAGAAAAACAGGCAGTCAAACAGGTCGGCAATCCGCCCTTTTACCTTGTTTTTTGCAAACAGGATAAAGTTTACCAACTTAGCCGCCGCATTGATCAGCACATAAACCGAGAACAGCAGGCCGAGAATATAGACCTGATAATCCAGTACAAAGCCCATGGCAATCCCAATGCCAACGGAGATGAGCGCGCCGCTCAGGGTAATCCGCTTGCCACCCAGTTCTTTGCGCCGAAGCAGCAGCATGACCAGCATGGCAATGCCGCTGACCAGACAGACCATCTCCACCAACAGCAGGGTCCACCTCAAAAACATTGTTTTCCAGCATAATATGATGATGCCAAGCGCCACAAGCACAAGGCCCGGCAAAAGCTGATCCAGAACCGGGGTAAATTTTTTGCGCATAATACCTCTTTCCGCCAATAAAACCTGAAAATTTTCCTTTTTTCAGTATACCACAAATTTGAGGGAGTACAAGCAAATCCCACCCATGAAAATTCGGCGGAGTGCAGCAAACGTCTGTATTTGGCTCTCGTTTCCCGTTTTGGCACCGATGAGAAGACATCGGGGATTTCGCATCTCTTGAGCGCAAAAAGCCCGGCGGTATACCCGCCGGGCAAAATCGACGTCAAATTTTACGGCTCCAGCGGCACCCCTTCAGACGCCGTAACTGCCTTTGCCGGTGCATCAGTTTTCACCACCGCCGCGTGCCTCCAAATAGGGGTGCGCAGCATAATGACATGCACTACAATCGCCACCAGTGAAGCCACCGGCGCTGCAAGGCCAATACCGTACAGCGAGGATGGCAGAAGAATACTGAACAGGAAGGCAAGCGGCACCCGGATGCCAAGGGTGGTGGAAATACCATTGATCATAGTATAACGGGTACAGCCGCAGCCGTTGAAAAAGCCGTTAAAGCAGAAGGCAAAGGCCACCAACAGAAAATCAAAGCTGAAGGTGCGCAGGTACTCGGCCCCTGCCGCCGTAACCGCCGGATCAAACTGAAAGAGCAGCATAATGGTTTCTGGGGCAATCTGTGCCCATGCAAAAAAGACAACGGCGCAGCCAAAGGAAAGCAGCATGCTCACATACAGCGTTTTTTTGGCACGCTCCGGCTGACCCGCCCCAATGTTCTGCGCCGCCAGCGCCGAAATCGCGCCGGAGAAAGCCATTGGCGGCAGCATGGCAAAGGCGTCGAACTTTCCGGCAATTCCCACCGCCGCAGAGGCGACAACCCCCATGGAATTGACAATGGCCGCAATAAACATAAAAGAGATGTGTACCGTAGTGTCCTGAAGCGAGACCGGAATCCCCACCTTAAAGAGGCTTTTAACCTTTTCCTTGTGCAGATGAAAGCTGCGGAGCTTGAAATCAAAGATAAAATCGTGCCGCTTCAGGTAGATGATGGCAATTACGAGGCTCAGCCCCTGGGAGATAATGGTCGCCAGCGCCGCACCGCCCGCCGCCATGCCAAGCGGCCCAACGGCAACCAGGTCCAGCACGATGTTGCAGACGCAGGAAATGGCAATAAAAATGAGTGGGTGGCGGGAATCCCCCAAACCGCGCAGAATGGCGCTGACCGCGTTGTAACCCACCACAAAGACGGTTCCGGCGCTTGCAATGAGCACATAGTCCATTGCGTAGGGGAATGCCTCTGCCGGAGTTTGCATCAACACCAGCAGGGGATAGGTCGCCAGCAGCATAACCACCGTCATTCCCAATGAAACCACGCCGAACAGGGTCAGCATGGTGCTGATGGTGTCGGTGGCCTCATCCACCCGGTTGGCGCCAACGTACTGGGCAATCAAAATGGTTCCGCCCATCGTCAGGCCGGAAATAAGGCTCAAGACGATCTGGGTGATCTGGGTACCGGTCGAAACCGCGGAAACGGCCGCCGAATCGCAGAACCAACCGACTACAAACAGGTCGACGGCTCCGTAAAGCGCCTGCAGAAAATTTGCCGCAAGGTAGGGCGCGGCAAAGCAGATTAATGTTTTGGTAATGCTGCCCTCGGTCAGCCGGTTTACCGTGTGCTCCATAAAAGCTCTGTCTCCCTTACTCCATAAACTTAAAAAAACCGGATAAAAAAGCTGGACTCCCCAACCCTCTTATCCGGTAAACCATTACCCTCCGAGTTTATTTTATAGTAGCATAAAAAAACGCCGCGTGTCAAGCAGGCATGCAAAGCCCTTTTGACAGAATCCCTCTCAAACGCACCCTCCAAGCAAATTGGCGCCGGTTTTTGCCGCCGCGGACAGAAAGCCCGGCCATTTTCCGCATATGCGGCCTTTCCCGCTCTTTTACAGCAAGCTCTTCCCGCATAAGCACCCCCTGGAGTCATTTCCACTTACCGGTGCTGCTTCTCCTCAAAAAAAGCGGCTGCCGCTTTGCTTTTTATCAGAAGCCAGGCAATGGCGCCGTTAAACATGCAGCTTATTCCACCGGTCAACAGCAAAAACCAGCCCATTTCCGCCGGCCACCCCATTTCACTGGATTGACCGAGCAGTGTCAAAAAGGTTTGTATGGCAGAAAGCGCACAGCTGACGGCATAATACCAGCGCACCCAGCGCACACCACACATCAGGGCGGCAGCGAACGCCGTTGCCGCAACAAAGGAAACCAGGCCATACCCAAAGTTTCTGGTCACGGCACTTGCAATCAGCAGCAAAAAGGCAAGCGCAATTTGAACAGCTCCAATGGTATACACCAGCCGCCTGCCCATCGTTTGCCGACGCACCATTTCCGCCTGGATGGCAGCGGCCTGAGCTTCTTTTTGCTGCCGCGGTTCATCGTCGTCTTTGCCAAAATCCAAATTTAAATCCGAGCGTGGCAGGGAAAGGGCGGATGCCCGCCGCTCCAGCGCCGCCGCAAGCGCCTGGCAGTCCTGAATCCGGCTCATATCCAGCCCGGCAAGCGCCTCTGCATTCAGCCCCGCCGCCTGCCCCTCTTCGCGGAGACGGCCAGCACAGCTCTGTACCACCTGAACCAACTGCATGGGGCTTGCTTTCATCCGTTTGATCTCCGCAATGGTAAAGCCGCTTTTGCGCAGGGTTGCCGCTGCTTCCAAATCCGCTAAATCCTGTTCGCTGTACGCGCGGTACACCCGTCCGTTTTCCTCAAAACACCGGGGTGACACCAGACCCTGTTCCTCATAAAACCGAACGGTCCGCTCGGTCAGCCCAGTCTGACTGCACACCTGTTTCATTTTCATACCGGATTCCCCCTTCCTTTGAGATTATCATACCATCTGACGTTACGTCGGTGTCAAGCAAAACCATAAAATAAATATTTTTGCAAAAAAGTGGCAAAATACCCTTGACAAGCTCGAAGGTTTATTTTATAATTAATAGGCATCAAAATGGCGGTATAGCTCAGTTGGCTAGAGCATTCGGTTCATACCCGAAGTGTCACCGGTTCGAATCCAGTTACCGCTACCAACCACGCAACGGAACTATCCTGGCAACACTCGGCCAGACGCGCGCATTTCTTTCCTTGTGTGGACCACGGCCCGTTGGTCAAGCGGTTAAGACACGGCCCTTTCACGGCTGTAACACGAGTTCGATTCTCGTACGGGTCACCATTATAAAACTCTTTGATATGCCCATGTTGTTCGTGCAACATGGGCATACGCAAAAAGTTTTATGAAAACCGGATTTCCGGTTAAGCTTTGTTGCTGAATGGGATTTTGCAACGGCTGTTGATGAAACAGCGCCATTAGTGAAAGCTTTCTGCTTTCCTACCCCGTGGTTCTCACCGGGTCGTCCCCATTGTTTGAGGCTGTGGCTGGACGAAAGTATCATTGTCCCACTGTGTGGGTCATCGCCAAAAAGGGTATCATCCTTTTTTGTTGCAGGAACATGAATCGCAAGCGTGTTTGCAACGCGGCTTTCCGGTCAAGGCCACACAGGGAATGTGCTGTAAAATCCGCTATTTGGTTTTCAAGGTTCTTCGTGGAGTTGGTTGTTCGTCCACGCTTTTGTTTTCTGTTTCAGGAAACAAAAAACAAGAGCCTGAACGCACATTTGTCGTGTGACACGTTCAAGCCCTTGACAATTTAAACAAACTCGTGCTAAAGTAGTACGAGAAAGTTACCCTGTTGGTTTTTGAAACGTGTTTCTACCACGGTTCAATTAGTGAGATAGGATTGCCGTCCAATTCTCAGCTAATGGGGTTTTCTTATTTGTTTTAAAGTGTAGCACGGTTTGGAAAGAATTGCAAGTCCCTTTTTTCGTGCTATAAAATCATGTGTCTTTATGACTTCGTGCAGAATCTGCACGAAGTCTTTTTTGAAGAACGCAACTTCACGCAGATTCTGCACAAAGTACCCCCGACAGACCGCAAACAACCTCACGCAGAATCTGCGCGAGGTTGTTTTTGAGGTTCAGTATTTCACCAATTTCATTCGTTAAAAGCTTCCAACTTATCATCAGACCGCCTGTTCGTCGTCTACGGTTCTGCTTAAATCTTCTAAACCTATAAAGTCCATGCCGTTAACTTCAAGCAGAGCTAAAACCGGTTTGCCATCAAAAATACCGATATAGTAGCCATTATCTTCCCATTTTCTGTTTCTTTCAGTTCAATTATAATTTACATATCAATATTTTAGAAAGTTAATAAAGAATTCTTTAACCAACTATTTTTTAAACCTATCACATATCATTATTCAAATACAAACGATATTCATAAACCGAGTTCCACAATCCGGTTGATCGCCTCCAGATTCAGATATTTACGGAAATTTTGTGCGAGCAATTCGTACTGGGTTTCCTTGTAATGGCGGTAATCCACTGCAACAAGGGCATTTTCATCAAGCCCTTTACGCTTTAACAGCAGCTGAAGCAGGGCGTTTGTAAACTCAGTACTATCAAATAAGCCGTGAAGGTAGCTGCCCAGCACATTTCCGCACACTGCGCCGTCCAGGTTTCCGGATGCCGTTTGACAAAAAGCGTGCGCCCGTTGTCCTGTGCTGGTTCCCATATGGATTTCATACCCTTCCAACGGTTGACTGGAAAGCGCGGAAAAAGGGCCGTCCAGCGGGCAGACAACGGCATCTGTGCGTCCCCTTGTTTTTTGGCGTGAAAATACAGTTTGAATTGGAAGAAGTCCCATTCCCGCCAACTCACCGTCACATTCAACCCCCTCCGGATCACACAGCGTTTCGCCAAGCATCTGGTACCCGCCGCAGATGCCTATGAGCAGTGTCCCTTTTGCCGCCAGCTTTTTGACCGCAGCTTCCATACCGCTTTGCCGCAGCCACAAAAGATCTCCCATGGTGTTTTTGGTGCCGGGAAGTAGGATAAGATCCGGGCAGCCCAGTTCTTTGGGAACGGTGACGTACCGAACACCGACCCCTTCGACCTGCTCTAAGATGTGAAAATCAGTAAAATTGGAAATGTGGGGCAGACGGATAACCACAACATCCAGAACGCCCCTCTGTTCCCGGTTTGCAAGTCGGGGGGCAAGGCTATCTTCGTCCTCCAAATCCACATCCAAATGAGGCAGAACCCCAACCACCGGAATGCCGGTGAGCTTTTCCAGCTGTACCAAGCCGGGCCGGAGGATTTCCGGGTCGCCACGAAATTTGTTGATGATAAGCCCCTTAATCATTTTCTGTTCTCTGGGCTCCAAAAGGGCAATGGTGCCATAGAGACTTGCAAAAACGCCGCCGCGGTCAATGTCGCCCACCAGTAAAACCGGGGACCGGGCTATTTTCGCCATGCCCATATTGACAAAGTCATCTTTTTTGAGGTTGATTTCTGCCGGGCTGCCCGCGCCTTCGAGCACAATGCGATCAAACTGACGGTCAAGAGCAGTATAAGCCGCACGAACAGCCGGGAAAAGCTCCTGTTTGCGCCGATAATACTCGCTGGCCGGCAAAGTGCCAAATACCCTGCCGTTCACAATGACCTGGCTTTCCATATCGCCGGTTGGCTTGAGCAGAATGGGATTCATCTGCACGGACGGTTCTACCAGCGCCGCCTCCGCCTGTACAACCTGAGCGCGGCCCATTTCCAGTCCGTCGGCAGTGACGAAGCTGTTGAGCGCCATATTCTGGCTTTTAAACGGCGCGGTGCTCCATCCATCCTGGCGGAACACCCGACAAAGCCCGGCCGCAATGAGGCTTTTGCCCGCGCCGGAGGCAACCCCCTGTATCATAATTGCTTTTGCCAACGTATTTCCTCCTCAAACAAGCGCTGCATGGCGCCAATGAGACATTTATTTTCATTGTGTGTGCGCACAGCCGCCCGGCAGTAACCCGGCGGAAGACCGGGATAATTGTCGCAGCTGCGGATCAATATCCCATTTTGTTCCAGCCGGACAGGCAAATTTTGAATCGGTGAGCGGAAAAAGAGGTAGTTTGCATGGGAACCAATGGGTTCAATGCCGCTCCGCCTAAGCTGTTCCTTCATCCAGCGGCGTTCCCGGCGGATAAGGGCCTGTGTTTTTTTCAGGTACTCCGTTTCCTGTAAAGCGGCAATTCCCGCCGCCTGTGCAAGGGAGGAAACCGCCCAGGGCGGTCCGGCCAAGAAACACCGTTCCAGCAGGGCACAGTCGGCCGATAAAAGATATCCAAGCCGGACGCCGGCCATACCGTAAAGCTTGGTAAACGCCTTAAGAACAGCCAAATTAGGGAATTCTTCCAGCCATTGGGTGCAGGAATGCTGTAGCTCCGGCGGAAGAAACGCCTGAAAGCATTCATCCAGCAAAACCATAGTCTTGTTCTGCCTGCACCGCTCCAAAATACGGCGGAGCAATCCCGGCTCAACCACCTGTCCGGTTGGATTGTTCGGGGTACAGAGGAACAGGAGCTCCACCTCCGGCGTGAGTTCCGCAAGCAAAGCATCGTCAATGCAAAAATCCTTCTGCGGTAAAAGCGGATGAAAACGCACCTTGCACCCCACCGTGCGGAGCGCACGCTCGTATTCGGCAAAGGTCGGAATAGGGAGCAGCGCGCATTTTGGCCTGCGGGCCATCACCAGCCGGTAGATCAAATCCGCTGCGCCGTTACCGCACAGAATAAATTTCTCAGGCAGATGTTCTGCCCGCGCAAGCGCGCCGGTAAGTTTCCGGCACAGGGGATCGGGGTAACGGTCTGCCATTTGTGCGGCAGCTGCAATGGCGCGCTGCACCCCTTCCGGCACGCCAAGCGGGTTGACGTTTGCGGAAAAATCCAGCGGTGGTTTCCCATGCCGGCGGATAAACCCTTCGACATCGCCGCCGTGTATCAGCTTCATAACAAACTGCCTCCCATTCCAATAAAAATTGCCATACGTAGCAGAATACAGGCCATCAGGCTCAGCATTGTGGTGACCCAAAGCAGGCGGTTGGCGCGCAGAATATCCCTTGGTTCAATAGGGCGAAGACGGTCGCCAATGGTGGGCTTGCGCACAAGCTTGCCAAAGTAGCTTGTGTCACCCGCAAGCTGCACGCCCAGCGCTCCGGCATAGACCGACTCGGTTTGAGCGGAATTTGGGCTGGCATGGTTGTGCCGGTCGCGCCGGAAAATCCGCCAGGCATTTTTGAGCGAAAATCCGGACAATCCGGCTGCAAGCACTGTCAACAATGCGCTCAACCGAGCCGGGAGAAAATTGGCAGCATCGTCCAAACGGGCCGCTGCTTTCCCAAAGAAACGGTAACGGTCATTTTTATATCCAACCATACTGTCCATTGTATTAATCGCCTTGTAAAACATGCCAAGCGGCGCGCCGCCCAGCGCAAGAAAAAACATGGGGGCAATAACGCCGTCGCTGCTATTTTCCGCTACGGTTTCAACCGCTGCGCGGGTAACGCCCTCTGCGGTCAGAGACTTGGTGTCCCGCCCAACGATGCGTCCCACCGCTTTGCGTGCGCCCGGCAGGTCCCCGGCAGCAAGCCGGAGGAAAACCGCTTTACTGGCCTGTGCAAGGCCCCTAGCGGCGAGAACCTGGTAACACATCCAGCATTCGGCGGCAAAGCAAAGCAGGGGATGTACCAAACAGAGCAGCCAGAGGCAGGCAAAAGAAACGCCCCAGGAGAGGAGCGGCAGCACAACTGCAAGTAGAATTCCACCGGCCAACTCCCCCCTCGGCGTTTTAGGAAACAGACACCGGAGCAGCTTTTCCAGCCAGGTGATCAGTTTTCCCATCGCAACCACCGGATGCGGCAGCCAAAGGGGATCGCCAAGCAAAAAATCCAGTAGAAATCCCACCGCAAGCGCAATGGTATGGTTCAAAAATGCCCAGCCCCTTTCGTTATTTTCTGTATACAGAAGCTTTGTCCATGTAGCCACTGCTCCTCGGTCAGCCAGCCCGAAAGGCGCACGCCGTTTTGAACATGCCAGTCAAAATAAGGCCGTCTTGGCAGTGCGTGTTGGCTGAAAATAGCCATAATGGTTCCGCCGTGGACGACAAAACAGAGCTTTTCTTCTCCGCTTTCCAGCGCCCGGCTGATCACCTGCCGGAATTGGCAGCAAACCCGCGTGGTAAATTCTTCTTGGCACTCCCCACCGGGACAGCGGGCAAGGCAGCCGGAATCCACCCAGGCGCGATAAGCTGCACTGCAGCGCAGTTCGGCGAAATTGTGCCCTTCAAACGCCCCGAAATCCATTTCTGCAAACCCGGGACAGCACACCTGCTCCGCATTTGGGAACAAAACAGCAGCCGATTGGGCGGTGCGCAATAACGGCGTAATATAAACCCGGCGGACTGCCGCGTCCTCTGGAGCTGGATGCAGCGCACCGCGTCCGGCCGGACTGAGCGGCTCGTCCGTGCGCCCAATGTAACGCTTCTCCATATTGCCTTTTGTTGCGCCATGCCGGTAAAAAACAAGCTCTATCACACGGCTCATTTAATCACCTGCGGGATCCCACAGACAACCCGGACAACCCGCTCCGCCTGTTCTGCCAGCCGGATACAGAGCCGCCCAACCTCTTCTCGAAGGCAGTCCTGCCGCTCGTCAATGGGGACAACCCCGGAACCCATTTCATCGCAGACCACAACCTGCTTTTCCAGCAGCCAGGGCAGCAGGCTCTGTGGCTCGCCGCCTTGGGAAAGGCAGTGCTGAACCAGGTCCTGAAGCGCATTGAGCACCGGACGGGCATCCAGAAGGCCGTCTGAAATATCTGCTTCCAAAAAGCCCAGCGCATTTTGGACATAATCCCGTTTGCCGGAGGCGTAGCCGCCAATCACCAAAACCATGCAATCACCCCATCCAATTTTTGAGTAACAATCAATGCCGTCAGCATTGAAATTTCACATACCTGCAAAAAATAGCCCGCCAAATCCCCGGTTATGCCGCCAAATTGTTTGAGAGACATGTGGTGGTAATACCAAAACGCCAACCCGGCGGCAGCACAAAGCGCACTGCCTCGAATGGGGGAAAAAACCACCATAGCAGCCGTCAGCAGGCCAAGAAACATGAGCAGAAATGTCTTTCCGCCGGATTGCGGGCTGTGGTCGGAAAAGGTTTTTGCGAGGCCGTCCTTACGCGCTTTGGGAAAGGTGAGGACCGAGAGGCCGCTCAGCATTCGTTCCAACAGGTAACCTCCGCTGATGAGCAATGCGGTTTTCAAATCCTTTTCCAGCTCGCTACACAGCGCCAGGTAAAACAGGAAGTATGCCGCAACGACAATGACTGCAAATGCCCCTGTATGCGGATCCTTGAGAATTTCCAGCTTTTTGGCCTGTGGGGCGTGACTGGAAAGGGCGTCCACGGTATCGCAGAAGCCGTCCAGATGGATTCCTCCAGTCACCACCAGTGGGAGAAGAACATATCCGGTACTTGTGAGCAAGCCGCCAAACCGCAGCGTCCCGGCAAGCCAGCACCAACTACAAAGCAGCACACCGGCGGCCGCACCGACCAGGGGAAAAGCGCAGAGCATATACCGCATATTGCGGTCATCCCATGAAAGGTGTGGAACCGGGATGCGTGAAAACATGGAAAACGCTGTGACAATGGTGCCAAACAGCCTCATGGAAGCTCCCCCTTTACCGCAAGTGGAATGCCGCAGACCACCTCAACAACTCGGTCGGCCTGCCGGGCTAGAAATTCGTTCAGCCCGCCCAGCACATCCAGGTAATGGATGGTCTCCTGCCCGTAAAACAATCCCTCGCGAAAAACATCGTTGCTGACAACAATCAAATTGCTGGTTTGCCGAAGCAAATTGGAAATTCCGGCACGAATGCGTTCCGGGCTTTCTGCGCCCGCTCCCTCCGGCCAGAACAGCTCGTTGGCCGCTAGATTCCCCATACACTCCAACAATACCGTTCCGCGGCGGGGCAGTATAAGGGCATCAAGCCCAGTGTAGCACTCCAGGGTTTGAAAATTTTTCCCTGCGCGTTCCGCCCGGTGCTTTTGAATGCGTGCTTTGGCGGATGCGCCATAAGGCCGCATTGTGGCGATGTAATACCGCAGGCCTGCCGACGCACAGGCAAGACGTTCCGCATATTCGCTTTTCCCGCTGGCACTGCCGCCATACACCAGCGTCAGCATCCCCAGCCCTCGCTCAACGGCTGGTAGCAATCAATCTGTATCTCCCCAAAGGTGTCCATGTTGAAATAAAGTTCCAGCGCCATATCCAGAAGCGGAAGCGCCGCCACCGCCCCAGTCCCTTCGCCAAGACGCATCCCGGCACAGAGGAGCGGATGAAGGCCAAGCGCGTCAAGAACACAGCGGGCAGCCGGTTCCTCTGAAACATGGGTGGCCAGCATGGCACAGGCGGCTTCCGGGCGAAGTCGTGTGGCAACCAGCGCCGCAACCGAAGAGATAAAACCATCTACGAGGACAGGCACCCGGTACAATGCACCGCCGAGGAACAACCCGGCCATGCCAGCAATATCAAAGCCGCCGACTTTGACAAGGACGTCCCAAGCGTCCTGCGGATCCGGACAGTTGACTTCCAGTGTCTTTTGGATCACTGCAATTTTGTGCGCCATCCCCTGGTCGCTCAAACCTGCACCCCGCCCGGTCATCTCGGAGACCGGCCGCCCGAGCAGCACCGAGGCAACGGCGCTGCTCGTGGTGGTGTTGCCTATGCCCATCTCACCGGTTGCAAGAATCTGGTAACCCTGCGCCTTTAAATCCCGGACCAGGTCAATTCCAACCGAGACGGCCCGCTGTGCCTGCTCCAGCGTCATGGCAGGGCCTGTGCTGATGTCCCCAGTGCCGGGAGCAATCTTGCGGTTCAGCACACCAAAGCCGGTCAGGTCCTTTGCAATCCCAATATCCACCGGGAAAACATCCACTCCGGCACAACTGGCAAATCGGTTGATACACCCCCTGCCGCGCGCGATGTTCCGCGCTACAGCGGCGGTCACTTCCATACCAGTCTGGGAAATGCCCTGTGCAACTACGCCGTTGTCCGCGCACATGACGACAGCCGCGCGCCGGTCAAGCCGGTACCCGGCGTCTCCGGTAAGGGCGGCAATTTGAACCACAGCGTCCTCCAGCAGACCGAGGCTTCCCAGCGGTTTTGCCAGAGTGTTCCATCGTGTCCGGCATTGGTCGGCTGCGGCCTTGTTTGGGGGCGCAATTCTCTCATTCCAATCCATTATCATCCTCCATCAGCGGTACATACCGTATTTAATCTTCACCCGTTCAATCTTGCGGATGACCTTATCCCCGAATAGAAACAGAAAAAAGGCCGTAGCAAGCGCATGGGTAAAATCATAGGGTACCCCGGACAGGTAAAGCACCGTCAGGGAGTGCCAGCTCATGTCAATGTTGGTGCGGTCAATGGAACTGGACATCACCATGGCGCAGACATTCATAATTCCACCGTAGATGATAAAGGTCGTCAAAAATCCATAGACCGAAAGGGTAAGGTCGTCCACCGGCATCCGTTTACGCTGGATCACCAGTCCAAGGAGCAGTCCCCCTGCGCCAAAAATGTAAAGCCGCCAGCCGAGAAAAGGGCCGTCTCCCCACAGCAGGTAGGTGATATAAGCGACGCCGATGGCAGCGGCTACGCTCAGCACCGGCCCCAACACCAGCTTAAAGCTGCGGGATTTGAGCTGGTCAAGATCTACTTTGTTGAAAACAATGCCTGCAAGAAAACCGAGCAGACCCCAGCACACCATCTGCCATGGGGACCAAGGCCCGTGCCCCAGAAAAAAGTTGCAGACAAACCGTGCCAGCGCGCCAACAAGAAACCCTTCCTCCGGGCCAAGGGCAATGCCGGCAATAATGACCAGGGCCGTTCCCGCCTGAAAGGGGATCATCATGGAACAGACCAGCGTTCCGCAGGCCGCCAAAGCGGACATAACAGCAATCATCACCAATTCCCGCGCGCGCGGCTTGCGTTTTTCAAACACCATGAAGAACGGGATAATGGTATAGGCCAAAATAAGGACGCTGATGAACAGGTACTTCCTGTCTCCCAGAAACTGTACGCCAACAAAAATGGTTGCAGGCACCAGGATAAAAATAATTAGGGCGGCCGTCCAGAAGCGCTTTCGGCGGGCAGCCGCATATTGAGTCATATCATAGCTTTTCTGCATTGTTCCACCACATCCGCACAGGTAACTGCGCCTTCAAAAATTCCCCGTGACATCCGGTTTGCTGCGGTCGTATAAAAACTGTTGCCGCTGAAAAAGGCGCGGGGCGTGTCCGCCGAAACAAGGTCGCCGTCAAACATCATGGCGCAGCGGTCGGCGTATTCCGCACAAAACTCAATGTCATGGGTCACCATCAGGACAGTAACCCCCTCTGCTTTCAACTGCCACAAAATCCGGGCAAACTCCTGTTTAAAAAAGGGGTCCAGCCCCTTGGTCGGCTCGTCAAGCACCAGCAGGGAAGGGCGCATCATTAATATTTTCCCAAGGGCAAGCCGCTGCTGTTCCCCACCGCTCAGGTCATAGGGGTTTGCCTTGCGCAGGTCGGTGAGCTCCAGCCGTTCCAGCATACGGTTTACCCGGTCAATTTTTTCAGTCTCGGGTATTTTCTCAAAAAGCACCATGTCGTAAAGCTCTTCTTCCGCTGTAATCTCAGTAAAAAGGGACTGCGGATTCTGCGGGAGCATCCCCACGGAAACACCCTTTCCAACGGGCTGCCCGTTGACCAGTACCTTACCGCGGTAAGGCTTTAACACCCCGCTCACCAGCTTGAGCGCCGTGCTTTTCCCAACGCCGTTGCCGCCGACCATGCAGAAAAACTCTCCCTTTTCCACCCGGAACGATAAGCCGCGCAGAATGTCGTTCCCGTTTTTCTGGTAGCGGAACCAGACGTCGGAAAACTCGACGGCAGCAGGCTCTGTTTTTGGTTCCCTATGAGTTCGTTTTTCTTTGGGAGGCTTCTCCTCCAGGGCGGCTGGCCGGTTATGGAAGTGCTGCTGAAGCCAAAGCCGACCGTCGCGCACCGTCAGCGGGCATTCACCGCCCAGCGGAAGCTCAGCATACACCCGCATAACGGCGGGCAGACCGGTGTACATTCTGCGGCCGCTGCTGTTTTCTCCCAGAAACGCGCCAACCTTACGCGGAGTACCGCAGGTAAGAAGTTTTCCTTCCTCCATGACAACAACCTGATCGGCCAGAGGAAACACCTCCTCCAACCGGTGTTCGGACAGGAGGATTGTTGTCCCCAACTCCCGGTTGATTTTGACCAGCGTATCCAGGAACTCAGAAGAGGCAATGGGATCAAGCTGGGAGGTGGGCTCGTCCAAAATCAACACCTCTGGCTGCATTGCCATAATAGAGGCAAGATTCAATAGCTGTTTCTGCCCCCCGGAAAGCTCATAGACGCTTTTGCGGAACCAGGTCTGAATGCCGAAAAAGCTCGCCATTTCCGCGACCCGCCGGCGGATGACCCGGTTTGGGAAGCCAAGGCTCTCCAAACCAAAAGCGAGTTCATGCCACACCTTGTCGGTGACGATTTGGTTTTCCGGACTTTGCTGGACAAACCCAATTTGCTGGGCGCTCACACGGTCGCTCAATTCAGTTATATCGGTTCCACCATAAAGCACGCTGCCCTTTCGCTCTCCATAAGGGGTGAGGTTCTTTTTCAGGTGGCGCAGCAGGGTGCTTTTTCCGCAGCCGGAACGGCCGCATAAAACCACAAATGAGGAAGGTGCAATCGAAAGAGAAATACCATCCAGTGCATATTTTTTGCTTCCCGGATAACGAAAGCTCAGGTCTCGAAGCTCAATTTGGCCCATTTATATTCTCCTTTGAGATCAATCACCGCCGGAAATACAAGCAGCAGCAGGTAAACCGCCGCCACCGGCAGGGTAACCCCCCACGAATGGGGGGCATACACCGCAGGATAGTAATAAATGCTGTTGACGCCAAAGGCGCAGCCGGTAAAGACAAGGCCGGCCGCCAGCACAATAAAAACAAGGGTAAATCCATCCCGCCGGGTAAATTTAAAAATGTGGAAGCTCGTACGGCCGCGCAGCCCGTAGCCGCGGGCCTCCATGGAATCCGACGTTTCAATGGAGGTTTCAAGCGACCATGCAATGAGGATGGAAATTTCGCGTGCAAGCTGACGCAGCTTCCGTATGGGCTGGCGGATACCATAATCCCGGCCCATGCACTTCTGCCCCTCTGAAATTTCCCGAAACCGGTTTTTGAGCAGAGGGACATAACGCAGACACATAGAAAGCACCAACGACAGCACCGGAAGGATGCGCCCAAACAGGTAAATGAATTTATCTGAGGTGACAACCCGGCTGAAGCAGCTGAACCATACCACAACGCTCACCAGCATCGCGGCGGCGGCCAGCCCATACAAAATTGCTTCCAGCGTCATTTGGTTCCCATTGAGGTAAAACAGCACCGTTACGCCGCGGTGATTAAACAGAGGATTGATAACGGCAGTGATAAGCAGAATGGGAAGGCAGATAAACAGGATAAACCGGAACTGTTTCACGCCGTTGAGCAGCAGGGAATAAAACACCGCCGCAAGCAGCGTTTCCGCAAGAAAAAGCGGGTGCATGGAAAACATGCTAACGCCAATTACGCACCCAAAGTAAAAAAAGGTGACCAACGGATGAAATGAAGCAAAGGAGCCGTTCTCCCCAAGGCCGTCTGCAAAAATACGCCTCATTCAAAATATCCCCCTACATCTTTGCCGAGATCACAGGTGTAGCACCAGAGAATTTCATCCCCATCCTGTACCGTGTAGGCCGCCGCACCGTAGTTTGGGAACCATCCATTGACACTGTACATCCAGCCGGAAAGGTCGCCCCCGTGGAACTCATACAGGTGGTTGATTCCCTCAATGTATACGCCGCCGGTGTAACCCTTGTCATTACGGAATTCCAGTTGGATTCGTTTGTTGCGTGTGACCCGCTTCAGAATGTCAAACACCGTCTCGCCGTCATAAACTTCCACCTGCTGCTTTGCTAAAATAACGCCGTCTGACGGGATATAGGGCCGTATCTCCGGGTTTTTGAGCTTGCTCAGGTCGTTCGCAACGGTGTCGCAACGGATTTCAATGGTGCAATACTTTTTGGCATCCGGGGCAGACTGGGATTCTGAACCGTCTGCGCCGGAAGCGGACGGAGGTGAAACAGACGGAGTCGAGGACGGTGAATCGGGTAAGTCAGCCGCCGGCGTATTCGGCTGGGAAGGCTCCGGGGTACTGCTTTCAGAGGAGGAGGTATCCGATGTTTCCGAAGCTGCTGGTTCCTCTGGCTCTGCTTCCGGCGCGCCGCTCTCCAACAGGGTAGTGAGCAGTGTTTCTTCAGCACTCTTGTTGTAGATGAGGTAGGTGCCTCCTTCGGCTACTGAAAACGTCAGGGTCTCCCCCTGTACCTCGCCGCGGATTAAATAGTCAAGTCCGCCGCTTTCCGGGTTGTAGCGGTAAATCTGCACACCGTCTGCCGAAAGAGAAAGCGGCTCCGCCGTAAGGCTGAACTCGGCGGGCAGGGCGCCGTCATGGTAAAGGGTGAGCAGGGTAACCTTCTCCGGGCGAACGGCATCACAGGCTTGCAGCAGAGCCTGCACCTCCTGCTCGTAAGCGGATTCCAAATTCACCTTGAGGTTGACATCCGCAGGGTTGTCAATTACGCCAAGCAGCTTCCAGGTAACGGAAAAGCTCTCTCCCTCAACGGTCTTTTCAAATCCCTGCTCCGGCACAATTTCTTTTTGCTCTTCCGCCGTCAGACAGTCGGTATTGCGCGCGTTTTGAAACCACTCAGCGCGCTCTTTTAATTTCTGACTGGCCTCTTTGAGCTGCTCGTATTCAGCATTCTCGTCATCCTCAACCGAGGATGCCTCTTCTACGGCATGGCGGAAAAGCAGAACCGTCTGCGGGGCGTACAGCCCGGGGGCATTGCCTGTCTCAGCCTCCTGGAGCAGCTCCTCCGCATTGGTAATCTCCCCCTGAAGGGTATCGCGGTAATCCGCCGGTTCAATGTTGATGGAAAGTATAATACCGGTGACAATGGCAGCGCCAATCAGTGCTAAAACAATTTTGCGTATCCAGTGCTTTTTCCCCATACCAGGCTCCTGTTTCTTCAACGCGTTTATGCCCTCCCAATGCGGGAGGGCATAAACATAGACGGTGTAACGGTTTTTTATTTCGATGTGCGTTTTATCGCGATTGCAGCAAACCCGGCAAAGGCCAGCAGCATAACGGCGGCAAGACTCCAAACCGGAAGGGTGTCGCCAGTGGCCGGCAGAGTATCACCAGCAACCGGCTCGGTGGTCTCCGGTTTCTGTTCCGGCTTCTCCGAATTCGGAACATACTGTTCCGCCTCTTCCTCCAGAGCGGTTACCGTATCGTAATGCTCTACATAGCGCTGCTCGCTTTCCGGAAGCAGTCCATAGTATTTTTGAATTTCTGCAAGGGTTTCTTTAACTTCCGCAATATTTTCGCCGGTCAGTTCAACCGGTTTGCCATCCTGGTAAAGGGCATCAATCAACAGGTTGACGTAGTCAGTTACAGCAGGCAGCAGGTACTGGCCGTATCTGCTGACAGACTCCAAGTCCGCCGCCGGAATTCCCTCCGCCCACGCAAGCGCTTCATCCAGCATGGCTTTGCTGTCCAGCGTAATCTCCGCCGCGGCAAGGTTCTGGTCAATAAAGCCTTCCAGGCCGGCAATACGGGTGTGGATGTCGGTCATCCGCGCTTTGGCAGCGTTCAGCTTGTCTGCATTTGCAACCAGCGCAGCGTACTCTGCCGGAAGGGCCTCAAGGCGCTGCAGCAGGTTGTCAATCTGCGTTTCATCTGAAAGGGTGAGCTCCTGTTCCAAAGGCAGGGCGTTAATTTCGTTTACAAGCGCCTCTGTTGCTGCCGCATTGCGCAGCTCCTGCACGCTGGTATAAGCCGCAGCAAGCTTGTCCGCGCCGACAACATTTTGTTTGGCTTCATCGGTCATAGACAAATAGGTGTTGTACAGGCTCTCAATGGTCTCCGCCTGGTCCAGAGTGATTTCACTGGTCTCCGGCAGTGAAGCGATTGCATCGTTGAGTTCATCCAACCGCTCTTCCGGGAGCATATTGGCAACTGCAAGCATTTCAGTGAGCTTGTCAATATTTGTAACCTTGGCCTGTTCTTCCGCCGAAAGGTTGTTATACCGCTCCTGAATGCGGCGGAGCTCAAATTCATTGTAGTATTTGAATTCATTTGTATCCGGCTGGCGGGCAATTTGGTTATAAACATCTGTGCCATTTATAATCTGGGCAGTTTCATCGACATTGCCAAAGCAATAGACATAATTGGCATCGTTATAAATCGAAAGCAGGCCATCCTTATTAATCGTATAGGTCTGGGAAGAATACTGCCCTACAGTCTTGTCTCCCATGTCCACTATCTCATAATCTGGTTCTGTCTGACCAATGGAATCCTTAATGATATACAGTTGAGACGTACGGTCAGGATAAGTACCGGCTGGCTTATAAGGCGTGATATAAAGATAAACCTGCTGATTGTTTTCCTTTGTCGCATAAGCAGTGGTCAATACAGCAGACCCTTTGCTAATAAGGTCGGGAATGGTGTAAATTTCCTCTAAGGTATTAGCGTCAAGCACCGTAAACGGTGCGTTACCGCCGCCGTGTCCGCCACCGCCGCAAACATAGACACGGTCATTATAAATGACGACCGAGGATTTAATACCACCAGAATTTTTATACATTAAAATGTTGTCATCGTCAAAAGAACCATCTGAATTCATAGGCACTGCTATGACTCCAGAATTGCTCTCTGCCATAGAAACATACAGCATATTGTTTTTCTCATAATAATAGGGGGTTGTAGTAAATCCGGCGTCTTCCCCTTTCGGCTTGCTGAGAACATCAATTTCCGCGCCAGTAAAACGATTCAGTGAAATGAGCTTTCCGGCTGCTGTACCAAAAATCACGGCATCGCCAACAAACTCCGATCCATCCCAAAGAATGCCCTGTCCTGCATCGGCGCCAACATTATAGCTCCATTTCGCAGTTTTTTCTTCATCGGTATTCTGCGGGTCCGTATCCTCTGTATCAAAGCAGGCGAATTCGCCGTTTGCGTTATAACTTCCGGCATAAATATAACCGTCGTGATACATGATTGCGCTTTCGATCTGTGCGCTTGGAATCAAAGCCGTCTTGAAAAGCATTTTTAAAGTGACTGCGTCGAAAGCATAAATGCGCGACCCGCCAGTTTCGGTTCCGAATACAAAAACCTTGCCATTTCCATAGCAAATCTGCGGCAAAAGTTGACCATTGCTCGGAATTTCAACTGAACTAGCTTCCACTTCACCAGTAGAAGCTTTTACCTTATAAAGCGTGCGGTTACTACTAGATGTATAGGAGATATCCGGATCGGTTTCATAATAATAAATAGAGTCTCCAACAGCAACAGTCGGGGAAGCATTATTCATAATATTTCCCTTATGCTGTGAACGCCAAAGCTCCTTGATTTCTGCTCCGGTTTTTGGAGTTTTGGCGTCCGAAACACCTTTGAGTTCCTCATTGCCCAAAAATTGGGTCCAGTTGAGGGTGGTGGATGTGCCGCTTTCGCTGCCGGGCGCTGCAAATGCGCTGAGGCTTGAAACCGAAAACAGCATAACGGCCGCCATGCACAGCGACGTTATTCGTTTCAACTTTTTCATGCTTGTCCTTCCTCTCATGTGATAAAAACTTTTTTATACAAAACGCTGCATCCTCCGACGAGCGTCGTATACGCTTTTGGGCAACAAAAAAACAGACCACCTTCTCGGTGGCCTGTTTTGCGACAAACCCAAAAACAGCAGCAGGAACAATTCCTGTGCCGGATATGGGCGGAACTCCTTTTCCCACCGAAAAGTTCTTCCCATATCTGCGCAGGTCTCCTGGCTTGAAATCACCCTACCGGCTCTCACCTTCCCAAACAATACGTTCAGTGGATAAGTTATTGTCTCCAACAATATCCTAAGAGAGTTTTCGTCCTTCTTACAGTAGCGGAGGAACTGCTGCGGATTTTCACCGCATTCCCTTTTAATGCCCGCTGCTTCAACAGCAAGGCAACGCAAATACGCCAATTCATTCAATTTTGTGAATTCATCATAACACCTGATAAAATTAATGTCAAGACAACAAGAAAAATAATAAGTTCTCTCTAAAAGAGCGATTTTCTATTTTCAGCTTATAATAACGAGAAATGATTTCTTTATCGTGTTAAACAGTAGTTTTATCTAGGCTTTCCGATACTAATGTCTACAGCAGAAATTTCTAAAAGGGAAGGTATAACCTTGTGGGTTATACCTTCCCTTTTTGTTATAAAGCGTGTTCTGTTTTGGTCGTTTTTTCCGCGCCGTCCGCTTCCGGGACGGCGTGATAGGTTTTATCATAGTAGATAGGGCGGATGTCCGGCAGTTCCGCAAAGTGGAGGATTTGAATGGCCTTGTCTTTTGCAGTCTTGGCCTTTTCAAAATCGGCGTCGGTCATGGTGACATACTGGCCAGGTGCAAACTCAAAGCCCTTGACGATGCCATCGGTTCCGACTTCTTTTCCACAGGAGGCACAGACCTTTTTGTATTTGACGCGGCTGCCGTCCTCTTTGCACAACTGGTTGAAATGGATGCCGTTGTCCTGGGTTGCAGTGTGCAGGGCAACGGGGATATGGACAAGGCCAAAGGAGATGGCCCCTTTCTGGGTTGCTGGCATTTTTGTTCCCTCTTTCCGGCTTTTTTCTTAGTATGGCCGGGAATTGAAAGAGTATAATGCGTTTGATAGTGAAAAAGAAGAGCTCACCATAAGTTTTATTTTTCCTATTCAATATTTACTCTTTTATGGAAAATGAATATTATAATAATATAGACGATGTTGTCAAAACTTCAAAAATTAAGGAGAGATAGAAATGCTAGAAAATCAGATTCATACATTAGCGACGATTATAAAAAATAAAGATATCCAGGGTTATCTCAAACACAGTATTTGGGATTTAATGCAGGCAGTTTTTTTCCATGATCCGGCAGCAGCTGCTCAAGCAGGATATGATGTAAAGCAACTCATTTTTCATACTCCCACCGTTATCTTTTGGGATAAGATGGAGCGTTTCCTGCGGGGAACATTTTATTCTTACGAAGACCAGATAAAACTCGCGGAAAAATTCAATGAGGATAACGGAGAGTATTACCAATATGTGAAAAAGCTGATTTATTTAGTCGATGAGATTGATGAGGATGAAAAAATTGACTATTTTGCTATGCTGACACGCGCTTTTTTGTTGACAACTCTTGAAAGAGATATGTATTTTAAGCTGGCAAAAATCATTACGATGTGTACATCCTTTGAATTGGGCTATTTAAAAGAACTGCCTTTGGATTTTGAATCGGAAAACAACACCTGGATTTCTTCCCTCCAACTGTATGGACTCTTTACACATAAAGAAGACGACAGCAAAACGTATGTCCTTTCCGGTTTCGGCAAATCATTAAAACAAAACAGTGTCAATTTTGACGAGGGTTTAAAAGGGAGACAGCGAATTACTGGATACAACCAAGTACAGCCGCTTCAAGATTTGTCCCCTATAACATGGGAAGAATTTTGAGCTAAAATTGAAAGTAGAGGAAATATGAACGCAAAGGCTTATTACCATGTATTTTTAGAATATCAAAGCGGAGAGGAGCTTTAAAACGTGTCAAATGTCTATACCTGTGAACGGTGCAAATTCCTGTTTGAACGGATCAGTGAACCGGAGAACTGCCCGGACTGCGGGAGTCCACATATACGCCTAGCCAATGCGGATGAACAGGAGGAATATTGGCGTTTGGTTGAGGAATTTGGATATAGAAGGAAATAACTCTGTATACGAAATTATACATAACAAAAAGGCATGAGATCATCAAATAATCTCATGCCTTTTTGTTATTCCTGAATCATTTCCGAAAGTTCTTGAATACAGCTTTTACAGAAATACACGGTATGACCGCTTCGGGAGCCGTCAAACAGGCCGTCAATACCTCCGCAGCGCGCACAGTAAGGCCGTACCAAGTTTAAAAGGAGAAATTTTCTCTCCATCCCGGAAACAACGGGAATAAACCGCATCCCGGCAAACAGGTGGTATTCCGCTGCAAAGATTTCGTCCAAGTGGATGGAGCCATCTGAACCGACCGGCGTTTCCTTCGGGCAGGTCGCTATCCGAATTGAAAAATATTCCGGCAAGCCGTTTTCCGCGTCAACCTCCACCCATTGGGGATTGCCCATCTGTTCCCACAATTCACCGGGAATTTGGATGTTTAAACGCTCGTCGATGATGCAATCGTTATTTGTTGTGTGTTCGCCTTCCATAAAAAGCCTCCGACAAGTTAATTTTTGCTGTTGTTCTTCTTTACAACTTCGTTTTCCATTTTTTAATCCCTTGCTGCATCGTTCCCTTTAAACAGCCTCATAATCAATTCAATAATTTCGTCGCTATCAAAATATTCGGAAATGCGGTCAAAATCCTTGACGGTTATGTGTCCGGGGACAACCCCATTGCTCAAACTCTTTAAAATGGTTCTGGGAACGCCCGTGGCGGCATGTATTTCCTCCAGTGACGCTTGTTTTTCCCGGCATAGCTTTTGAAAGATTCGCGCGATTTCATTTTCAAACGCTTCAAACGACATGCAGCTCTCCCCCTTTTAAGTTGATAAATTCCCGTTCATACAGCCGTCCCAGATTATTTACATTCTCATTCATCGTACTTATCCGGCAGGAGTCAGCATAACGGAGGATGCAGCCGCACCACCTTACCAACGCTTCGACAAAATATACTTTGTTGACTGTCTTTTTGGTTATTGCAAATACGCATTCTGCGGCGTCACAGACCTGTTCAAAATCCCGCTTCCATTCCGCGGGGATTTTGGATAAAGCACCGGCGTTTGGAACCACAACAAAAAAGCGGAAGTCATAGTCTCGCTGCAATAAAACCATCGCCCGTCCGGCGAGCAGTTGAAACCAATCTGGGTTGGTTAGGATAAACACGTCAACGCCGTCTTTGATTTTTTTCATCAGCAGGTTCATGAGCGTCAATTCAATTTTCCTCACATCGGTTGGCCTGTCCAGACAACAGGCGTCAAAAAAGGCGCAATGCTCTGCCCCGTGCAGCTCCAATCCCTTTATGACCGCCTGTATGGTTTCGTCGCTTCTTGTCGGTAGTTCTTGGTGGTTCATGTTTTCTCCTTTACTCACGTGCGGATAGCCCGGTATAACGCTGATACCGTTTGTCAATACTGCACGCGGATACAACGTCACCATTTTTCTGATTATAACAAGAATTAAATTCTTTCAAAATGAATTAATTCTCAATTATTTTTAATATTAACACATTATAAAATATTTTTATAGCTATTTTCCAGAAAATAATCCTTTTTAAAAGAATTTTGTTATTTCAAGATGTGATAACCTGTTGATATAGCATAGCAAACAAGAAGGGAGGACTTGTTTTGTCAAATATTATAGACGATGAGAAAGATATTATTGACATTGAAGATGAAGCAAAAATTAAAAAATATAAAGAGTCCTTCCGTGAAAGAGTGACGGAACTTCGTTTGGATAAAGGAATGAACGAAGTACAAATGTCGCTTGAATTGGGAAACAGCAGAAATTATATTCACAACATCGCGTCCGGGGCAATCCTTCCGAGTATGGGACAGTTTTTCAAATTATGTTCTTATCTCGAGCTTGAACCAGAAGAATTTTTTGACCCCGCCTTAGCACACCCAAGCAAGGCAAAACAAATATTGCGACTTTTAGAAAATCTCAATGACGAAACACAAGAAGATGTGAAACGCATTATCGAAAAATTATCAAAAAGCGAGCAAAACCTTAGACAAGGCGGTGAATTAAATGGATAACGAGACCAAAGAAATGTTTCATCTTTTATTAGAGAAAATCAATTCGATTGACGAACGCACCAAAAAAACCGACCTGCGGCTTGAAAATGAAATTGTTCCAAATCTTCAGTTGGTTTTGGAAAATCAGTCCAGTGTCATTGCGACCAAAAAGCAGGTAACAGAGCTGGCGGAAAAGCTCGATGATGTAGCCTCTGATGTAGACGTTATCAAAGAGGTTGTCACCCAGCACAGCGGCGAGATTGACAGGCTGAAAAAACACGCATAAACAAAACCCCTGTTTTTCAGACAGGGGTTTTGTTATATAGAAATCTAAGCCCTTTTCCAAACGGGATTGTATTTGTATCAGCAGGTTATCCATCCATATTCCTAAAGATTGATAATATCTCCTATCGCAAGATAGAGATATTATCTTTCTTTTTATCTTGTGCTTAAAAAGTAAGCACCGCAAAATGGGCGCACTTACCCGCAGTTCCAAGTTGCCGCCAAAAAATGCGGTGCTGTATCTTTTTTCAGGCGGAACAACCAGTCAGACTGCCGCGCATTGTTTTAAAGACGCCCGGAAAACGCCCACTCCTGTTCCTCCGCAATGGCCTTTTGTATAAAGTTGTATAACGCTGTTTTCAAATACGCTTTCAAGTTACGGATGTTTTGGACGCATACATTCTGCCGGAAATGCTGGATAAACGTATAAAGGTAGGAGGAATCAAAATGACGCAGGGATTCTTTAAGAACATTCCACGGCACCATACAGCCGTCAATTTTGGTCGTAAATGCGGTTTCCATTTCTGCCATGCTCAGTACGATGGTGTCAACCCATTCTCTAGTAATATGTAAGGTTTCCGCATTCTGGATAAAATACTGGTATTCAATCTGCTCACGAATTGAGGAAATGGTTTCTGCGGTAATTTCAGTTGTTTGACGGATGGCAAGTTGGCGGCGCTTTTCCTGAATACGGGCGTCCAGTTTACGCTCAACAGCAGTTTTCACCTTGATGGCCGCATTCAGCTTCTTTAACTGTTCCCGCGCTTTTTTGCGCGGGTTTTCTTTTCCGCTTTGGCCTTTTTCCGGGCTTGGTTGTCCGGTTTTACATCCTCCGGGTATTTGACATATATCTTGTTCGCCTTCTTTTTCCCCTGTGGGATGTCGTCAATCAGGCCGCAGGCCGACAGTTCATGGAACAGCTTGGTTGCCGTGTTTGCTCCACATCCAATCAGCTCCTGCGCTTTCGCCCGTGAGCAGAACACATAGGCACGGCCGGATTTATCGACTTTATGATTCTGTATTGATAAATTGGATAAGGAAAGCAGGTAAGCATAAAGCAGCTTGGCGCCGCAGCTCAGGCCGGAATAAAGCGGATTGGTAAACAAGCTGCTTGGGAGCATCATAAACGGAGATTTGTACTCGTTCCGGCAAGTGATATGGTTTTGATTCATAAAAAATTCTCCTATCAATAGAAAAAGCCGCCTGTGAATACAAGCGGCTCTTGATTTTAAAAAATGAGTGTAATATAATAAAAATAGTTCTGGACATGAAAATGATTCTGAACGCAAAATGCTCGGATGAAGAAAGCCCCGGAGATTCCTTACGCGAGTGCTTTTCCGTGAATTTTCTTCTGTGAGCACCTATGAGAAAAGGCAACCGTTACTTGTGGTAGGGTAGGCGGTTGCCTTTTATTTTATTCATGTTTGGGCTTATCGTCCGTATCTTTTACGGGTTTCAGATAAACCCCCTCTGTTGTCAAAAAGATTTCGACTTCCTGCCCGGTTGCCATTCCGAGCGTTTCGCGGTATTCCATTGGAATAACAACCCGTCCCAAATTATCAAGACAACGGGTAACACCAACCAAACCGCATTTTAAAACAATGCGGGGCTGTTCGCGTATATCTTCTCTTTTCATACTTCAATCATTCTCCTAGTGCTCCATGTTGTAAATCATTTGTTCATACTCATTTTGGTTTTCACGTTTTTGTCGCAGCGTCGCATCCAAGCTCCGGCGCAGGCCGTACATGGCGGCATTCAAGCGCAGGTTGTCCAAAGACTGTGACTTGGAAGCCGGATTTTTTCCGGTGTGTTGCAGATACATCCGATTGTATAAAATATCGTGCTTGGAATACTCCCGCATTTCCGAAAGGATGGCGTTTCCCATCCGAACCATCAGGTCATTTGTCCGGGTTGCAATATAATCCCGGTAACGGCTGTTTTCACCATATAACTCCCGCATCGTTTCCGCCTCCTTCAGCACCGTTTTTTGAAACGCTGTAAATTCCTTTGCACGGTAGGTTTTTAAATAATAGAGTGTCATTTTATCCAGTTCAGGCCGCAAAAAAGCGATACCGTTCATACGGTAAAACCATTGCCGTCTGTCAGACGGAAGCGCCGTATAAATTTTTACAAACATTTCCCGCAAAACTGGGTCGGAAAAAGAATCCATACTTTTTTTACCGCCGACCATGCGTTCCCGCACCAGCTCGTCCAGTAATTGGTGATCGCGCTCCAAAAAGGTATTCGCCGCTTTGGATTTCATGGCTTTCAATGTCTTACCTTTTATTGTCCCGCGCGGGCATTCCCGTCCTTCGTAAACAAAGCGTTTTCGGGTTGGCACCGGTTCGGTCGCCGCAATGTGGATATGAATATTGTCTGTGTTAAAATGGATGGATGCACTCCAAACGGCCGTGCGTTCCATCCCCTCAGACCTTAAAAATTCCCGCATGGCGTTCCGGGCGCATTCCCGTAACCTGTCCTCATTCACAGTACGGGTAAACGGGTCATAAAGCCCCTGTTTCACCAAAAAACGGTTATCAAAGCTGATAACCGTTTGCCACATGATACCGTCATTGTGATAAGCTGTTTCAAACGCCCGCTTTAACGCTTCTTTTTCGTCTGCCGTCAAACTGTCTTTATTGGTAGTAAACAGGCCGGAGGTTTTCAAGGGATTGTCCATATAATCATTGTAAAGGCTGTATTTCTGAAAGGCTGTATTTCGCACCGCCTCATTCCGATTGATATAGTCGATGTACCCACGAAATGTTTCAATGGTCTTTGTTGTATTGGATTTCCCCCGGCTCTGTTCAAGCTGCTTGTCAACAAACCGTGTGCGCAGGACAATTCCGGCTTTAATTGGCGTCATGATAATCCTCCTTCAGCAGATTACCGACCGTAACCCGCAAGTTGCGAAACCTTTTCCAGCGAGGTTGTATTTTCACGGATAATGCCTGCAAGCATTTCGACCAGCCTTGCATACCGTTCCTCCTGCTCGCGCAGTTCATCGAGTACGGACGCAGACTCAATCAGTTTTTTTATATAAAGATTTCTTGACATACCGGAACGCTTCGCCAGCTCGTCTATTTTTTGTACGGCGTATGGTTCAACGCCGCGTACTGATAAATTCATTGCTTCCTCCTTATTAAAAATGGGCGGCTTTACTGCCGCCTTTTGCGCGGGCTACATAAGCAAGCCCGCGCTTTCCGATTTCCGAACTGTCCGCGATTGCGGACAGTTCGGAAAGGGCATAAGAAAAACCGCTATCACTTTCAGCGATAGTCTAGGCAGTGCCTAGCGTTTTTATGATAGCAGAAAAAAGGCTGATTCTGTGTGATTTATGGGTTGATTTCCCCTTTAACTTCCGCAAATATGGGTATTTTATGGGTATTCCGAACTCGAAAAGCCCTCCGATAAATCGCCGTCACCTGTACGGTTCCGGGTGAATATTTCATGCAGGTATTGTTTTAAATTTTCGCCTGCATCGTTTAATGCCGTCCCTCTGTTTTGAGCGTCTGCATGGGAAGGGACTGCGGAAATATCCAGATGAATACAAAGGGCGTTGAGCAGGTCAAGTATTAGAAAATCGTTTCGGCGCAGCTCGTTCAAATACCTTTTGTTCAGGTTCAGGTTGTGAAAAACGGTGTCGGTCAACCCTTTGTTGCGTTCGTAGAAAGAAATTAAATACCGGACGGTTGAAATAAGGGTAGGGCAGTTTTGCTCCACCCTTATTGCTTCAAGCCGTTCCATTTGTTCGGTGGAAAAATCAAAGGTTTTTCGGATAGTATTTTGCTGTTCTGCCATATTACGTCTCCTATTCTATTTCATAGTCCCCGGTGTCGTAGGTAAATGCGGGCTGATTTTCCGGCAAACAGGAAACAAGCTGTTGCAGCAGTTCATCCGGGTTCAATGAGGCATCCAGACAATCGCCCCGCCATCTGCCATTGGTGTGGTTGATTCCATTTAAGAGCTTTACACCCTTTTCGGGCCAAGCCAATAGATTTTTGGTGTAATCATCCAGCAACACATCGGTTTCACGAACACCATAAGGGACGTATTCTGCCTTGTTTTCACCACACGGAATAAAAAGGCGGCGGCTTTTTGAAATTTCCGGCAGGTAGCGGTCAAGCCATTCGTTTTTCTCCGGGACTGCAAAGGGGCTGTCCACGACTGCCGAAAGAATGTATATATCGCAACTGTGCTGCTCATAAAGCTGCTGGATTGCGCGGACAACATTGGGGATAGGCGGCAAATCTAAAAAATATCCTTTTTCATACAGCCGTTCCATACGGTCAACAGCTTGGAACACTGCCAATGTTCCATCCATATCGACGAACAAACGAGGCGGTAAGGTTTCATCCACAAAATTAAAGTATTCCCGCAGATTGTCTGCCGAAAAATAAACGGGCTTTCGGTCATGTGTGATTACGTTTCCAACCATCACATAATAATTGTCGCCTATCGAGTAAACGGTATTCCAAGAGGGAAGGCCGTTGTCGATAACCTTCGCCTGATAAACGCCCTTGTGCAGACGAAACCCCAATATTTCCGGGGCTTGCTTTGCTTTCGTACAATCCTGATACCGGATAAAATCATCATCCGGTAAAATCACCATACCATTTTGTAAATCCAAACGCTCAACCTTCTGTACGTTTCCGGTATATAAAGAGATAATTTCATCCTTGCCCGGTTTTAAGGATTCAAACTCACTGCGTCTCATAACCGGCCTCCCGCAAATTTTCTGCCCTCTGTCGGATTTCAGCGGTGTCGTTCACAATAAGCGTGATGCGTTCCTCATTATCCGCAATGGTTTTTTCTGCTGCATTGATGGCAGACGTGTATTCCTCAATCCGGGCGCTGGATTTATCCAATTCTTCGCCGAACTGGTATTTCTGTTCGCTCTGAATAGCTGTAATCGACTGGTTGTACTCGGTAATCCGGTCTTGCAGCACCTCATTTTCCTGTCTCAAATGTAAAGCTTCCGCTTCCTTAATATCAGCTTTGCTTAAAAGGTTGAGCTGCATGTACTCCGCATCGGTTTTTTCTTTTTGAATGTCTACCCTGCTTACCTGCTCCATGTCACAATAAAAATAGTCGCCGTAGGATTGTTCCTCCATGTCTAACCGTACCAAAAGCAATATTTCCTCAAAACGTGCAACATTGGGAACCTGAACTACAAAAAAGGATTCTCCATTGTAAACAATATCAAGTGGTATTTGATTGGTACTGCTATTTCCATAGGCATTGACCGCATAAGAATAATCTTTGCCGATTACCCCGGCATCCTTTTCGATTTCTACCTCCAAGAGATTTTGGGTAACATCAAAATCCCAGCGTTTGATCGTCAATTCCGCATAGGTGGAAAGCGAAACAGAACTGCCGGGAACGGTATGCTTTATCGTGATATTTGACGGCATCCACCATTTCGACGTCAGAAAAAAGGCAAGCCCGAAAACAACAAACAAAAGGAAAAAGCCAACCGTCCATTTTTGGCGGCTAGCGCTTTGGCGTGTGCTTGCTGCTTCGGCTTTTTTCTGAATGGCGGTAAACTTTGCCTTTATCGCTTCTGGACTCACATTGTCAGCTCCTTTTCACTAAAAAATATTTTGATACAGGTATTCATCTTCAAGCTGTGTTTGAATCAGCACGTCATTTACAAGCCATCCTCCATTTTCCTGCTTTTGCATATCCAAAACGACAAATTGAAGGGTATAGGTCGGCGTGTTGTGTTCAACACTGGTTGAAATGCGAAGGAGCGCCGCAGCTTTCCCGGATTTATCGGAACTCTCAGCCACATAGACCGTTTTTTGCACGATTTCCGAACGGTAGGAAATGCTGTCCGTTTTATTCAATTCTGGATTCAAAGGTGCGAGCTGTGACTTTCCGTGTTCGGTCAAATACGGCTTGTATTGCTCATAAAACTGTGCAGAGTTAAAGCCGTTTTCCGCACTGATGGTAAAATATGCCTGAACAAAGGCTTCTGCGTCGGATAAAAGGGCGTTGCTTTCCGGTTTTTCCGTAGAAACCGTTTGGTTGCGAAGCTGCTCCACCTCATGAAGCAGCGCGTTATAGGAAGCCGGGTCAATGATGGACGCTGTGTTCTGCTCTACAGCCTCATTTTTGGGTATCAATATCCAAGTTATGACGATACCAAACAACAGGCCGCAAACTGCACTCAATAAATGCGGCAAAGTCTTTTTCAATCAAATCACCTTATCTTTCCTATCTTGCTCATGGGGTCAATGTAGCGGTTCCCCGGCATTATCAGTTCAATGTGAAGATGGTTTCCGGTTGAATCTCCGGTGCTTCCCACAAGCGCAATGGTCTGGCCTTTTGTAACATGTTCCCCCACCGACACAAGCAGTTTGGAACAATGCGCATAATGGGTGGTATAACCGTCAGCATGACGGATTTTTACGCGGTAGCCGTACCCGCCATAGCTATAATCGCTTGTCGTAACCGTACCATCTGCCACGGCTACAATCGGCGTACCCTCCGGCGCGGGAAAGTCCGTCCCCTTGTGGAACGAAGCAGGCCGCCCCTCTAACTGGCGCATACCAAACGGCGAGGAAATCACATGATGGTCTGGAATTGGGTAAATGTACTCTGCGTCCATATCGGTTTTGTAATACTGAAGAACCTTTGGGACATAGTATGGGTCTCCGTATGTTTGCCAGCCAAGTTCCTGCGCTTTCTGTTCGGAAAAATACAAGGCGTTCTCCTGCGTATATTTTCCATCCCGTTCCAGCGCCCAGGCAATGTATTCCGAACCGAAGTTGTACCCTTGAATTGCCAGAGAAAGCAGGTCGGCGTCGTCAACGGAACTACAGCCGGACTGTTTCAAACATTCCGCAAAGTGTTTGACGCCGACCTCAATCGAATACTCCGGGTCTTTTATGGAGCCGGGAACTTGCGGATAACGCTCATTAAAAGGGCTTTCGCTTGACCGCATAACGTCGGTTCCTTCCCCGGCGCTTTCCTGCTGCATGATAGCAAGCAGAACATTGACATATTCCGATATGCCGTTTTCCGAAGCATACTTGATAACCGTTTGCTCATACTGGCGGACTGCCGGAGCAACCGGGGTCGGTTCAAATTCCTGCGGCGTATTACCGCCGAGAACTACGCCGATAATGCCGACGAACAGGAGCAGCAGTATCAGAGAGCCGCCCCAAGCCGGGCTTGTCCATTTTAATATTTTGACAAGCAGCCGCCCAAACTTTTTCCCGGCAGCTTTTCCAGCCTTATATGCGCCCCTGCCTAACTCCTTTGCCATCCGCTTTGCCTGCGATGGTTCCGCCATATTAAGCACCACCCGCGAATAATTCAAGCTCCTGTGGTGTTACATCCACCTTGAAGCGCAGGCTCTGCAGACCGGAAATAATCAGTACGCATTCGCCTTGGTCGAAGGTCGGCAACGCTTCCAAATCTGCCTCCGGCAGTTCTCCGCGAAAGGCGTCGCGCAGGACGTTATAGCTTTCTGAGCCTTGCCGGAACAAATATTTATACTGTGCCAGTGAAAACAGGTTTTTGATGGCGTCAATTCCGGCTGATGCGCTTCCTTCCGGGATAAAGTCGGTAATGCGCTGTGAAGCAAAAACGATGCCGCCGAAAAATTTAGGCGATTCACGCATGTACTCGTTTAACGTCGTTACCGCCGTGAGCTTGCGCGCGTTGATGAAATTGTGCGCTTCATCCATATAAATCATAAATTTTCTGGCTTCTGGCGTTTGGAGCTGTCCACGGTCAAACTGTTCTTTCTGCCCAGCCCCAACCGCAATTAAATTGTCCCATAGCAGGGAAAAAGAGCTGAAAAGCTGTGCATCAAAAATATGGTCGCCGTATTGCTTCAGGTTGGCGACGTTGAAAAACACAAGCTGTTCCCCGGAAAAATCCCGGATGGACGAATGCCCGTTAAAGATATGCCCGTAAACGTCTATCAGGTTTGACAGCACAAGTTCAATATTTTCAACCCGCCTGAAATGTTCCTCCGACAACTCCTTTTTCGCTTTTTTCTTTTCCGGGTCGCTGTAAAGTTCTTCCCGTACAATGTTGAGCAGGTCGGATAAAATGGGGTATTCCTCCGGCGATAGGCCGGTAATCTGCGCATCGCTGTTCTCGTCGTAGCCCATGTGGATTTTATAGAGCTTTTTGACGAGCTGTTCCAGTTCGGCAATATCATAGGTCGTACACTCCGGCACCAGAAAACGGTAAAACGTACTCACCTTTGCAATGTGTTTCATAAAAGAGGCCGTTTCGGTTTCACTTGTCCGGTAGACCTGTAAAAGATTTAAAAAGCCGTCTGAACCGTCCAGATTGATAGAGGTTCCCCCGTAATAGTCAATGAGTGGGTTAAATTCATCGTTTGTTGCATAGCCGCGTACAAAATTCCCGGAGATAACATCCAGCTTGATGCACCGTTTAAGCAAGGTTGACTTCCCGGAACGCATGTTTCCGACTACAACCCCACTGTATGACAAACGGTTACGGTCTTTCTGATAACGGTCAAGCCGTACCGCGCCTGCCGTTTTTGTCATTCCGAAATAATAGCCGCATGGGTCGTCCAGTGAGGAAAAATGAAAGGGGTGTCCTGCCGCAACCGATTCCGAAGGGATTGACCGCCCGGAACGGTGATTATACATCTTTTTCTGTTCTTTAAAGGGTAGAAAAAGGGAACGCCATTCATATTCGTTTTCATCCAGAAAAACAGCAGCGTGATAACCTTGGTTTTCCAGTTCATCAATGATTTCTCCCAGCCGTTTTTCCAATTCAGCTTGTGTACGGGAAAACACATAAATCCGAACACTGGTAATTTTAATCACTTCGCCCATAGACTGCATTTCGCGGTAAACGGATTCGAGCTGTCCATGTATTGTTTCGGCGTTAATCTGCTCCACGCGGTTTCTCGCATCATAGTACCGTGACATTTGTTCGCCCATGCTTCGGCCTATATTCCGTATTGCGTCGTGGCGGTTGGCGGTCGATATATCCACGGTGGCGATGGTGTCCTCATACAAAGTTACTTCAGACAGCCAGTTAAATCCAACGCGGTCTTTGTAATCATAAACATGGATGCAAGCCTCGTAACCATCGCCTTTTTTGGTAATACGCGGGTCTTGAAAGCTCATGTTCCCAAGTGGCTGAAGCTGATAAAGCAGCCACGGGTTGTATTTCATCCCTTTTGGGATTCCCTGCGGAATATAGTCCGGCTCTTTATCAACCGAAATGTTCATGTTCATATTGGCAATTTTGCGGAGAATCTGTATTTTTTTATTCAGCTCCATTTCTGCAACGCAACCACTGCGTCCGATATAGGTTTTAATACGGGTCAGGTTTTGGCGGTATGTTTCCGCATTCTTTGAGAAGAACATCAAATAAAACTCGCGTTCGTGGAAATTTTCATGCGCATATTCCAGCTTTTCTACTTCGCTGTCAAGGTCGCTGATGCAAGCCGGATTCTCCGTTTGTTCCTGTATTCTCCGGCAATAGGCAATTTGCGAACGGACGTTGACCGGGTAATTCATGGTGACGATTTTAATATCGTCGGCATAGGTCTTATAAAGCCCTGAAAACCCCATAATATCAAATTCAAGGTCATAGTCTTTAATGGAGTTTAGGTCTTTGCAGACAATTTGAAGCAAGTCCATGTAACCACCCCCGCGCAGAGAAAATGCGCCAAAATCGGTATAATCGGCAATGGGGATGTAATCACTCGTCTGTTGCCGTATTTTGGGATTCCTCCGTGTTTTCATTTTCGATATGCACCTCCAAAGGGTCGGGTATGGAATAAACCGTATTGCGGTTTTTCAAGACAACAAAGATTATCTTATGAAAAAATCGTTTGTTGGGGTTGGGGGAACCCGCAGGAATAATCAAAACCACCCCAACTAGAAGAATAAAGCCAAGATAAAACAAAAAAAGACTCGGATGTACCAAGTCTTTTACGAGAAATGCGGACATGAGGACAGCAGCCAGAAACAAAAAGTCGGAAAGCGTCAAAGACGCTTTAATCTGCGTCTTGCTATCCAGTTCACGCGGAATAATGTATTCAAGATTTCGATTGATTGCCGCCACGTTTTTTGCCTCCTTCTTTTAGTGCTTTTGCCCGTTGTTCCGGCAGACGCCTATTCTTTCCAACGGTCGGGCGAGACGGTGGTGTTGTCGGCGTAAATCCGGCGTGTTGCTGCATATCATAGGCAGAAGCAAACTTGTTTTTCATCCGGTTAAACACTTCATCGCGGGTATGCAGCGCAGCAATCGCCGTGTTGCGCCCAACGTCGTAAGAACGGGTGAGGATGTTATCCTGCATTTTTCCAGAGGCTTTTTCCATTCCGTGATTGAGCTTGTTTTGCACAATGCCGCCAAGCGTTGTGGTACGGTCTGGAACGCGCCCCTTATGCTCGTTTGGCTGCTCATTTTTTGCCTCCGGTTGCTCCGGTGGCGCGGATGCGGTTTGCTGTGCGGCACTGTCCGGCATATCCATTTTAGAACGGTCGCTGTTTTGAGCTTCAGAATGTTCCGATTGGCTGGTATCCATTCCCGGAGTCCCATGTGAACGCGGTTCAACGGGCGGCGCTCCATTCGCTTCCGGTTGTTTCCCATCTCCTAATTTTGGCGGATGCTCTCCAGCATTTAAAGTACGGTCAAAAGAAGAATAGCCGTAAATCGTCCCAGCGCGTCCCTGATTTTTGGCGGCTTCCTGTTTTTCTTTCACATAGTCATGAATTCCTTTGGCTTTACCAGCCGTATACCCGCCAACTGCCGCTGTTGCGAGAGCAACGCCGCCAGCGGCCTTTGCCGCCGCGTGCATCCCGGTTTTGGCAGCGTGCATCGTACCTTTGGCGAGTCCAGCCGCCATTCTTGCGCCTTGATATACGCCCATGACCGTATGAAACGCACTTGACAATCCGGCGTCGATTCCAAGAATTTTTTGAATGATGTTTGGCCCGTCAATAAGCGCCCACGAAAAGCCGAACATGGCGAACGCCTGTGCCAAGCCGTCAAATGTCCGGGCAACCCACGAAACACCGATGATATACACCCGGAATAAAAGGGCGATGGCAATAAGGACCAAAAACAGGGACAGGATTTCCGAGCATACCCGTTTGGTACGTTCTCCGCTTGTCAGGTCGATTGCCGAAACAAAGAGAAGAACGTACACGTTATATCCGAGTTCAAAAATGATTTTCCCTATCTTGATAGCGGAAAAAACCAGTGCAATCAGCATCGCAAACAGGGAAATAAACAGAGGTATCCAGTCAATTTTATAGCGGTAATAGTAGCTGGAAAGCAATTCCCAGCCGAACAGCCCGTCCCCAAGCTGGGTAAGCTGGTAGTTGCCGTTGCTGTCAATCCCAAGCTGATTTGAAAAGATTTCCGGGTTTTTGCAGTTGCCCGGACGAGCCTGCTCAACCGGATTGATGTACTCTATCTTATCCGTTGGAATGTTGTTGTGATTTTGCAAGGCGGCGTCTGAAAAATCGTTCTGGTCGTAGTACAGCAAATCCTGTACGGCATTATCCATGACCGTCTGCGCCATGCTTGCTTCTGTGGTGTCCTTAAAGGTATTGATGCCCGCGCCCGTCAGGTCGTTTAACTGCGACAGAAAAGAGGGCAAGCCAATCATGATAATAAAAAAGCAAAGGAAATTAAACGGTATCTGTCCCTTTGATTTTACACGGTTTGTCATGAACCCGTAAAACAGCAGGACAACGCCAATCAGCATAAGCCCCCATGCCACGGGTTTTAACTGGTCGAACAAACCCATAACTTCCGGGCTGTTCAGAAAATCAATGTTTTGGAACAAAGCATTGACCGCCTGTTCCACGGCGGTAATCATCATCGCCAAAATGCGAAGAATCCACCAGCCGATGAAACGGAAAGCATACAAAAACGGGTTGTTCGTTGTGGTGAACAAGTCGTTATATTGCAACAAAGACTCGAAGGCGTCTATGGGAATCACCCGCCTTTCATTCAATTAGTTTTTTTATCGAATAATAGTCGCTGTCCGACAACGTGCCGAAGTGGTAAAACTCTCTAAGCTGCTCTAATATTTCAGAGATAGGCAGTGTTTCAAGCGCTTCAATATAGATGCCGGAAGCATTCAGCTTATTTGATACGAAACGCAGTTTTTCACCATGCAGACATGGCGATTCGGTTTGAAGTGCGGGGATGTTTTTTACACCTCTCACATTTTCGGGAAGGTAGAACAGATTGTCCAGATTGATTTCCGAAAGGGGTTTTGAGTATGGCAGTCGGTTGTATGGAATATCTGCATCAGGATTAAAGCCGTCCAAATACTCATAGCGGTATTTCATTGCCGTATCCTCCGCTGCTAAAATTGGCTTTGCGTCGATGCGTTCCCCTTTAAGATTGCGCCGCTTCATGAGTGGGATAACGACCATATCACCCTCTTTCATGTGGAGCAGTTCATCCGCAGTCAGCAACGGGCGTTCTTCGTATGTTTCTGTGACGCTCTTATTCAAAGATAACCTTGCTCCGCTGCGGGAAACATTTTGATTCGTGAATTTCCCCAGCCGTTCCGACACCATTTCCCTTGTATCTTTGCCGGGTGAAATGAGGTAAACCAATGTAGAACAGTTATCCTCGATGATTTCTCCCGCTTCTTTGCCGTAAACTTTATAAATCTGTTGGCGGGACTGTGCGTACAGGTCAAAACTGATGCCATAGCCAAGACAAACCGCCAACATACCCTCTGCATCCAGAAGGGGAGGGAAGTTAAAGGCTTCATCGCCAATCACTTTTACCGGGCGTTTGCATTTCCCCTTATTGTGCGTTGTGGCATAATCGGTCAAGCGGAAATACATTTGATTCACAAAAATACTCGCCAGAGGATAAAACGGTTTTTTGCTCTGCGGAATACGCAGAAACACGGCGACAGGCTTTTCACCAAACCCGATTTCCAGTAAATCAATGGTGTTCTGCGAGGTCATTTTTGCGATGTTTTCATACCCAAAAATAGACAGCTTGCTTGCCAGAATGGACAAGATAGAGCTTCTTGTCTTTCCTTCTGAGAATTTTATGGTCGCATATTTAAGCCTTGCCCGGTCGGTGATAGGACGGCTCATAAAAAACCTGTCCAATTCCGTCTCTTTGGTTTTGGTGTCCTTAATGGATTCCAGCGTCACCACAAAAAGATATATCGAATACATATTGATTTTTTCGGGGTGATTATCTTTCAGGCAATCTTCGACATGAGCGATTGCAACCGCCGTAAATAGGTCAATCGGTGCATCCACCCAAAAACGGTCTTTGGCATTCTTATCTTCCAGCAGTGATACGCCTACTGTGCGGCAGGATTCTTCCGCTATGCTTTTATCGGTTCTGTAATAATCAATGACGAGCTGAAGCAGGTTCCAGTACATGGTGTGTTCCGGGTCGATTAAGTCCAAAAGCCTTATATTATATCCGCGTTCAAGGAGTTTTGGAATATTGGCGCGCGCCAGCTCTCCTTTTACATCGAATATAACCAAGCTGGACTGTTCTTCCGCGCGGGAAAGAATATCTATGGTTGGAATGACTAGGATTTCCCCCTTGCCTCCGCGCGTGATCGCTTCAATCAGGTTATTGTTGATGCTGTCGTCAATGTAGAGCTTATCTTGATACCGGGCAACCGGAAGCCCGCCGCGCCCCGGAAAAGGCAAATCCTTTTCCGGGATTTCCTTATACGTCGCCTTGATTTCCTCAAATGTGGCAAAGCGTGATTTCCCTTTTTGCCCTACATTCATTTCCTTAAAGCTGGTATGAATGCGGTAAATAAAAACAGCCGCGCCGATAACACCAAACAGCAGGGCTAACAAATACCATCCAACAAAATCCAGAGACGGCAATAACAGCGGTGCGGTCGGTTCGCCCCGCAGCATTGCCGGAAGATTCGACAGGCAGCGACAGGCAATTTGCATGGCGAACAGGCAAAGCACCACCATCCCGACGCCGATTCCTCCAAGCACACGCGGATTGGAAAGCAAGGCGTTTTCTGGAAGGAGCTTTTTGAACGCTTGCCGTTCTTCCGCTGGATGATGTTTATGGAATCCCGGAAATATGTTACGAATATTCACTGATTAACCGCCCTGCGCCATCGACTGAACCGACATAACAATACTTGGAGCTAGAATAATTCCGATGATTGCTACGACAACCCAAAAGATATGCGCTTTTGCCCATTGTTTCGCCTGTTGTGTTCCGACTAGTGCAAACAAGCCGACAATTAAAGCCACCACGCCGACCGGGGCGGCAAACCCTATCAGATAGTCGCCAAAGCTATAAATACTATTTTGCAACTGGTCGGTTCCGACTTCTCCGGCGGCAAGAGCTGTAAAAGATGCCCCGGCAGCCAGCGCCGACGCAATCACGGATACAATGGTTTTCCAAACTTTTTTCATATCAACTACTCCTTATCCATTGATGAATGTCTGTATTTCCTGTATGGCAGCTTGCAAGCCCTGTGAAAGTTCATGATGGAAGCAAATCCACGCATAAAGCCCGGACAATGCAAGAAAGGCAATTACTACAATGGAAATCCACCGGAGTAATTGCCTTATCACTTCTGCAAGCAATTTAATTGTATTTCTCTTTTCGACGACAACGACGTTTTCATTCTCAATGCCATATTGCCGTCTGTACCGTTTGCGCTGCTTTTGCTCGGCATCAAGCCGTTTTTGTAAGGTCGGTTTCAATTTCATTTACGAAACCTCCGCCGCTTTCGGGGATGCTTGCCACCGGTATAATTCAGATGTTCCAATAACCCGGCGTGCAGCGTTTTATCCGCACCGCTTAACGCAAACATATTGGGGGAATATTCACTGAAAAAGGTATTTTCCCGCTTATCCTTCATGCTCTTTTTCAGTTCTTCCCGTATGGCCTTTTCGGTAAAGCTGAACACATACTGGATTTCCTTGTCCTGAAGTTCTTTCAACACCTGCATGGTATTGTCCAGTTCCCACGGCTTAGAGCCGCTGACAACCACTTTCATATTCTTTTCCAGAAAGGGCAGCAGGTTATTTTGAGGAAACACGCCAAAATCAAAAACATACACATCATACTGTTTTCGGTATATCTCTGCAATTTTGAACACGTTATAGTACAAATCCAAATCCTGAAAGCGAATCATGGAAAGTGCTTTATCGTGGTACTGGATTTCATACAGCGATGGGATTTCCTCAACATGGTGGTTTTCATTTGCTTCGATATAACAGACGGAAAGTCCTGAAAATTGGAGGTATTTCGCAAATTGAACAGCCTGTGTCGTTGTGCCAATCCGGGGCTGGCACCCACAAAAAGCAACGGTTTTGAAGCCGTTGCTTTCGGGCTTCTGGTCTGTCTCGCCGATGTATTGAACCTGTTGCAGCCTATCCAGCTCCAGCGCATTGTTTTTCCCTTCAAGGCATTCCAAAAGCTGTTTCTTTTCCGTTCCGATTGTCCGAGCTGAAACATATTTGAGAAAACCGGCGTTTCGCAGGGATTGAATCAACACAGAATCCAAAGCGTAGCCCTTGGCAATGAAAATATAGTCGGCCGGTGAAACCTCCCGCAACTTACGGAATAAGGCGGCGATTTTCTGCGGCTCTGAACCCAAAAATTCAAGGTCAACAATAGCACGGGTATACTCTTTTGAAAGCATCAGGGTTTGTAAATCCTCTAATCGAATCATCTGGTCTGATAAATCATCAAAGGTTTCGCCCTGCTCGTTCAGGACTTCAGAAACGATGTATTTACTATCCGTTGCCCCTATGAATGCTATCACTGTTTTTCCCCCTTTTGAATCTTTCGCTTTTTCGCAAGCAGCAACAGCAATATCACAATGGCTGCAAGAAGAATAAGCGCGGCAACCGAAAGGGCGATAACCGTCATTACCGTGTCGTCACGCTGATAAACTGCCGTCGCTTCCACCGTATACTCCGTTTCACCGCTTAAAATATCGCTCTGCCCCTCATAGGTGGCAACCGCTGTCCAGCCCTGCGCATCCGGCAACGCAACTTCGCTTTCATAAAGCGCCCGGTAATTTGCAGCGTACCGCCTGCCAGATGCTACCGCATCGCGGCAAAGGGTCTCGCCCGATTGATACGGCGCGCCCATCCACGCGGCGTTGTCGATTGCATAGCTTTCTGGGTCTAATCCGATGGAGCGTAAAATATCCGCTTCAAAACCCTGTACTGCCGGGGCTTGTTCGTTGTACGGCACGAGTTTATCACCGATGGCGTAAAACTGCGCATTGTAAACCGAAACGGTCATGGGAATGCTCACATCGTTTCGCCATGCGTAGCCGTCTACCTCCTGAAGCTCTTTGAAATCCAGCACAGACGGCACATACTGTCCGGTTGCTTCATCGTAATAGTTCACGTTTTTCTGCTCATCCGGGGTTGGCGTGTAGACCTGATACCCATAGTCGGTATACGCGGTGACGAGGTGACGCCGGTTCGTAATCGTCTGCGGCGTATAGGAAATACCGGTCAAAGTAACCGTCACATCCTTTCCGTCTTTCTGGATGGTGAGCTGTTCCGGCGCTCCTGCGTCCTGTGTATACAGGTCGGGATAGGTGACTTTATGGGTAATCGGTTCTGGACGCTCCAACGGTTCCTCTCCAGTCACGGAATAGGTCACACGCAGTAAATTGTATTTCTGCCCGTCCTGCTCAACAACCGTTTCAAACTCGCTGTCAAACTGCTCGGCAAAGTTCGGATTGGTTGTCGTATACTCTTTCACAACTGCCGTCTGATTGTCCGGCAGCGTATTGTTTTCCGCAGCAGACGCAGGCGAGCAGAAAAAAAGGACTGGCAAAACAGCCAGCCCAGCAAACAACTTTTTCATATATTTCTCCTTATAATTTAAAGAAACCAGTTCACAAAGAACTGGTTTCAAAAGTCATATTTTTATGTTGGAATTATATCCAAACAGAATTCCTCCAGGGTTTTGCCGGTATAATTTCTCGCCTCAATGCTCCAATTCCACTGAATTTCACTGCTTTCCGGATTTTGAGACGCGGTAACAGCCTCCTGTTCTTCCACGGCACATCCAAACGGGCTGACCAGAAGATTGTCTTCGGTCAGATAAAACGACCATGGCCCGTACATGGAATGGTAGCCAGAATAAGCATCATCGCCGAGCAGTACCAGATAACGGCTGCCCTGCAAAAAATCTTGGTCCATGCCCGCATGATTCAGAGTCCTTACAACTGCAGTATCTCCTGCGGAATAGCAGTTACCCCACAGTACCTCGTCGACGGCAAAGGTAACCAAAGCTCCCTCGCCTTCCGCAGAAACCGGTTCCGCCTGAACGGCGGTAACCACGCAGTAAGCCAGTTTGCGGGAGCCATTTTCCTGTGCCCGACCCAAAAGGTCACGTAGAGCATCACGGGAAAAATAGCTGTAACCCAGTGAAATATACCGCATCCACTGAAGGTTGTCCGAATAGGTTTGACAGAGTTCGTGGGTCTCCTGTTCTGACAAATTTGACAGGGAACAGGATGATAATAGAAACCAAAGAATACACGAACAAAAAATGATTAATCGTTTCATAGAGTATCCACTTTAAGCCATTGACGCGATTACACGTTTAAAAGGCTCCAACTCCATTCCAGAAAAACGCAGAAAATCTTCTTCTTCACCCGCAGGATAAACTTTATTATCATTTGAAATATAAAAATAGCTGGCAACAGAAGCCGTATTTTTATAGCCACCATATTGGTATTTGTTTAACGCCAATACAAAACGGTCACCCGGCTTAAAATCTGGACAACTTTCAAGATTAAGTGAAACAATCGGCATAATAATATGCTGTTCACCGTTTCCAATGATATAGTCGTCAACTTTTAATTCTATACGCTGAACCGGTATATCATAATGGCTTTTTCCATCTTTTTGCAACACCATAGCTTCTGCGCTATTAGCTGCTGGATAGTGAGCGATAGTTTCTACGGGATTTACTTTCTCAACAGTTGCTTCTACAACAATATCTGATTTTTCTAATAGCAATTCCGTTGTCCATTGTCCATTTATAGAGTAAAAAGAAGATGGTTTCAGCACCGGATAATCTGAACGTTTAGAACCATTTGGCATAAAAGATAAGCAAATTCCTATTCCGACAATTAGAGATAATAATATAAGAAGTACAATAACAAAAACCTTTTTACTTCTTTGCATGTCTTTATCCTCCTTGTGTTCTTTATTGTCAGAAATTTACGGATACATTCTTCTAAATTCAGAAATATCTTCCGCAGATAACTGAGTTAGACCTGGAATACTTGTAACAGAATCTTTTCCTGAAGTACCCATACCATATACATGACATAATTCATGCATAATCATACTAATCCACTCATTCCCCGGATGAGGCATATTGCCAGGATGAAACATTATTTGTGCGTAATTTATATAAATTGTTCCACTCGAAGGCACATCACTTAGTTTGTAGTAATATCTTCCCGAAGTACTTCTAGGTATAGTTACAGCATCTGCTAAATAATCATATCCATGTGCATCCCAAGTATCTTCAGATGGCTGTAATAGGTCAACATTCGAACTGTTAAATGTCGACACTACACACCTTATATTGCTAGGTGACTGTGTATTTATTTTACTAACACCCGATGGAACATACGAAGAAGCGCCATGTCCACTTGGTAATAAACTATATACTTCCGTGCTATATTTAGAATTCGATATAACAGACCATCTCAATTTTGTTGAGCTGTTTCCTTCTCCCAAATATTCGGCACCAAAGGCGGTAATAGAAAATACAGCGGCAATGGCTAAAATTATTAATGATGCTATTGCTTTTTTACTTTTCGCTTTCAATTTTATTCCCTCCTTGATTTTGTTCTTGGTCTAAAAAAGTATTCATTTAATTATTCAATGGAATCACTCCTCCTGAAAAATTTACATTATAATTTTAACACATCAGACACGGTTAATATATATATTTATTTTACAAAATATTATTGAAATTTACTATTTATACGTCTTACGGCCCGAGCTGGTTAAAATTAATCTTTGTGGCAAGGCCGAAAATACTCATATACGATTCTGTTATTCAGAATCTTTATAGTTCTATCTCATATCCATTTTGCATATTATCACGATTCAACCCATGAACTGCTTTATCTAAAATTTCAGGATATAGCTTTTGAGTGTAGTATTCCACCCCTCGGAATAAATCATCAAAATAACTTTTGTCCGGTTCTTTCAGCACCAGATTTATCCTGCCGTTTTGCCGGAACGCACAAAAGGGGCGGTCAACTGTTAATTGACCGCCGTGTAATTGTTCCTGCATGAGCTGGTAATGTTGAAGGGACATTTCACGATAGACATTCGCACCGGGGAGCTTTTTAAATTCTGAATACGGGTAATCTCCCACCTCAATTTTTAACCGCCCCTGCCGTGCCAGCTTTAAATCACGCTCAAAATCCGGTTTTAGCTCTGCGACATTCAGCCGGACATTATATGCGCTACTCCGTAAAGTCGCGTAGGTCTTGCGGTATTCTTCAAACGCCTGTTTTGCAGAATCCTTTAAAAAGGTGACTTCCAATGATTCCGGCGCTTGTTCTTTTTCAGCGGTAGTTAAACTATCCAGTACACAGTAATAGTCTGTGCGAACCGATTTTACAAAAGGCACCGCCACCGTTTCCAGTATTGCTTTATACTGTCCCGGATTTTTTTCAAGCAATTCATTCATTGGAAGGTTCATGGCTTCTTTCAAACGGGCGGCTTGTTCTTCCGTATAGGACTGATAGGGATTTTTGGGGGCACGCAAAGGGTTTTGAGCGTCAATTCCTATTAGTTGAAAATCCTTGTTTGAAAGCCAGTTAAATCGTTCTGCACCAGCCGGGGTGGTTAATTCGCGTATGTGATACCGCTTGCCCAGCAGCCGGATTGCCTCGCTTTTCCCGACGTTTTCAAGCTCCATAACAAGCTGGATTGTTCCACCCCCTTTATTGCTTCCGCCGCCAAAATCAAACCATGAATTGGTTTCCGGGTAGTATTTTGCTGATGCAGAGCGTTCATCCCGCAGTTTGAAAAAATGGTTGCGTTGAAGCTGCACCCCATAATCGGATAATATTTCCTCAATCGGGATTTGCCCGATGGCGTCCAAATCGTACTTAACAAGTTTCGGACGGGAAGAAGGAGGTACTTCGATAAAAATACGTTCATCCGGCCTTATCCCGCGCTCCTGTAAAACCTCCTTGAACGCTTTTTTATTTTCCGATTTTTCATTTTGCACCGGTGCAGGCGCGTTGATGCGTTCGTAGGTGTTGTGGATATTTCCTACAATCCGTTCAATATCATCCCGGTCATAGGTAATGCAGAAAATTTTGTGAGAACGCAGGTAATTTTGGATTTTATCATCCATAGCAAGGCTTTCCGCTTCTGTTTGAATCCTTCCGGCTGGGTCAAAATCGTTGCCCCTGTTAATCGACAGGTTAAAGTTATTATAGTTGGAAAAGGCGGTACGTACCGCCATGTCAAACTCTGAGGAATATTCATTGCTGTATAAGACGGAAAACAAAATTGGGCTATCCGTTACTACAACATCAACCTTTCCAACCAAACGCTGAATGCGGTGGTTTTGTTCTTCAAATATTATTCGCTGGTGTTCCAAAGAACCATCCAACAAATCCATACGGTTATCCCAAACCAGCTCTTTTGCATATTCCGGCACGTATTCGACCCGCAGCCCTTGTCGTGTCAATTCTCCGGCGAGCCGCCATGCACAAGTGCTTTTTCCTGCGCCCGGTCCGGCAAAGAGGTTGACGATTAAGGTTTTCGGCGTATTTGTTACAACTGGCCGAATTTCGGTTTTTTCTGGATAGCCTGCCGCTTTTTGGACTTCAAAATCAATTTCAGCAAATCCAGAACTGTCACAAAAGTAAAAGCCGGGGACGATTTTTGTATCGTCTACTACTTCTACAACATCGGATACGCTTAACGACCGGCTATAATAATCAGAGGGATGATTCAGATTAAATAAGCTATATATTTCCTCAAGATTATTACAATCAACATTCCCTTGGTACACCATATCGTAATTTTCAGCATGAACATTGCGATTTCCTTGAAGTCGCTCTAGGTCTCTTAAACCCACAAAAGCAAATTTGCGCATTTGTTCAGCCTTAATTTGATAAATTCTGATTCTCATCGTTACACCCCCTCAAAAATATTTTCCAAAACCATATTTATATTAACAAAATTCCATCTCCTCCTTTAAGGCTTCTTGACCGTTATCCTGTTCCAATGGCGCAATAAAATCATTGAAGTCAGCTTCCTGTTCAATCTTATCGAGGCTTAACGTGTGATTTACCACCCGCAACCGCGCCAATTTTTCTTCAAGCTCCGCATCATGGATAAAGGGCTTATTTAGTTCTTCTTGGGCATTATCTATTTGTTTTTCGATAGATTTACGCTCTTCCTGAAAAACTGATATTGCTTTGCCGATTCCGTCTATGGCATTATCTATACGGGTTATATTACCATAAACGTCCCCCTCGATATTAACAGTATAAGACAGCTCACCTTTAAGCGATAAGTAATAATCTTTGTAAAAAGAATCATATCTCATCGACATTTTAAACCCGCGGTATTGACCAATATCATGAAACTGCTCGTCCGTTATTTCTTTGCAAACTGTTAAAAGAGCTTTGCCAGCATCTTTCTTGTCAGAATAAGAGACTCCTTTAATTAACATTGTTGGAAAGCCCTCTGGTATTTTGGGGTTCTCTTTTGCCAGTTTTACATCTCTTTCACGCCCCGAAATTTGTTCTTCCAATTCTTTTAGTCTTTGCGGATAAGTGCGGACTAATAAATTCTCCAATTCATATTTTTGATTCAAATAGCTTGATTTTAACATTTGCAGTTTATTAACGTCTATTTCTAGATTGCATTTTTCAATAATCATTGGATTTCCGGAAGCCAGCGCCTTTATTTCTGCATAATTAAGTGATGCCTGGTCAATATCTTCTGCGACACGTGCAGGGGATTTAGAAGTCATAATCTGTGAAATAAAATGCTGCTTGTTTTCGATAAGCTGATACAGGTAACTGTCAAAGGTTCCTTCTGTAACATAACGGTAAATCTCCACCTCCGAGTTTTCATTCCCTTGACGTACAATTCGTCCCATTCTCTGCTCCAAATCGCTAGGCCGCCACGGACAATCCAAATCGTGCAAAGCTATTAATTGATCCTGCACGTTCGTTCCTGCCCCCATTTTTTGTGTGCTCCCCATTAAAATACGAATCTGCCCGGAACGCACTTTAGTAAACAATGCTTGTTTTTGAACTTTCGTATGGGCATCGTGGATAAAAGCGATTTCTTCTTCGGGTACACCCCTATTCATGAGTTGTTGCTTCAAATTGTTATAAACATCATAAGAGCCATCATTTTTAGGGGTTGATAGGTCGCAAAAAACGAGTTGCGTTGACTTTTTATCACGGGTTTTATCCCATATTTGATAAACATTACCGGCACAAACAGCAATTTTACCGTTTTCATCCTCTGGAAGAAGCGGATTCAAAAGGCGCATATCGAGCGCCAGCTTTCTCCCATCGTTGGTGATTTTCAACATATTGTCTTTCCACGGTTCAACCCTCCCATTGCGAATAGCTTCAGCCCGTTCTGCAAGCGATTTAACTGTCTGTTTTTGGAGTTCAGACGGTTTGACAACCTCCGTATGGAAGTTAGCTTTTGGTACTGGAAGATTCAACATATCGGCTGTTTGAATATCTGCACACTCTTTGAATATTGACATAAGCTCAGGAAGATTATGAAAACGCGCAAACCGGGTTTTCAGCCTGAAACCAGTTCCTTCCGGGGCTAATTCTCCTTTGGTAACCGTTTCCCCAAAAATAGACGCCCATTCATCAAAGTGAAGTAGGCCGGCTTCCTCCAGTGTGTTATACTGCAAATAGCGCTGAATGGTATAAAGTTCCGTCATACTATTGGAAATAGGAGTACCGGTTGCAAACACAATACCTTTACCACCTGTCATTTCACTTAAATAGCGGCATTTAGCGAATAAATCACTGGATTTTTGAGCATCCGTTTGAGAAATACCGCCTGCATTGTGCATTTTAGTGACCAAAAATAAATTTTTGTAGTAATGGCTTTCGTCAACAAAAATGCGGTCAATCCCCAACTCCTCAAACGCTACCACGTTATCTTTACGGGATTGGTCGTTGAGCTTTTTTAATTTTACTTCCAAGTTCTTTTTTCTTCGCTCCAGTTGTTTGACTGTAAAGCGTTCTGCATCAGCGGCCTCCGCATTGCTTATTCCATTCATAATTTCGTCAATTTGTTGGTTGAGCAATGCTTTTTGCCTCTCAACAGAAATCGGTATTTTTTCAAACTGACTATGACCAATGATTACTGCGTCATAATCTCCGGTTGCAATGCGCGCACAGAACTTTTTACGATTATCTGTTTGAAAGTCTTTCTCATCAGCCACTAAAATGTTGGCAGAAGGGTAAAGCTGGAGCCATTCTGACGCCCATTGTCCAGTAATATGATTTGGTACGACAATAAGTGATTTTGTGCATAATCCCAAGCGTTTCGACTCCATAGCCGCCGCGACCATTTCATAAGTTTTTCCGGCACCGACCGCATGGGCAAGTAAGGTGTTATTGCCATATAGAATATGTGCAATCGCATTTAACTGATGCTTCCGTAGAGTGATTTCAGGGTTCATACCAACAAATTTGATGTGACTCCCATCATATTCGCGGGGACGAATCGCATTAAATTGTTCATTGTATAATTTGCAAAGCCGTTCGCGCCGGTCAATGTCTTTCCAAATCCAATCCACAAATTTGGATTTTATTAACTCCTGCCGGTCTTGCGCCGCAGCAGACTGTTTCCTGTTATATACGCGCCGTTCCTTTCCATTTTCTACTTCTATATCAAATATTCGAACGGTTCTCAAATTTAATGTGCTCTCCAAGATATGGTAGGCATTCATTCGCATCGTACCATAAGTTGTGCGTATTTTTAGGTTTTGACTGTCTGCACTTTTATTGGTAATGTTCCATTCTCCACTTGATTTGGAATATAAAACCTGTATTTTATCCTGTGTCGATTTTGACGTATCCAACAATTCAAACATAAATTGCCGATATATTTCAGGCGGTATCCAAGTAGCCCCAATATGTACGCTGATTTCACTCGCAGTTAAATCCTCCGGTTGGACGGCTTCCAGCGCCTTAATATTTTCCTCAATTTCAAGGTCAGGTCGAGCTTCTTTCAACGCCCTAGCCATTCGCAATTTCCGCCGAACATTACCAGACAGGTATTCATCAGCAGTTACAAGCGGAAACCGCGCAAGGTCAACAAACGCTTTTGGAATATTATCGACCTCTTCGGCACAGTAAACATCCCGGAATATCACTCCTTTCAGTTCGGCCTCCAATTCGTCAGGCGTTTTCTTAGAGAGTTCGGACATGTATTCCAAATCAATTTTTGCCTTTTCAGAAATTGAAACCGCTAATGCTTCACTGGCGGTTTCAACGCTGGTAACAGGTATGTGTGTCCGAATTGTCCGTTTTGTAAACATATCTGATTTGTGCTTAAAATTGCCTTCATCATCAAATATTTCTAAGGAGCAAAGCAAAAAATAACTGGAATCATCTCGAAATGCAAGCCGGTTTCCCTGATTTGAAATATACCCATAATGCTTTACATAATCATCATACAGACGGTTTAATTCGGACTGCTCTGCCTGAATGGTTTCATCTGGATAATTTTCTGTTTGATATTCGATTAATCGGCGCGTACAGTCTCTTAACCGAATCATACCGCGTATTCGGTTTTCGGCTGTTTTAGAAACATGAACCGGATACATCAGAGAATTTTCACGAAAATATAAATTCCCATCAACAACAGTATAGCTATAATTACGCACATTGGGGTCAGCGGAAATTGCCTCATCCTCATTGTCCGGCAAACTCACTTCATAGGGCTTAATTTCAGCGCTTATGTTTTGGATTGCCTTCTGAAGAAGTTCGGAAAGTGGCCTGTCAACTGGAGAACACACAAGTTGCGGGCCAAATGGCCCGGAAATAACTTCATGTTTGCCAAGTACCATTTCGGGATGTTTCAGGTAGTAATCGTTAAGAGTAATAATTTGGTGATGCGCTGCACCGTCTTTATCCACATAATCGCTCTCATGGTAAACAGAAGTATTTACCCATTCAGGCACATCCGCATCCATCCCCCTCTGTTTATCTAATTTTTGCAGAAATAGAATATCTGTTGTTATATCAGTTCCCGCATTTTCTGTAAAAGCATTAGAAGGCAGACGGATTGCTCCAACAAGTTCGCACCGTTGAGCAAGGTATTTCCTTGCTTTATCCGTCTGTTTGTCAAATGTACCCCCACCCATACCGTTTGAGGTTATAAAGGCAATGACACCGCCCGGTCTCACTTTATCAATGGCTTTGGCAAAAAAGTAATCATGAATTAAAAAATTGTATTTGTTATAACGTCTGTCAAACACTTTAAGATTTCCAAATGGAACATTGCCGATTGCCACGTCAAAAAAACTGTCAGGAAGTTCTACATCTTCAAAGCCTGCAATTTCAATTCTGCTCTCTGGATAAAGCTGTCGTGCAATCCTACCAGAAATATCGTCAATTTCTACGCCATAAATCTTGCTGTCCATCATGCTGTCTGGCAACCCACCAATAAAGTTACCAGTTGCACAGGAAGGCTCTAAAATATTTCCAGAACGGAATCCCATCCGTGCAAGCGCTTGATACATTGCTTTAATAATTGTTGGGGAAGTGTAAAAAGCTGTAAGTGCGCTTGTCCTTGCCGCAGAATATTCATCCTCATCCAAAAGAGATTTTAACTCCTGATACTTGCTATGACGTTCATCAAAACAATCGCTTAACCCGCCCCAGCCGACATATCGAGATAATATTTCCTGTTCTTCGGGTGTGGCAAGCCGTTCCTCGGCTTCAATCTGCTTCAAGCATCGAATCGCAGCGATATTAGCTGAGTAGCGTTCACTTGCAGTACCATCCCCCAGCCGCATATCGCTTATGCGGTAGTTATGCCTTTGTTCGGCTGGGATTTCAGGCTTAAAAACAGAAAAAGCCACATTTTTATGCGGCTTTACGGGTGTTGTTTCCGGGGAGGGTAGTGTCTCGTTACTTTCTTCCACTTCATTTTCCTGCTGTGGAAATTTATCGACTCTTTCCGAATCATTCTTGTCAGAACTGTCTGATACTTCTAAAATAACGTTATCAGCAGCATTTCCATCATCGGATTCAACAACATGATAACTGTTGCTGGAAGGCTCTGCACTTTTATCCAAGTAATTACTAGGAAAAGGACTTATATCCTCTCCAAGCAAAGAAAAAGTACCATTTTGATATTCGGTTAAATGCTGTAAGACCTGCCTTCTTAATTCAAAGTTGCTATTGATGTCTGGAGTTAAGTCCCTGATTGTTTTTACGTTATCGGCATTTCCAAATAAAGAAAGTTGCACGGATGAGGATAATTCATGTGGAGAAAGTTGGAATAATGAAATTTGACCGCTTGATTCAGATGCCCTGTGAGTAGGTTCCAGCAAAGTACGTCCAACATGTTTAGACGAAACAGAAAAAACGGCAGATAAATTGTCTGCCGTTTCTCTTTTTTCACTTAATTGTAAATCAGTTCTTGCAGGACGATTTCCTCTGCTGCGCTTTTGAGATTGTTCATCAGACCCACCCATGTCATTGGGTCTTTGGCTTTCAACTCCTCGTTCACGTTCTCCGACCTCGCCATTTCCCTGATTATTTGTTCTACTCTCCGATTCGCGGTAGCTTCTACTTCCAATAGGTGAGGGAATAACGTCTCTTGAATTTTCATTGTCTCGTACACTATTGCGTGATGCTGCTTCAGATAATCTCGGCGCATCCGCCCGTATTTGCCCAATGTTTGGTTCGGCTGTTCCGTCATTTTCAGGTCTGGAAATTGATAATCCCCCTGCCGGATGTAATTCAGTTCTTTCATGATTATTTCTCCTTTCACGAATAACATTTATAGCTGCCCGTTCTATTTGCCGTAAAACCTGTTCGGCACTGTATCTCGTACATACGCCTAACGCACTAACCGCCAAAAAATCACTAAACTCGTTAATTGTTTCAAACTGTTCAATATTAATATACTTGTCTGCATTATATCCGCAACGATATAATAATACATAGGCAATACTACTTTGAGCAAGCTGGCAAAAGCGCATTTCTTGTTCATCTTTATTGTAACGCTTTAAATTGCTAAATTCAAGAGCAATCTGTATATCGTCCTTGTGTGCCGTATAATATTCAATAGCAAGTTGTTCGGCACATTTTATTAGCGCATCCGTTAGCGAATTTAATGGCCTATCCGAGTATTGACCCATCACTTCAATTATTGCATTTTGATTCTCTTTTGTTATTCCCCATTGCCACACCGGACGGGAATTTTCGTTTCCATCCGTGTCGGAAATGTCAAATACATAACGAAGCTGGGGGTGGTCTCCTTTGTAATCAATCAATGCAATGCCTTTTGCTCCACGTTTTACCCAGCGTCTCATGCGGTTTTTCCAAGTAGCATAGTCGGCACAGGCTATCGCATCGGGACGTTGTGCATAAATCAATAATTGCTCGTAATACTCGTATTTATAGAAACGGGCAACAATATTTAAAAATGATTTCCATTGGTTCAAATTTTGTGTAATTCTACTGGTAGTCTGCTTTGCCAATTCCATATAGGACTGCAATTTATCGGCCATAAATTTCTCCTACCTTTTGTTTTTACTTTGCCTTTTTCTGTCTCTGAAACGGATGTCTATACCAATCACAAGTAAAACGGCAAAAACGCCGACGCCCGTCAAACATTCCCACAACGGGAACCCGTCGCCGGTCTGCGGCGCGGTGGGATACCACAGGCCGCTTGACCCGTCAAACATGCCGTCCGGGAAATACCGGGCAACCAGTGAACCGATAATCGGCGCGTCGCTTACCACCGCTTCAATGACCGCGCCCTGTTCGGAAATTTTGAAGTAATACCGGGTGTTGTCGATGTGGTAATGCTCTGCCGGGGAAAGCTCCTGCAGATAGTACCATCCGTAAGGCAAGCCGGACACTTCTGCCATCCCGTTTTCATCGGTCGTCACAATCTGCAGGGCGCTGTCCCGGTCGGGCAGTTCGGCGTTCTCCAGTTTGCCGCTTTCCGGCACATCGCTTTCATCGGCGGCAAAGACGCCGTACTCTGCGCCCGGCAGAATGCGGTTGTCATGGCTGGAAATTTTGCCGAACGCAAACCCGCCGCGTATTACGGTATTCTGGATTACGCCGTATTCCTCGTTCAAATCTACCCAGACAAGCGGGATTTCCTGTGCCGGGTATTCCAGTGTAAAGTCGTACTCGGTTTCCAGCAGGTTCCAGCCCTCCGCAGTTTGCAGCTCCTTCAGGTAATATTCACCGGCGACGTAATCCCCTTTGGAAAGCACCTGTCCGCTTTCCGAAACCGGGAGGACTTCCAAAAGGCTGTCCTTTGGAAGCAGGACATTTCCCATCTCGTCGGTGATGGGTTCCCGGTTGAATACGCCAAAGAAAATGTCTTGGTATGCGTCCGGGTTTGGGTGGACTTCGTTTTCCTCAATGTCCTTTTGAAAGGTTATCTTGAATTTCTGGCGGTCGTTGTAACTGTCCACCGGGGTATCAAATACATCGGCTTCCTGCCCTTTGTAGGTCAGCTCGATTTCATACTCATTGGAGCCGATAAAATACCCATCCGGGGCGGTCACTTCACGCACCCTGTATTTTCCCAGGTCAAGATTATCAAACCGGGCGTAAATGCCGCCGTCCGGCTGTATTTCAGTGGTTACGGTCTGCGCCAGCTCTCCGGCCTTGTATTTGACTGTACCATCCGGCAGTACAATATCTTCAAGGGCGGTCAGCTCATAGGTGGCATTTTCCTTTGCCTGCACCTCAAATACAGGCTCATACAAAAGGCCAAATTCGGTTTGCCGGAAATCGTACCGGGTTAAGGTTTCGCCCTGCTTGGTTACGGTAATACTTGCTTTCTGGCGGACGTTTGTAACGGTTCCGCCGTTTATCTGGAACACCTCGCCGTCCTGCATAATGGCAAACTCGGCATTTAACTTTTTGTCGTTGTAATATCCGGTCGGGCTTTTGGTTTCCAGCACCTTGAATTTCCCGCCGTTGTCCAGTGTATAGGTGAGTGTTCCGGTGACATATTTCTGTTTTGCATCGTCCCAGTGCATGGTGCTGTGTTCGATGTAATCGCCCTGCAGGTCGCTCCATTCATAAACGGTAAAAACGCCGTCGTGGTTCAGAATGGGGTGATTGCTCTCGCCGTCCAGCTTGACAAGTTCCGCAGTTGCTGTTTTGCGCTGGTTGTAAAAGTTTGTGGTAATGGTTTTGTCGGTTTCCAGCGTGACCGTGACCGGCTTGGGGATGATATACCGGTCGGGTGTTCCGGTTTCGGTCACGGTGTACTGGATAAGCTGGTTATTGCTGTCATAAACAGGCAGATTGGAAAGGGTGGCTTTGCCGGATGAATTGGTCGTCATGGTGCCGGAATAGCCGTTGCTTCCGGTGACGCTGAATGTGCGGCCTTCGTTGAGGTTATCATCTGAGGTTTTTAAAACAGCAAGATTGCCGCGCTTTAAGCTGTTATTGAAATTTGCGGTGATGGTTTTATCGGTCTCCAGCGTGACCGTAACCGGCTTGGGGATGATATACCGGTCGGGTGTGCCGGTCTCGGTCACAGTGTATTGGATAAGCTGGTTTTGGCTGTCATAAACAGGCAGATTGGAAAGGGTGGCTTTGCCGGATGAATTGGTCGTCATGGTGCCGGAATAGCCATTGCTTCCGGTAACGCTGAAGGTACGCCCGTTGTTCAGGTTATCATCTGAGGTCTTTAACACCGCAAGGCTACCGCGTTTCAGGGCATTCGTAAAATTAACCGTGGTTGTCCCGTTGGTGAGCTGCACCTTCTGGCTTCCCGGTACAGTGTACCGTCCCGGCACATTGATTTCGGAAACGGTGTAATTGATTTTGGTTGTGCCGTCCGACTGGTAAATCGGTAGGTTGGATAAAGTGGCCTTGCCGTCCGTCCCGGTGGTAATGGTCTGGTTCAGTCCCGCATCGCTCGTCACCTTGAACTGGAAGCCCTGCTTGACGTTATCATCCGACGCTTTCTGCACCGTCAAATTACCGACGGCGGCAGTTTTTAAACGGAAATAGGCGTTCACCGGGTCGCTTGCGCCTGCGTAGTTGTAGGTACAAACCGGCTGTGCGCCGCCGCTGTTGACAAGGAAATCCACGGCACAGTTGTTGATGCTCACCGGGATGGCTTTGGTGGAGGAAGAAGTCGCGGCAGTTGAAATCACCTGTGTTGTATAGGCAGTCAGGGTATTCCCGTTTTTCTCAAAGGTCACGCCGGACATGGAAAAATTAAAATCATTCAGTACGCCGTTGGTATCGGTCAAAGTGACCTCATAACGGCTCCGCGAACTGTTCCATTGCATCGTGTAGGTGGGGGCTGGATTTACTGTTGTATCACCGTAATTTGCGAAACTCGGTATCTTATCAAACGATTCAATGGAGCTCTTTAAATTGTTGTAGTAATTTAAAGCGTCGCCATCCCCAGCGACAAGGGTATTCACCACGCGCCCCTCATCCCCGGTGCCATACACACCGGAAGCAATCGTCCAGACGAGAATTTGGGTGCCCATATACTTGGACATATCCCGGTATTCTGCACCGGGTAAAATTCCCACGTCATAACCGAACATCAGGGCGTAGTTTATCATTTGCTTCTGGCCTGCCGACAATGCAGCATAATCGTTACTGCTCATGGCGTTATATACAGTGCCGTTGGTGGTATGCACTCCGTAAGACAGGCAGTAGCCGGAGGAAAAGCCCCCGGTCTGGTTGTTCTGCATACGGAACTCATGCCATATCTGGCTGGTGTTGGCAAACGGGGCGGGATAGCTCCCGTCAAAACTGTACGAATATTGGGCATAGTCATAGTCCCGTAGCGTGTAGCTATTGCCCGGCGCGGCGAGGGCATCCGGGAGATTCGGCAGTATGCCGGAAAACAGGAACGCCAGACAAAAAACAGCCGATGTCATACGTTTTAAAAACTGTTTCATTTAAAAACCCCTTTCATAATGATAGAAATAAAAAAAGCATGTACCTTTCGGTACACGCTTTAAAAATGGCTGTATTTAAAATATATATAGGATATCAAGTTGCACACATTTTAATGGAAAATGCGCCGGATATAATCGGTGCTCCCGTGAACAATATGATACACGAATATCGCTTTTTCCTCTACCCGGTAAAAGCAAAGATAGTCTTTAACCGCAAGAACACGATACCCAGCTTCAGCCGCCATCTTTATCGGCGGCACAAAACCCATTTCCGGGAAATCTGCCAGACGCTCCAAACTGTTAAGAATTTTATCGGTGATTTTGCGTGCGGAATGAACTCCAACCTTTTCTTTATGAAAAGCCGCGATGTCCCGCAGTTCCATCCGTGCTTCATAAACAAGACGTACTTCCTTAAGCATTGTAGATGTCCTCTAATTCACCGCGAAGTTCATTTGTGCTGAATGTTGCCGCACCAGCCAGCCGGTTTTTCTCAGCGGTCAGTAATTTTTCCATAAGTTTCAGCTCGGCTTCCCGTTTTTCATATACCTCAATCGGAAGAAAAACCATTTCCCCCTCTCCATTGCGAGTAATATAAATGGGTTCCTGCTGTTCTATAGAAAGTTTTACAAGCGAATCATATTCGTTACGCAGGGCAGATGAAGATTTAATCAACATAAAGCATCCCTCTTTATAGATTTATTCTAACTATATTATATCAAAATTTCTTTAGTGGAGCAACATAAAAAACATATACAAGTTACACATATTCTAACCACGGTACAAAAAGAACCAATGCCCCGGCTGGCTTCCAACATAAGTTACACCGTTATAGCTTTCGCCGTCGTGCATTACTCCGGCGTACTCGATGTAGAAATATTTAAGACTTGGATTCCGACGTTGCTCTCCCTGATACAGTTCAACCAACCCCTGAACAATCTCATCCATTGTTTCATCCAAACCAAAGGTAAAGGTGAAATAACCATAATTTCCGGGAGCTTCCGGGTCTAAAGTCATAAATTCCTTAATCTGTGAAACAGCTCGATTGATAACGGTATTCGCATCAAACGGCGGGTACCCTGGTTCGGGTTCCAGGTCTGGCTTGCTCTCCGGGGTGCTCGTGCTGCTTTCCGGCTGACTGGGGGTGCTGGAACTTGAACTGCTGTCCGGCTGTGATGGTTTGCTTTCCGGTGCTGATGAGCTGCTAGAACTGGACGAACTAGAAGAACCACTTGTCGGTGAGCTGGTATCCGGCTTTGCCGTGGAGCTGCTTCCGCTGCTACCGGACGGCCTTGTAACCGTACTGGTATTGCCTTTGCTGTCGGTTACGCTCACGCTCTGACTTCCGTCGCTGTTGGTCGTTACTTCGGTTACAGTGCCGTCGGTGTGGGTAATAACTTGGGTGGTTGTGCCGTCCTGATTGGTGACGGTAGACACTTCCGCGCCTTCCTCTATGGACAAAGCGGAATCCAATTCGCTTTCGGTCAATTCCGATTCCCCATCACTGGAAGAAGGGCTTGTGGACGTGTCCACAAGGCTGGTAGACGGTTGGTTTAACAGAACGCCCGCAACAGCGCCAACCACGATAACAAACGCCACGCCGCAACTTATTCCTGCGGAAACCGCTTTGTGGCTTAAAATCATATTCTTTGCTTTTTGAAACAAAGCTGTCAGTTTTTCATTCATTTCTGGTCTCTCCTTATTACCTGATATTATATACAACCTTTGAAAGTTTGACAATGCAACATCACGCAGAATCTGCACGAAGTCACAAACAACAAAAAAAGGGAAGTAAAAGCACTTCCCTTTGCCGTAATATTATGAACGCAGAAGATGCAACAACCGCATCATATCTTTTTCGCTTTCCAATTCCTGTTCCGCAATAAAATTGATGAAATCCGTAGCGTCAGTATGGGCTTTTTCCAACAACCCGATATACTCCATGCGAAGTACAGGGGGGATGGTGACAATCATATAGCCGTCCTGAATTAAAGCGGTATTCATCAGCAGCCGAGCAACCCTGCCGTTTCCATCAATAAACGGATGGATAAACACCAACCGTTTGTGCAGTTCAGCCGCAAACTCGACCGGATGATAACACCCGCGCTTGCTGTCTATCCAGCGAAACAAACCTGCCATTTCTGTGCGAATTTGTTCCGCTTCGCAAACGGGAAAACTGGAACCGGTAATAAAGACAGGTTCGGTGCGGTATCGACCGGCCTGTGCATCGTCAATGCCGGTGTAAAATAATCGGTGCAGCGTCAATACGTCCTGTTCTGTGATTTCATGCCTCCGTAGCAGGGAAAACATGAAGTCATAGGCTTTGGCGTGTCCGAGTGCTTCAAAGGTGTCTTTTAAGGGCTTGCCGTTTGCGGTCAACCCATCCTCCAACAGCACCTTTGTTTCGCTGATGGTGAGCGTATTTCCTTCTAACGCATTACTGGAATAGGTTAAACCAATCCGATAGTAATCCTGCAACTGCTTCAGGACAGGAGGTTCAAAAGGGCGTTTTTCGTCCAATATCGCTTTATACTGGTCGATTTTTTCATACAAACTCAAAATATAACCTCCTTTGCGTATAAAAGTAGTAGTTGTTATTATACCATGACTGCGCGAAGCGCTCACAACAAAACCGTGCGTTGTCGCGGTTTTGCATGGAACAATGTTCTCTCAGGACTCGGAAATCTTTGATTTCCGCCCAGTCCGTGAGGTTATTATACCATACTTTTACAGATGAAAACAACTTCGCGCAGATTCTGCGCGAAGTTGTCTAAACCCAATTTTTATTCTGCCATTATATCAAAGTGGCGTCTGTAGCGTTTGGGAATATTGATGCCAACGTACAGACCAAGTGCCTGAAGCGCCGCTGAGATTTCACGGAAGCCATCTTTGTAAAATTCCGCAATCCGTCTTACCTTGTCGGGAATGCCTTTGTAATCAGGGGGGCAGACAAATGTCCAGTCCGCGGCTTCATCATCGACTACGACCCGGAAATACCGGTCAATATCGGTACTTTTGTACCCGGCTTTTGCCAATAGAATATGGTGTTCGACCGCTTCATCAATTTGGCTTGCGATGATGGTTTCGCCGTCAAAGGAAACCAATACAAGAAGCGGCTCTTTTTCAGCAATGGCCTTATTGACAGCCTGTTCATTTGGATATTTGATAAGATTCATTTGTTGCTCCTTTTTACATGCCAACTTTTAAATCGTACAAAGGCAAATACTTTCAAGTTTACTTATGATTTATTATACCATACTTTGATTTTTTAAAACAACCTCGCGCAGAATCTGCGTGAAGTTGTTACACTACGCTATGCGCTAAAATACTGTTCCAGAATTTCTATGAGTTTTTCCCCAGCTTCTTTGGGTTCTAAATCAGGAAAATATTTATGGTATACCTCCGGGGGAATTTTGACCGAAACGGGCTTTAGCGACATTGGCGGGCGGCCTGTCCGAAGTGGTTTTTCAACTGGTGGATTACATACGTCTCTCACCGTAAAGCGGTTCCATTTCTGTGCTTCATAGGTTTTATGCAGTTCTTCCGCATGTTGAACAGTCAGCACAATATCCGGGTTTTCCTGTAAATACGCATAAACGTCGGATTGTTCTGTTTGTGGTAAGAAGGTAAGATGGTAGGCAGCCGTAAAAGGGATTCTTTTCTGTTCCAGCCATTCAAAGAAAGGCGGGTACAGCTTTGTCAATCGGGCAATCTGCAAAATGGTGCGTTTGCTCTTTCCTGCCGCTGTTTCCAGCCGCTTCATGCCCTCGTTGTATTCGCTGTCGTCCTGTAAATCGGTTCGTTTGCCCTGATGGGAAAGGGAGTCCAAATCCATTTGGTAAGCATAAGCCATCGTTTTCCAAGAAAGGTGCTTACGTTGGTTCAGGTTTGTTTCAACGAAAATCGAACAGGCGGTGTCGTCATCTGCGTCTATCAACCGGTAGGGGATTGTATTCAGTCTCGCGCGTCTGGCACCCTCCAAACGATGATGCCCGGCAAGTATTTCATAAAAGCCGGGTGTCCGGCTGCTTAACCGCAATAGGATTGGCTGAAGCACCCCATGCTTTTGAATGCTGTCTGTGAGTTCCTCCATATCTTCATCCGAATAGTCGTCAAACATTTCCTGACACGCTTCCGGCAGCAGCTCTTTGGGAAAAGCGAGGATTTTATCAATCTCCATTTCCAGCGATTCCGGTGCTGTCGGAGCCGCTTTGCCGAACAGGTTGTCGTGAGCGTTCATTGCGCCAATGTTAAAGCCCTCAAATTTTTTTGAAAAATCAACTGCCATGCTTACTGTCTCCCTTCCATAGCGAATTGCAGTTCACCTGCAAAATCAATGTATTCTCTGCCTAATTTGCTGCTTTTGGTAAAAATCAATGGCTTCTGCTCTTTGGTGGATTTTGAAGCTGACACCGAACGGTGGATTTCCACCTGAAACACCCAATCCGGGAACGCTTCGCACAATGCCTCTTTTGCTTCGGTATATCCTTTGGTATTGGTCTGTACCATTGTGAGCAGGAAACCGTATATGGCAAGACGAGGGTTTGTTGTTCTCTGAACGCCCTGAATGGATTGGAAAAGCTGTGTAATTCCGTCCAAAGCAAAGTTTTCACAGGTAACGGGGATAACTACCCCATCCGCAGCGGTAAGGTTGTTGAGCAAAAGGGTTCCCAAATATGGCGGGCTGTCCAAAATGATAAAATCATAATCTTTCCGCAGCGGGCTAAGAATCATTTGAAGTGCTGTATTGCGGTTAAACTGGTTCAAAGTGCTTTCGGTCTTAATCAGCTCGATTTCAGCGCCGGGCAGTTCGCAATCGGACTGGATAAGGTCAACCCCCAGAGCACTGTGTTGTACCGCTTGCCGGACATACTCCAAAAAGGTACGATTGATTTCCGTAAGCGCCTGAACGTCGCCGCTTTCCCGCATCTTTGACACGGCGAGGGATGCATAGAATAGATTGGCTAGGGTGACATTATCGCGGTCTGTCAGATTCAAATAACTACCCGTGTTGCCCTGCGGGTCGTTATCCACAAGCAAAACCTTTTTCCCGGCCTGCGCCAGTGCGCAGCCTAAATTGACGGCGGTAACGGTTTTGCCAACTCCGCCTTTTTGATTTGCGATTGCAATGACTTTACTCATCTTCTTTTTTCCTTTCCAAATCAATCGTCGCATAAACCCGGACAAAGGGGCTACCGCTGTTTTGATAGCTCTTTGAGATATTTGCGACAAAAAAATAGAGGCTGACAGCTTCGATAAAAGCATCAACCTCGTGGGGGATTCCTGTAATCCGTAGGCGTATCATTTTTCTTCCTTCCGACTTCGTGCAGATTCTGCACGAAGTTTAAAAAAGTGTTGGAAATTGACTTCACGCAGAATCTGCGTGAAGTAACCATCTTTGCAATCGCTATTCTTTCAGGCAATGCGGGCATGGCTTTACCACAAGAATGAATTTCTTTGTTATCATTGCGTTCAGCTCCTTTAAAAAATAGTATATAAAAATGACTTTTCAGCCACTTTTTATTTTTTGTCTCTTGCCTTTAAAGCGCATGTTTGGGGATTTTTATATCTTCTGAAGAATTTTGTAAGCTATTAGCATAAGTGATATAATTATCAAAGCGCAACCGATATAGAGAAATGGGGGTATATGAATGCTGCTACAATTCAAAACCATTGCGTTCAAATGGCTGGATTATTATATATTATAAAAGTGTTGTAAAACAAAATACTTGGGAAAGTCACCGGCATCGCGTTGAAATTTGGGTTCTTAATTTAGGGGATAAGGAATTGAAGAAAATCACCGTTTCTGATATTCGCAAAGTGATTAACGAGCTATATTACTCAAAAAATTACGCAAAAGATACCTTGAGAAAATTAAAAGATACGGTTTCACTCATTTTGGATTATGCTTTCGAAATAGGTGCCGTAGAGGTAAATGTAGCTAAGTCTGTAAAAATCCCAAAGCAGGCATCTAAAAGAAAGCGGCCCCCTTTAACGCCAAATCAATTCAACACGGTTTTGAACAACCGATTTCTAAAGCCTTTTGGCCCTTATGCGTTGTTTCTAGTTCTTACAGGGTGCCGACCAAGCGAGCCTTTGGCACTTACAACAGACGACCTTCTGTTTGAGGAAAGACTTATCCGAATAAATAAAACCGTTGTTTACTTAAGAGGGAATGAGCCGCAAATTGAGTATAAACTGAAAACAGATATCAACGAGAAATATGTACCGATGGTGGATTTACTCTACGAGGTGCTTCTTACATATAAAGGGCACAAGGGATATATTTTCGGAGATGAGAATGGAGAACTGCTAACTCGCAGACAGGTCGTACACCGGTGGAGGCAGTATCAAAACGACTGCCAAATGTTCGGTACACGCTACAACTGTCGCCATACATTTTCTTTGCTCTGTAAAAGGGCAGACATTGACCCGTTGCTTCATAAGTTGTATATGGGACATTCCTCTGTTGCAACAAGTTATGATATTTATACACAACTTGACCTTTCAGACATTCAAGAGGGGGTTCCTAAATTAAACGACTATTTAAACCAAACATATTTAAAATCAAAATAGTCCCCTTTCACGGCTGTAACACGAGTTCGATTCTCGTACGGGTCACCAGAAAAACCTTGCCGATTTTATCGGCAAGGTTTTTCTTTTGGTAAAAATCTTCTGTTTACGCAGTTTATTTACTCTCAGGGCAGGGAATATCCCCTTATTTAACGACAGCACCGGAAGGATGCGCCCAAACAGGTAAATGAATTTATCTGAGGTGACAACCCGGCTGAAGCAGCTGAACCATACCACAACGCTCACCAGCATCGCGGCGGCGGCCAGCCCATACAAAATTGCTTCCAGCGTCATTTGGTTCCCATTGAGGTAAAACAGCACCGTTACGCCGCGGTGATTAAACAGAGGATTGATAACGGCAGTGATAAGCAGAATGGGAAGGCAGATAAACAGGATAAACCGGAACTGTTTCACGCCGTTGAGCAGCAGGGAATAAAACACCGCCGCAAGCAGCGTTTCCGCAAGAAAAAGCGGGTGCATGGAAAACATGCTAACGCCAATTACGCACCCAAAGTAAAAAAAGGTGACCAACGGATGAAATGAAGCAAAGGAGCCGTTCTCCCCAAGGCCGTCTGCAAAAATACGCCTCATTCAAAATATCCCCCTACATCTTTGCCGAGATCACAGGTGTAGCACCAGAGAATTTCATCCCCATCCTGTACCGTGTAGGCCGCCGCACCGTAGTTTGGGAACCATCCATTGACACTGTACATCCAGCCGGAAAGGTCGCCCCCGTGGAACTCATACAGGTGGTTGATTCCCTCAATGTATACGCCGCCGGTGTAACCCTTGTCATTACGGAATTCCAGTTGGATTCGTTTGTTGCGTGTGACCCGCTTCAGAATGTCAAACACCGTCTCGCCGTCATAAACTTCCACCTGCTGCTTTGCTAAAATAACGCCGTCTGACGGGATATAGGGCCGTATCTCCGGGTTTTTGAGCTTGCTCAGGTCGTTCGCAACGGTGTCGCAACGGATTTCAATGGTGCAATACTTTTTGGCATCCGGGGCAGACTGGGATTCTGAACCGTCTGCGCCGGAAGCGGACGGAGGTGAAACAGACGGAGTCGAGGACGGTGAATCGGGTAAGTCAGCCGCCGGCGTATTCGGCTGGGAAGGCTCCGGGGTACTGCTTTCAGAGGAGGAGGTATCCGATGTTTCCGAAGCTGCTGGTTCCTCTGGCTCTGCTTCCGGCGCGCCGCTCTCCAACAGGGTAGTGAGCAGTGTTTCTTCAGCACTCTTGTTGTAGATGAGGTAGGTGCCTCCTTCGGCTACTGAAAACGTCAGGGTCTCCCCCTGTACCTCGCCGCGGATTAAATAGTCAAGTCCGCCGCTTTCCGGGTTGTAGCGGTAAATCTGCACACCGTCTGCCGAAAGAGAAAGCGGCTCCGCCGTAAGGCTGAACTCGGCGGGCAGGGCGCCGTCATGGTAAAGGGTGAGCAGGGTAACCTTCTCCGGGCGAACGGCATCACAGGCTTGCAGCAGAGCCTGCACCTCCTGCTCGTAAGCGGATTCCAAATTCACCTTGAGGTTGACATCCGCAGGGTTGTCAATTACGCCAAGCAGCTTCCAGGTAACGGAAAAGCTCTCTCCCTCAACGGTCTTTTCAAATCCCTGCTCCGGCACAATTTCTTTTTGCTCTTCCGCCGTCAGACAGTCGGTATTGCGCGCGTTTTGAAACCACTCAGCGCGCTCTTTTAATTTCTGACTGGCCTCTTTGAGCTGCTCGTATTCAGCATTCTCGTCATCCTCAACCGAGGATGCCTCTTCTACGGCATGGCGGAAAAGCAGAACCGTCTGCGGGGCGTACAGCCCGGGGGCATTGCCTGTCTCAGCCTCCTGGAGCAGCTCCTCCGCATTGGTAATCTCCCCCTGAAGGGTATCGCGGTAATCCGCCGGTTCAATGTTGATGGAAAGTATAATACCGGTGACAATGGCAGCGCCAATCAGTGCTAAAACAATTTTGCGTATCCAGTGCTTTTTCCCCATACCAGGCTCCTGTTTCTTCAACGCGTTTATGCCCTCCCAATGCGGGAGGGCATAAACATAGACGGTGTAACGGTTTTTTATTTCGATGTGCGTTTTATCGCGATTGCAGCAAACCCGGCAAAGGCCAGCAGCATAACGGCGGCAAGACTCCAAACCGGAAGGGTGTCGCCAGTGGCCGGCAGAGTATCACCAGCAACCGGCTCGGTGGTCTCCGGTTTCTGTTCCGGCTTCTCCGAATTCGGAACATACTGTTCCGCCTCTTCCTCCAGAGCGGTTACCGTATCGTAATGCTCTACATAGCGCTGCTCGCTTTCCGGAAGCAGTCCATAGTATTTTTGAATTTCTGCAAGGGTTTCTTTAACTTCCGCAATATTTTCGCCGGTCAGTTCAACCGGTTTGCCATCCTGGTAAAGGGCATCAATCAACAGGTTGACGTAGTCAGTTACAGCAGGCAGCAGGTACTGGCCGTATCTGCTGACAGACTCCAAGTCCGCCGCCGGAATTCCCTCCGCCCACGCAAGCGCTTCATCCAGCATGGCTTTGCTGTCCAGCGTAATCTCCGCCGCGGCAAGGTTCTGGTCAATAAAGCCTTCCAGGCCGGCAATACGGGTGTGGATGTCGGTCATCCGCGCTTTGGCAGCGTTCAGCTTGTCTGCATTTGCAACCAGCGCAGCGTACTCTGCCGGAAGGGCCTCAAGGCGCTGCAGCAGGTTGTCAATCTGCGTTTCATCTGAAAGGGTGAGCTCCTGTTCCAAAGGCAGGGCGTTAATTTCGTTTACAAGCGCCTCTGTTGCTGCCGCATTGCGCAGCTCCTGCACGCTGGTATAAGCCGCAGCAAGCTTGTCCGCGCCGACAACATTTTGTTTGGCTTCATCGGTCATAGACAAATAGGTGTTGTACAGGCTCTCAATGGTCTCCGCCTGGTCCAGAGTGATTTCACTGGTCTCCGGCAGTGAAGCGATTGCATCGTTGAGTTCATCCAACCGCTCTTCCGGGAGCATATTGGCAACTGCAAGCATTTCAGTGAGCTTGTCAATATTTGTAACCTTGGCCTGTTCTTCCGCCGAAAGGTTGTTATACCGCTCCTGAATGCGGCGGAGCTCAAATTCATTGTAGTATTTGAATTCATTTGTATCCGGCTGGCGGGCAATTTGGTTATAAACATCTGTGCCATTTATAATCTGGGCAGTTTCATCGACATTGCCAAAGCAATAGACATAATTGGCATCGTTATAAATCGAAAGCAGGCCATCCTTATTAATCGTATAGGTCTGGGAAGAATACTGCCCTACAGTCTTGTCTCCCATGTCCACTATCTCATAATCTGGTTCTGTCTGACCAATGGAATCCTTAATGATATACAGTTGAGACGTACGGTCAGGATAAGTACCGGCTGGCTTATAAGGCGTGATATAAAGATAAACCTGCTGATTGTTTTCCTTTGTCGCATAAGCAGTGGTCAATACAGCAGACCCTTTGCTAATAAGGTCGGGAATGGTGTAAATTTCCTCTAAGGTATTAGCGTCAAGCACCGTAAACGGTGCGTTACCGCCGCCGTGTCCGCCACCGCCGCAAACATAGACACGGTCATTATAAATGACGACCGAGGATTTAATACCACCAGAATTTTTATACATTAAAATGTTGTCATCGTCAAAAGAACCATCTGAATTCATAGGCACTGCTATGACTCCAGAATTGCTCTCTGCCATAGAAACATACAGCATATTGTTTTTCTCATAATAATAGGGGGTTGTAGTAAATCCGGCGTCTTCCCCTTTCGGCTTGCTGAGAACATCAATTTCCGCGCCAGTAAAACGATTCAGTGAAATGAGCTTTCCGGCTGCTGTACCAAAAATCACGGCATCGCCAACAAACTCCGATCCATCCCAAAGAATGCCCTGTCCTGCATCGGCGCCAACATTATAGCTCCATTTCGCAGTTTTTTCTTCATCGGTATTCTGCGGGTCCGTATCCTCTGTATCAAAGCAGGCGAATTCGCCGTTTGCGTTATAACTTCCGGCATAAATATAACCGTCGTGATACATGATTGCGCTTTCGATCTGTGCGCTTGGAATCAAAGCCGTCTTGAAAAGCATTTTTAAAGTGACTGCGTCGAAAGCATAAATGCGCGACCCGCCAGTTTCGGTTCCG
>QAMM01000010.1 GCA_003150405.1 Clostridiales bacterium
CAAGCAGACGGCAGGAAATGTGAGTGTGTATTAACACTCGCATTGCTTGCCAGATTCTAAAATTAACGAAACAGACATTGTGCCGCTGCGGAAAATCAACCGAAATTTAAGCATCAGGAGGTAACGACTATGAGAAAGATTTTGTCCTGTGAGTTCAACCTGGACACCGCCTGCGTGGAGCTGCGCCTGGATGATGGGACACTGATTTCCATCGACTGCACCGCCGTGGAAAATTAGGTGGCAAACAGTATGTACCAGCGGTCGGAGCTGGACTGGATCTATAATGATCCGCTGGCCTATGCTGAGCTTATTTTTGATGGCGATCTGAAAAAATATCTGGAAGTCGCGGGGGAACACAAGTTACTGGATTAAGATGGTGGATGGAATCTATTATCAATTATCTTCAAGGCAAGATAGAAAGTATATCTGTATTCATCATATGAATGCAAGTGGTGTGTATGTGATTTCTTGTATTTGAAAGCACTCAATCAAGTATAGGAGACGGAAAGCAGAAATTTATAACTAAATCGTGATATTTTGTTTTGAAATAATGAAAATAAATTGCTATCTATGCGAATTTGTGGTATTATGATAACTACGATATCCTGCTAAGGAGGAGCTGTATGAAGATTAGCTACGACAAGCTATGGAAGTTACTCATAGATAAAAAAATGAAAAAAACTGATTTGATTAGCAAAGCTAATATTAGCTCCAACGTGTTGGCTAGAATGGGGCGTGAAGAACCGGTGTCTCTGGAGAGCCTTGGTAAAATATGTTTCCTATTTGGATGTAAAATAGACGACATTCTAGAAATTAAATCCATAACTGAGGGCGACTTATGAATAGAGAAGAAATTAAAATTCGACTCCAAGCATTAGTGGAGCGTTATAATCAAACTACACGTTTAGAAGCTAAAGAAAATGTTTCGGAAGAAACAATTCGTACATGGCTAAATGAATTTCTCTGTTTGTTTGGTTGGGATGTTCAGAATACTCATGAGGTATTGCAGGAACGATGCTTACGAGGTGTAGCTGGAGAACGTTTGCGAGAGATCAGATCACCACATCGCAAGCCTGACTATATTTTAGTAAATGGTACAAATATTAAGACATTTCTTGATGCAAAGGCTCCGACCGTTGATATTATCAACGACCCACAGGCAGCATATCAGATTAGGTCTTATGGTTGGTCTGCACAGGTTCCGTGCGCTTTTGTGTCCAATTTTGAGTCATTTGTGATCTTTGACACTCGGATGTCCCCGACTCCTGATATGCCTGCCAATTATGGCGCAAAATATATTTCTATTGATGACTATCTTGAAAACTTTGATATTCTATATGATCATTTGTCACATGGTCTGATTTGCAACAATCATTTATATCAACTCTATGAAACAACAGCAATTGAGGGGGACAATCGTGTTGATGATCACTTTTCGGCAGTGCTTTCTGACTTTAGGCTTAAAATTGCAACCAATTTGCTGAATAATAACGCTGAACTTAGAAATGATGCAGATGCGTTAAATTATTATACACAGGTGATTTTGGATAGAATTGTGTTCATACGAGTTTGTGAGTCTAAAGGTATCGAAGAGCAAGAGAAACTCAAAAGCTTTTGTAATTCCCAAGAAGGATTTTGGGAATCGTTCAAAAACAGTTGCTACTTTGAATTCTATGACCACTATGATGGTCCAATGTTCACTAGAGATACAAAATTTCATGGACTGAATATTGATGATGATGTTCTAACAGAGTTCATTCAACATTTATATTACCCCTATCCATATTGTTTTGATGTAATTCCTGTCAAAGTAATTGCAAAAATTTATGAGGAATTTTTGGGGATTAACTTGGTGGTAAGAGGTAATAACGTTGTTGCCGAAACTAAGGAAGAATATATCAAAACTAACGGAGCGGTCAGTACACCTGAGCATATCGTTGATATGATTTGTCGTCAGACAATTAAGATTGCAGAGTGTCAGTCTGTGGCGGAATTACTGGGGACTGAAATTCTTGATCCCTGTTGTGGTTCGGGTGTATTTTTGATTGCCTGTTACGAAATTTTGGCAAAACGTATGTCTGATATTCTATGCCAGAACCCCGTTGAGATGCAAAAGAATCAAGATCTGTTCTGCTTACAAGGTGACGAGTTGATGCTTACTATGGAAGCACGGCGTTCTATTGTAAAGAATTGTCTGTATGGAATTGACTGTGATGCTGCAGCCATTGAAGTGACAAAAATGTCCATCGCATTAAAAATTGTAGATGGAAACAATCAATTGGCATGGGAAAATATTGGTGCCTTTGGTGAACGGATTCTTCGTGAAATATCAGATAACATTAGATTGGGAAACACTCTGGTAGATTTCGATGCGACTTTTAACGGGGAGCAAATAGCTACGATAAAGCCTTTGAATATCAGAGATGAATTTGCCTCGGTGTTTCAAGAACATGGGGGATTTCGCTATATTGTTGGTAATCCTCCATATGTTGAAACCAAACACTACAAAGCCGCCAATTCGATTATACACGAGTATCTAACTAATAAGTATGCGACTTTTGAGGGTAAGGCGGATTTGTCTGTATTGTTTATTGAAAGATGCCTGTCCCTGCTTGCTCCCAACGGAAGATTCGGTTTAATTGTACAGCGTAGATGGTTTAAGACCAATTATGGGCGTATGGCACGCCAGATGATAACGCATGGACATTATTTGAGCCAATTGATTGATTTTAAAGCAACAGATATTTTCTCAGGACGAATCACATATGTATCTATCTTGGTTTTAGCGCAGGGGGGAGACGCTAAACTTCAGTATTACTATATGCCAGCTACAGCAGATGTCATTAGAACTAAATTTGAGAACGCTGATGCGAATGGTTCCTTTGAAGGATGCCAGTTTCAAGAAATTGACTATGATGAGAACGATGCTCCATGGGCCTTTGAGAGCTTTGCTATCCAAAGTCTAAAAAAGAAGCTTCAGGAAAAATGGGGGACATTGGGTCAGTACCCTGGACTTCAAGTTAAAGACGGTATTCAAGTTCTCTGGAAAAAAATATATCATCTTCTTAACGTTAATTTCCATGACGGCATTGCTACAGGGAAAAATGGCTTTGGCGAAACAGTAACTGTAGAAGAAGATATTTTACGGGCGGTCATCTATAATAAGGTGTTTTATCCGTTCAAAAAAGTGGAGCCTAACGCATACTGCATTTTCCCTTACAACGGCGCAAGTGCTGATCCTATCAAGTTTGACGAGCTAAAAAACAGATATCCTTTGGCATACCAGTATTTAAGAAAAAATGAAACTCGCATTAAGGAGGCCGTTCGATGTCGAGATGGTGTAATGTGGCACACATTTACACGAGAACATAACCAGTCGACGTATAACGTTGACAAGATTATTATCCCTATGACTGCCAAGGATACCATTGCAACTTACATTTCCAATAGAGGCCTGTACATGGATAATGCTAACGTTTGGTTTATTACCCTTGCTGATGTAGACAGCAAGGTGATGAAAGCTATTACATGTACCATCAATTCTACAATATTCTCCGTGTTGGGAAAGGCCGATGCAAATCCACAAACTGGAGAATACTATAAATTCAACAAACAGTTTTTAACGCCGATTCCGTTACCCGCTGCACGGCTAAGACCAGAATCTGAAGATGTGCAACGGCTGAGTACTATGTTCGATGAAATCAGCGAACTCCAGGATAGATATCTATCGGCGACACAAAATCAAAAGGAAATTTTCAAACGTGCGCTAAAAGAAAAATGGACAGCTTTGGATAATGCTTGTTTCGATCTGTACGAAGTGACCGATTCAGAAAAAGCACAAATTCAAGCTATTGGCCGAACAATTAGTCGCATTGATTTGCTGAACGGAGCAGAATGATGGCCATAATCCAGATCATTAAGAGAATATGTAAAAGGTCCCAAGAAACTGTAGATGTGCATAGTATAGTTTCTGTATTGGTAGCTATTTTTGTAAGGGATAATGCTCTAAATATTGAGCAATTTCCGAATTTAATTTCAGCAGAAACGAATGCAGATAAACAACTTGTGAACCTTGTTGAAAAACAACTTTCAGCACATGGATTGCGGATGTCTTTACACGATTTGGTAACCTGCTTTGAGAGCCTTGTTTCGTCAGATGAAAAAAAAGAAAAAGGAATTGTATATACTCCGTTGGAAATCAAGGAGTACATTATAAAAAAAGCTATAGAACGACACGAAAAAGTGCCGTTTTTATGCGATCCCTCCTGCGGATGTGGCTCTTTTCTAATCACTGCAGCAGAACTCTTTCATAAACAATATAAAAAGTCCTATTTTGATCTTTTTACCAAGTATTTGTATGGCATTGATATTGATGCCCAAGCGATTAAGCGAGCGAAAATACTGATAGACTTATTGCTTTGCATGAACAAGGAGAATCCGCTCAAACAGTATCATTTGATTTGTGCGGATATGTTAGATCCTCAAACAAGCAGCAGTATAATAAAGGAGATCCCCCCAGGATTTGATTGTATTGTGGGAAATCCCCCTTATGTTCGCAATAGAAATGTTTCTGAAAAAACGAAGAAGTATTTTTCTTACTGGGAATGTGGAAAGAGTGGTAATATAGATTTGTATATGCCATTTTATGAAATCGGATTAAAACTACTGAGGCCTCATGGGCAACTAACATATATTTCCCCCAATACTTTTCTACAGGCAGTAAATGGACGGGGATTGAGGAACTATTTTAAAGCTCATAATGTGTCCTTAAAAATTATAGATTTCAGAGATTCACAAGTATTCAAAAATGTAACCAGTTATACATGTATTACGAGTGCTTACCTTGGGGAAAGTGATTCCATTCTATATGCACGGATGAAGGAAAACGAAGAATTAGGGAAGCAACACTTTACATCTTACCAAATGGGAAGTTTTCCAAATGATCAGCCGTGGCGACTATGTGATTTTGTGCATGATAATATTATTTATAAAATTGAGCATGCTGGGAAACCACTTGGAACATGGAAAATCCGTAATGGATTAGCTACCCTAAAAAACAATTTGTTCTTTTTTGTTCCAGATAAAGAAGATAGTCTATATTACTATCGATTTGAGAACGGATTAGAGCATAAGGTTGAAAAAGCGATTTGTATTGATATAGTGAAGCCAAATACAATAAAAACGGAGAAGGAACTATTTAAAAATAGAGAAAAGGCAATATTCCCATACTGTATAGATGATAGCGGTTTTCGGATCATTGCAGAAACAGAACTCCGGAAAAGTTATCCGTATACCTATGAGTTCCTGCTGTTGCATAAAGAAGAACTGGCTAAAAGAGATAAGGGCAAAGGGAAATATCCTGCTTGGTATGCCTATGGCCGGACTCAGGGAATGAATAACTTTGGAAAGAAGCTGCTAATTCCTTACATTAGTGATACACCAGCTGCAGTAATTTCTTTGCAGGAAGACCTCCTTTTTTATTGTGGCTATGCACTGTATTGTGAGGATATTGAAACACTTAATATATTGAAGATATTTTTGGAATCAGATGTATTCTGGTATTATATTCGTCATACAAGCAAGCCGTATTCAAAAGGTTTTATGGCACTTGCAAAAAACTATATTACCAGATTTTCTATTCCAACGCTTACAGAAGTGGAAAAAAGGCAGCTCCTTTCCCAACAGGATTTAGCAGAGAGAAACCGTATGATCTGGGAGAAGTATGGAATTCAAAAAGAACAGATCCCAACTGACTAAAAAGGTTTCGACACTGAATGATGTAGTGAAGAAAATGTTTTTGTTTTTTAACTTTAATAGGTAGCTCTCTTAAAGACTAATCACATAACAGGAAACAACGAAAGGTGGGGAAATATGAAAATTGATCTACAGCTACCCAAAGTTCACGATATGACAACGGATACGGTAGATATTATATCCACTTCTGCCGTCACGGCAGATGTCTCTCCAATAGTGCTAAGTCAAACGGAACTGCTTAGGTTTAAGTTTTTGCCAACACTAGTAGATAATGAAAAAGAGCCCCACAAATCAGTTTCCGGGAAATTATTATACAAAAAAGCGAAAAAGTGATGAGTGCTTTCCTAGTGACAGTACAAGTACATCAGTTAAGGTTTCACGAGGCTCTGTTAAAGTTGGAGATTGGATGGAGTTACAGTTTAATACTAGCGAAACATACGAACTATGCCAAGGATTAAAGCGATTATATGCGCTGTATGATGATATAGGCGAAATACCATATAGATCAGCTAAAACAGAAAATCAAATGGAATAGGTGAAACGAATGAATAATATTTGTAATCGTGCAACAGAGGTGGTTAATACAAATTTAATCTACATATAAAAATTGCGTCGAGTGAGGCTCTGAAAATGAGCTGTACTCGGCGTCATGACTGTTATATATCATAATGATAGATAATTTATAGGATTTGAAATTAGAAAAGGGGGCTTTTAATATAGATAGCAGAATTGGAAATATCATTAAAAGGTGATTTATTCTTGATATATCGTGATATTCTACGCTATAATATACAAAATTAAAATAGAAAATAGGAATGCACAAAAGAGGAAAAGTTATGAGTGTATGTTATGTAAAATTATGGAAACTCCTTTTAGAAAAGAATATTAAAAGAACAGATTTAATTTCTATTGCAGGTATTAGCTCAAATATTGTTGCTAAGATGGGAAGAAACGAGTATGTTGCAATGGAAAGCTTGGAAAAAGTGTGTAAGGCATTGAAATGCGATATAAGTGATATAGTTGAATTTGTAACGGAGAAAAAATAATAGTGAATACTAAGGCTATTTTTACAGAAATCAGAAATAGATATTCTGATGAATACTATAATACGGATGAAGCTATTTTGGTTAATGGCGATTCATTAGAGCTTCTAAAGAAAATACCAGACCACCGTATTGCGCTGATTTTGACTGACCCTCCATATCATTCAACTAAAAAACATAACATCGTTGGAGATACTAGTTTCTCAAAAGATTCTGAATATATAGATTGGATGAAAAAATACGCAAAAGAATGGAAAAGAGTTCTAAAACATAATGGTAGTGTTTTTTGTTTTTGCTCTTCCGTTATGTCGGCTCAGTTACAGGTAATGTTCTCTGAGTATTTTAATGTTCTGTCTGAGATTGTTTGGACGAAACCTAATGCTCCAGGATATGATGGTTGGAAACAAAAAATGAAAAAGGAATCTCTTCGTCAATGGTACCCTCATTCAGAGCGTATTATTTTTCTTGAAAATGCTACAGAGGGAAATTTGTTTAAGAGTTATTTTGGAGGACAACTTACAGCGTGGCGAAAAAGTGTTAAGATGTCCACAATAAAATTGGCTGAATTAACGGGTGCATATGGAAAGGTAAATCACGGTGGGGCCGTTGCAAATTGGGAAGCTGGAAGAAATATCCCAAGCAAAGAACAATTCGAAAAGCTCAAAGTTGCACTTTCGGAAGCTGGTGTTCCCAACATTCCTGATTATGAAGATGTAATACGTCCATTTAACGTTAACAAAGATATTGAATTTACAGATATTTGGACTTTTGAAAATGTTCGCCAATATAAAGGGAAACATCCAGCTGAGAAACCTATAGATTTGTTAGAACATGCGATAAAAGCAACGACATATGAAGGAGACATAGTTTTGGACTGTTTTGCTGGTTCTGCTTCAACCGGAGTTGCTGCTATGAATTTAGGTAGAAAATCTATATTATTCGAAATTGATTCAGAATGGTGCAACTATGGAACTAATAATTTAAATAGCAATAGATTTTCAAAATAATTGAATAACAAAAAGAAACCGGAGTGCTTTAATACCCAGGTCTTTATAACTTAGTTTTATTTTAAATACCCAGTTTCTTTATTCTTGGCAATGACTTCTTGCATCCAACTGAGTGTAGGATATATACCAGAATTGATTAGTATTTGTCGAGTGGGGGTAATGCATTGGGCAGCGTTGTATTAACACATGGGGATTGCTTTCAAAACAGAGTGGAGATTAGCGATTTATTAGGTGGAAACCCGCAAAGTGGAATTACACCAGCGAGTAAAACAAATGCTATCCTTCTGTTTAAAAATGAAGACGAACTTTATTCAGACTATTTTTATCCAAAAGGAACCTATGATAACTGCATGTACACCGGCATTGGCCGAAAAGGTCATCAGGATAGTTTAGAGAATAAGGTGTACGATCTGAATCTTGCTGTCTTGTCCCATGCGAAACAAAGGAGACCATTGTTACTGTTCGAAAAACAGCAACAACAATATTGCTTTATTGGAAGATATAAGTTAACAGAAACACACCAAAATGTTCAACCGGATGATAACAACCAGCTTCGTCGGGTTTTTGTATTTCACCTGTCAAAAGTTTCGGATTCTGTTTCACTCGAATTGTACGTTTAACTGCAATTGTTTTGCCGATGCAGGTTATTTGCTTTTCTAATAATAATTAAAAATGTTTTGGAATAGAAGGATATTTTGCCATGGACATAAACGCCCTATTCAAAAGTATTGTCGTATGGGCACAGAATGACCAACGGATCCACGCCGTTGTACTGGTGGGATCCCACGCACGCAGAAACAGCCGGCCGGATTCGGATGTAGATCTGTGTGTCCTGATGGACGGGCGGGAGGAACTGCTCAGGTCTCCCAGTTTCTTTTCCCGGTTTGGAGCAATGAAACGGTATAAGCTGGAGGATTGGAGCGCCTGCCAGTCGGTACGGGTCTGGTATCAGAACGGGTTGGAGGTTGAATTTGGGCTTGTGAAACCAGACTGGATCAAACGGCCGCTAGATCCAGGTACCATGCGGGTACTCCAAAGCGGCTGCAAGGTCTTGGCAGACAAGCACGGCCTTTTTGCCGGACTGGATTTATCATCTGCGAAAGAATTTTGCATTGCTTGATTCAATCAACTCAAACAGGAGGCTGCCAATGGAAAAAGCACTGATTAAACGGTTCCACGAGCTGGGAATTGAAGAGTTAAAGCAGGTAACCGAGCTCCACAAATTAAAAGGCGATTTTATTAATCTGGAGTGCACTCTCCCCAACGGGCAGATCGCCAAAGTGTTAGACGACGACAAAACCTATTATGGCGTCGAAGTTTGCAAGCGCAACAGCGACCGCTGCTATGGGTTGGCTGCCGACAGCCGCCAGATGCTGGTCTACGAATATGGAAATGGTGGAACTGACGCAAAATTAATTGTCTGGAAGCGGATTTCGGATTAGCGCTTCTGCGGCAACAAAAAAGCACTATGGCAAGGCCATCTTGCCATAGTGCTTTTGTATGTTCAAGAATTTTTCCGTAGAACTTTTCCTGTGAAATCATCCAACAGACCCATGTTCAACGTATCAAAGCCGCGCCGCCGAACGGCAAAACCGTGTTTTACAAACGGCATGGCCGTTTAAGCGCAGTATGGATGGTTGCGCTTTTCCCGTTTTGCGCAGCAAGACGGAAGCGCCGCACGAAGAAGGCTTACAAGGAACATCCATAAAGCCGCAACAAGGGAAAACAACTGCGCGGCGGCGGTTAACCCACTCTCAATGGCCTGCTGCCCCACCGGCTGCTGCGAGTAAAACAACGGGTGAAAGACGCCGGTGAACCTCTCAACACACAGGCGTAAAAAGCAGCCTTGGTACTGTGTAATATTCTGGCTGAGATGATCCGGCCGAACCCCTTCTACATTAATGGCGCAAACCAGCATGATGTACGCGCCAAACAACCATGCGGCTGTCACATAGACAGCGCGGGATTTCATACCCGCAGCTATACAGAACAAGATCGCCAACCCCACCAGCAAAAAATAGCTTGGAAGCTGGTTTGCGAGCAGAATGGGAATCATCCGGCTTCCCAAGCTGCGGTCAAACAGACATTGCGCAATGCAGGATGACGCCTCCGCTGCCAGCGCCAACAGCACCACAGCTGCCGGAAGCAGCCGTAGCCAGAGGCGGTGCGACGGGGTTTTCAGTATTGCCGGAAGCACTTCGGCAATGCGCTGCAGGCTGCGCCACGCCTGGACGCCAAGGGCAGTGAGTACAATCAAGCCCAACACTATGGACCAGACCAATGCAAGTAAATTGTGATTTGTAGTTGGATACGCCGTCTGGGCAGCTATTTCTTTCAGCATATAACGCAAGGTAAATACACCATCTCCAACCGCACCGCCGGAAAACAGCCCGGTTAAGCTCCAATGGCCAATCCTTCCCGCTCCAAAAAATGCTACCGTGTTCGGGTAAAGGGTAGCAACAAAATAAACAATACATAGTAACGAACAGACTACTTTTCCGGTTCTGCTGTGCAAACGGTTTGCCGCCAGATAAAACACCGCAGCCAACAGCAGCAGCCCCAAACCGCACCACTTCTGCCAGGTCATTGAATTTTCGTAAAATGGCATGGGCGCGTCGTAGTAGGAATACAACGCCCGCTCCGGCAAAAAGGCAAAGCTGAATACCAGCAGCACACCAACGCCAAAGGCAACCACTGCAGGCAGATCCATCCGTCGGAACCAATACCAGGGCCCGCTTGCCTTTTTGCTTACGGCAGGATGGGCAAACACAACGCTCACACAGCAAGCTACAATGGACATCAGCCCCGCAATGACCAGCACACCGCCTGCTATGCCCAAACTGTAACTTGTCAACTCCAAAGCAGTTGCCTTTTGAACGTCATACAGGCCGCGGGTGTAATAAACTAAATTCCGAATGTCATCATTCAGGCTGCTCCCCAGAAAAAACGGCGTAATAGCCGGCCAAAGCGTAAATTTGGGAAAACAGCAGGGAATCAGATAAAAGGCGGCTCCTATTCCGGTGACAAGCGCAGGTATACGGCGGTTCAGCCGCATGGCCACCAGGTACAGAACAAGAAAAAGTAACGGCAATACAAACGCGGCGGTCATTCTTCCGAACAAATCCCATCCGCCGCCTGACAGAATCCAGATAAGATCCACAGCACAAAAGCAAAGCAGGCCAGCGGCTAAAACCCCGGCAGGTGCCAGTGTGCGAAAGCGAAACTTGTTCATACAATTCCTCCCCTATTTCGAGATTATGTGTTTATTATATCATAAATTTAAACTTTTTAAAATTAAAATTATGCAATTTGACATAATCATTCAAAAAAGAACCGCCGGTTTTATTCCGGCGGTTCTTTTTGTATCCTATTCCCCTTTGGTTGGATCGGCTTTGGCTTGTTTTTGAAGCAAATCGCGAATTTCGGTGAGCAGTTCTGCTTCGGTAGGCGGTTTGGGTGCGGCCTTTTCTTCCTCTTCCTTTTTCTTACGGGTAATCGTTAAAAGTTTCAGAAAAAAGAAGATGGAAACAGCAATAATAAGGAAATCCACCACATTTTGAATAAAATTACCATACAAAATAGCAGATTCCGCTTTTACAACCGCCCCGTTCTCAACCACAGCAGGGCTGAGAACCCATTTGAGCTCCTTAAAGTCGGTTCCCGATGTGAGAAAACCGAACAGGGGCATAATTAAATCGTTGACCACCGAACTGACAATTTTACCAAACGCACCACCGATGATAACACCGACTGCCATGTCGAGCACATTGCCCTTAAAGGCAAACTTTTTAAAATCCTGCCAAACTTGTTTTGCTTTCACAAAGACGCCTCCTTATTCTGTGATGCGGTAAATACGCTTGACTTCCGCAAGCCCCTCTAAAATTTCCTCTTCTGAAAATCCGCACTGCTTCAGGTAGACTGGGTCAAGCTCCGAAAGATGGCGGTAAAATTCAAAGGCGGCGCTTAAATACTCCTTCCGCGGATGTTCCTCAATGGCCTCAAACAGCTCATTTTCCGCCTCATTGATGTCGCCTTCATCCACAAGCCTGTGCAGACGGTATGGAAGGTAATTTTCTGAAAGGACATCCAGCCGTACTTCCTGCTGTTCCTGCTCCGTCTCCCGGCCGAACAGAACGCGGGAATAAAACCGCCCTATGAGTTCAATCTCACGCATGATAAAATCCTGCTGAAACGCCGGCACATTCTTCACCACCCTTCACGGAAAACCTGCTTTAAGAATACCGCATTCGACAAAAAAGTGCAAGAAAAACAAGCAGCATTTCCCGCGCGGTTGCATTGGCGGCGGGCGGCACTTCTGTTTGGAGGGGTTCGCTTTGGCGCCGCCGCAATTGGGTGCGGCACCCCTAAAAGCAGTCCCGGCGGCTCCCGCCAGCGGCAGGAATTTCTTCTTCGCCCGAACCTCATAAGAAATTACTAAACATCACACAATTTTACAAGAACACGGCCCAGGATATCGTGTATCATTATGCTTGTAAAAAGGCCAAAACCCAAGTAACGATAGAGAGAGTGACCAGATATGAATATGAAACAATGGCTTGAAGATTTAAAAGCGGCCCCGGTTAAAAAGGCAATGCCGGTGCTTTCCTTCCCGTCGATCCAGCTCTTAAACATCGGCGTCAAGGAACTGATTTCAAGCAGCGACATGCAGTCCAAAGGCATGAAGATGATTGCCGACCGCACCGACGCGGCGGCTTCGGTGAGCATGATGGACCTTTCGCTCGAAGCGGAGGCATTCGGTTCGACCATCCGGGTAGCGGACGACGAGGTTCCGACCGTGCTCGGCCACCTTATTGAAAACCAGGAACAGGCCGACGCACTGGAGGTGCCGGAAATTGGCGCCGGGCGCACCGGGATTTACATTGAGGCCATCCAGAAAGCCTGCACCCTCATCACCGACCGGCCGGTCTTTGCGGGGGTCATTGGGCCGTTTTCGCTGGCGGGCCGCCTGCTTGACGTGTCGGAGGCGATGATCTACTGCTACGACGACCCGGATATGGTGCACACCGTGCTGGAAAAGGCAACCGCGTTCCTTATCAAATACTGCCAGGCGTACAAAGACGTGGGCGCGCAGGGCGTTGTCATTGCCGAGCCGCTCGCCGGGCTGCTCTCCCCTGCCCTCAACGACGAATTTTCTGTGCCTTACATGCAGAAGATTGTTAAAGCGGTACAGGACGACAGCTTTATTGTCATCTACCATAACTGCGGCGGCGGGACCATCCGGATGATCGACGGCATCCTGACCATTGGCGCCGGTGCATATCATTTCGGCAATGCCATCGACATGACCGAAATGGTTAAGCATATCCCGGCGGACACCGTGGTGATGGGCAACATCGACCCGTCCACCCAGTTCCGCAACGGAACGCCGGAGTCTATCCGCCAAGCGACCCTTGATCTGCTGGAAGCCTGCCACAGCTACCCGAACTTTGTAATTTCCTCCGGCTGTGACATTCCGCCGCTTTCAAGCTGGGAAAACATTGACGCCTTCTTTGCGGCGGTCAAAGAGTTCTATGAAAAATAAATTTTGTTGGATTAAAAAATCTGCCGGGGGCCTGCTGCCACTGGCTTTCGGCAGATTTTCAAACAAACATATACAGCCGCTTTCTCAAAATGGCATTTGACAAACCAGTCAATACCTGTTATGCTGTGAATGTATTCGAAACGCTCAAATTGAACTCACATGTTTTGTAAGTTATTTGTTTTGACGGATGGCTTACAAAACATGTGAGTTTTTTGTTTGTTCAAGAGTATAATTTTATTTAGGAGGTACCTCATATGAATAAGGGTACTGTAAAATGGTTTAACGCAGATAAAGGCTTTGGATTCCTGGCGAATGATGATGGAAGTGACGATGTGTTCGTCCATTTCTCCGCCATTACAGGCGATGGGTATAAATCCCTGAGCGAAGGCCAGCGGGTGACCTTTGACACCGAGACTGACCCAAAAAATAGCCGAAAACTCCGCGCCGTCAACGTCTGCATCGCATAAGCTACCGCTTTTGGGTACCCCTGTATTTCAAAAGAAATACAGGGCTTTCTCCCAGTTATGCACTGGAGATTTCTAAGAAATTCCCCTTATGACATCGGTTTTACAGTTGTCACCGTAAGCTGTGCCAAAACCATTCTTTCCGCGTTTTGTATTTCACGCCATAAAGATGATACTTTTGTATACATTTTCACAAAACATTTGTAAAAGGCAGCCGCACAACTTTTGGTTATGGCCCGCTCTATTGACAAATTGATCCATAATGAAGGGTCAAATTGGTGAGAAACGGAGAAAGCGCTGAATCGGCTTGTTTTTTAGAGGCCGATTGGTTATAATGGACACGAAAATAACTATCCTGAAAAACAACATGATTTGCAAACGGAACGGAGGATTTTTTATGCAGCAACGTCTCAACTGGTCGGTCGGTCCATGTTCCCAGAAAGGAGATATCCCAAAGGAATTTGTGCCTGCCACTGTACCAGGCGCTGTTCAGCTCGATTGGGCCAAAGCAAAAAAATTGCCCGATTATACATACGACCTTAATTTTAAGGAATACCGCTGGATGGAGGACTCCTACTGGCTGTACCGCGCGCCGCTAAAAAACGTGACCTGCGCCTCCAACGAAAAGGCGTATTTCGTCTGCGGCGGCATTGATTATGAATTTGAAATCCGGATTGGGGCGGAGACCATCCTGTATCAGGAAGGGATGTTCCGCCCGGTGGAATTTGAAATCACCAAATGGCTGGGTACTGATGCGGAGCTGGAAATCCTTGTCTACCCCACCCCGAAAAATCCCGGCGCCTACCCGGATACCCGTGACGAGGCGCAGCAGTGCTGCAAGCCGGCCGTCAGTTACGGCTGGGACTGGCACCCGCGGCTGATCCCGCTCGGTATTTGGGAGGAGACCTATATTGAAACCCGCGCTGAGAGCTATTTGAAAAAAGCGTCTGTCAGCTACACGCTGGCGCCGGATTATTCCAGCGCTGAGGTGACCCTCTATGCCGACCGCACCGGGGACGGCCCGGTGGAATGGCGCTTTCTTGCGCCGAACGGCGACGAAATCTACACCGGCGAGGGTGACTGTGTGACCTTTACTTTAAATAATCCGGAGCTGTGGTGGTGCAACGGCTGCGGTGAGCCCGTTCTTTACCGCTATGAGGCGGTGCTGGACGACGAGCGCGGCGAAAGTATCCGGCGGGTGGGCCGGGTTGGCTTCCGTACAGTAGAGCTTGTCATGAACGAGGGCGCCTGGGATGAGCCGCAGGGCTTCCCCCGCACCCGGAGCACGCCGCCGATCCAAATTCGGCTCAACGGAGTCAACGTCTTTGCCAAAGGCTCCAACTGGGTGAACCCGGAAATTTTCCCTGGCATGGTCACCCGTGCAACCTATCTGCCGCAGATTAAGTTTGCCAAAGAGGCGAACATGAACCTGTTCCGCTGCTGGGGCGGCGCGTTCATCGATAAAAACGTTTTCTTTGAGCTGTGCGACGAATACGGCATAATGGTTTGGCAGGAGTTCCCGCTCGCCTGCAACAACTACTACAATTCCGACCGTTACCTAAAGGTGTTGGAAAGCGAAGCAACGGCGCTCATTGAGCGGCTCAAAGGCTTTACCAGCCTTGTGCTCTGGTGCGGCGGCAACGAGCTGTTCAATAGCTGGTCCGGCATGACCGACCAGCATTATGCCCTGCGGCTGCTGAACAAGCTCTGCTATGAAATGGACCGGGAGCGGCCTTTTATTGCCACCTCCCCGCTTTATGGGATGGCGCACGGCTGCTATATCTTTAAATTCCGCACCGGCGAAGAAGTATACGAGGCAATGAACCGTTCCCATTTCACCGCGTACACCGAATTCGGAGTGCCCTCCATTGCGAACAAGGACTGCCTGCTTGCAGCGCTTCCGGAGGAAAAGCTGTTCCCGCTCGTGCAGACCGAATCCACAACGGCGCACCACGCATTTGACGCATGGGTGCCGGGCGATACCTGGAGCGGTATTGACACGCTGCGCTTCTACTGGGGCGAGCCGAAGTCGCTTGACGACATGATTGAAAAGAGCCAATGGACCCAGTGCGAAGGCTACAAATGCATCTTTGAAGAGGCCAGGCGGCAGAAGCCGTACTGCTCCATGGCGCTCAACTGGTGCTTCAACGAGCCGTGGCCGACGGTGGCAAATAACTCATTGCTCAACTACCCCTGCTCGCCGAAAAAGTCCTACTATGCGGTAAAAGCCTCCCTGCGTCCGGTTCTTGCGAGCGCACGGCTGAAAAAGTTCAGTTACAACGCCGGAGAAACCTTTGACGCGGAGCTCTGGATGCTCAACGACAGCATGAGCGCAGTGAAGCCGGGCGACGTCAAGGTCTCTATCCGGATTGGCGAAACGATTATTCCGCTGCTCACCTGGAATTACAAGGCAATGGAAGCAAACAAAAACCAGATGGGTCCGGTGGTACGCTACCCGCTGCCGGACATCAAAGGGGCAGAAACACTGACTCTGATTCTGGACGCCGGGGAGTATTCCTCGGAATACAAACTGGTCTATTATCCGAAACCAGAAGAAACCATCGGCCTTAAAATTCTCAATACCTGATTTTTCTCGATATAACACCGCCAAAAGCCCCGGCTGGGATTCCAGCCGGGGCTTTTGGATGCAATAGATTTCATTCAAACAATTAGGCTTATCTGTTCCCATCCGGCAACCGCTCCATCCGAAAAGCAGCCATGACACAGCTGATGAACAGAGTACGGGCCGGGAACAAGCGATGTGCAAGCATCGCCATATCTTTCGGGCGTTTGGACCAGTGAAAGGGAAATATCCCCTTTTTGCGGCGGGCAGAGGAAGCATCCGATTCCTATTTCGTTCTGTACCGCTGCATCTGCCGGTACTCCCGGTTACTCCACCGCACGCAGGAGAGCATAGACGCAGGAATCGCCCAACACACCATTTTTGCAGACGCTCTGGCGCAGGACACCCTCCAACACGAAACCCGCTTTTTCCAACGCGCAGCGGGAACCCGCATTGCGTGCAAACGGTTCGGCGTAAATGCGGACAATCTCATACCGTGCAAAGGTTTCCTTACAGATTTGCCGGATGGCGGCTGTTATAATCCCCTGTCCCCAATACGGCTCGGCCAGCCAGTAACCAAGCTCGGCAGATTTACGGTAAACATCGCTGCCGCATTGGATGGAAATATTCCCCGCGGCCTCCCCATTGACCTCAATTACCCGCTGAAACCCAGTGGATTCGTCGGTGTCCAGGCAGGAGCCGACGTACCGCTCCGCATCGGCCAGGGTGTATGGGTGCGGGAAAGCATCCCGCAAATTGTTCGCAATCTTTTCATTGTCGGCGAATCGGGCAATCGAAGGCGCATCTCCAGGCTGCCATTTACGCAGTTTCCATTCCATGGTAATTTCTCCTTTCCAAAAAAGGGCGCAGAAATGCGCCCTTTTTCTGTTTGAATTGGGTTTATGCCCCATGCCATATTCCCAAAACAGCACGATAAATGTTCAAAGTAAACTCAGCAATTATGAATCGGCTGTTTCCCAAACAGAAAGCCGTTCCGCTTAGGCACACGGCACCATTTCCGCTCCAGCAGAGCGCTTTCTACGGTCAGGATTCTGCATCCCTATGCACCGATCCTCTCGGAACACCGGGAGAGGTGCAGTAGCAGCCGGATGGACACGTTCCAATCCATTTTATGCGGGGGTTTATTGGAGCAGCGCACTGTTTCGGTCAAATTACTGAATGCCAAGCATCAGCTTAGCGGCCTTATAGATGTCCCCACAGCCCAGGGTGATCACCATATCGCCCGGTTCAGCGTTGGCGAGGACGTAGTCCTTAATCTCCTCAAAGGTATTAAACCAGACGCTGCCGGGGATTTGTTCGCAGAGATCCTTAGAATAAATATTGTAGGTGTTTTTTTCCCGAGAACCCATAATCTCGGACAAAACAACCCTGTCGGCAATCTGGAGCACCTCGACAAAATCGTTGAACAGCAGCTTGGTACGGGAATAGGTAAAGGGCTGGAACACTGCCCAGACCCGCTGAAAGGGCAGCTTTTTCGCTGCCTCCAGCGTGACACGAAGCTCGGCAGGATGATGGGCGTAGTCGTCCATAATAGTAACGCCGCCGACCTCTCCCAGCACCTCAAAGCGGCGGCCCGCACCGTAAAAATCCGCAAGAGGAGCGGCAAGCCCCTCCGCCGGGACACCAGCGATGAGCGCTGCGGCGCAGGCGGCAACAGCGTCCAGCACATTATGCATACCGGGAATGTTAAGGGTGATGTCCGCAAGCTTTTCCCCCTGCTTCATGAGCACAAAGGACTGCTTTGTGCCGCCAAGCGAGGTGATTTGGGCCGGATAATAGGTGTTCTGTTCACTAAGCCCAAAGGTGAGCACCGGCTTTTCCGTTTCCAGCCCGGCAACCGCCTTTCGGGAATTGACGTCGTCCCCATTGATCAAAACGGCCTTGGTGGCCATTCCGGCAAATTTACGGAAGGATGCAATGATATTCTCAAGGTTTTTAAAGTAGTCTAGGTGATCCTCATCGACGTTGAGAATCACCGCAATATCTGGATGGAGCTTTAAAAAATGATCGCAAAACTCGCAGGACTCACAAACCATAACCTCCGACTGGCCCACCCGGCCGTAACCGCCAATTCGCTTTAACTTGCCGCCGATGACGGCGGTGGGGTCTTTGCCGTTGTCCATCATGATTTGGGTGAGCATGGCGGTGGTGGTGGTTTTGCCGTGGGTGCCGGAAATGCAGATGGCGTTGTCATACCAGCCGGTGACGAGGCCAAGCAAATCGGCCCGCTCCATGAGCGGCACACCGCTTGCCTTTGCTGCAATCAGCTCCGGGTTGTCGTTCATAATGGCGGCGGTGTAAACAATCAAATCCGCACCCGCAATATTTTCCGCACGCTGGCCCATTGCAACCTCAATGCCGAGGCCGCGCACCAGCTTGAGGATATCGGACTCATTGTTGTCCGAACCGGTGATAAAATAGCCTTGTGAATGAAGAATCTGCACCAGCGGAAACATGCCGGAACCGCCAATGCCAATAAAGTGGAGGTGTTTCTTCCCCTTCAATGGGTTTGCTTGCTGGGTCGTCATACGGAAAAACCGTCCTTTCATCTGGCGGGAATCCATGCCCGCGGTGATAACGCCGCCTATCGCAGAGAAAATATCATCTAACAGATGATATATCAGCGCCTATCAGGTTTGACAATTATTTTCTATCTGTTTATCATTATAGTACATTCCTATGGGTAAATAAACAAAAAAATGGCACGCTTTTCCACTCGTGGCCAGTTTTGCTGTATATTTTTGGATTTCCGTTCAAAACTGTATACAGAAAAGGGGGACACACCATGAATATAACAGACATTCGGGTACGCAAACTCATCACTGAGGGGCGGCTGCGCGCCGTAGTTTCAGTGACCATCAACGACGAAATTGCCATTCACGATATTAAGGTCATTCAGGGACCGGAACGGCTGTTTGTGGCCATGCCGAGCCGTCGGGAAGAAAACGGCGTCTTTCGGGATATTGTACACCCAATCTCGGTGGAATCCCGGCAGCATTTGGAGCACAACATTTTAGAGGCTTATCACGCAGCACTGGAAGAGGCTGAACGGGACAGCACCGGGGATTCCTTTTAGAAACGCGATCCCCAACGGCGGAACAGGGCCGAAAACAGATACACGTTTCAGCCAGGGGGGAGATTGCCCAACAGGATGCCGGAGCAAGCGCCGGCTTTCCGGTTCTGATGAAACAAGTGCGGCTTTCCACGGCGATACAGGTTTGGACAGGCTGCGAAATTCCGGCGGTAAGACAACGGGAAATCCGCGCCGCAGTCGCAAACTGGGCGGTATTCCGAATCCGTGTCTAATTCCAGAAGCTGTAAAAGGCGTTTGAGCACAAAATCAAAGGCGGATTTTTCATCAAAATTAGACAAAAAACACAAACCGTTTACAAACCTCTAACAAATTGTAAAAAACCTCTTGATTTTTTGCAAAACCCGTATTATAATTACAACCATCCTAAGAAAAGACAGAATCCTGTCGAATCTGGCAGGCTGTTTAAAGTGAATCGTTTTTATTTGACAAAGGCGTCTGCGTAATAATGCGGGCGTTTTTTTTCGCCCAAAAAATTCGGCAGGTGGAGCATGCTCCGCCTGCTTTTTGTTGGATCAACAGGCGGCAAAAATTTCTCTTTCTATTTTGAGGAACAAAACCGGCTTTCGCCATTTGGTTTTCTCGGTGCAAAAATCTGCGTACATATTCCCAGATGCGTCCCCATTCCCTTTTGCTGTGCTGAGAGGCAGGCCCCAGTGTTTCAACAGCCACGGTTTTATATGTGAAAAACCGAAGGGCAATCCTCTGTGCGGCGCATGAAGCCGAACGGTACAGTGCCTCACGCCGGGCACAGCATTCAGCCCATATACACCGCTGTTTCATAACCGCCCGATTCCTGCGGCGGACAAAAACGGCGTCCGGTTTGGCGGCGCACGGCGGTTCGCCCGTGCCGCTTTGCCTGAAGGGGCAAAAGGCAGCCCGCCTTGTCCGGCTTAGGCGATCATCTGAGCAAGGCTGACGATCAGCGGCATGGTGATGATGGAAAACAGGGTGGAGATCGAGACCAGATTGACCGAAAGTTCGGTATCCTGATCAAACTTGGTGGAAAACATGGTGGAGGCCGCCGCGACCGGTGCGCTGGCGGCAACCACGACCGAAACCAGCAGGGTACCGCGCACACCGCAGAGCCACAGGCCGCCGAGGGTGGCCAGCGGGATGACAATCAGCCGCAGCAGCATACAAAGATGCGCGCGTGCATCCTTGAGCGCCTTGAAGATATGGGCGTCTGCAAGGTAAAAGCCGACGATGACCATCGGCAGCGGGGTGTTGAGCGCCGCAAGGTGGCCAATGGGAATGCGGATAATCTCCGGCAGGGTGACCGAACCGAGGAAAAGCGCCAACCCAATGACAATGCTGACAACGCCGGGGTTTAAGATGAGCTTTTTAGGCGCCAGAGCCTCCTTATCCCCGCTCATGGTTACCAAACCGTAACTCCAGAGAAGCAGATTGAAGATGGCCACATAGGCCGCTCCGTAGAAAACCCCGTCCTCTCCCAGCAGTGCCTGCTGAAGCGGCAGGGACATGTAGGCCGCGTTGGAAAAGACCACCGAAAAGCGCAGCACCCGACGGCGGGCCTCGTTTTTATCGTGAAAAATCAGGTGGGCAAGCAGAATGCCCAGGCCGTGCACTGCGAGCGCCGCAAGGGTGGCAATGCCCAGGCCGGCGAGCATAGAGGCGTCAAACTCCCGCTGGAAGGACTGGATGATGACGCAGGGGATGACAAAGGCGAGAACAAAATCCGCAATTCCTTTGACCGCATTGTGGTTGAGCATCTTTATTTTGCCGCAGGCAACGCCGACTGCGACCAGCAAAAACAGGATGAACACCTGACTTGCTACCTCAAAAAAACTTTCCGCCATGGTAAACCCTCTCGTACTTTATTTGTCATACCTGTATAGTTTACCGCAGATTGCCGCCGGATTCAACCTTTTGCAAAAGCGTTCCTGTTTTCTCTGCTCAATTCCATTGCGGCGGCTTTATTTTATAAGTATTTTTTGTTTTTGAAGTTTTATAAGCATAACAACTATAAATAACGCTTTTAACCCGATGTGTTTTCAACATTAATTCTTATATTATTAGTTTAACTTTTTAAAACAAGCCAAACCAATATGTGTTTTACTTATATTTTAACGCCATTTCTTCCCATCACGTATCGAGAAACAACGCGATTCATCTTATCAGTTTTGCTGCTATTATTGTTTTAATTATCAGTATTTCTTTTGTATCAAGCAAAATATAATTATAGCTTTTACTAATGCAAATTAAGAAGCTATGCTTTTTAATCATTCTGCTTATAGAGGTAATAGCAATAGGTTTGCTTATATTTGACGTTTTCTCATTGAACGTTATTTTTTACATTTATAAAAGTTACGCCTATTTTTTAAGCAAATAAGAAGTATTACTTGTGTTTTTAATTGCGAAAAAGCAGGCCGCATGAATGGAAACGGCCTGCTTAGGGTTCAACTGGTTTATTCTGGTTGGTTCTGCCTAATATGTAGTCTGTGGTTGTGTGGTAAAAATCAGCGAGCTTTAATAAATAAGGCATTGGTATGGTCTGTTCCCCGCGCTCGTACCGCAAATACAGCTCTTAAAACAAGTTGTGCTTTTTCTTTTTTAATTAACAAGCGCTTTGCTTGTTTTTCTCTTTATATAGACCGTATAAGACTTCCCTTTGGCATTATTCCTCATCTTCATGCAGGCTTTCAAGCGCCAGACGCACTGCTTCAATCACAAATGCTGAGAAAGTACAGTTCTGTCCACGGATTTCCTCTTCTACCTGCTCGATTACGTCATTGGGAAACCGTATCGTTTTATTTGTTGTTGGTGGTATGCTTGGTATCTTATACTTCCTCATGTCCTCACCTGTTGTAATACTTTTATAAGTTTAGTATGACCGCAAAACATTCGTCTGTCAGCCTTACGTCCGCAATACCCACAGTCTATTGCTGGCAAAATATTTGCATTGCTGACCACTCCAAAAATATCCGCTATAATTGGTAATTGATTGGAGTATACCATATTATTTATGAAAAATGTTTTTGCTAGAACTGATTGGTTCTAGCAAAAATTTATATAAATACTATACGTATTATCTTTTAATTTTATATAAAACAAGAAGGCGACTATATATGAAAGCCATATTTTGTGACGAATGTTACTGCATTCAATGGGAGAGCGGGCGCTGTACCCTGCCCGACATTCAACTCAGTGCCGGAGTCTGTCAAAACCGGGAGCTGGTTCCGCTGGGGGAAGACGTGATTGCGCCGCTGCGCAAAGCGGGACGCGAAGCCTATTGGACGGACGACGAATAACCCCCTGTCAATTCAACAGCCTCGGCGTATGCCGTGCTGGGTGCCCCCGCCCTGAGTCAATTTTTTCACCGTCAATTCTGCGTGGGACGCCAAAACCCCCGGAGCCCTTCAGGGTTCCGGGGGTTGCTTTTGCCAGCTGGGGGCAAATTTATTTGATCTGCAATAGTAAATAAAACGCCGCAAACGCTATGCCAATTTGGTGAGGGTCAGGGATATGCCGCTGTAAAGAAAATTACCGCCTCGCGCCAAAATCTGGATGGTAGCAGGTACCGTTGTTACCTGTATGGGAAACGAGAAGGATAGGGTGGCCGAATCACCCGAGGTGTGAAATGTATGCTGCGCAAACGTCCCCGGCGCACCGGTTCCATTTATTTGGAGAGACAGCAGAATGCTTAAGGGAAAGGTTGCCCCCGGAAGCGGAGCAATATTTCCATGAAATGCGGCGGAATAAACGCCCGGAACCAGAATGGTAAAATCTTCACTGCGGGGCGTATGGGTAATACCGGAACCAATGATTACGCCATTTTGATCAAACTGCAATGGCGTGTCATCTGATCCGGGCGCAGAAGGCGTTGAATAGGCGGACAGCAGTTCTGAAACCGTGGCAGCGCCCGTAGCGCCTGTAGCTCCAGTTGCTCCTGTAGGGCCGGTCACTCCTATACCGGTGGGCCCTGTTGGCCCTGTCGCGCCCGTTACTCCAGTTGGGCCCGTAGCTCCGGTTACGCCGGTCGGGCCTGTAGGGCCAGTTGGACCGGTAATCCCTACACCCGCGGGGCCTGTCGGCCCTGTTGCGCCCGTTACTCCAGTTGGACCCGTAGCTCCGGTTACGCCGGTTGCACCGGTAGGGCCAGTTAGGCCGGTAATCCCTACACCCGCGGGGCCTGTTGGCCCTGTTGCGCCCGTTACTCCAGTTGGACCCGTAGCTCCGGTTACGCCGGTTGCACCGGTAGGGCCAGTTAGGCCGGTAGGACATGAAATGGGGATACAGCAGGAAGGCGGACAGCGGCGCCTGGCATCCTTATTGGGGTAAATTGTCAAGGAAGCTTCCTCCATTCGGGAAAATAAGATCTTCTCTTACAATATATGCTTCAGCGAACGCCAGAGACACAGCCTGCGGCACTCTAAAAAGCCGGATGCTTTGCATCCGGCTGAAACAATCTGCTTATATTTTATTCGGATTCCATTCCCAGTCCTGCATCATCATGCCGTTTGAGTGTTTTGGAAAGTAACACCAACAGGATGCAGACCGCAAACACCACAATGTTAAAGACAAATGGAAGCGTGCGATTGATGGAGGAAAGCCAGCCGACCAGCCATCCAAAAGGGGCGCTGCAGCCGATCATGACGACGTGCATCAATCCGTATGCACGGGAACGCTCTTCTTTATCGATAAAAAGGGCGGTAAGAGAATCCTTTCGGGGCGCGACCAATGCAAATGCAAATGCCTCTGCCAAAGTATAAAGCCAAATCATTGTAAGGTTTTGAGGCGGGGCCAGCAGCAAAAGCAGATGGCTTAGTACATAAAGCCCAAGCCCAATGGGCATAACAACCCGGTATTTCATCCGGTTAAAAACACTCTGTACCAGCAGAATAAAAGCCAGCATAACAGCGGCGCGCACCATTGGGAAAATGGGAATATAAGCCTCTGAAATGCCGAGATTTTGGGTGACGTACAAGCCAAAGAAGTTGCCGGTTACCATGGTGTAAATGTTGTTGAGCACCATAAAGACCACCACAAAAATCATGGCAGGGGAATGCAGCATCTTCCGCAATACATCCTTATAGCCAACAAAGAGGCGGAACATCGAGGTGTTTTTGGTTTCTTCCATCCGCTTGCGTCCCATTTCGGTCTCAGTTCCCCGGACAAAAAGGATGACAAACTTTGCCGTCATGGAGAGGAAAGAAAAAAAGTAGATAAACCGGACGGCGGTGACCATGCCGAACCCGTCAACCAACACGGTGGAAAGGGGCGCGAAAAAGACAGCAATCAAGCCGGTGACCTGAATCCAGGTGAACGCGTTGACCAGCTTGGAATCATCGCAGTCCTCAACGAAAAGGCAGGTCCAGGAAACATTAGTAATCTGGAACATGCTGTTGCATATAGAGGCCGCAAGAAACCACCAGAAGTCCTGGGCAAACGCCCAAATCAGGCAGGGCACCGACCATGCAAGGGTGTCAAAAATAATGGTGGTCATGCGGCGGCCGAATTTGTCGGTCAAAACACCGCCGAACAACGCCGTAACAACCTGAAAGCACATGCCAATGGTGAGCAGCAGACCAATTTGGGTGTCATTGACACCAAGGGCATACATATATAAGGTGGCAAAGGGTGTAAAAAGGTTGTATGGGATATTCCAAAGCGGCTCGGTGAGCAAGCTGATTTTTGGGTTTCCCTTGAGTTCAATCAGGGTGCGGAACAGGTCGTGCCGCTTTAATTTTTCAGAGATATTCATGGTATCATCCTTTGATCAACGCACAGGGCGCCGAGTTTTGTCTTGTGCTGGAATTCCCACGGCTCGAAACCGTATAACGAGAATGCAGAAATCAGTTTGGTGCTGTACCAAAAATTATACCGCCGGCCGCCCTAGAACCGGTATGGCCGATCGAAAAGGAACATCTGCGGAACAGTATTAATAAAATTTGTGAAACTCTTACATTTACAAGATCTTAACAGCTTCAACAAAAAAAGAACAGCCACATCCATCTGCGGAAACAACGGCTGGCTGCTGCGCGGAACGCCCGCGGCATGGGCAACCAGCCGGCTAAGCGTACCATAACACGATGTAATTTACCACATTCGCCTGTTAAAATCAATGGGAAAAAAGTTCAAATAAAGTGGGGATTCTTTGTATAACATTTTGGGAAAGAAGTTTGTAATGTGTATTGACTTCACCCTATATCTACACTATAATGTAGAAGATATATTTTCAGAGCACAATATCTTGTATGGAAGGATGTAAAGAAATGCTTACATCAATCGTCAAGCGGGACGGGCGCAAAGTCCCCTTTGAACTGGATAAAATCACAGTTGCCGTTTACAAGGCGGCACAGGCCATTGGCGGAAAAGACCACCAAATGGCGGAAGACATTGCAAACAAGGTTTGTACCTACATTGAGGACGAGCTTGGCATTACCGAGCCGACCGTAGAGCAGATTCAGGACGCGGTGGAAAAATGCCTCATCGAGGACGGGCATGCCCAGACGGCAAAAGCATTCATCCTGTACCGCAGTGAGCGCACCCGGATGCGGGAGATGAACACCCGGCTGATGAAGGTCTACGAGGATCTCACCTTCAAGGATTCCAGCGAAAACGATTTGAAACGGGAAAACGCCAACATCAACGGCGATACAGCCATGGGCACCATGCTCAAATATGGTTCCGAAGGCGCAAAGCAGTTCTACAACATGTTCATTCTTGACCCCAAGCATGCCAAAGCGCACAACAATGGGGATATTCACATTCATGATCTGGACTTTCTCACCCTAACCACCACCTGCTGCCAGATTGATATTAAAAAGCTGTTTGAGCACGGATTTTCGACCGGGCACGGCTACCTGAGGGAGCCGAACGACATTGCAAGCTATTCGGCGCTGGCGTGCATTGCCATTCAGTCCAACCAGAACGACCAGCACGGCGGCCAGAGTATCCCAAACTTCGATTACGGTATGGCGCCGGGCGTTGCCAAAACCTATGCCAAACGCTACACTCAGAATCTTGCAAAGGCACTGGAGCTGCTGGCCGGGGCGGAGGACGCCGAAGCATTTGTCAAAAAAATGCAGCAGAGCCTCGGCTGCCAGCCTACCCTTGCCGACCAAGACGGATACACCGCCAAAGAGGCCGCTTACCTTGCAGAACGCCTTCCGGCTGAAACAGCGGAGGCTGCCCAGCAGTTTGCACTAAAAAACGCCGCGCAGGAAACTGAACGCGCCACCTACCAGGCGATGGAAGCGCTGGTACACAACCTGAACACCATGCATTCCCGCGCGGGTGCGCAGATTCCGTTTTCTTCCATCAACTATGGCACCGACACCACCCCCGAAGGTCGGATGGTGATTAAAAACATCCTCCTTGCGACCGAAGCAGGGCTTGGCAACGGTGAAACGCCGATTTTCCCTATCCACATCTTCAAGGTAAAGGATGGGCTCAACTACAATCCCGGTGACCCGAACTACGACCTGTTCAAGCTCGCCTGCCGGTGTTCGGCTAAGCGGCTGTTCCCGAACTTCTCCTTCCTTGATGCGCCGTTTAACGCGCAGTATTACAAAGAGGGGCACCCGGAAACCGAAATTGCCTACATGGGCTGCCGCACCCGCGTTATTGCCAACAACTACGATAAGAGCCGCGAAATTGTGTACGGCCGCGGCAACCTGAGCTTTACTTCCATCAACCTGCCGCGGATTGCCATTAAATCCAAAGGCGATTTGGATTACTTCTTTGAGGAACTCGACCGCAAGCTGGATCTGGTCATCGATCAGTTGCTGGCGCGGTTTGCCATCCAGGCAAAAAAACGGGTGAAAAACTACCCCTTCCTCATGGGGCAGGGCATTTGGATCGACTCGGAAAAGCTCGGCCCGGACGATGAAGTAGGCGAAGTGCTCAAGCACGGCACCCTAACCGTCGGCTTCATTGGGCTGGCGGAATGCCTCAAGGCGCTGACCGGCGAACACCACGGCGAAAGCCAGACTTCCCAGAACCTCGGCCTTGAAATTGTGGGTACCATGCGCAAAAAAATGGACGAAGCCTCCCAAAAAACAGGGCTTAATTTCTCTCTGATTGGCACGCCGGCGGAAGGGCTTTCCGGGCGGTTTGTGCGGATGGACCGCGAGCTGTTCGGCAGCATCCCAGGCATTACCGACCGCGATTATTACACCAACAGCTTCCATATACCGGTTTACTATGAAATTGGCGCATACGATAAAATCCGCAAAGAGGCCCCGTACCATGCGCTCACCAACGGCGGGCACATCAGCTATGTTGAGATGGACGGCGACCCCTGCGACAACCTGGAGGCTTTCGAAGCCATTGTCCGCTGCATGAAGGAGGCTGGTATTGGGTACGGCTCCATCAACCATCCGGTTGACCGCGACCCGGTCTGCGGTTACACCGGCATTATCGGGGATGTCTGCCCGCGCTGCGGACGGCGCGAAGGAGAGGCGATCCCGCCGGAGAAGCTCGCGGAACTCCGCAAAATGTACCCCAATATGCCGGTCTTTTACGGAGCAGAATAACGAACCGGACGTCAAGATTCCTGCACAGAGCTTTTACATTGATAGCACACACCTGATTGGCGAATCAACCATAATAAAAGACGGCAGTCCTGAATACAGGCTGCCGGGCATTTCAAACAGAAAGGATGTTTACCATGACAACAGAACAGAATGTATCGATTAAAGGCGTTGGCGAAGGCGTTGGTTTTGAACGCATCCGCCGGATTACCGGTTACCTCGTCGGTACCCTCGACCGCTTCAACAACGCGAAGCGCGCCGAAGAGCACGACCGTGTTAAGCATTGCAGCACCAGTACCGGCGATTCCTCTGCGGTGGAGATGCTGTAAGATGTCAATGCTGCGGATTTCCGGTATTATCCGGGAATCGGTTGTCGATGGGCCGGGCGTCCGCTTTGTGGTTTTTACACAGGGCTGCCCGCACCACTGCCCCGGCTGCCACAATCCGGATACCCATTCCTTTGAGGGCGGCAAGCTGGTAGACATTAACCGAATTGCCGGGGAAATTTCCAAAAACCCCCTGCTCAAAGGCGTAACGCTGAGCGGCGGCGAGCCGTTCTGCCAGCCGGGGCCGCTTGCCGAACTGGCACATATCGTTCATGCCAAAGGGCTGGATGTAATGGTTTACTCCGGTTATACCTTTGAACAGCTTTTAAAACGGGCTGAGACCGAACCTGATGTACAGGCTCTTCTCAGCGAGACCGATGTCTTAGTGGACGGACGGTTTATACAAGCGGAAAAGAGCCTGCTGCTCAAATTCCGCGGCTCGAAAAATCAGCGGATATTGGATATCCCCCAAAGCCTTGCGAAAGGCGAGCCAATTTGGGCGGAATGGGCAAAATTATAAAAAGCATCCGGCAGACGATGTTACCTGCCGGATGCTTTTTATTTTAATTGATTCCGAAACTGTTTCAAACGCCGCTTTCTCAAAAAAGGCTACCTGAGGGCCCCAGCTTCATTGTTTTCTCATTCATCCAAGCTTATCGAGAGAAACAAGGTACTGAATCAGGCGCGGAGAACGGGTGTCAATATCCTGCTGGGTGACGCCCATATAAAGCGCAATATCTTTCCCGATTTCCCGGAGTTCCCGTTCCGTTTCCGGTTTCAGGCGGACGTGGGTGCTGCATTGAGGAGCAACATAGCGGGTATTCCGCTCCATGGAAACGGTATAGCGTCCTACCTCCTCCCCATCCTGGATAATGGGGAATATGTAGGAGCAGACATCGAGCGGTTGCTCCCGCCTCAGCCTTTTGAACGCCTGCTTTTTTCGCCGCTCCATTTGTTCAAGCAGCTCCGCTGCTTCTGCTTCGGAAAGCCGTCCTCCATGCGGCGGCTGCGCGGCAGGTTTGAGCCATTCCGGAAAGCAGGCGGAAATGAGATTGTATTCAAAGCACTCCAGCTCCATTTCCTGCATTTCAAAGGGAACGGCATGGTAGGTTTCCACAAGGCGGCGCTCCAAATCTTCCATGCGGGTTTCAGAAGGGATGATATCCCGGGCAGCGGCCTCCACCAACCTATCAAAATCCGCAGCGGTATCCGTCTCCGCATCCGCGGTAAAGACGGCAGTTGGCCCATCTGCCCCGCCGATGACGCCAATGGCACTGGCGTTTTTATACGTTTGCCGCAATTTCCGCTTGCGCCAGCTGGCAAGCAGATGTTCCAAAATCTTCATTGCAAAAATCCTTTCTGCTTGCACCGAAGCACAAGCTCTGGTATGATGAGAACCATAAACGTTACGTCCAAAATCATAAACTTCAATCAAACAGCAAAGGAGCAATTCATCATGGCAATTTACCGGCAGTATTCCGACAGCCAGCTCGAATCCCACCTGACGCCTGTGGCGCTTGACACTCTTGCGGCACTGGAGAAATGGAAGGGTGCATCTGCATATAAAATTCACGTGCATGAACCCGGTACCTTTCTGGACTGGCATCCGGCATCTGGTAGCTTGCTCATCGTGGTGCTCTCCGGCCAGCTTGAAATTACGGTGACCGACGGCACCAAGCTGATTTGTAGGCCGGGCGACCTGCGCTTTACCTCCGACAAAGGCAAAGGCCACACCGGGCGCTGCATTGGGGACGAACCCTGCGTGGTGCTCATGGTGGAACTGACGGAATAGAGATTTGAGGGCGGCAATGCCGCCCTTTTTGATTGCGCCCTTGTTCGGTTTTAACAGCGGGCCGCGCAGAACAGCTAACCTTGATTTTCCTTTTATAACAGCCCAATGGCAGAACAGCGAAAAGACCTTCTCGCTTTGCCGTCCTCCCCTGTATGCAGCACGGGAACTACGCATAAAAAAGCAATTTCTCTCGAGACAGTTGCTTCCCGTTCCTTTTGACCACCTTTTATTCCTTCTTTGCTGACCAAGCCTCGCGAAAAAACGGCCATAAGCCGCCCGGCAGACGGCACGCTCCATCGACTCAGCATAGGCGTGAGGATAGCGTGTCATCCTCACGCTTCTTTTTTACAGCCAGCGGATAAAGGCGGTTTTGTCTCCACTGTTAAACCCCGCGCGCCGGTAAAACTCCAGCGTGGCGGGATTTTTGCTGCCGGTGAGCAGCATGATTTTGTAACAGTCCGCCTGCCACGCAAGTTCCGCGGCGGTCTCCAGCAGCTTGGTCGCATAGCCGTTGCCGCGGTATCCGACCGCAGTGACGACGTTTTCAATGAGCGCATAGGGGCGCGGCCCGCGTGTGAGGTTCGGAATAACAGCCAGCACGCAGGAGGATACCGGAACGCCGTCCAGGCAGCCGAGCAGGATACGGTGCCACGGGTCATCTGCAATGCGGCGCCACATCGCTTGCACGGCGGTGCTTTCCGGATCCGGTACGGTGGTTTCGTGCAGGTGGAGATAAAGCTCAAGAAGTACGGGTAGGTCCTCTACTTGCGCTTCACGGATTTCAAACATGGTAAGAATCACCTTTTACTTTCTTTTCTTTGCACCGGGATACGGCTTCTTTTCATCGGTGCGGTTCAGCAGGTAATCAATGCTTGTTTCATAATAATCTGCCAGCATCATCAAAGTCTCCACAGGCAAAGCCGCTTGACCCAATTCATATTTGGAATAGGTTTTTTGTGAAACATACAATCTTTCAGCGAGCTCCCTCTGTGTCAAGTCACTGTCCTCGCGCAAGTCCCTCAATCGCTGGTATATCATTTTCATCACCAAAAGAATGATAGCATATCCAGTGCGCTTTCTGCCCATTTTACCGGTATTTCCGTTAAAATCAGAGCTGGGAGGCGCATTCATGGACATTTAGAAAGAACTCATTGTAAATTTCAATCAGGTGACCACCACAATACAGGAGCTGCAAAAAGCACAGCGCATGACCGAAAAAATTTTTATTTCACATCAGCAGTGCGAGTTCACTGGTTTATCAACGTCCAATCAAACAAATAAAAATTCAGGGCAGCAATAGAACGCTCTACACAGCTAAAAACAGACAGACGGAATTTTCCATCTGCCTGTTTTGTTTATTCCTCGTGTTTGAGCGCAATATGCAATTCGTCGAGCTGTGCCGCTTCCACTGGGGAGGGACACTGGGTCATAAGCTCGGACATGTTCTGTACCTTCGGGAAGGCGACCACATCGCGGATGCTGGAACCGCCCAGCATGATCATAACCAGGCGGTCAAGGCCAATGCCCGATCCGCCGTGCGGCGGAGCGCCGTACTTGAACGCGTCGGTCAAGAAGCCAAACTTCTGCTGCGCCTCCTCGTCCGAAAGGCCAAGAGCGGAGAACATCTTTTTCTGGAGCACCGGGTCGGTGATGCGGATGGACCCGGAGGACATTTCAAACCCGTTGAGCACCAAATCGTAGGCTTTGGCGCGCACGCTTCCCTTGTCGGTATCCAGCAGCGGGATGTCCTCATCCATCGGGGAGGTAAAGGGGTGATGCATCGCCACATAGGTTTGCAGGTCTTCATCCCACTCAAAGAAGGGGAATTCGGTAATCCAGAGGAAATTGTAACGCCCCTCTGGAATCAGGTTCATCTTTTTGGCGACTTCGCCGCGCAGAGCGCCCAGAGTTGACAGAACCACACTGTTTTTGGCGTCTGCCACAATGAGAAGCAGGTCTCCCTCCCCCGCTCCTGCGCGGGCGGCAATGGCTTCGAGTTCCTCCGGCGCCATAAATTTGCTGAAGGAGGACTGGATGCCGTCCGGATTGACCTTCGCCCAGGCAAGGCCTTTGGCGCCGATACCGCGGACAAATTCGGTCAGCTTGTCAAGCTCTTTGCGGGAGTAAGCCGCGGCGCCCTGCGGCACGCAGATGGCGCGCACGCTGCCTGTTTCACAGGCGGAGGCAAAGACCGAGAAGGCGCAGTTCTTTACAAGGTCGGTCAAATCCGTGATTTCAACGCCGAAGCGGGTATCCGGCTTGTCCGAACCGTAGCGCTCCATCGCGTCTTTGTAGGTCAGGCGCGGAATGGGGTTTGCAATCTGTACGCCGAGCACCTTGTCAAACAGGGTGCGGACAAAATTTTCCTCCATCTGCATGATGTCCTCTGCATCAACAAAGGACATTTCCATATCAATCTGGGTAAATTCCGGCTGGCGATCGGCACGCTGATCCTCATCGCGGAAGCAGCGGGCAAACTGGACGTAGCGGTCAAAGCCAGAGACCATAAGAAGCTGTTTGTAGATCTGCGGGGACTGCGGCAGGGCATAAAATTCCCATGCATGGACGCGGGACGGCACAAGGAAGTCCCTTGCGCCTTCCGGCGTGGATTTGATGAGAATCGGGGTTTCAATCTCAATAAAGCCCTGCTCGTCAAAGAAATCGCGCGCTGCTTTGACAATTTTGTGCCGCATGATGATATTCTGCTGCAGGTCCGGGCGGCGCAAATCCAGGTAGCGGTATTTGAGACGCAGATCCTCCTTGACGTTGGAATGCTCGGTAATTTCAAACGGCGGAGTTTCCGCACGGCCGAGAATCTTTAAATCCTCCACCAGAATTTCAATTTCGCCGGTGGGAATGTCTTTGTTGACACTTTCGCGTTTTGCAATGGTACCGGTTGCCATGAGGACAAACTCAGAGCGTACCTCCCCCGCTTTTTCAAAAACGGCGCGGTCGGTCTTGTCTCCGAACGCGAGCTGGACAATACCGGTGCGGTCGCGCAGGTCAATGAATACGAGATTGCCGAGATCGCGCTGCTTCTGGGTAAAGCCGCAGACGGTAACTTTCTGCCCGATTTCGGCAGCGGTCAGGGTTCCGCAGTAGTGGGTGCGCCTTGCTTCATTCATACGGTCGGTCATGGGTTATTCGTCCTCCTCTGCTTCAATGGCGTTGATAACATCCTCAACGCCGAGGTTGTAAAGCGCGTCGGAAAGCTCCTCGAACTTGAGCTCACGGCTCTCGCCGGTTTCCATATTTTTGACCTTTGCCATGCCGTTTTTGAGCTCGTCCTCACCCAGTACCATCGACATGCGGGCCCCAATTTTGTCGGCGTATTTCATCTGCGCTTTAAGGCTGCGGCCCACACTATCGGACTCCACATAAAAGCCTTCCCGGCGGAGCATATTGGTGAGCTCGCCCGCCTTGACGGCAGCATCCTCACCGATGTTTGCAATATAAAGCTCGCACCCGCGATCTTCTGGAATTTTAATTCCCTGCGCCTCCAGAATCAGGAGCAGGCGCTCCAAACCCAGCCCAAAGCCAAGTCCCGGTGTTTTCGCGCCACCGAGCTGTTCAATGAGGCCGTCATACCGGCCGCCGCCGCAGACGGTGCTCTGGGCACCGAGGTCGTTTGAGACGAATTCAAATACGGTTTTGGTGTAGTAATCCAGACCGCGGACAATTTTGGGGTTGATGACAAAATCAATTCCCATGCTGGCAAGCCGTTTCTGAAGCCCGGCAAAGTGATCTTTGCACTCGTCACAGAGAAAGTCGAGCATGACGGGGGCGTCCTTTGCAATTTCCGAACAGACGGGGCTTTTGCAGTCGAGGATGCGCATGGGGTTTTTCTCCAGACGGGTGAGGCAGGTCTCACACAGGTCACCCTTGCGGGCCTCAAAATAAGCCTTGAGCGCCTCGTGATACTTGCCGCGGCACTCCGGACAGCCAATCGAGTTGATTTGCAGCTCCAGTCCTTTGACACCGAGGGTGCGGAAAATCTCATCCGCAACGCCGATAACTTCAGCATCCGCCGCCGGAGAAGCCGAGCCGAGCATCTCAACGCCAAACTGGTGGAATTCCCGCAGGCGCCCTGCCTGCGGCTTTTCATAGCGGAAGCAGGAGGTGATGTAGCTGAGCTTGAGCGGCAGCGCCTCGTTGAGCAGGCCGCGCTCCAGCACGGCGCGCATGGCGCCCGCCGTCCCCTCCGGACGGAGGGTAATGGAACGCTCGGTGCCGCCCACGGTAAAGGTATACATCTCCTTCTGCACAACGTCAGTGGTATCGCCAACCGAACGGGTGAAGAGTTCGGTGTGCTCAAATGTGGGAAAACGGATTTGCTTAAAGCCGTAGAGAAGCGAAACCTCGGTGACCAAATCCTCCACAAAACGCCATTTATAGCTCTGGGAGGGAAGAATATCCTGTGTGCCACGCGGGGCACGGTAAACAACTGCCATAACGACTTCCTTTCGTTTGGGGCGCTTGGCCCTTTACTCATAAAAAACTCCTCAACCAAAAGCTGAGGAGCAGGCTTCCACTGAAATGAGGGGGCGCGCAGAGCTCGTCCCGGTTACCGGTTGGGGTTGACAATGTTGCGCCAGTCGAGATCACCGCGTTCCAGGCCGTGGATTAAAACCTCTGCGGTCGCAATATTGGTCGCCACCGGAATATTATGTACATCGCATAAGCGGAGCATGTTCATCTCGTTAATTTCATGGGTTTTTGAAGTCATGGGATCGCGGAAAAACAAGAGCAGATCAATTTCGTTGCAAGCAATGCGGGAAGAAATCTGCTGGTCTCCGCCGTGGCTGCCGCTCAGAAAACGCTGGATTTCCAGGCCAGTCGCCTCAGAGACGAGCTTGCCGGTTGTGCCGGTGGCGCAAAGATTATGGCGGCTCAGGATCCCGCAGTATGCAATGCAGAACTGTACCATTAATTCTTTTTTGGAATCGTGCGCAATGACTGCGATGTTCATTTTCTCTTCCTCCCTTACTGTATGAGTAATTCAACATAATCGCCCGCAAGGCGGGTTACAATGCGCTGAAACACCTTTCCGGCAAGCGAACCCGCGGGCAGTCCCGCCTCACAGAACGCACTAGAGGAAAGTTCTTCGGCCACCGGAACCACGCCGATGAGCTGAGCGCCCGCCATGTCAATGACGGTATCCAGGTCGGTAAGTTCATTGAGCCGAATTTTTTTATGATGGACCTTATTGATGATAAGCCGTACCTTTGCGGCGCCATACTGCTCCAGCATGGAGACCAGGCGCCCAGCGTCCCGCGCGCTGATGAGATCCGGCGTTGCAACCACCAGTACCGTAGCCGCAACCTGCGGCGCGATCAAAAGCGAAACGCCAATACCGGCGGGAGCATCCACAATGACCGTTTCAAAGTACCCGGAAAGCGCTTTGACAAGCGCAACAACGTCGTCGTAATCAATGCGGGAAGAAATCCCAGAAGGCGCGACAACAAGGGATAAAGAACCATCCGGCGTGACGGGGATGACACCGTCGCTCAGACGGCACTCACCGCGCAGGATGTTCCCCAAATCGTAGACCGCACGGTCTTCAACGCCAAGCATCAGGTCAAGGCCGCGCAGGCCAATATCCAGTTCTATAATCACCGTCCGGCTCCCGTTGGCTGCATAGGTAAGCCCCAGCGCCGAAGCGACGGTGGATTTCCCCACGCCGCCTTTTCCAGACGTCACGAAAAGCACATTTGCCATATCCGATACCTCAACCTATATTCTACCTGTATCTGCGCCATTTGTCAAAAGATTTTTGTGGAAAAGGAACAAGTTTCCCATATTTCTTTTACATACCCGCTTATTCCGCAGCGGATGAAACGTCTGAAACAGGGGCGGTTTGCCCGGCGCGCTGTGCTTTGAGGTCGTTATAAGCATTGATGATGAGTTCCAGCATATCCGCCGAATATTCCCCTTCTTCCAAAACAATGGAAACGGCGATTTCCGGTTCCTCCAACGCAGGATAAAAACCGATTGTGGTTGAGTTGGTCGTGGAATTTGTGACCTGCGGCGTACCGGTTTTAATAGCAACGCCTTCTGCAAAATGAGAAAGGGTTGGACGGCGGTTCGCCGCTTCACGCATACCATGCTGGACAATGTCAAAAACGTCGTCATGGCCGGAAAGATCCGAAGCAACCACCGGCTGGGTTTCATTCAGTGTCTGGGTCAAATCGTAATTGTTGATGGATTTAACCAGATGCGCCTCATAGCGTGTGCCCTTGTTGGCAAGGGTCATGGCCTGAACAGCGAGCTGAAGCGGGGTGACCTTGGTCTCACTCTGGCCGATGGAAGCCTGCCAGACCTGGCCCTGGTCCCATTTACTGCCCATTTCCTGAAACACCTGCGGGCTGGCAACCCAACCGGTTGCCGTAGGCAGCTCCAGTCCGGTATCCACCCCCAGGCCAAAGTAAGCGGCATATTGGTCAATCTTATCAATGCCAAGCATCTGGCCCACTTCATAGAAAAAGACGTTGCAGGACATTTTCAGAGAATTGACCACTGCCGTATTCCCATGGTGCCCCGTACAGGTCGGATGGTGACCATTGCCGTAGTCAAACCGGGAAACGCCGTTGCAGTAGAAGGTCGTGGACTCGGTAATGACGCTTTCACACAGGCCGGCGGTTGCCGTAACTGTTTTAAAGGTCGAGCCGGGGCGGTAAGCCTCCAGAAGGGCGCGGTCCCGGGTGGGATTCAGCGGGTCCTCATACAGAGCGGTACTGTTCTCCTTCATCTCGGTCAGGGTATAGGTGGGATAATTGGCAATAGCGAGCACCTCACCAGTTTTAACGTCCAAAACAACCACTGCCCCTGCTTTGGTTGAAGGGTATTTACCAGCCTGTAGCTTATGGATGTAATCTGCCAGAATCTGCTGTACCTGTTTTTGAAATTCCATGTCGATGGTGAGCATGACCGAATTGCCCGCCACCGGGGCAACCGTTTCGGTTTCCGAAATAATTTCACCGCGGCTGTTCTGCTCAATGCGCACTTTACCGGCGCTGCCGCGTAGTTCCTCCTCATAGGCGCCCTCAATGCCGCCGCGGCCAACCAAGGAGTTCAGCGCATAGCCGTTGCTCAAATAACTCTGAATATCGTCTGTTGGATAAAGCGGAGAAATGGAACCCAGCAGATGCGGAACAACATTGCCTTCACCGTAATCCCGGAGAGACTCCTGCGAAATGGCAACACCCGGGAAACGGTAGCTCAGTTCTTCAACGGTTGCCACTGTGGTCGTACTGACATCCTCTGCAAAGGTATAGCGGTTGTAACGTGAAAAATCCCGCAAGAGCATGCTGTACCGAACGCCGGCAATGGTGCGGGCATGTTCGTCTGAATAACCTGCAATGTTATACTTTTTCTCCAATGCTGCCATGCACTCTTCCGCCGTTGCATAGCTTTGCAGTTCCAGTTTGCTTTTTAAGCGGATCACATCATCGTCGCGGCCGGAGAGGAACGCATAGGGGCGCGTTTGGGAAATGGGCAGTTCGTCCACCCACTCCTCATCCGCCTCGCTCAAAAGGTTGGTCAATTCCAAAATGGTGTCGTTTGCTGATTCCTCGTCGAGAAAAGCGTAATCAAACACCAGATTATATCCCGCTTTGTTGGTGACAAGCTCATTGCCGTAACGATCGACAATTTTTCCGCGTGCCGCATTCACGGTGTATTCACTAATGGACTTGCTGCTGGTCTGTTCCAAATACTCTTCGCCGTTTACAATTTGGAACTCAATCAGGCGGAAACCACACAAGGCGCCTGCAACGACAACCAGCACAACCAGCGCGATAAAACGGAATCTTTTATTTTTCATTTTGTTCCCTCCCGGGGGCTATTGTTCCATCCGGTTTTCCAGCTTGTTGTGAATCCACCGGACCAAAAGGAATAACAACGGGGTCACGGCAGTAGTATAAAGCGCCGTGGGCAAAATGTAGCGCAGCAACACCAAATAGGCGTCCGCATATCCCCAAATAACATAGTAAAACAGCCAGTCAAACAGCCCTTGTACCACCATTGTCAGCAAACAAAACAGCATGGAATTGACCGGGTTGTTGCCCATAAAGTACATGGTGACCAGAGAAATGGCAATGCAGCAGAGCATGAGAATAATAGCGTTAAAGCCCGGCACCTTGCCTGCGGAAAAGTCCCACATAAAACCGGCCAGAATGCCGAACGCCATTGCATAGGTTTCACGCTCCTGCATGGAAACCACCGCAACAAAGGCGACGACCAACACCGGACGGATGTCAAAAACCGCAAGAACCGGAACGCTGGTCTGAACAACAAAAAAAGCAAACAAGAGGACAATGTAAACAACCCATTTGAATACTTCTAGGGTTGTCCTGCGGTAGAGCCTCATCCGTTTTCGCCCTCCTGGCTTTTGCCGTCAAAATCGGTCACCACAAAGACCTGACTGACCGATTTTATGTCAAACACCGGGGTAACCGTGGTGTAAGAACTAATGCCGTGTTCCGCCGTCTGCAGTTCTCCGGCGAGACCAATGACAATATTTTTCGGGAACAGCCCGCTGGCACCAGAGGTGACAATAAGGTCGCCCTTTTTAATCTGGCTGTCCTCTTCCAGGTAAGAGAGCTGGCAGGCACCCTGCTCCGCGAGTGCTACTGTGCCTGAAACGGTCCCGACCTCTCCGGTATCCGGGTGAACCGCGCCGACTTTAACCTCCGGGCTGAGGATGGTGGTAACCTTGGAATAATAAGCGCCCACTTCGGTGACAACACCGACCAGCCCTTCCGAGGTGATGACGACATCACGGTTGTGGATACCGTGCTGGGTACCCTTATCTATGGTGAAAGAACCAAACTGCTGTTCTGCGGGATCGCGCGCGACGACAGCAGCAGAAACCAGCTCAAGCGAGGGATCGGCCGTTTTAATGCCGAGCTGTTCCCGCAAAACGTCGTTCTCCCGCTTTACTTCACCGTAATCGACAAGCTGATCCCGCAGCTCTGCAATTTGCTGGCGTAATTCCTCATTTTGCCGGCTGATTTCTTCCGCGTTCACAAATTTCCCGAAAAAATCGGTAGCCGTCTCCGAAATATACGAAGACAGCTTTTGGAACGGCGCCGTGACGGTGCCAATTATTTGCGAGGAAACGGCGCCAAAGCCGTTCTGAGAAATGGCATAAATCATGAATCCCAGCAGCAATGCAAACACCAGGATGATCACCTTAAAAAACCGACTGCGAAAAAATTCGCGCATCTTTGCCTCCCAAAACCGATTGATGCTGCGGTATGGGTTTGTTAATACCGCATCGTGGTGTCTTCTGACAGGACGTCATAGAGCTTGTCGCTGTTTTCAAGCACCATACCGGTGCCCTGGGCAACGCAGTCCAGCGGGCTTTCCGCAATGTGAACCGGCATACCGGTGGCGTCGTGAATCATAACATCTAGGCCGCGCAGCAACGCACCGCCGCCAGTGAGCATAATGCCGTCGTCAATAATGTCCGCCGCAAGCTCCGGCGGGGTTTTCTCAAGGGTGATTTTAATGGCTTCCACCACCTTTTCCAGTGGTTCCTGCAACGCTTCCCGCACCTCTTCCGAGGTGACGGTCAGGTTTTCCGGAAGGCCGTTTAACAGGTTGCGGCCTTTGACGTTCATGGTCAACTCTTCCTCCAGCGGGCAGGCCGAACCAATTTCCAGCTTAATGTTTTCCGCCGTGCGTTCACCAATGAGCAGATTATATTTTTTCTTTAAGTAATCAATGATGGAGCGATCAAACTCATCGCCAGCCACACGGACCGAACGGGAGGCGACAATGCCGCCCAATGAAATAACCGCAACCTCCGAGGTGCCGCCGCCGATGTCTACCACCATGCTGCCGCGCGGCTCTGCGACCGGAAGCCCCGCACCGATAGCCGCCGCCATTGGCTCCTCAATGATGGCAACTTTTTTTGCGCCTGCGCGTTCCGCAGACTCCTTGACCGCATTGCGCTCAACCGCCGTCACGCCGGACGGAATGCAAATGATAACACGCGGTTTGGAAAAGCTCTTGGCAAGCGCTTTTTTGATAAACTCCTGCAACATGGCAGTGGTCACTTCAAAATCCGCAATAACGCCGTCTTTGAGCGGACGGACTGCAACAATGGAGCCCGGCGTTCTGCCAATGACATTTTTCGCTTCCTGCCCAACCGAACGGACGGTATTGGTACGGGTATCCACCGCGACAACCGACGGTTCGCGGATGATAATTCCCTTTCCTCTCATAAAAATCAGGGTATTCGCGGTACCCAGGTCAATTCCAATATCACGTGAAAACATTCCGTTTTCCCCTTTCTAAGCACTTCTTTACACGGTTTCCGTACTGTCTTTCCATTTTTCCCCCAAAATGGGTACGAACAGTTTTATTATAACCCCGTTGTCGGGAATTCTCAATAAAAAAACCGAAAAAATTTGTTAATATTGTAGAATTTTCTACCGTCCGGTCGAACCATGTCCGCCATCTCCCCGGGTGGTTTGGTCCAGAGATTCCACCTCGCAAAGCTCCGGTAGCACCACAGGGGCTATCACCATTTGTGCAATGCGGTCAAAGGGTGCGACCTCATAAGGCGCGGTTCCTATATTGGTTAATGTGACCAGAATTTCGCCTCGGTAATCACTGTCAATGACGCCAACGCAATTCGCCGGAATAATTCCCTGCTTGGTGGCAAGCCCGCTGCGGGCATATACAAACGCCGCGTACCCATTGGAGGGCAGCGCAATGGCAATTCCGGTGGAAACCCGCACTCGCTCTCCTGGTGCAATTACAGAAGGGGCGTCAAGCAGGGCGTATAAGTCAAAACCCGCACTGCCCGTGGTGGCGCGGGTTGGGAGTTTGGCGCGCGGATCGGTTTTCATAATATTGAGCTGCATAGGTCCTCCTGACTGATGAAAAGGGTAAAATGCCGCCGCAGGAACGCGCGGCTACAAACCGTGTAAACAGATGTCAATTCTTTTGGTTTTCCCATCTTTGCCGGCCAAACGACGCACCGGCTCCATTGGGATGCCGCGTACAGCAAGCGTCTCTCCGGCCTGCAAAACCGGGGACAAACTCCTTCCGCCATAGCATAGAGCGGGTACACAACAGGGCGTCCCGCCGGCCTTTTACCGGCAGACGGCTGCTCCTAAAAATTCACAAAGGCTGGGTATATCACCCGCAGGGAAGCAGCAATCCGCCGCAGGCATTCAACCGCTTGCCGTGCACAAAGCAAAACATTTTTATTCGATGCCGCGGAAGTACAGGCCGCGGGTAAAGCTGCCCCGGGGCGGATTGCCGTTTTGGTAATCCGCAAGGATCCGCGCGCATTCCTCCGGGGACTCCCCGGTAAAATAGAGCGCGCCAAAGTCGGCACGGGACAGCAGCTCCGGCTTATCCGAAAGGTTGAGCGGCAGATGGTTGAACAACTCCGCAACCTCCCCGTCGCAGCGAACCGGAAACCGGTTGCCAAGCCGGTCGGTCAGGGTGCGGTCCCTGCGGCAGCCTTTGCAGCCGCGCTGCGCTTTGACCGGGCAGTTGCGGAACACCATGAGCGGCAGGCTGCCATAAATCACCAGCCCCGCCGGGATGGGCGAATGCAGGCGGTCAAACTGGGCGAGCTTGCTTTCAAACGACACGGTCAAATCCACCGCACCGCTGGCTGCAAGTTCCTCTGCGGCCACAGAATTGGTGATGTTCAGCGAAAAGCCGCCGTGTATTTCAAAGCCTTCTTGCTTTGCCAACAACAAATGCCCAATGTTCTGTGCGCAGACCCGCTGAAAACCAGCGGCTTTGAGCGCGGCGAGCTGTGAAATAAGAGCCTCCTCAGAAAAACGAACCCGCGGCAGTTCCGCGATCAACCGTGCGCGGTAAGGCGCAAGATCCTTGAAATGGGCGCAAACCTCGGAAAGCGGAAGGTAAAAATCCATCGCCTCCAGCGGGAAGCCCTCCATCTGCCGGATCGAGCAGAACCGCGGGCGCAATCTTCCCCCGCCGCCGGGATGACGGCCGGAAAAAACAGGCAGCTCCCCAGAAAACCGTTTGGGGTTTGCCGCCCCCCGCAGGACGTCCAGCTTCTCCACCACATTGCGGCGCAGGGCATTGACTGCCGAAGCCGGAAGCATCAAACCGCTATCCGATATAAACTCAAGTGAGGTCAGAAAATACGGCGTTCCGCCAAGCTTTGCAAGCAAAGCCCGGGCGCGTTCTTCATCAAGGGGCCTAGTAAGAGCAGCTTCCGGCACTGAACCGGTAACCGTCACAGTATGCCCCTCCGGATCGGCCGCAATGAGCGCCGCCGGTTTCCCGGTGCGAAGGGTGAGCTCCATTTGGAGCGGCACCCGCGCCAACACGGTGCGATTCTCCGCCGCAAGCCGCCCCAGTACTCCCTGCGCGGCAGCGACATCCTCTTTGGTGCGGACGCCGAACATTTCCCGACCGCACTTATCCTCTAAATAACCATTGGTAAAGCCGCCGCGCGAAAAGACCGAACGGAGGGTTCCCACATCCGGCGCACCGCCATGCAGTTTTTCATAGACAGCGCGAACCGCCGCGCCAACGTATTCCGGGCGTTTCATCCGGCCCTCAATTTTAAAGGAGGCAACGCCGCAGGCCACAAGGGCGGGCAGCATCTCCAGCGCGCAGAGATCCTTGAGGGACAGGTCCGCCGAACCGGAACCGTTTACCGAAAACGGCAGGCGGCAGGGCTGGGCGCATCCGCCGCGGTTGGCGCTGCGCGAGCCGATCATAGCGCTTAAGGTACACTGTCCGGACACACACATGCACAAAGCTCCGTGAACGAATACCTCCAGCTCAATGGGAGACACCTCCGCGATTGCGCGAATTTCCTCCAGTGAAAGCTCCCGGGCGAGCACGGCCCGTTTCAAACCCATCCGATGCGCCTGCAGCACCCCGGAGAGCGAGGTAATACTCATTTGGGTGGAAGCGTGCAGCGGAATCTCCGGCGCCCATTCCCGAAGCAGCCGGGCCACGCCGAAATCCTGCACAATGAACGCATCCACCCCCGCCGCGCAGGCGGTCTGGATGCAGTCCCGCAGGGCGGGCAGTTCTGCGTCAAAAACAACGGTGTTGACCGCCTGGTAAACCTTTGCCCCGTGAATATGGCAGAGCGAAACCGCGCGGGCAAGCTCGTCCGCATCAAAATTCGCGGCGGAAGCGCGGGCAGAAAAGCTCTTCTGCCCCAGGTAAACCGCATCCGCACCGCTGTTGACGGCGGCGACAACCGCCTCAAAGCTGCCGGCGGGCGCTAAAATTTCAGGAAGGCTATTTTTTAACATCACCGTCTATCCCCAGCCGAAGCTGTTTGAGACCAAGCTCGGTCTGAAGCGTTTCAATTTCCCGCTTGCGCTCCTCCAACTCACGGCGCAGGGCGTCTGCTTCAGCGCGGGCCTTACCAGCCTCTTCCACATAGTTGCGGATTTCTCCGCGGATGTTGTCCATATTCGAGCTGGTTTTGTAACTGTCGTCCATCAGCGACAGGCCGACCAAAATGGCCGCCGAAGAGAGAGAAAGGGTGTCGTTTCCCTCCATCATTTCGGCAATGCGGCGGTCGAGTCGGGCGGCAAGCTGCTTGACGTAGGACGGGGCCTCATCGGTCTGGAGCGTATATTCTTTTCCGCAAATTGTAATGGTCACCCTGTTTGCGTTTAACATTGCTTTCACCTGCTTTTTCCAAATCTTAATTTCATTATACCCGATCCGCCTGCAGAAGAAAAGAGAAAGATGCAGGCAAAGGCTTTACAGCAGCCCTTCCATGAATGCAGCGCGCAGTACAGCAATCTGGGTCTTGGCGTCCGGCAAAGCGCCCTCCGCCGCCATTGCCGCCAGCTCCCGCAGCGGAATTTTCTCTATGTCGAGGAATTCGCCTTCGTCGAGCTTCTGTTGTTCAAAGTTCAGCCCGGTTGCAAGGTAGATGTAGATATTCTCGGCGCAGTAAGCGGGTGTGGGGTAAATCCGGCCAAGGTCGGTATACCGCTCTGCACGGGCGCCAATTTCCTCCATGAGCTCCCGGCGACCGCACTCCAGCGGATCCTCGCCGTATTCCAGCTTGCCGGCCGGGATTTCCAGCACAATGTCCTGCACACCGGAGCGGTACTGGCGCACCATATAGGCGTTGCCGTCGGCGTCCAGCGGCAGAATGCCGACCCCACCGGGATGCTCCACTACATCCCGCAGGGCCTCCCGGCCATCCGGCAGGGCGACGGTGTCCTGGCGGAGGTTGATAATCCGCCCCTTGTATTTCACTTCGGACCGAAGAGTGGTTTCGGTTAAATTCATAGCTACTCACCTTTCTTTGCATGCGGATGCCTTTTTTAATCCGGTTACGGCGCATAGACGCCCAATTTCACCCCTGAAGGGACGAATGACTGTAGATATAAAACTCCTCCTGGCTCGGCTGTACCCGTTTCTCCATTGGCTCAAACTGCTGGTCAAACTGCTCGGCCGCGGATTCGTCAAACCGCATGGCGGGGCTGTCGCGGTAAATCCATTTCCGCCCGTCCAAAACACCGGGCGCCAGCTCTTTCACCAGCATCGCCGTTGGAAAGCTCCCGTTTTCCAGGCAGACGTTGTATTTTTTGCAGCTTTTGAAGCCGCGTCCCACATAGTTGCCCGGGTTGCCGAAAATGACGACAACATCGTACCCCAGCTCAGCAGCCTTCCGGAACGATGCTTCAATCAGCGCCTTGCCGCAACCCTGCCTTTGATATTCCGGCAGGACACTAATTGGCCCAAAGGTCAGAATCGGCTTTTCCGTCCCATCCTCGTCGGTCAGGCTCGCTTTGGTATACATGATATTTCCAATAATACTGCCTTCCAATTCAGCAACCAAATCCAGTTCCGGGATAAAATCTGCATGATCCCGCAGGATATGCGCCAGATAATGCTCGCTGCATCCCGGGACATAAAGGTTCCAGAACGCCCTGCGGGTCAGCTCCTCTACCCGCCGGTAATCCTCTTGGGTTTCCCGCCGGATTCGAAATGTATTCTCCACTGCTGTAATCTCCATTCTATACTCCTTTTTCATCGTTTTTTTGTTTTGCGGATATAATCAACCGCACCAGCGGCATATCCAATTCGACCTCTTTTGTCAAAACGCCAACAGGGCCGCAGTCAAATCGCTTTTCTGGTGTCCGCACCCACCCGCTACAACCTCTGCTTTACGTTGACCGCTCAGTCACACACGCCAAAGTTCAACCAGTGTCCAGCCGTCCTCGCCACCCCAGAAACAGAAGCGCCATACCCAGGCGGTAAAACTGTCCGCGTCCCCCTCTGGGCTGGGAGTCCCGCATCCAGCGTCTTTTTTCTATTATCACATAAAAGACGGCGCGGTTCAATATACTATTGTTGCAATCCCTGCACATTGCAAGGGAAAAATATGGTTCGGAGGAAGCACATGTTTGACACAGTATTTTCCGGCGACTCCTGCGCAGACACGCTCGCCGGGCTGCTGCTGGAGCGGCGGCGCGTCTGCCCCGCCCTGCGGGCAATTCCGGTGGGAAAAAGCAGCTGCGGCCGAAAAATTCAGGCGGTGGCCATTGGCAATTTGAAGCATCCGGTGCTGTTTGCAGGCGGGCTTTCAGCGGACGACCGCATCAGCGTCCTCTTGCTGCTGCGGTTTTTATGGGATATTACCGACGGGGAGGACCTGAGCGGCATCAAAGCCTCCAGCAACCTGCCAAAATTCTTTCACCACGGCGGGATTATCCTGCTGCCAATGGCCAATCCGGACGGATTTGAAATTGCAGCGCACGGGGTGGAAACAGCCGGTTACCTGCGGCGGCTAGCGGGGAATATCCGGCTGCGTTCCCGTGAGCCATGGCGCGCCTCGGCAACCGGTGTCGACCTCACCCGCAATTTTGACGCTGATTTTGACCTCGAGGCAGCGCAAAAGGAACGCCCCTCGCCTACCGGTTGCGCCGGAAGCCGGCCGGAAAGCGAGGCGGAAACCAAGGCGCTGGCCCGGCTTTGCGCGGCCTTCCACCTCAAACGGGTGGTGGAGTTTCGTTCTCCGGGAGAAGAAGTGGCGGCCGCCATTGGGAAAAACGCCCCTTCCTCCGCCGGGATCAGCAGCGAGCTGATTGCCAATTCCTGCGGCTACCGTCTGCTGGAGCCGGAGCAGAGCCGGGAACCCGGCAGTCTGAAGGACTGGTTCAGCCAAAAAAGCGGATTGGAGGGGTACACAATAAAAGCCGGGCGGAGCAGCCCCGTCCCCGAAGAGGATTTGGAGCCGCTGTACGCCCGGCTGGTACAGACCATGCTGCTGTGCATGATCCTGTAAGGTTATGCGCCGAAGATAGCCCTCCTTGCCAAACTGCGGCGCTTCGGCGAAAACAATTTGAGTTCATAAGGTTCGTTGTGGTAAAGCCGCATGAGCAAATCCGCGGCAATTTCGGCGGTAAGGGCATTTTCCGGGCCGCTTTCCATACAAAAGTAGACGTTCTGGTAATCCTCATGTTCGCCGATAACCGGAAGCATATCGGCAGTATAGCCATAGGTGCCGGAAAAACAGTGGCATGGGACAATTCCGCCGATACCGCAGAACATTTCATCCAGCATTTTCATGAGCCTCTCATACCGAAGCTCGGTGAGGCGCACGGGGCCGGAGAGCTTTGCGAAACGGCGGTCAACGCCGGAAAACAGGCTATCCGACCCGCTGATGATCAGACGGTCGTCCGGCGTTGTACGGACATGAAATCCGCTGCCCGCATCGTTGCGCAGGATGGTGCGCCCATCGTACCCCGGAAACGAATCCACCGGTTCGGTGACGACGGTAAAGACCGCCTTCTTCCCCGAAAACAGCTTCAGGTAATCGTTTTGGGACATACCAGTGGCAAGCACCAGCTTGTCCGAGCGGATGGTTTGATGGGTGTTGGTCTGCACCGTTACCCGGCCGTCGGAGAGAGCGATGGCGGTGGCCTCGCTCATCTCATAACAGCGCAGTCCGAATTCCCTGGACGCTTTTTGAACCAGCGCCTGGGTAAACCGGTACGGGTCCATCTCAGCGGCAAGCCCTTTGGAGAGGATACCGTCCTCCAGCGGGAAGGAGTAGCGGTCCCGGGCAGCAGCGCGGTCCAGATATTCCACATCAAACCCATTGTGCCGTCGGATGAGGTATTCGGTGTGAAAAAAATCCCCGTGGTCGCCGCTCGGCGTATAGCTCAGGGCGTCGCGGCGGGCAAAGCCTACGTCGGTGTCCAGGCTGTCACAGAGCGTCTCAATACTGTCCAAAGCGTCGCAGTAGCGGTTCAGGCAATCCACTGCGGCCTGCTTGCCAATACTTTTGCCAAGCTGTACCAATGAGAGATTGTTGTCATACTCCATAATACCGGTACCGTAAGCCGTGGCGCCGTACCCAATGGGCGTGCGGGTAAGCAGGCAGACGTCTGCCCCATCCGCGGCGAAGTGATAAGCCAGCACCGCGCCGGTAAGGCCGCCGCCCAGCACCAGCACCTCACAGCGTTCATTTTGTGCAAGCCATGGGTATTGGCAGAGCGGCTTGGCTCCATTGGTCCAAAATGGGGTGCTTGCAAACTTCCTCATGGTGTTACCTCCTCGGTTTTGCAGACTTCCTGCGGTCGGCAGCCCGTATTCGGACAACCTTTTACTTCAGTATATGCAAAAGCCGGACAGGTTATACCGTTTGCTGCAAAACAGCACCTGGACAGCACCGTTTTACTTTTTGCACGCGATTTAGCTGCCCATGGCTGTCACCCAATCGCGAGCCAAATTTTTTGTGATCATAACTCCTTTTCCGGAATACGATACCCGTTCAAGAATGTCAGCCGCCGGATATTGAAAAACCGGCGGCTGACCCGCGTCTCCCAAAATTTATGCCACCCCGCGGTCTGCAACCGAAAATTTCGCGTGGACGTTTTGCACGCCTCCGTCGGACAATTTCGAACAACCTCCACCCCCTTTTGAAAAAGAGGTGGAGGTTTAATAAAAGTTGCGCATGGCGCCGTAAAGCAGGAACAACACAAAAGCGGCTGCCGCCGTGCCGTAAAAAGCAAAGCGCGCGCGGCGGGCGGACGGTTTCATCCGCACGATAAAGGCCCAGACAAAACAGCCAAACGCTGCGAATACAGCCATAATGGAGAGGATGGCAAACGGATTCATCGGCTCGTCTCCCTCTTACATGGCGTAAGGGGCGCAAGCGGCCCTGCAAACACAACAAAGATGTATTCAAACAGGCTGAGGCACCTGCGTTTGGTTATAAAACGGAACAGTAACACGGCAAAATCCGAAACAAGAAGGAAGCTGACAATTGGAAACAAGGCAAACGCCACCACCGGGTTGTAGGCAGCCGCACCGGCAAAATCGCCGTGAAGTATACTTACCACTGCGCGGGTTGCGCCGCAGGTCGCACATTCTTTGCCAAAATTCTGCACCCAAAAGCAGGGCAGTAAATTTTCCCGGATGATCTGGTCGCCAAACAAAAGCAGCAGGGCAATACCCGCCCAAACAGCAAGGCGAACTGCCATAGCAATGTATAAAAACTTTTTGGGCGGCATGCGTATTCTCCTCATGTAATAAATTTACGGTGATGAAAAAGGGCACCGTATAAAATCGAATCATCCCATCATCTGTATAAGCCCATTCTGCGCGCAGGCAAAAGGGGGCAGAATATCTCCTGAAAGTGAAGGCATCCCAAAAATTGTGCATTTGTCTCTCCCGGTTCCCAGCAGGCGGCGCTGTCGTTTACATTTGCTTCAGAAGCGAAAAATTGCTTTCTCAGGCTGAAAAAAGGGCGTGCTACGGGAAAAAGATTGAAATTTTGCGTCAAGTGATTTATAATAGGGGACATCGGCCCGGCCGGGCTGGTCCAATTGCTTTTAAAACTGCACAAAAGGAGCGGTTTATGAACCAGAACAATTCGTATACACCCTGGAACCCCAATTTTCCGCCCCCGCCTCCGCGGGACAACAGCGGGCTTGCGGTGGCTTCCTTTGTGGTGGGCCTGGTCGGCCTGCTGCTCAACTTCTGCTGCATCCCCTATATCTCGTTTATTATGGGAATTCTGGCGCTGATCTTCGGCCTTGTGTCGCTGCGTTCCGCCAAAAAAGGGCTGGGTATTGCAGGGGTTATCCTGGGCGTGGTCAGCATTTTCCTGTGGCTTCTCATCACGGCAGGACTTTTCTCGCTGCTGGGAATCGGCGGCGGGCTGGACAGCTTTTTTGAACAGTTCTTCTACGAACTCACCGGGGAATACATTGGGTTCTAACATGAAAACGAGCGGGCTGTGTGGCAGCGCGGATACAAATCCGTGAGGAAAGTCCGGGCATCACAGGACAAGGATAGCTGCTAACGGCAGCCGAAGGCGACTTCAGGGCAAGTGCAACAGAGATATACCGCCGCGGGCTTCCGCGGTAAGGGTGGAAAGGCGAGGTAAGAGCTCACCGCCGGGGCAGGAGACTGTTCCGGCCTGTAAACCCTATCCGATGCAACACCGAACGCGCGAATCCGCTGGTCCGGCGGTCAACAGTGCAACAGGTGGCACCGAGCACAGGCGGCAACGCTGTGCCAAGATAGATTGTCACACACGACAGAACCCGGCTTACAGGCCAGCTCGTTTTTATTTGGAATAGGGCCGCTGCACCGTTTGGTGCGGCGGCCTTTTCTATCTGCTAATAGCCTCTCAAAAAATCAACCAGACGCCTTATTTCTGACCGCCTAAGCAAAATCCGGCCGCCACATCCCCAGCGGAAGCGCACAGCATAGCCGCCCAACACGCGCCACAGACCAGTCGCTTCAGCTGGGCTGTCATGTCATGGCCGCTCGTTCCTGCCTCCCGCTTTTCCCCAGACAGGATGACACTTACAGGTCCTTCACCATCATAATGTGGGGGCAGTATTCATCCAGAAACTCCTCTCCCACCCGGCGAAAACCGCAGGCCTCATAAAACCCAGCGGCACGGAGCTGCGCACCGAGCGCAAGCCGTTTTCCGCCCAGCTCCCGGCAGAAACGCTCTGCCTCAGCGAGCAGCAGGCGGCCCAAACCTTCGCCGCGCCTGTCCTTCCGCACACAGATACGGCCTACATGATAGCCGGCTTCATCCGGGAAAATCCGCGCGGCTGCAACCGGGGCGCCTTGCTCGGTGACGAGCAGGTGATGAGCGGTGACGTCGACATCATCGAACTCCTCCCGGAACCCTTGTTCCCGCACAAAAACCTCTTCCCGCAGGGCATAGCACTGTTTAACCATTTCATCCGAGGCGGTCAGCCAGGTATAGGTCAGCAAAATGTCCACCCTCCTATGGTTCAAATCTCCGGGCTGAATGCCCGGAAAACAAAAAAGTAGTATCATAACCATGCGATGGTTATGATACCACTTTCCGCTTTGATGCGCAAGTGCTTTCACAGCAGGGCAAGCGCCGAAAGTCCTGCTACACCGGGAATGCCGAGCACTGCCGCGGCAATGGCGGTGTACAGGTTGACCGGAACCGCAAGCCCTGCCAGCGATACACTGCCAAGGGCGAGCAGGCCGCCGGCGGCCCCAATCACACCGGTTCGCAGCGGGTGACGGCTCCGTTTGCAGAGAAACAGCATAATAAGCCCGCAAAAAAGCAGATAAACTGTGACGATAATTGATGCTACTTCCAAGTTGTCATCCCCCCGGAAATCACTGGTAGGCGCAGAGGATACCGCGCGCCCGCGCCTGCTTGAGCAGGTAGCCGTAACGGCTTTCCAGCGATTCAATTTCGTAGATGGTTGATTCTACCATTTCATCGTCCAGCGCATGCTCAAACCGGCAGTGCGCACTCTTCAACTGCATCCGCACATCCGCAATGTCCTCAATAATTTGCTGGTTGCGGATTTCGGCCTCACTTTTTGCGGATTCCCTGCGGGGAAGTCCAATGATACGAAACGCCTGGCTGAGAACTCCTTCCATCTTGTCACCTCTTCACCATAATACTACGCAGGGAATATTGGACAATATGCCTCTTTTTATACATCACGCAAACATACAAAAGAAAAAACAAAACGCCCCGCCAAAAATGGCGGGGCATTCAACAGTTTGCTATTTTAAGTTTTTGGGACTGTACCGGTTAATTGACTCCTGGTTAAGTTCAATGGCAACACCAGACGCATATTCGGTGAGTTTGAATTCAAATTCATCGCCGCGGAGTTGATAAAGGACAGCAGCGCGGTTATCCTCATAAAGGCCGGTGGTATCCTTTGCCAAGTCGTACCGGACAGCAAGATAAATAAAACTGCTGCTGGTATCGTCGGTATATGGGACACCGTATTCTGTCTGCTCAAAGGTCTTTGCAATGATTCCGGCGCGAACCGAGGTTGTGTCGTTTTTGTTCACCAGCGTAATGTTGCGGCTATCATCTGAAGTGTCCGGGGAATACTCCTCGGTCAATCCGTAATCCTTCCAGGTTTGGGCAACGTATTCATCCATAATGGTATCAATATTTTCGCCCTTGTTGATCCGGGTAATATAGGCGTCAATCTGTTCATTGAGAGCATCCAAATCCTTTGTCTCTCCGGTATTCATGTCAACCTTTGAAAAAGACATCAGACGGACTTTGGCGTAATTATCGTAAAAATACTCCTGAATGGTCTCTTCGCTGACCGCTTCGACGCCGTCCACTTCATAAAAATGGTTAAAGAGTTTTTCCGCCTTATAGTTGTTTTCTGCCAGTTTCTGTACCGAGGAGAAGGCAACACCGTTTTTTTCAAAGGTTTCCTGCTCCTGCTCCCAAGCAATATTGGCCTGGTTTTTGATGACCTTGTCCGCTTCGGTATCCAGCGTCATGCCGAGTTCATCGTACATAATATTCACTGCAATGTATTGTTTGGCGCGTTCCACCGCCCGGTTGACAATCCACTGTTCCACCGAAACGTCTTCAATGGTCTGTTCCCATGTGTCTTTTGTGGAATCGATCTTGTCCTGGGCTTCGGTATAAGCATCCATCAAATAAGCAATATATACACCTGCGGGGAGGGTGTCGTCTTCGGTTTTCATTACCCATGTCGTATCGCCGGAGCAGGCAGTGACCGAAAACAGCAAAACCGCAGTCATAAGGCCCGCCAAAAGGCGCTTGCACTTGTTCATCCCAGTTCCTCCTAAAAGGTTTTATACAGTCATTCATTATAACGCAATTCTCAGGGGATGTCCATAGATATTTTTTGAACCGCCGGGCAGTCAAATCGCTTTTCTCGCTTTCACAGCGGCCAATTTCGGTTTTTTCAAACGATCATCTTCCCATTTTCCCACGGTACCATTTTACCGCAAACAAACGCAGGCAGCCCTTTTATGTCATAAGAAAAACCCGCCGGAAAACCGACGGGTTTTAAAGTATGTGCCTGATTTTATTGCGGGTTCGGAGCGCCAACCGGGCAGGTACCTGCGCAAGCGCCGCAGTCGATGCAGGTGTCTGCGTCGATTACGTATTTACCATCACCAGCGGAGATAGCGGATACCGGGCATTCTGCCTCACAAGCGCCACAGCTGATGCACTCGTCGTTAATTACATAAGCCATTGGGAACACCTCCTTCAATTTACCTACATTGTACCATATATTTCGAAAAAATCAATAACAAATTGTGGAATTACCCTTCTAGGTCGGAAAGTTCCTTAAGTTCTTTTTTGTCAACCTTAATGGCCTTGTCGCGAATGGTTTTCACCTGTTCCCGCTCATAGGTAGAAGGAGCAGCGTCTGGGTGCGCATCCAGACGCACCTTGATTTTCCCGGTGAGGAGGTTCAAGTCCACCACGGTTCCCCTGCCGTCCGGAGTGCTCACAATGGCGCCCTGCTTAGGCGTCATCTTTAGCAGGGATTCGTATGCGTTCTGCTCATGCTTCAGGCAGCACATCAAGCGGCCGCAGGTACCGGAAATCTTAACCGGGTTGAGCGAAAGGCCCTGCTCCTTTGCCATCTTGATGGAAACCGGCTGGAACTCATCCAAAAAGGTGGAACAGCAAAACGGCCGCCCGCAGATGCCAAGCCCGCCAATCATTTTGGATTCATCCCGCACGCCAATTTGCCGCAATTCAATGCGGGTGCGGAACACCGAGGCCAGATCCTTAACCAGCTCCCGGAAATCCACCCGCCCGTCCGCAGTAAAATAAAAGAGGATCTTGTTGCCGTCGAAGGTGTATTCCACATCGACCAGCTTCATTTCCAGCTTGTGCTTTGCTATTTTTTCAAGGCAGATGGAGTAGGCCTCCTTCTCCTTTTTGCGGTTCTTTTCAACCGTTTTCAAATCGGCCTCGGTGGCCTGGCGCAGAACCGGCTTGAGGGGATTCACCACTTCGCTGTCATCCACTTCCCGGTTGCCGACCGCAACGGTGCCGCACTCAACGCCGCGCGCCGTCTCCACAATCACGTGGGAACCGCGCTCTATTTTAAGGCCCGCTGGATCAAAGTAATAAATTTTGCCGACATTTTTGAATCGGACTCCAATGATTTCAGCCATCAATGCCTCCTTTATATGACCTGCTCCTCTGCCGCTCCGGTGAGCGAGCTGGTAATCCACGCGGAAAGCACCGCGATATTTGCATTTGCATCCAGGTCCTTTGCCGCATGGGAGAGGACCCGCAGCTTCTCCAAGAGCTGCTTTGTGGTAAAGCTGCCAATGAGGGCCGCCGCAGCTTCTTTGGAACCGGAAAGCAGCCTTTTGCCGCCCGATTTGAGCACAGCGGCGTCACGAAAACGGCTGTAAAGCGCCTCTAAAAAAGTGCGGTAGGCCTGCTTATCTCCCGAAAGCTTAGAAAGTGCCGCGAGCATTCCGTATTCCTGCCGTTTGGCAAGCATCATGCAGAAATCATCCGGCGACACCGGAAGATTCTCCGGCTGAAGCAGTGCCAGTCCCCTGCCAATATTTCCGCCGCAGCTTTTTGCCGCAAGCGCCGCATGTTCGGCATCCACCCCGCCAAGCGCTTCAAGCGCTTTTGCACAGTCTGCCTCTTCTACCGGGAAAATTCCAACCGGGATACACCGAGAGACGATGGTAGGCAGGAGATTTGCGCGGTCATCCGCCGTGAGCAGGAGCACGAGGTGTTCCGGCGGCTCCTCCAGGAGCTTGAGCAAAGCGTTGGCCGCAGGCGCCTGCATTTTCTGGCAGTCGCTGATAATATACACCTTTTTGACGCCGTCGTTCGGGAAAACAACGGCGTCCGCCTTAAGCTTGCGGATATTCGCAATGGTCAGTTCATTTTTTTCCGCTGTTCCGGAAAGGATGGTCAGATCCGGGTGAGCGTTTGCTTCAAATTTTTTGCAACTTGAACAAACGCCGCAGGGACGGTGTTCCCCTCCGCACAAAATAGCCTTGGCAAAATGGGCGGCAATCGCCTTTTTGCCAAGGCCCTTTTCTCCATAGAACAGGTAAGCATGGGTGAGCTTATTCCCATTTACCGCCCGGTCGATTAAATCGATTACGGACGAATTGCCAAATATCATTTCATTCTCACTTCGTTGTCTTTTTACGCAGGCTTCTTCGCATTCACTTAAATTTTCTCAAACCGCTCCACGTTCAGTACAAAGATGGTCGCCCCGCCAACCGTGACTTCTACTGGAAGCGAGGAGTAAACGCCCACGCCATACATAGCAGAGGACGGCGCCATCTGGGTGCGGCGCTTGCTGTGCTTGGAGATAACCTCAACCGCCTCGTCGACTTTATCGTCCTCGGTACCAATCATAAACGTGGTGTTTCCGGCCATTAAGAAACCGCCGGTCGACGCAATTTTGGTTGCGAAAAACCCCGCTTTGGTCAAAGCCGAAGAGACAATATGGCTGTCGTCGTTGCTTACAATCGCGTAAATCATTTTCATAGCTGAGTCACTCCTTATTTGATGAAATCGGAAGCACCCGTGAACGGTAGGATTCTTCCTGTCTTTATCATACCACTTTCAGCCGATGAATTCCACTCTTTTTTAAAAGTTTTTGAGCATCGGCGTCAATGCGCTCCCCCGCCGCTACGATGGCAACGCCGGGCGGGCAGGTAATTTTGCTTTCCGCCGCCACCCGGCCGAGGCACTGCTCTACCGGGAGCTCCTCCGCCGGGGCGAACGCCGCCTCCCGCAGGGAACAAACCCGTTCCGGCATTATAGGGGAGGCTGGCACATACCGAGGCGCCATTGAAGCGAGACAAAACGCTTCAATGGCGGCGTCCAGCATCGCAAATTCCTCTTCTGTATTGAACGGGGTGGGCATGAGCACGGCGGTATCGCCGGCAGAGTAGTCGTACTCAACGCCCTGCCGCCGCAGAAAGGCCGCCAAGTCCGCCCCCTCCTCCGGCACACCGCCCAGTGCAACGCGGGCGGGTTCGCTGTCAAAGACGAACAGCCCTTTTTGCCGCGCGCGGGCGCGCACATCATCCAGCCGGGCAGCAAGTGCTGCAAACTCCCGACGCGCCTGTGTTTCAAGATAATCCGCACAGGCGTCCAGCGACTGCATAATGAGATAGGACGGACTGGTGGAACCAAACAGCGCCATAGCCGCTTTCAGCTCCTCTGCTGTAAAGTCCGCCGCCGCGTGAAGCAGCGCCCCTCCGGTGAGCACCGGCAGGGTCTTGTGCGCACCGTCGCTGCAAAGCGCCGCTCCCAGCGCGATGGGATGGGTATCCTCTGGGAGGAATTTCAAATGTGCGCCGTGGGCATTGTCTACCATCAGAGGGACATCCGCCTCCCGGCAGACAGCCGCAAGGCCCGCAATATCCGAGCGCATCCCATAATAATCCGGGCTGGTAATATAAACCGCGCCGATTCCCTCTTCCCGCGCAAGCGCCGCCCGGAGCTGCTCCGGCGATACCTGCCCGCTGACGCCAAAGGCATCGTATGGCCGGGGATATACCCAAGCCACATCCATATCCAGCAGGGTGCAGGCATTTAAAAAGGCCACATGGACGTTGCGCGCCGCGAGGATGCGCCGCACCCCGTATTTCTGCCGGACAGCGGCGAGCATCCCCTGAATGCAGAGGGTGGTGCCGCCTGCGCTCAACACGGTGGTATGGGTGCCATACAGTCGCTCGAAGCGGCGCTCAGTCTCCCGCAAAACGCCGTCCGCATGGTACAAAGAGTCCGCCCCGGTGATTTCGGTGATATCATACGCGCCGTTGAGCGGATAATGCCCCTTATGGCCCGGCATATAAAACCGTGCAGGGCCGGTGGCCTCGTTTTGTTTGAGAAATTCCGTCAATGTCATGTTCATTCCATCCTATATGGGAGTATTGCCCAATCCGGGTGGTTTTTAAATAATTGGGCTGTTCCAACAGAAATACGATTGCACGTCCTCGAGACCGGACGGTTCGCACTTCCATTTCTTTTTCCAGTACGGCATCCTCCTATTCGCTCCCCGCAATGATGCCGCCGCCGAGGACGGTATCGCCGTCATACAGCACGGCGGACTGCCCTTTGGCAACCACGCGGTATGGTTCTTTGAGGGTAACCGTCGCACGCTGCCCCTTCCGTTCAACCACGGCTTCGGCAGGCTGTGCAACCGAACGCAGCTTGACCCCCGCCGTAAAATGCGCGGGAAGGGGCAGCCCGGTTGGAACGGTGAAATCCTCCAAATACACCTTAGAAATCAAATCACCGCCCGCACGGGCAAGATAAATGCGGTTGTCCGCCGGATCAATCTCCCGGATAAAAACCGGCTCTCCGAGCGCAATGCCAAGACCCTTGCGCTGTCCCACCGTGTAATGCAGAATGCCCCGGTGCCGGCCGCAGGATACGCCGTCCGGCGAGATAAAATCGCCCGCCGGAGAAGACCCGAGCCGCCGCTCGATAAATCCGGCGTAATCGTTGTCCGGAATAAAGCAGATTTCCTGGCTGTCCGGCTTATTGGCGCAGGAAAGGCCAAGCCGCTCCGCAACCGCACGCACCTCGGTTTTTTCCATTGAAGCAAGCGGCAGGAGGAGGCGGAAAAGCACGTCCTGCCCCAAGCGGTAAAGCATGTAGGACTGGTCGCGTTTCAGACAGCCCGCCTTTTTCAAAAAGGTAACGCCGCCCCGGCGCTCCAGGCCGGCATAGTGGCCGGTGGCAATCCAGGCGCAGTCCTGTTCCTCCGCCGTTTCCAGCAGGGCGCGGAATTTGACGGTGGGGTTGCACCGGATACAGGGGTTCGGTGTGCGGCCCGCCTTGTATTCCGCCATAAAATAATCGACGACCTGGCGCTCAAACGCCTCTTCCATGTCTTTGACAAAAAGGGGGATACCCAAAGCGGCGGCGGCATCCTCTGCCGCCGCCACCGTATCCGCATGAGCGGGCGACATTTTTAACACCACGCCGCTCACGTCATAGCCCTGTTCCCTGAGCAGATGGACGCAGACCGAGCTGTCAACCCCGCCGGAAAGCGCCACCATAACCCGCCTATTCAAGGTGACAGGCCTCACACTCGCCAATGTCCCCGACAATCGGAACCGGGTCGATGCCCTGGCGGGTGTAGTAGTCGCTCAATGCGGATTTAATAGCCTGCTCCGCGAGGACGGAACAGTGGATCTTGCTCGCCGGCAGGCCGTCAAGCGCCTCCACAACCGCCTTATTGGTGAGCTTCAGCGCCTCGTCAACGCTCTTGCCTTTGATCATCTCGGTGGCAATCGAGCTGGTCGCAATCGCCGCACCGCAGCCAAATGTTTTGAATTTGACGTCCTCAATGGTGTTGTCCTTAATTTTTAAGTACATCTTCATAATATCGCCGCATTTGGCGTTGCCAACTTCGCCAACGCCGTTTGCATCCTCCAGCTCTCCGACGTTGCGGGGATTGGAAAAGTGGTCCAAAACTTTATCGCTGTATAACATGGTTTATTCTCCTTTCAGCACCATATTCATCTTTCTGAAATTCAGCCGCCGCGATAAAACGCGTCGGTCGCCCTGTCAGCAACAGGGTATCTACTGTTATTTACGGGACGCAGAACACAGACAACCTCTCAGCACGAAAAAAATTTATTTCTCGCAAACTGCCCGGGTGCTTCCATCCGTTTTATTTGGAACAGCGCCGACAAGCCGGAGCCGCTTTTAGTCTCTTTTATTTTTCACCGTGCCAGACCGGGCTCATGTCCCGCAGCGTCTGCACAACGCCGGGCAGGACTTCAAGGATGTAATCCACGTCCTCATCGGTGGTATCCTCCCCGAGCGAGAGCCGGAGCGAACCGTGCGCCACCTCGTGCGGCAGCCCGATGGCGAGCAGCACATGGGACGGATCCAGGGATCCAGAGGTGCAGGCGGAACCGGAGGAACCACAGACGCCCTTCAAATCCAGACGGAGCAGCAGCGCTTCACCCTCCACCGCCTCAAATGAAACATTGGCGTTGCCGCAGAGTCGTTTGACTGGGTCGCCGTTGAGCCGGGAGGCCGGAATTTGGAGCATGCCGTCAATCAAACGGTCACGGAGTTTCGTCACACGGGCGACCTTTTGCTCCATGCCTTGGACCGCATCGGTGATAGCTTGGCCAAGTCCGACGATATACGCGGTGTTTTCGGTGCCGCCGCGTTTGCCGCTCTCCTGCCCGCCGCCGTGGACAAAATTGTCAATGACAACCCCTTTGCGGATATACAGGACGCCTACGCCCTTAGGCGCGTGAATTTTATGGCCGGAGAGGGAGAGCAGGTCAATGTTCTGCTCTTTGACATCAATGGGCACATTGCCGACCGCCTGCACCGCGTCGGTGTGGAACAGCACACCCTTATCGCGGCAGATTTTGCCAATCTCCGCAACCGGCTGAATGGTGCCGATTTCGTTGTTCGCATACATAATGGTGACCAGGGCGGTATCCGGCCGGATGGCCTCCGCCACCTGCTGCGGATCCAACAAGCCCATTGAATCGACCGGGAGGTAGGTGACCTCAAAACCCTGCTTCTCCAAGTACTCGCAGGTATGAAGCACCGCATGGTGCTCGAAATTACTGGTGATGATATGCTTTTTGCCCTTTGCGGCCAGCTTCATCGCGGTACCTTTAATGGCCCAGTTGTCGCTTTCGGTGCCGCAGGAGGTGAAATAAATTTCACGGGGTTCCGCGCCAAGCGCTGCGGCCACTTTGGCACGCGCATCCTCAATGGCGCGTTTGGCCGTGCGTGCAATGCTGTAAACACTGCTCGGGTTGCCGTAGTGTTCGGTCAAATAAGGCAGCATGGCGTTCAGGACACGTTCAGAAACTTTGGTGGTCGCCGCATTGTCTGCGTAGACAAACTTTTTCTCCATATATTTTCAACCCTTTTCCGATTAAACTTGTATGTTTTCTTCTACGGCTTCATTATATACCAATTTAGTGTATAAATCAATATGCTGTAGCACATTTTTTGCAAATGCTCAAAACAACCATTCCGGACAAACCGGCCGCATCTTACATCTCCAGCGGAGAAGGCATCGTTATCTTCGGGACAAAAAATCCATTTTCTCTCCCGTTCCGCCCGGTAAGACGCACCTTTCCCTGTTTGATTCCCACCGGAAGCGCATTGCACACCGTATGGAAATGCCGGCAGCCCAAGTCCATCATCCAGCAGTCCAAAAGTCGCGCTTCCCTGCCCGGCTTTACGCAGCACACAAGCTTCATACCGCTTGTTCCACACACGCAATACAGATCATTTGTATTTTTGGCTCTGGGCAACGGCAAGGGCATCGCACCGCTCATTCTCCGGATGCCCCGCATGCCCTTTGACCCAGACAAAATTAACCTGATGCTGTTCGAGCAGCCCCAGCAGCTTTTCCCATAAATCGGGGTTGAGCGCCCGGTCCTTTTTGTTACGCATCCAGCCGTTGGCGCGCCATTTTTTGGCCCAGCCCTGGGTAATGGCATCAATCACGTATTTGGAATCGCTGTAAACGGTGACCTTGCAGCGGTATTTAAGGGCGGAAAGCCCTTTAATAAGCGCCGTCAGCTCCATACGGTTGTTGGTGGTTTCTGGTTCGCCGCCGGAAAGCTCCTTGGAAACACCCCCGCAGCGCAAAATACAACCCCAGCCGCCTGCGCCGGGGTTGCCGCTGCATGCTCCGTCGGTAAACAACTCTACCTGTCTTAAGTCTGCCACAAACATGCTCCTTTTATTTGCATTTTGTCCAGCCGCCCAGCACGGCCCATAACGCACCGGCCAAGCCGCCTGCTCCTCTTACCGCGCAGGTTGATAAAGGAAGCGGCCATATAGCACCTCTGCTGCGCCTAGCGGACGGCGCTGCCAATCCGCCTGAACGGCACAGACGGCAGCCATTCTCCTCAATAGCCGAACATCCCGCTCAGCGAATCGTCATTCTCAATCCATCCGCCAACATCGACGACGGTGAACTCCTCCGAAGTATTGCGGATGATAACAGTATCGATCCCCGCGTTGATGATCAGCCGTTTGCACATAGAACAGGAGGAAATGTCCGGTTCCAGCTCCTTGGTCCGGGCATTGACGCCGACCAGGTACAGGGTGGCGCCAATCATATCCGAACGGGCGGCCGAAATAATGGCGTTCGCCTCGGCATGAACCGACCGGCAGAGCTCGTACCGCTCGCCGCGCGGAACATTCAGCCGTTCGCGGGTGCAGTAGCCCACGTCGGAGCAATTCTGCCGGCCGCGCGGCGCACCGTTGTAGCCGGTGGAAATAATCTGGTCGTTTTTGACAATGATCGCGCCAAAGTTGCGGCGCAGGCAGGTACCGCGCTCCGATACCGTCTGTGCAATATCCAGGTAGTAATTAATTTTATCGCGTCTTTCCATAAAGGGCACCTCCATCCCGCGGGAAGGCGTTTTGCCCTCCGCCGTGGGCACGCCCGCCTTTGCGGACAGGCCCGTTGAGCTTATTATAGTGTCTCCCCCTTTTGATTGCAAGATTCTTTTTGAAAACAGCGCCGTTTTATGGTAAAATGGAGAACGAAAGCCCGGCGGGCGGTTCAAACACCGCGCGGTTGGGCAATGGCATTGGCGCGGCACTCCCGCGCAGAAACGGAGTTTCAAGTATGAACAGCCTGACCGACATCGGCGCCATAAAAGAGCTGCTTGCACGCCACGGCTTTACCTTTTCCAAGGCACTAGGGCAAAATTTTTTAATCAACCCTTCGGTCTGTCCGCGCATTGCGGAGCAGGGCGGCGCCGCGCCGGGCGTAGGGGCCATTGAAATCGGTCCCGGCATTGGCGTGCTGACCCGGGAGCTCGCCAAACGGGCAGACAAGGTTGTTGCCGTGGAAATTGACCAGCGTTTAATCCCTGTGCTCGCCGAGACGCTGGAAGGTTACGACAACGTGCGGGTACTCAACGCCGACGTACTGAAGGTCGATCTTAAAGCCCTGATCGCCAAAGAATTTTCCGGTATGGAGGTGGTGCTCTGCGCAAACCTGCCGTATTATATCACCTCCCCCATTATTATGGGGCTGCTGGAGGCAAAGCTGCCCATTAAATCCATTACCGTCATGGTGCAGAAAGAGGCGGCGGTGCGGCTGTGTGCCCTGCCCGGCACCCGTGATGTAGGGGCTGTGAGTATTGCAGTGCGGTACTTCAGCACCCCCAGACTGCTGTTCCAGGTCTCTCGGGGGAGCTTCCTCCCCGCCCCGAATGTGGATTCCGCCGTCATCCGGCTGGATTTGCAAAAGCCCCCGTCTCTCGATTTTGACGAGCCGGTCTTTTTCCGGGTGGTGCGCGCAGGCTTTGCCCAGCGGCGCAAGACGCTGGTAAACTCCCTCGCCGGAACACTGGGCCTTGACAAAAATGCAGTCGCCGCCGCGTTGGCGGACTGCGGTATCAAGCCGACGGCACGTGCCGAAGAGCTGCAGATGGAGCAGTTTCTCACATTGGCGCGGCAGCTTTCGTTTGTCTTATAGTCCTATTCGGATTTTTATGAAAATTTCTGCCGCCTTATTCTGTACCGGAACGCCGGAAACGGCAGTCCGGTTTTACCCATTAACACCGCCCGCGGCCCACATACGCGGTAACCTGTCCCGTCCGCGGAACGGCTTCATCGGCTCAGAAGCCGAATATCTACACCAAATGCAGGCGGCAATCCAACCAGGAAAGATGGTGATTCCATGATCCAAGCGGTTATTTTTGATATGGACGGCCTGATGTTTGACACCGAGGCGCTCTCCAAAAAGAGCTGGCTGGTGGTCGGCCGGGAAATGAAGCTACCCATTACCGATGAAATTCTGCACCGCGTCATTGGAATGAATGCGGCGCGGGTGGAGCAGGAGTGTATGGCCTACTTTGGGCCGGACTTTGACTACCACCGTTTTCGTGCACTCGCCGCGGACTATATGAGCCGTTCCTTCGATGAAAACGGCGTGCCGGTCAAACGCGGCCTGCGGGAATTGCTCGCGTTTTTGCGGAAGAACCGCTACAAAACAGCCGTGGCAAGCTCTTCTTCCCGCGCTACGGTGGAACACCACCTGAAAGCAACCGGGCTTGAATCTTATTTTGACACCCTCGTCTGCGGGGATATGGTGAAGCAGAGCAAACCCGCGCCGGACATTTTTCTCAAGGCGGCCGAGGCGCTCGGCGTAAAGCCGCAGAACTGCCTTGTGCTGGAGGATTCCGCAAACGGTATCCGTGCGGCGCATGCAGCGGGTATCCCGGTCATTATGGTCCCGGATTTAATTGAGCCGACTAACGAGCTGCGCCAGCTGGCATGGATGGTCTGCGAGTCGCTCTGCGATGTTCTGCCGGTTTTGGAACAACAGCACACAGCCGAACTTTCCGGCGGGGAGGAACAAACAGATGGATAAATTCGTCCCCTTTACCAGCGAGTTTACAGCGCGGCATATCGCGCTTTCGGTGCCGGACGCCATGCTGATTGCATTGGCCATTTTTATTGTCCTGCGGCTGTTCTGCTTCAAGCGCATGAAAGCCTCCCGCACCATTTTATGCGGCGTGTTTGCAGCTTATATCGGTGCGGTGGCGGCGCTCACCCTGTTCCCGATTATTTATGCGCAGTTCACCTTCAGCGCGGAGCGGTTCGGTTATGTTTGGAGCACTGTCAAGACTCTGCCGTTTGTCTGGTCTGTCAACATGATCCAAAACGGATTGTTGGCCGACAACATGCAAACGGTGTTCTACAACCTCGGCGGCAACCTGATTATGCTCATGCCGTTTGGATTTCTTGTCCCCATGATCTGGCACCCGCGCACCCCCAAAATGATACTGCTCTGTATCCTGGTGCCGTTTTGCATTGAACTGCTGCAGCTTGTGGAAAATGCGCTGTCCATTGGCTACAACGACGTGAGCTTTGACGACTTTTTTCTCAACGCGACCGGGTGCATCCTAGCGTACCTGCTCTATCTCGGTATCCGCACCGCCATAAAAAAGGGCCGTTAGCGCTTGACTATTCCGGACGGAATTTCTTTTGTTTTCCGGATTTTATGAACACAACCAAAAGCCGCTGTATTTTCCCCTGTGCCATGCCCTTTTGGCGCATGTGCACTTGCATAGGGCAGCTCAGCAAACCGGACGGCCCGAGAAACGGTTTTGACATGCGGGCAGGGCCTGCATGTTTCACACTTTGCCGCAAAGACGTCCATTTTCATATTCCATTGGAGGAATTGCACCATGCCGAAACAACTGATTGATTTTCACACCCACACGTTCCCAGACGCGATTGCCGAGCGCACCCTTATGAAGCTCGCCGCAATTTCCGAAATTGCGCCGCATACCGAGGGCACCCTCGCCAGTACCCGGGAACGGCAGGCCGGGTTCGGCGTCACCCTTTCGGTGATCCAGCAGATTGCCACCAAGCCTTCCCAGCAGATGACGGTCAACAACTGGGCCGCCGCAAATCAAAAGAACGGGCTTTTGTTTTTCGGTTCGGTCCATCCGGATGCAGAGGACGCCGTACCGGAGCTGGAACGCCTCCGGCAGATCGGGCTGAAAGGGGTAAAGCTCCACCCGGATTACCAGGAGTTTTTTGTGGGTGAGGAAAAATTGCTGCCTATCTATGAGAAGCTGGAGGAACTGGGCCTTCCCCTTTTGTTCCACGCCGGGCGGGACCCCTATTCGCCGGATGTCATCCATGCGCCGCCGGAACAGATTGCGGCAGTTGCCAAAACCTTTCCCAAGCTCCGCATCATCGGGGCGCATTTGGGCGGCATGGAATGCTGCGACGGGGTGGAAAAGCATCTGGTTGGCCTCCCCAATGTCTGGTTCGACCTCTCGATGGCCCACACCTTCTGCGAACCTGCCCAGGCGGAGCGGATTGTAAAAAGCCATGGCGCGGATCACATTCTGTTTGGCTCCGACCTGCCGTGGGGGACGGCCAGGCAAACGCTGGCGTTTATGGAACAGCTCCACCTTTCTGACGAGGAGTGGGAATTGATTTGCCATCGCAACGCCGAACAGCTGCTCGGCCTGAAAAGATGAGACTGAAAAACTGTATTTCATCAAAGCATTCCACAGTTCAGCAGGCCGTTTCACCAGTCATATTCCGGGCAAAAAAGCCGGGGCCGGCGGATTCATCTCCGCCGGCCCCGGCTTTTTTGCCTTGTTCCGCTTCATTTGTTTCCGCCACAAACCAATGCATCGTTCATTGACCGCCCGAATTTATTCCGCTTCAGCGCCTTGTAAGGCCGATTCCCCGCTCAGTTCCAGCGCTGAGAGGTTGTCCTGTACCGCAGCAGCGCTGTCGGGCTTCCGGTATGGAGAGGCGGGGTCTGTCGTCTCTTCCTGGTTCAGGGGAGCCGCGCTTTCACAAGAGCCTGCCCGCGGGTACTGCTCCTGTGGAACCGGCATGGAGTGTTCGTCAAAAAAATCGGCCATTTTTTCGTAGCATTCAAACAGCAGGCGCTCAATTTCCGGGCGGGCGCGTTTGGAGGTATCCGGATAAACCGGCTCCAAAACCGTCATGGTGATGAGCGGCTTGCGGTTGGTGATCCTGCGCAGGCCCCGGCGCTCCCGGAAGGTGATGACCATTGGAACAACGGGTACATCCGCATCATAGGCGTATTTAAACGCACCGCGCTGGAATTGCCGAATGCCTTTGAGGTAGTAGGGAAACAAAATCCCCTCCGGGTAAACATGAACATAATTTCCCCGTTTGAGCAGCTCCTGAATTACGCCGTTGAATACCCGCAACGCTTTAGGGCTCTCCGGAATAGGCATGCCACCGCAGAATTTGATGGGCCAGCGCAGAAAAGCGAGCTCCAAATTGGTTTTTATGGTGGGGTAGTAGAGGTTTTTGGGCGCAACCGCTTCGACCACAAGTGAGCAGTCCATCCCCTGCACATGGTTGCATATTGTAACCGCACCGCCCGGAATTCCTTTGAAATTCTTTTTCCCTTTCACGGTAAAGCCGTAGGCAATAAAGTTAAAACAGGCAAAAAAGGCGGCTGCAATCATCTTGATAAGGTAAGAAAAAAAGCGGGCGCACCAATGGCGTGGAATAAATTTGTAGTGTTCATCCACCGTGATGTGAAACGGCTTCCACATTTTAACCGGCTGTTCTCCCTCAGCCGGTAAATCGGTCAGCGGCGTATGCGGATGTTCAAGCGACATGCCGCGGATTCCTCCTTTGCAGGTATTCTGATACAAACCATTTGACAAGGCGAAAATCCTTGCCATTTTTGAACAAATGCACTATGATAAAACGGAACAAAACAGGTGCGCCGTTCCCGGCGCAGAAAGGAACCGGTATGAAAAACGAACAAACCATCGGTATCATTGGCGCAATGGCGTCTGAGGTTGAAATTTTAACGGCAAAGCTCCAGCAGGCGGACACCGCTGAAATTGCAGGCGTTATGTTTCACCAGGGACTGCTGGAAGGAAAACGGGTGGTCATTGCACAATGCGGCATCGGCAAGGTATGCGCCGCCATCTGCGCACAGGCCATGATCGACCGCTACAAGGTAGCCGCGCTCATTAACACCGGCGTTGCAGGCGGGCTGCACCCGTCGCTCGCCGTCGGTGACATTGTCATCAGCACCGACGCCGTCCAGCACGACTTTGATATGACCGCATTCGGCTATGTCAAGGGCTATATGGGCGGGGGCGACGGCAAAACGCCGACCCGCTACATCGCAGACCCTGGGCTGATTGCAAATTTCAAAGCCGCAGCAGACGAGGTGCTCGACCAAAACAAATACATTGACGGGACCATTGCCTCCGGCGACGTTTTTGTGGACGACAGTACGCTGAAAAAATTCCTCATCCAACAGTTTGGAGCGGCAGCAGCCGAAATGGAAGGCGCTTCCATTGCACAGGTAGCCGCTGCAAACAGGGTGCCGTTTGTGGTCATCCGCTCAATTTCGGATCTGGCGGAACATGAGGCCACCATTTCCTTTGAAGAATTTGAGAAAAAGGCGGCCGAAATTTCCAGCCGCATCGTCCTCGGCATGCTGCGCCGGTAAAATATTTTACGCATTACGCAAAAACTGCCCGCATTAAAGCGGGCAGTTTTCTTTTTCCTGCGCTATTTACCCGCCTCAAGCGCCGGGAGCAGTTCATCCCATATCAGGCGCAGTACATCGTGCTGGGAACGGTTTTCAATGTGGCTTTTGACCGTAACAACCGCATCGTACTCCGGCAAAACCACAATATACTGCCCGTACAGGCCGTCCGCGCGGAAGGAATTCGGCACAGTGTTCTGCCAGAACTGAAGCCCATAGCCCGCGCCCCACTCCGGATCGGGGTTGGAACCGGCGTTTTCAATCAGCTTGGAGGTGGCAAGCCTTACGTAATCCTTTGGTACAACCTGCCGCCCCTCAAACCGGCCGCCATCAAGCAGCATCTGCCCAAAGCGGGAAAGCTCCGAGGTGGTCAAATGCAGGCCAATGCTGCCCAAAGTGATCCCCTGCGGGCAGGTATCCCATTGGGGATTAAAAATATGCAGCGGCTCAAACAGGCGCGGGACCAAGTAATCCCGCAGGGTAAGCCCGGTTTTGCGCTGGATGATTGCCGACACAAGGTAGCCCGGCGCGTTGGTGTAATAAAAGCGGGTACCGGGTTTATAGACGATAGGCTGTGCGAGGATGTAAGGAATCCAGTCGCTCATACAGTCCTGACGCAGCTTCTGGGTCGGGCAGACCTCCTGCCCCATACTCATGGTCATTGCCTGCCGGACGGTCAGGTCCAGCAGCCAGTCAGAAGGGTGCTCCGGAAGCTCCTCCGGGAAAAAAACGGCGATTTTATCATCGAGGGAAATCAGCCCTTCTTCAAGGGCAAAGCCAAGTCCCATTGATGTAAAACTTTTGCTCACCGACCAAACGTGTTCGCGGAACTCCTGCCGCCACTGGCATTTAGCAATGATTTCCCCGTGCTGCCGCACCTCAACGCCGTAGATGTTGAGGTGGCGCTCCATCCGCCCGAGGCGGAAGCCGTTTAAAAGGTCGTTTTTCATACCAATTCCCTCCTTTGGTGTCTGCTGTGCCGTATGGTTGAATGGATATTAAGGAAATTATTTTTAGTGTAGCACAAGGGGCAAAACAATTCAATGCCGTTCATTTACAAATTTACCCACTTGTGTTATGCTAAAAGCAGCCAGAACGGGGTAAACTAAGGGTAATCCGCAGCCTGTTCATCCATTTTCTTCCTGAGGGGTAAGACCATGAAAATAATCAACTTTGGTTCCATGAATTTCGATAAAGTCTACCATGTGCCGCACATCGTAGAACCGGGCGAAACCATTACCGCCGCCAGCATGCAGACATTTTTCGGCGGCAAGGGGCTCAACCAGTCGGTTGCGCTGGCCCGGGCGGGCGTTAAGGTTTACCATGCAGGTTTGATTGGCACCGACGGCGCCCCGCTCAAGGAATTTCTGCACGCGAACGGCGTGGACGTGAGCCTGGTAGAAACCGCCAAGGTGGAAAATGGGCAGGCCATTATCCAGGTGGATGAAAACGGCCAGAACAGTATTTTTCTGTTCCCCGGCTCCAACCGTGCCGTCACCCCAATTTTAGCCGGTAATATTTTATGCTATTTTGAAGAGGGAGATTACATCCTGCTCCAGAATGAAATCAGCGCCCTGCCGGAAATCATCAAGCAGGCGCATGAACGCGGGATGAAAATCATCCTCAACCCTTCTCCGTTTGATAAAAACCTCATTGGCTGCGATCTTGGCGCGGTGGATCTCTTCTTAGTCAACGAAGTCGAAGGCGAGGCGCTCGGCGGCACGGCTGACGTGGATAAAATGGCGGAGGGCATCCTGCGGCAGTACCCCAAGAGCAAGGTTGTGCTCACGCTGGGCAAACGCGGCGTGATTTATAAGGACGCAGAACAAACCCATACCCACGGCATTTTTGAGGTGCCGGTGGTCGATACCACCGCCGCGGGCGACACCTTTACCGGCTACTTTGTCGCCGGTATGCTGGAGGGCCTTGCCGTGCCGGAAATCCTGCGGCGCGCCTCCATGGCCTCCGCCCTGGCGGTTTCCCGCGAGGGGGCGGCGCCGTCCATCCCCACCCGTGAGGAAGTCGACCGGGCGCTGGCGGAATGGGATGAGAAACACCATGGCTAAACGGGTGTTCATCGACTGTGATCCCGGGCTGGACGACGCCATTGCCCTGATGGCGCTCGCCTCCCGCACCGATGTGTTCCAGCTGGAGGGCATCACCGCGGTTGCGGGCAACCAGACCATTGACAGGACCTTTCACAACGCAAGGCGGCTGGCCGCCTATCTTGGGCTGAATGTCCCGGTCGCCAGGGGTGCGGAAAAACCGCTGAAGCGCCCGCCGCTGACCGCGGGGGACATCCACGGCGAGGACGGCCTTGCCGGAATGCATGTTGGAACCGCGCTTGCGCCTGCCTGCCCGCTCAGTGCGGTGGAATTTCTGCGGGAGCGGCTGAGCGCGTTGGCAGAGCCGGCCACGCTGTTCTGCGTGGGGCCGCTCACCAATCTTGCGCTGCTGTTTGCGCAATACCCCGAAGTCAAACCGCACATTGACCACCTGACCATCATGGGCGGCTCGCTTTCCGGCGGCAACGTGACGCCTTATGCGGAATTCAACTTCGGCGCCGATCCGGATGCGGCGTCCGCCGTGCTCCACAGCGGGGTGCCCCTCCGGCTGCTGGGGCTGGACGTCACCCACAAAGCCTACCTGACCGACGAGGAGGTGCGGCGCTTTGGCGCGCTTGGCACCCGGAACGGCAGGATGGTCGGCAATTTAATGGAGTTCTACACGGTGCAGAGCCACCGGGCCGGGCTGCCCGGCACACCGGTACACGATGCATCGGCTGTGCTGTACGAAGCGGAGCCCGCTCTCTTCCCCGCTTCCCGGCGCCTTGCGCTGGACGTTGTAACCTGCGGGGAGCGGCAGGGGGAATGCATCCTGTCACCGGAGGCTGAACCCAATGTGGAATTTATCACCGGGGTCAACCGTGAGAGATTTATAGCCGCTCTGATGGATTGCTGCCGCTGATGCGGCGTCCCACGAACCTCAGATTCGGTTTATGCAGCCTCTCAAGCGGTGGGGATTATTCTCCGCCGTCCTCAGAAACGGTTATGGCGGCCATCTTTACAGTGGAAGCAGCCATTCGGGCTCACTCTTAAAACAAAGACGGACAAACGGAACGCCAGTCACCCTTGCGCCCGCCGGGCGGGTGTTCACACCAGCGGAGGTGTGCGGTATGAACGGTTACTTTTTAGCAGGCGTGTTCCTCATCGGCATTGGCGTATTGTTTTTATTCCTGCGCATTGAGTGGCTGCTCGCAGGCAACGGACCCATAAGTGAGGAAGAACGCAAAAAACACGGGTTGGATTTAAACCGCCTTTGCAAAACGCTGGGGTGGGTCTGCATTGTCTGTGGCCTCATCCTTGTTGCATGCGGCGTATTCACATAAAACACCCCCCGGAAAGGTCTTTCCGGGGGGTGTTTTATGCCATACCGGGTAAACACGAAAAAACCGTCCCGCAAAAAAACACACATTCTGCACGGCAGATATCAACAGCCTTTGCGCGTGCGCGGGTTATTCCGCGCGCGGCTCCACAAGCGCTTCCATTTTTGCGTAGAGATCCGGGAAACGCCGTTTCATATTCACCGGGCGGAAGGTCTTGGTATCCACCCAGCCATGCAGGGTGGAGCCGGTGTGAAAGGGCTTTTGCTCCCCGAGGCGGGTGATTTCATAATCAAAGCGGATTCGGGCTGCTGTGAGCAGACTGATGCTCACCCGCACAACACACTCCTCCCCGTAATAAGCCGAGCCGCTGTAATGGCAGTTTAAATCCACCACCGGGGTCATCACCCCCATGCGCTCCAGCTCCGCGTAGGTAACGCCGATTTTCTTGATGCAGTCGGTACGCGCAACCTCATACCAGACCGGATAAACCGCATGGTGAACCACACCCATCTGGTCGGTCTCCGCATAACGCACCACAACGGTGCTTTCGGAACAAGCCAAAAGAATCCCCTCCGTTTTTCTGCCGGAAACACCGGCGAATCTGCGCACGGGTTTGTGTGGAACCGTGCTTCCGTTTTTGTTTTGCAAAGCCGCTCTGCTGTAAAGCTCTGCACGCCGTACAGAAAGCGGCGCACCCGCAGGGAGCTTGTCTGCCCTGACGGTAGAACGACGGCGGCCGTTTCACCATGGCGGTTACCCCAGGATGAAAATGCGGAATGCTCACAACAGCGAACCGCTGAAGCCGCACACTGAGGGCCGAACCTTCTGCTAGAGTTGATCCTTTTGCGCCCAACAGCAAAACCTTACCGTTGCCTAAACCCTATTCCCGCGTCTTGTTTGCGCGTCTGCACATCGCAAGATTATTATACCATGACGGTGAGGCAGGGCGCAAGGAAGGCCGGGCCTCCGGCAACTCTATATCCTCCAACACAAAACGCACCGCGCGGATGACAAACGCCGAAAAAGTGCAGTTCCTGCCCCGGAGCGCATCTCCAACTGCGGCAATTACGTCGTTGGAAAACCGGGCGGTTTTGTTGGTAGCAAGCAGGGGGGTGAGGAATTTGAAACCGGCTCACCGCTCCCGCTCTCCTTTAGGAATATTCTTGGCTTCCCAGTTTGCACAGGCGGGCGTTTCACACCGCCGGGACTTTAAACGCGGCTTTACACAGTGCCCCGAACCCATCGCAATATAGTCGCCGCGCCGCCGGCGTACATAATGCTGGTGAAAACGCTTACAGGTCTTGCAGGTTTCCATAAACAATCTCCCAATCTATACCATGCGTTGCTTTCTACCTATTCAGCATAACGCCAAGAAACGAAAATTGGTACATCAGAAATTTTTCATGTATTTATGGTTTAAACCGAGCCTGCCGAGCCTTGGAATACAGCGGGCCTTCCGCCGCATCCTTTGCGCGGTTATGCAGTAAACATCCGCACGGGGAATGCCACCCTTTTGTCTGCGGCTGCTGTATCCGTCTCCGTTTCAATTGCATCATCAATCCGCAGAAGCACTGGCGGGTTTTCAACACCTCTATTGTCCCTATCGCAAGCAAGACAGCAAAAAAGCGCAGAGCAAGTTGCTCTGCGCTTTTGCCATTTTCCGGTTATTTCGCGTCGTGGTCGAGTACGCAGGTGCTTCCATCCACGCTGATTTCCAGCCGCTTGACGTCAAATTCCGCCTTGCAGTAAGGATTGTCGTAACGGGGATAATCCTTGATGACAACCTCCTTATGCCCAATGGAAAGCGGGAGGTTCCAGCCAAAGTGCATTTCGCCCTGAGATGGGGAATTGTAGGTGAAATCAAAGGTGTCGCCTACAATTTCCACTCCCTCAAAGCGCGCCATAAAGGCATCAAAGCCGCCGTTCTGCGCTTTGCTGCCAAGCTCGGTTACCCAGACATTGGCATGGCCGTTTGCATGGTAGAGATAAGGCTTGGCGTTGTTGTAGTAGCTCTCCCATCCCTCTTTGTAAACCTCTTTGAAGAGCGCTGGATCGGGCGCTTTCCACGCCGCCGGAAGCAGGGATTTCAGCGCAATGTAGCCGTCGCCCTTGCGGCCGAAGACCCAGCCGCCTTTTTCGACGACCTCGTCAAATTCATGCTGCGGGAAATAGGCGTGGGTTTCCAGCATGCGAATGCAGTCCGCCGGGCAGCGGTAGATGCAGAGCAACACGTTTTCCTGCTGGACGGCGCGCGGCAGGTGCCAGTTTCCGGCAATGAGGTTCGGGCGGTCCATATACTCCATGGAACCGGGGTGGTTCGTAAAGACCACCGCACGGCCGCCAAAGGTCGCACCCCACGGATGCTGCTGGTAGCCGAGTTTGCCCTTGCGGAAATCCTGCGAGCAGCTCATGGCGTAATCCGGGGTTTTGTAGGTGTAAATATCGGCCTGGGTCATGGCGGTGAAATCCGGGTCCTCGTCACAGGGAACGCCGGCCATGTCGCAGAGCTTATATTTTTCACGGTAGGCGTTGATGCGCTCGTTCATCCAGTTGGAGGGGAGCATAACCTTGGAGGAATTGTCAACAACCGACTTTGCGTCGTACACCTGCAATCCCCAGAAGAACATGATGTTGTCAAAATCCGCCGGGTCAATGCCGTAGGCTTTGGCGTCCTCGGTGTTGACGCTCATGCGCTCTTTGCTGATCATCACCGGGGGCTTTTCCGCGCCCGCCTTGCAGATGGCTTCCGGCACCTTGTAGTCGTAAATCGCCATCATGATGGCGCAGTCCGCAAGGTCGCCGTCAATGTTGCCCTCGCCGAAATACATGCGGCAGATGGGGTTGATGGCGTCGAACATCGGCTCAATATGATAACGGGTGTAGGTGCGGCCGTGGGAACCAATCCAGCTCCCTTTAAAGGAGTTGACGGCAATGTCAAACATCAGGGTATCAATGATCAAACGGCAGCGACGGCTGAGCTCCTGGTCATCCGAATAGTGGACAAGGCCGAGCAGGGCAATAATGTCCTCCACATAATAGTTGCAGGTCCATTCGCTGAAGCCAAAACGGGCGCGCCATTCCAGCCAGCGGTTCAAAAAGGTTTTGCCGTGCTGCACATGCCATGCGCCGGTTTTGCCGTTGGAGGGGAATACAACATCCGGAAACATGGAGCCAACCAAGATTTCTGCGCTGTGGTAGAGCGGCTGGTGATTTTCGGTGAAATAACAGGCGTTGATTTCGCCCGGCTCATCCAGCCAGTAACGAAAGTTGATGAGCTCATGCTCAATTTCCTTGATCGCCTCCTCCGGAAGCATGTCGCGGTACTCTTTTAACATGCGCACCAACGCCGGAATACTGAACTCCGCACAGTCCTCACGGTTGTGAAGCCGGTCAAGCTCGGGTTTCAGGTGCTTGTAGTCAAATTCCTCACTGGGGAGGCCGCGGCGCTTCAGTTCGAGCTTTGCCGCCTCAAGGTAGACCCCGTGAAAGGTGTCTGCTGTTTTACGGACGTATGGATTGGTGTGGCTGGTCGTGACAACATGGGTTAAATATTCGCTGGATGTCATGGTGCCTTGCATGGAACAATTCCTCCTTTGGTTGTATGGGCATTCCGCACGGGGTTTTTGTGCCGGAAGCCGACAGACTGAATTCTGCGTTTCACAGCGGCTGCACGGCCAAAACACGTTCACCGGCAGTTTTACTCCGCGCAGATTTATCCCTATTATAGCACCGCACTGTTTGGGATTCTATGGGCAGAATAGCACCAATTTTCTGCGAAATTTTAGTCACAATAGCACCTGTCGGGACATTAAGCAAATCTTAAGAATTTTATAAGTGACGGTTAAACACTGGGAATTACAGCTGCCTTATACTGGAAGCAGTCGAAAAAGGATGTCACAGGAAGGGGAAATATGCTACAATGAGAAAGAAAACCCAGCTGCGTACCGGACGAGTCGTTGCCGGACTGTTTTTGCTGACGGCCTGCGGCGCCTGTCTGCTTGCAGCTGTTTCCTTCTTTGCCGCCTGTTCTGGCGGACAGCCTTCCAATCCGCAGCCTTCAGACACCGGCATTTCATTCGCTGACGGCAATTCGCCAGACATTGTCTACCGTGTGCTGCAAAAGCCGGATGACGATATTCATACCGGCAGCCTGATTCTGGTCAACAACGAAATCTCCTTTCGCGGAAGCACGGGAGATGCCGTGCGGATTTATGAGCATAAAAACAGCACTTACTACGTCAAAGACAAAAACGTAACCGTCTGCCCTGCGCTTATGAATCCGCTCAACCGCATGTTTGCCGACTTTTATAAAGTGACCGGTACTGACGACGTTATGATGATAAGCGGTATCCGCAGCATCGAATACCAGCGGCAGCTCTACCAGGATGAACTGGCCGAAACCGGCCTGAGCACCTCCCGCCTGGTGGCAAAGCCGGGCCACAGCGAACACCACACCGGGTACGCGCTGGATTTTGGCCTGCGCCAGCCGGGGCGTAAATATGACGGTTCCGGCGTTTACCACTGGCTAAATGAAAACTGTACCCAATATGGGTTTATTGTGCGGTACCCGCCTGAAAAAGCAGACCGCACCTTCATTGATGGTGAACCATGGCATTTCCGCTATGTGGGCAAGCCCCACGCAGAACTGATGCAGGCCAAGGGATTCTGCCTGGAGGAGTACATTGACTTTCTCCGTGAATACCCTAACGATGGGCCGCACCTGAGCGTCCGTGCGTCTGACGGCGCCCGCTACGAAATTTACTATGTCCGGGCCTCCGGCGGCACCAATCAGGTTCCGGTTCCGTCAAACTATCCTTACCAGTTTTCCGGGAACAACGTAGACGGCTTTCTAGTCACGGTTGAGCTGTAACGGGGGCAGGCCCTTTTGGTTCGGGCTGTCCGGCGCCGTTTACCCGCCTTTGTTTTTCCACGCCGGTAAAAGGAGGTGTTTGCCTTTTGGCAGAATACCGTGCCAACGGCCTGTGTTCACGGGGTTGCGTCTGCCCGTCTGTATTTTTCGCATTCGTTTCCAAGCGGTGCCGTCCGTCCCGGTAAACAAACGGAGCACCTTATAGAATCCTGCGCATGCGTGGTTGAAGGGCCTGCGCACTGTATCAGCCGAAACGGTTTTGCGGCTGTCCGCCGGTTCCCCTTGATTTCCCGCTGCGGTTCACCCCAAGGGAGTGGCCTGCTCTTTCCGGCCGGATGGGCTTTCCCCTCCCATTTCAGAACCGAAGCCATTCGCTTATCCCCATCTACGCCGGAGGTTCGGACGCAGACGATTGCACAGCCAGACACAGGCCCTGCCGTTTTGCAGGGCAGCGCCTAAAAAACAATACAACAATCCAAAGAAAGAAGGAGAGCCATGCCTGCACAAATCCTTGTGGTTGACGATGAAAAGGAAATTGCCGACCTGGTGGAGCTTTACCTGAAAAACGAAAATTATGAGGTGGCAAAGTTTTATTCACCGACCGAAGCACTGGAATACCTGAACCGCCATGTGCCCGACCTTGCCATTCTCGATGTGATGATGCCGGAAATTGACGGCTTTGAGCTTTGCCGACGCATCCGGAGCTGCCACAACTACCCCATCATCATGCTCACGGCAAAGGTGGAGGACATGGACAAAATCCAGGGACTCGCCATCGGCGCAGACGACTATGTCACCAAGCCCTTCAACCCGCTCGAGGTTGTTGCACGGGTCAAGGCCCAGCTCCGGCGCGCCCAGCGGTACAGCGGCGGCGCCGCGGCGGAAGCGCAGGGCGATGTCATTGACTTCCGGGGCCTGGTCATCAACCGCGTCACCCATGAATGCATCTACAATGAACAGCCGGTGAACCTCACCCCTACCGAATTCTCCATCCTGTGGTTCTTGTGTGAGAACCGCGGGCAAGTCATCAGTTCGGAAAAGCTGTTTGAATCCATTTGGGGCGAAAAGTATTTTAACAATAACAATACCGTCATGGTTCACATCCGGCATATCCGGGAAAAGATGAACGAGCCGCCGGGCAGCCCCAAAATCATCAAGACGGTGTGGGGAGTGGGGTATAAAGTTGAAGGCTAGGACAAAGCTCATCTGGAAGCAGGTCATCATAGCGGCCACCATCTCCATTGGCGTTTTTACGGTGCTTTATTTTTCGCTGGACACCTTGTTCGACGGCTGGTTTGACGACCAGGTGCGGATTCTAATGGAACGCTACCTTTATGATAACCTCAACCTGAAAAACGAGCTGCTGATTCTGGGCGCCGGGAGCTTTGCCCTGCTCACCATTCTGGTCTGCGCCATCGTCATCATTGCAACCGACCGCCGTTCCCGCCGGGAAATTGATCGTCTGCTGCCCTCGGTGCGGGCCATTGCCGAAATGGACGACAGTCTCATTGAACTGCCGGAAGAATACAAAGATGTGGAAAACCAGCTCAACGCCATAAAAAACACTGCCATCAAGAACGAACGTCTGGCAAGGGAGGCCGAGCAGCGCAAAAACGACCTAGTCGTCTACCTGGCGCACGACCTGAAAACCCCTTTGACATCGGTGGTCGGCTACCTCACCCTGCTGCGGGACGAACCGGACATTTCCCCGGAAATGCGGCAAAAATACACCAACATTTCGCTGGAAAAGGCCCTGCGGCTGGAAGCGCTTATCAATGAATTTTTTGACATCACCCGCTTTAACCTTCAAAACATCGCACTGGAAAAAACGCAGTTTGACCTTGTACTGATGCTTCAGCAGATTGTCGATGAATTCTACCCCGCCTTTTCCCAAAAAGGCATTACCTGCCACATTTCGGCCGACGACCGGCTGATGATTGAAGCCGACGCAGACAAGCTCTCCCGGGTTTTTGACAACCTGCTCAAAAACGCGCTGTCCTACAGCGAACCCTATACCAACCTCGCGGTGTCCATCCACCGGCAGGGCGGCAGAGCGGTTGTCGAAGTGACAAACCATTGCCCTCAAATCCCGGAACATAAGCTAGGTTCCATCTTTGAGCGGTTTTACCGGCTGGACAGCGCCCGCTCGGCCAACACCGGCGGCTCCGGTCTTGGACTTGCCATCGCCAAAGAAATTACCGAACTGCACGGCGGCGTCATCTCTGCCGAAAGCAGCCCGTCGCTGACGGTATTCCGGGTGGAACTCCCGCTTTAAATAAAAAACGCCCTGAGGAAACCTCGGGGCGTTTTGGTATTTATACAGAGGTGCCACCTATTCCCAAACCGCTTCGCCGCCCCTCTGAAAGCTCCAAACGGTACAGCCGATTCTGTAGATCCAAGGCAAACCCTGCCGCACGCAGCGTATTACAGGAGCACAGGTTTTCCGGATCCGGCTGCACAATGATGCGCCGGGCGCCCGGCTCGCAGCCAACGGCTTCAATAAGTTCCCGCACCATCTGCCGCCCAAGTCCGCGGCCAAGCAGGGCAGGATCCCCCAAAAGATAATCCACACTGTAGGTCCCCTCCAGCGGAACATTTCCCTGCCAGTTCTCTCCGCTCAGCGTATAGCGGTAATACTGGCAGAAGCCAACTGCCCGCTGCTGATAAACCGCAATAAAATGATGAATCCAGCAATAACGGCCGGTGCGCTGCCGCACCTCATCCAGCCAGGCGCCGGGATGTTCAAACCACCGCCGAACATGTGCGCATTGCAGCCAGTGTTCCAGCAGAGGGAGATCCCGATCCTCAAACCGGCGCAGATACAATTCGCCGGCTTGTGCGCCATGAACCAGCTTGGCGGAGACACGCGTGAATTTCTCCGTCTCCTGGGGTTCGGTTTCGGCCAGGTGTTTTAGAGGCTCATTCCCCGCGCTATCCAAAACCTTTTCATAGGCAATGCGTTTATCCCCTGTTTCCAGTCCCCCGTTTATGAAAACCACACCGCATTCGGAACAGCCGTTTTTCTGAAGCATCCGACGCATCGGAAGATTTTGCGCATGGGTATCGGTGCGCAGGCTGGCAACGCCGTGTTCCCTGCAAAGGCGTTCAAAATGCGCCAGCATCTGCGCTGCAAGCCCCTGGCCCTTGCAGCCGTTGTCCACTGCAATGCGGTGGACAACGGCGTAAGCGCCGTCAGTTTTCCATTTCCCATCCAAACGGGTATAGCTTTCTTCCGGTGCAAACCAGAGCGCCGCTGTGGCGACAATTTTCTCGTTCAGCTCTAGTACATACGCGCTTTCTCCAGCAATATCCCAGCGAATATCCGCCTCTGTGGGATAGCCGTTCTGCCATTGGTCAACTCCCTGCCGGTTCAGGGCCTCCTGCGCCTGCCGAATGATGGCGAGTACCGCTGGAAGATCCTCTGCCGTCGTTCTGCGAAACCACATACGGTTACCCCCTTTTCCTTTCTGGGTTCATAATAACACAGCCGGACAAACAGTGCAAGAAAGACAGCGGAACCATATAGAAACAACCGGTACTCCCACAAAAACAGCCGGTGTGCCAGACTTGCACCCCGGACATCTGCTTTAACCACTTACTCCTATCAGACCAGTCAAAGCGAACGCTGCTTTCCGCAAGGGATTCGTGCAGCATTTTTCCGATTGGGCCGTAAATGGCAAAATGATTGTTAACAGATCGGGAATCCCGCATTTTTCTTGACAGAAGAACCCCAAAAGGAGTATAGTTAGCTTAATAACAATTAGCTTGCTAATCTTTATGGCATGGGAAACCTCATGCCGTTTTAACGGGGGTCTTTTTCCATGAAAACACCGTTTCACCTCATCATTCTAAAAGCGTTCCATGCGCAGCGCAACCAGGTGCGCCCTTATATGGCGGAGCTGGGCCTTTCGCCCGGACAGCCAAAAATTTTAGGATTCCTCACCCTGCGCGACCGCTGCATGCAAAAGGAGCTTGCCGCCGCCTGTGAAATTGAGCCGGCCACCATTTCACGCCTGCTCAGCACCATGGAATCCGCGGGGCTGATCCAGCGGGAACCGGCGCCGGGGGACCGCCGGGCCGAATGCATATCCATCACCAGCGCAGGCAAACAAGCACAGAAAAAAATGCAGTATCACTTTGACCAGGTGGAAAACATCTCCCTCTCCGGTTTTACCGAGACCGAAAAGAAGCAGTTTGTGGAGTATCTCTGCCGCATGTACCATAATTTAACCGGCCGAAACATTGACTGATTTCAGTTACAAATACAAAGGGGGTATCCAAACCATGCAACCATCCACCGCCGAACAGGCGCAATACAACAAAATGACCCAAACGCCCATTCCAAAATTAATTGTAACCCTCGCGGTTCCAACGGTCATCAGCATGATGACCACCGCTATCTACAACATGGCGGATACCGCCTTTGTTTCGCAGCTCGGCACCAGCGCCGCCGGCGCCGTTGGGATTGTCTTTTCCCTCATGGCAATCATTCAGGCCATCGGCTTTATGCTTGGTATGGGGGCGGGCAGCCTTATCTCCCGGTTGCTGGGCCAGCAAAAAAACCAAGAAGCCAACCGAACCGGATCCACCGCTTTTTTTACCGCCCTCGCCTTTGGGCTACTGCTTTCGGTGTTTGGGCTGCTCTTTCTCAACCCGCTCATGGGGGCGTTGGGCGCAACGCCAACCATCCTGCCCTATGCCCGGGATTACGCCCAATACATCCTGTTCGGCGCACCGGTCATGTGCGCCTCCTTTGTGCTCAACAACCTTCTGCGCTCACAGGGCAAGGCGCTCCTCGCCATGTTCGGCATTGCCACCGGCGGTATTCTCAACATTGGGTTGGACCCGCTGTTTATCTTTGTGTTTAGGCTGGGCATTGGCGGCGCGGCCATTGCCACCCTGTTGAGCCAGTGCGTGAGCTTCTGTATTCTGCTCAGCTTTTTCTTACGCGGCAAAAGCGTGGTACGGCTTTCCATCCGGCAGGTTTCCCGCCAGTGGCAAACTTATTGGCTGATTGTAAAAACCGGGCTGCCCTCTTTCTGCCGTCAGGGGCTCGCCAGCATTGCAACGGTGGCGCTCAACGTCAGCGCCGCAGCCTACGGGGACCCCGCTGTTGCCGCCATGTCGATTGTCGGGCGCATTTTTATGCTGGTGCTCTCGGCCATGCTCGGGTTTGGGCAGGGCTACCAACCGGTGGTTGGTTTTAATTACGGTGCCAAAAAATACAGCCGTGTTCGTCATGCCTTCCGTTTCTCACTCACCGTCGGCCTTGTGCTGCTCACGGTACTGGGTACCGTCGGTTTCCTTTTTGCGCCGCAGATTATGGCGCTGTTCCGCCGGGATGACGCCGAAGTCATCGCCATTGGCGCGCTCGCCTGCCGCGCGCAGTGCGTGGCGCTTATCTTTCAGCCGCTCATTGTCATCTGCAACATGACCTTTCAGGTGCTGGGCCGTTCCTGGCAGGCGACCTTTATTTCCTCCTGCCGGCAGGGCATCTTCTTCCTGCCGCTCATTCTCATTCTGCCCGCCTGCTTTGGCCTGACCGGGGTGCAGCTTACCCAGCCAGCGGCCGATTTGCTGACCTTTGCCTGCTGCTTCCCGCTGCTGCGCGGCTATTTCCGCGACCTGAAGCAGCTGGAACAAGCCGCCTCCGCAGAAGAAGTGCCAGCGGGCGGCCGCCCTGTGTCATCCAGCGCTTAAAACATGTCCTCTCATGCCACTGCGGGAGGATTTTGCCACTCTGCCAAATCTTGTCCCAATCCTCTCCCGCCGTATCGGAAAACGATAAAACCGGCACTGTGGCAGCCTCTTTTTCGACGATATACGGCAGTGCCCTTTCCGGCTTCTCCCTTCTCTTTTTCCACCTGCCGCACCAAGCTGTGCGCTGCTGAATCGGTTTTATCTTTACGTCATATACCTACCCTATCCCTAAAGGAGGAACTTACCCATGCAATGCTTCACCCTTGACCTCGCCCCAGACGGTCTGGGCAAACTCACCTGCTATATCCAGGATCCGTCCCCCGAATTTTCCAACATGACCGCCCGGCCGGCTTTGCTTATCTTTCCCGGCGGCGCTTACCAACGCTGCTCCGACCGCGAAGCCGAACCGGTAGCCCTCTTTTTCGCGGCGCAGGGCTTCCAAACCTTTGTGCTGCGTTATTCGGTCAAAGAAAAGGCGGTGTTCCCCCAACCTCTGCGCGATGCAGAGGGCGCGCTGCGCGCTGTGCGCGGCCATGCGGCGGAGTGGGGCATTCACCCGGACAAAATTGCCGTCTGCGGGTTCTCGGCGGGTGCGCATCTCGCAGCCTGCCTAGGGACGATGGGGGATATCCGGCCCAACGCACTAGTGCTCGGCTACGGCGCGCTGGATACCGCCCTCCGTTCTCCGGAACGCCCCTCGCCGGTAGAGCATGTCTGTGCCGATACGCCGCCCTGCTTCCTGTTCCACACCTGGGAAGACCCGGTCTGCCCGGTTGGAAACAGCCTTGCCTTTGCAGCGGCGCTCAACCGGAACGACGTCCCGTTTGAAATGCACATCTTCCAAAACGGCCAGCATGGCATGGCAACCGGCCGTCCGCTTTCCTCCAACGGCATTGTGGAAAACACAAACGCCGACTTTGCCGGCTGGATGCAGCTCTGCACCAACTGGCTGTTCAATATCTTTGGCCCGTTTGAGACGCCGCGCAGCATGTTCTCGTATCAAACAGCAGAGGACGCCGGCGGCTTTACCGACGAGGTGCAGATTGGCAGCCTGCTTGCCCATCCGAAATCGCGTGAAGTGTTGCTCAAATACCTTCCGGATATCGAACGGCATTCCATGCCGCGGCTGGTGCGGCGGTACAACATCCGGCAATATGCAAAATTCGACCCGGAACACCTTCCGGATAACGCATTGGAAGCACTTGCGGCCGAGCTCGCCGCCCTTCCGTTCCAGCCATAGGCTCTTTCTTGCAAACGAAAAGCTCCAGCAAATGCCGGGGCTTTTCGTTTGTTTCTTTTTAATCACAATATTATTTTCCGCTTTGGCACGGCAAAGCCTTTGCCCGTCGGCACGCCAACCCGAAAAGCGGCAGAGGCCGTCTGTCCGGTCCGTCAACAAACCTTTCCCAGCCGCTATTCTTTCTCTTCACAGAGCACATCCGCAAACTCTGCCAGCGAAAGCTCCTGCCCCACGGCCGGATAAAGCCGGTAGCGGGAGGTATCCAGGTAGGCGGTTTCCTCCTCAACACGATACGGCACCGCCAGCAGGTTCCCGTCGTAAACGGCTATGACGGCAAGCTGCCTGCCGTCCGCCTCAAGCACCTCATATCTTGTGGATAATTCCGGCCCGCTGCCCAGCTTTGCCAGGTTAATCAGGGCAAAGGTCAAAAGGGTGATAACAAACGCAGCAGCAAATACCACCCGGTGGAACCTGTTCTTCCACCGGCTTTTGCTGTCAAGCGCACGAAAATCGAACAGGATGAAATACAGAAAAACTACAATACCAAAGGCCACATACAAAAACAGCATGACAAAAAAAGGGATCTCCTGCAAAAGCCACAGCCGCAGCCAGGAAACATCAAAACACTCTCTGGAAAACCATTTGAGAAAGAGGTTCACGCCAAAGGTGTTGATCGCACCGTAAACCAGGCCGACAAAGGTCGTTAAAACGGCAAGGTAGCCGCGCATGGAACGGTTGTACTCCCCCCGTTTTAATGCGCGCCGTTTCATCTGGCCGAGCAGAAACGGAAAAACAACCATACCGGCAACCAGCAGCAAATAAAACGCTTTCTCCTGAATATCGGCACTGAAATACCGGCCCGGTATGTTGTAAAACTCCTCGCAATTCTGGCGGTAAAACACGGTATACACCACCGTGAGGACCCCGCTGAATACACCGGTTCCCAAAAGGAGCTGCCAGAAGTTCAGGTCACCCACCCATTCCCTGCACCTCATAAAAAACGGCGTTTGCTGTCCTGTTGTCTCCTGCTCTTTAGCAGCCTTTTTTGCCATTTTGCTCCACCTCAGTCCTATTTCTGCGGCCCATGCCGCATTCCCAAACCATTCAATGCTTTTTCAGCACAACTCCAACCATATTCAGGCAATCAAGCGCGCCTGTATCCCGTGCCTTGCGGTCGCCAACGGCACGCTCGTTGTCGGTTGCCAGCCAGTCATTCCAGCACTCTGCCGTTCCCTGCAGCTCGCCGATGGACTGGAGCTCCACCGTCCTGGATTGCCGGAACAGCCGCTCCCACCAAGCACAGGTCTGGAACGTATCATAGCCTTCAGCGGACCAGACCGCGACGATCGCTTCCGGAGAGTTTGGATGAATTTCCTGGACACAGACAGTGCTATGGTGCAGAGGGGCCAAATGGGCATCGAGATAATCCAGATCCCGGCTAAAATAATAGTAGACGTCTACACTGACGGCTGCGTCAAAAAAGCCGCCGGCACAAGGGAGGGCGTGCGCCTCCGCATGAATGGGGACAATCTGTCTGCCCAGTCCCAACTGCTGAAAGCGTCTGAAATTTTCAGTGGCAGGCACCCATAGATCGGTCGCATGCACCTGTACACCATACTCCTTTGCAAAGATAGAGGTTAGCCCCCGGCCGCAGCCCAAATCCAGCACCCGCATTCCCGGTTCAAACCGGAACTGCTGCGCCAGCTCCTCCAACAATTTCATGGCGTTGGAACCCATCATATTTTCGCGGAGAAATGTTTGGGCGTATTGGTTGGTTTTTGGAAACTTCAAGGTATGGCTCCCTTTCTCAAATTCGCGCAGTCCTACAAAAATGACAGGCACCGCAAACGTTCGGCCCTGCCGGAAGCATCCAGCTCGGCCCGCTGTTTCATTCCTTCTGCAAAACATTGGTTCTACAGCAAACAAGGTATGAGCGCCCCCGCGCCGCCAAAAAACGCACTTACAGAACAATGGCCAGACAAGCACGCTCTTTCTGAATTGGTTTCAGTATAAGTCTCTTTTTCTGCGCTGTCAACCAAGCACCGCCTCACCTTCTTCTCCTTCCCGTCATATATTGAACTAAACAGAAGTTTGTGCAGGCGCAGCCTTTCAGTACAAGGGAGGAACCCCATGAACCAGCCATTGAAGAAGCAAAACCTCATTCTCAATTCCCAGTGGCTTCCCGGCCCGGACGGGGAACCGCTGTATTTTACCAGCACCGGTACCACCGGCAGCCAAAACTGCATTGCTGGGCATTACACCCGGTGTGTCAGCCTAAATGGATTGGACAGTCAAAAGGCCGAAGACCGTTACGACATGCCCATTGATGTGCGCGGCGTGCATGGCGGCATCACCTGGGGCTATATGATCTGCGCGGACGAAGCGGAAAACGTTTTTCTCGCAGCGGATTTTTACGACGCCGCCGGGCGGCTTTTCCGCTCGGTTCAAACCGACATTTCCCCGTGGATCCGCAGCGAGCCCCATCGCCGGGTGGCGCGGTTCCGAATCCCGGCGGATGCCGCAACGGTCCGGCTTTCTCTCCGCTTTGAAGGGCGGATTACAAACGCCGTCTTTTACGCGCCGGCTGCATATTTTGACTGAGCTTCCCCCCCGCCGTTAAGCGGGGGAAGCCCCTTCATCCCGTGGGACAGGCTCCGGCAACAGATCCTCAGACGCCGTGCCGGAGAGCTTTCCCACCATTCCGCTTGTCCAAGCGCGTATGGAGCGGTTTGACTTCTCTTTAGAACCTGCTATACTGGGATTATATCGTATCCCTTGCTGAATTCAAAATCCCTTTTCCGGACAACCGCCTTTTTATCCTACTTCCGGGCGGTTGAACTGCTTTTGTTCCTGTAAAATTCAATATATACCAATCCAACCAGAAAGGAAGAATTCAAATGCAGTATTACCAAGAACCGGCAAAACAGCTCCCGGTGCGGGAATTTGACGTCATTGTCGCAGGCGGCGGTACCGGCGGTGTAGTTGCAGCGCTTGCGGCGGCGCGAAACGGGGTCCGGACCGCCCTCATTGAAGCCAAAGGCTACCTCGGCGGCGTGGTGGTTGAAGGCGGTACCGCTCTGCATAGCTACTACAACCTCTGGACGGCGTTTCCAGGCGTGGAAAAGCGGCAGGTTGTCAAGGGAATTCCACAGGAAATCATCGACCGCCTGGCAGAAAAAGGCGGCACCACCGGGCACGCTGAAATGCGCAAGGGCCTGGATTACGACTCGGTCTGCACCGTCGTGGATACCGAGCTTTACAAGCTCACCGCCTTTGAAATGCTGCAGGAGGCGGGTGTGCACATCTTCGTCAACACCCTGCTAGCCGACGTTATCAAGGAGAACACGCAGGTCAAAGGCGTACTGGTGGAAAGCCGCGCCGGGCGCGAGGCCTTTCTGGCCAAAGCCTTTGTCGATTGTACCGGCTACGGCGACCTCTGCGCCCGGGCTGGGGCGGATTACACCGAACCAAACGATCATCCGGTGGCAAACAGCATTGGTGTCGGCGGTGTCAGCGTGGAGGAATACTACCGCTTCTTTGAACGAAACAACGCCTTGACCCAGTACTGCGAAGGGGTGCGAGACGGCCGGGACGGCAAGATCATCCGGGTGGACGGCAGGCTCGCCAAAGCATGCCCGGAATTTTACGAAGAAGCAGCCAAATGCGGCATGTCCGCTGTCATCACCTCAATGCATGACGATTTCTTTCTGTTTTTAAAGCTCAACTATAAAATGGAGACGAGCCCCACCAACCGGGATGAAGCTGTGTTGGCCGAGCTTGAGCTGCGCCGCCGCCAGCTGAAAGCCGTGGAGCTGCTGCGCAAATATGTACCGGGCTGTGAAAAAGCGTTTATTGCGCGCACCAGCCCCTCCTTCAGCATCCGCAGGGGACGGTGCATCACCTGTGATTACGACGTCACCCTCGACGACGTTTTGCAGGGCCGCCATTTTGAGGATGACGTCATGGCCTACGGATTCCACGACTGCGCGCCGCAGCTCAAAATTAAGGACGGCGGCACCTACGGCATTCCCTACCGGGCGCTCCGGGTCAAAGGAATTGACAACCTTCTGGCGGCGGGTATGCTGATTACCTCTGACCACGATGCACACATGTCCACCCGCAACACCGTGAGCTGCATGGCACAGGGGCAGGCGGCCGGAACCGCAGCGGCGCTCTGCGCAGCCAAGGCGTGCGGCACCCGTGAACTGCCCTATGCCGAACTCCGCACGGCACTGTTGAAAGACGGCGTACATCTGGAAAATTAGGCGCGCCGCAAACGGCGGCATACCGTTTGCGGTGCGGGTAATTCCGGGCTATAAAAAGCAGCCATGCACCGGCCGCGCGCGTTCGCCCCTACAGACCCCCATTTCTCATACAGCTTGTTTCTTTTTCGGCAGGATGTTCCCATTTTGGAGAATACGCTGTTTTTCAGGGAAAGAATGTCCCTTTACACCAGATCCACTTTCTGCGTCCCGGCAAATCCTACAATTTCATCCCTGCCCTTTCTGCGCAGAACCAACAAAATAAAAAGGATTCATCAGGTTTTGCTTACATTGCACCCATAAGATTTGATAAAATGGAGACAGCAGCCAAAGGAGGGCAAAATAAAAAATTCCATCTTTCTGAAACAAACTCTCCATTTCCACCCGCGGGATAATTTCTCGCAGGATAAAGCAGCATTTGATGTACATGTGAGCCGGAAATCCGTAATGTCCAAACTATCCGGGACCGCGCCTGGTACAACATTGCGGAGAAGTATCCAGACGGACAGTTTTGCATTTTTAAAGAGTGTCGTTATAGCTGCGGCCATGACACGATCAAAAAATGGGGACCATCCAATATCCGCCGGTGTGCGTTGGTCTGGCTTTGCGGCTGCCGCACACCATTCTTATATGGGGTGTCCGGCCCCGCTTGACAGAGAAAGGAACGGTGAAAGAGGATGTTTTGTGTTGGCGATACCATTATGTACGGAAACACCGGCGTTTGTGAAATTGCGGACATCCGTCGTGAAACATTCGGTGGGGCCGAACGCACCTATTATGTGATCCACCCGGTGGACGGCGAGGAGTCAACCATTTACTGCCCCGTGGACAACGAAAAAGCACCCATCCGCAAACTGCTGACCGCAGAACAAATCCAAGAGCTCATCCGCATTATGCCGGATACCGAAATGAAGTGGATTGAAAATGATCAGCTCCGCAGGGAACGGTTTGACGAAATCCTCAAGCGGGGCGATCATGAGGAGCTGGTCAAGCTCATCAAGGTGCTTTACCTGAATCGGGAAGAAAAGGAACGCACAGGCAAAAAATTCCACATTGCAGACGAGAAGGCCATGAAGGAGGCCGAATACATGCTGTACAGCGAATTCGCGCATGTATTAAAAATTCAGCCGGATGAAGTGGTCCCTTTCATCATGGGGCAGCTTGGAGACGGAGACAAAATGGATGATGCACCGCGGAGAGGCACTGGAACGGATTGAACGCTTCTCCCTGCCTGTACACCTTTAAGCCCCAAACGGTTGGGGCTGAAGATGCTTTTGGCGGCCGCTATACAGGAGGAGCCGCTGGAATAGGAGCGCGGCAAAAATCTGCCGCCCGCGCCGAACCGATTTCTCCCGGAAAAGGCGTCCGCTGACGTCAAATCAGGAGCAGAACACCAAAGCGCAGGAGCAAGGCAAAGTCAAACTCTCGCCGTAGCGCTGAATCCGGAAACAAATAAGGCGGACTCGTTTATCCAGCAGTACCTTGCAGAAAATACCTGGTGTGCAAAAGGCCCCCGGCAATTAACGCCGGGGGCCTTTTATTTTCAGCCGACTCTCCTCCCATATAGGCCAGAAATCAGGAGCCGTTGCCCACTGGCGCAGAGGCCAGTCCCTGTTTTCCTGCCGCTTATACCCGCAAAGGCCGCCTTTTGTGCCCAAAACGGCCCTGGCCGCACAGGAAATTTCCCACGCCATCTTCTTATTTGGTGGGAAAGACACTCGCTCCTTTGGTCAGGGGCTTGCCCGCCGAATACGGAGCAGCCTCTGCCGGCTCGTAAAAAGACCGGAAGACAATATCCTGGTTGTAGTTGCCAAATCCGGAGCCAAACAGGGTTACACCGCCGCAGTGCTCTGCCTCCGGCGGAACCTCAATCCGGAACGACCACTGCTTTTGGGAAAGCTCCAGTTGGCTCAATGCAATGCCGGATACCCGGTCCCCGTCGATGTAGGTACCGGTCTCATCGATCCGGAGCAGCTTTAAAAAGCCGAACTGCCCCAGCGTTGTGCTCCACCAGCGCGGGGTAAACTTGCCGCGCTTTTCGCCGAAATCCCCCGGGCAGGTCCACTGCCCGACCTTGATCCCATTGAGCCGGAACCCAATGTCCGAAGGCCAGTTGCTGTTGACGCCGGGCGCTTCCGACCCCAATTCCATTGAAATTTCCAGCGCTTTGAGCTTCTGGCTCTTCAGCAATAGGTTCGGCACCTTGTACTCTACATAGCCGGACGCAAACCAGAGGATATGGCTGTTCACCCGCTCCGGGTCGAGAAAATACCGCGGGTCGTCAAAATAACCAATGATCTTTTCGGTTGTAGCCAGCCCGCAGGTGGGCGCCGCTGAAAAGTCGGTATAATGGCCAATCGGCAGGGAAAATTCCTGCACCGGGTATTCCGCGTCTTCATTCCCCGGAAATTCGATCTCAAGGGACTTCATGCTCAAGCGGCACCGTTTCTGCACCGCTCCGTTGCCGCTCACCCGCTCGGCGGTGACGATCCCCGCTTTTTCCAGCTTGCCGATATGCATGGTGATCATCGGGCTGCTCAGCCCAAGCGCTTCGGCAATTTCCTTAATGTTCATCGGCCTCGCCGCAAGCATTTTAATGATGTTCAGCCGCACCGCACTGGCAAGTGCCTCATAAACGGGCAGCCACTGCTCGGATAAATCAATTTTCATATACCCCGTTTTCACCGCCTTTTACAACCATAATAGAGGAAACATCTCCAAATGTAAACAAAGGAATTGACAAAGCGGAGCTTTTTCATTATTATAGTTAATAAATACATTATGTAATTTATATTTTTATTAACTATTAACAAAGAACAGGAGGCAGTTCACATGATTTACACGGTAAAAGGCAAAAACGGCACCGCTTTTTATTTAAACGGCCGGCTTGTCGGTACCGCGTTGGCAGCCGCTGGCTGTACGGATCGTTTTATCCGGGAGGATGATGGCTGTTACCGCTGGGAACGCATTACCGAGCACCCGGTATCCGAAATGGAAATGGCGTTCGATGCCGCTTATCCAATGGGGTACCAGATGATCCCCGCCCGGATGTACAACCAGAACATCAGCCATGAAATCACCAGCATGTCCACCGACATCTGGGATAAACAGGGGCACAAAGAAGAAAAGGAGCCGAACTATCCGGTTGGGTGCATCGACCCTATCGCCAAAGAGGTGCGGAAATTTGCCTGGTGGCGCAGTTCCATTCCCGGCGGTGCTTATACCGAGGGCGGCGGCTTCTCGGTTGGAACCTTTCTCCCGCCGGATCAGCGGGACGCTTCGTTTTCCATTACGCCCAACGGGGCTGATACCGTACATACCTATTACTGGCCAGTTGCGGAGGGCCCGCGGATTCCGGAGGCAAAGCCCGCCTCCTATCACCGTCCTCCGGCTTATAAGGATGAAGATGTTTCCGCCATGTTCCAACCTGCCAAAATGGGCGGCCCCTACCGCCTGACCATGGAACCCCGGACGCATTTTGCCGTCATGCTGGTCTTTGCACCGGCTGATACCCCGAAAACCGCCTGGCACAAGCTGCTGTCCTTCGCCTGGAAGGTAAACTACAGCTACCGCGCCCCCAAATTTGACAACGATGAGCTGTGGGAGATGGGGGTGGAGTTCACCAAATCCATGTATTGCGAAGGGGAAAACGGCTTCCATGGCTTTACTCTCGGCAAGGTGTTCATCGACGGGGAATGGATTCCCCGCCCCTATTACCGTTACGAAATGGGTTGGACCGGGCAGGGCATTGCGCTCGGTGCCAACATGCTGCATGAGGCCATCCGTTCCGGGGATAAAGAAGCGGAAGAGATGGGTTTTACCGCCCTTGACAGCTGGCTTGCCGCCGCGCTGCCAAACGGAATGCTCCCCACCCACATTATGGGGCAGCAATTCCCCTGCAATGGGCGTGAGGTGGTCGACGCCTGCAACCTTTCCGCCGGCGCGCTCGGCTACTTCCGCGCCTGGGATTATGCTCAGGTCTTGGGCAAACCGCGCCCGGAATATTTTAATGCAGCGATCAAGCTGTGCGATTTTACCTTGGAAAAAATGAGTCCGGAGGGCAAGCTCGCCAAAACCTGGTACGCGGATGACCTGGCCCCCGCGGCGGAGAACGGCAGCACCGGTGCTTTCCTCGCCCTGCCGCTCTGCGAGGCCGCAAAGCGGACCCACAAACCGGAATACCTGGAGGGAGCCGTTCGCTGCTACCGTTATTATTACAATGAATTCATGGAAAACGGCTATTCCTTTGGCGGCGCACAGGACAAATTCTCTATCGACAAGGAGTCCGGCATCCCAATGCTCCGGGCGGCGCTTGCCCTTTATGAACTCACCGGGGAGCAGAATTACATCGCCTGCGCCAAAAATGGCGCCTACTATCTCTCCACTTGGCAGTGGCAGCATACCCATCCCCTCATGCCGGACAGCGAGCTGGGCCGGATTGGGTACGACACCTTCGGCGGGACCAGTGTGTCCATCAACGGCTACCATCCGGACAACGACCCTTATGCCCTGCCCTATATTCATGATTTGTACGATTTAAGCGAGCTGACCGGCGAGCCCGAATGGGCCCAGCGCGCACATGCCGCCTGGCTGCATTCCTGCCAGGGATTGTCCGACGGTACCCTCGTTGTAGGTGATATTCCTATTCCGCGCGGCGGGCAGGACGAGGCTTACGGCATGGGCCGCCCCTATGAGGATTCCGGCTTTGCCTGGATGCCGGGCTGGATGAACTGCTTCCGGATGGAAAACATCCTCCGCACCCTGCCCGGAGGCGACCGTCCGGGACGGGTTCTGTAATTCCGGCCCGGATAAAAAATCTCCGCCCGGAATATCTCTTTTTGGAAACCCATACCTTTCGGCTTCACGGCAAACTGCCCTGCAAAATAAAACAAAGGAGAACACTCGCATGAGCAAAATCACGGTGCAGACCAAGCAAACGCGTTTCCCCACCGCCCCCGACCTGTACGGCCTCTTTTTTGAGGACATCAACCGCGCGGGGGACAGCGGGCTCTATCCCGAAATGCTGCGCAACCGCAGCTTTGAGGATTCCATCCCGCCGGAGCGCTGCACGTTGAGCAGCGACGGCGTCACCTTCACCACTCCCATGGGCTGGTCCGACCAGTTCAACAACGGCGAGGGGCTGGCAAAATGGCTGGACGATGTACCGCCAACATCTATCCCCGCCTGGTATGCAGACGGCGCGGCAATGTCGTTAAGCCAGGAGGAGCGGTTAAACGATCATCGTCTCGTCGCTTTGAAGGTAGCCTTTTCCGCCGGAGGCTCCGTATGGAACATCGGCTACCATGGCATCCCTCTGGAAAAAGGCAAAAGCTACGACCTTTACTTCTTTGCAAAAGCGGCGGAAACGCCCGCCCGGTTAACGGCAAGCCTTGTCTCCAAAGACGGAACGGTGCAGGACGAGGCCGCTTTTTTGGTGCAGCCGGGGGATTACCAGCGTTACGACTGCCGCTTCACCGCCAAAGCGGACGATTTTGAAGCGCGCTTTGTCCTCACCACGGCGGAAGCCGCGACCCTTTTTGTTGGCTTCTGCTCCCTTATGCCCACCGACACCTACAAGGGCCATGGTATGCGGAAGGATTTAATGGAGATGCTGGAAGGCCTGCACGCGAAATTCCTGCGTTTCCCGGGCGGCTGCATTGTAGAGGGCTTTACCCGTGAGACCGCCATGCGGTTTCCCAATACCATCGGCCCGGTCTGGGAGCGCCCAAGCCACACCCTGATGTGGCACTACCGCACCACCAACGGGCTTGGGTTTCATGAGTACCTCCAAATCTGCGAGGATTTGAATCTGGAACCGATGTACGTCCTCAACTGCGGGCTGACCTGCCAGGGCCGCGAACCGGAATTCTTTGAGGGCGACGAACTGGAACAGCTTTTGCAGGAGGCGTTCGACGCAATAGAATACGCCATTGGCGACGTTTCGACCCCCATGGGGCAAAAGCGTGCCGAGGCCGGGCATCCGGCTCCGTTCAAGCTGACCTATATCGAGATCGGCAACGAAAACAAAGGGGAAGAATATTTTTGGCGGTACAAAAAATTCTACAACGCGCTCAAAGCCAAATACCCGCAGATCAAATACATTTCCAACACCCATACCGAACACGACGGGCTGCCGACTGAAATTGCGGACGAACACTACTACAACATGCCGGAGTTCTTTGCCGAGAACATGCATTTATACGACGGCTACGACCGGAATGGACCGAATATCTTTTTGGGCGAATACGCAGTCACGGTGGGCAAGACCGCTACCCTTCACTGCGCCCTTGCGGAATCCATGTTCCTGTTAGGGGTGGAAAACAACCAGGACATTGTAACAACCACCGCCTACGCCCCGCTGTTCCAGAACGTCCATTACACGGCATGGTACCCCAACCTGATTGCGTTCGACAACCACCGTGCCTTTGGCATCCCCACCTACCATGCCCTCTCCATGCTGGCGGCCAACCGCGGGCAGCAGGTGGTTGCTTTACAGGCGGAATCAAACCATCTGCACCGCAGCGTCTGCGGCCTGCCGGGTATTTCTGCTCCCAAAAGCGGCATGTCCTTCCGTAACGCCACCCTCAACGGCAAGCCGGTCTCGATTTCCCACCAGGTGCGGGGCAGTTTTGCCGCACAGAACGGGGAATATACCTCGGTTTCTGCGCCGGAGGGGCGCGCAGGCCACGCCAACGACGGGATTGTTTTCGCAACACTGGGAAACCAGGAGCTCACCAGCTACACCTTTGAGGTCGAAGCAAAATCCACACCGGATAATCCCATTACCTTCCCGGTCTGGTGCTACCAGCCCTATAGTGTTTTCCGGATTGACGAAACGCAGAAGGAAGGCAGCTTCGACTTGGGCTCCCTGCGCTGCTTTGCCTGGACGGTTGACGGCAGTGCCAGTAAAATTTCCGAATACTACCATTCACGCCATAACGCTCTCGGCGCGGATAAAACAGCAGAGATCCCGCTGGACGTCTACAACACTTACAAAGTTGTCGCCCGCTCGGATGGATTCGACTGCTACATCAACGGCGTGTTGGTGCACCAGGCCAAGCTGCCCCAGTACCCCGCTGTTGCCGCCTCCGCCGCTGTGGACGAGCAGCACATCATTGTCAAGGTGGTCAACATCACCGGAGAACCGGATAAAATTGAGCTCAGCCTGGACTGCGCCGTTCAGCCGGATTATGAGGTTCAGCTTTTGTGCAATGACCAGCCAGAAGCGATGAACTCGCTGGAACAGCCGAATGCGGTTGCTCCGGTCACCAGACAGCAGACCGGCGCCGCCCAGACCTTTACCTACACGGCGCCCGCTCATTCGCTGAACATTCTCGTCTTACAAAAGCAGAATTGACCCCATTTCAGGCTTTTTACAAGGGATTATCTGCTTAAGAAAAGCAAAACAGCCGATGGATGCTCATCCATCGGCTGTTTTTTTATCTTTCTACGGCCCGGTCTGCTTGCAGGCTATTACCTGTAGCCTATGGGCACAGGCATGTTCCATTTCCCGAGAAGCCTGCTGTATCACACAAGGCAAGAAAATTCCACAGTATTTTCTTTCATCTTTTTACAGCAACCCAAACAAATGGTCCTGTACGGCCAAAAGCGCCCTGTGCAGAACTGCCATGCAGCCAAACAACAGACGGTTTCGTGTGCAGTGCCATTATAAAAGAGTTTGTAAACTTCACCGTCAAACAAAAGAACCGTTTCCATTTGTGCAGAAGGTATTTAAAGTCACTTTCCGGCACTTTGCAGTATTTTGCAAAGCGCCGGTATGACCTTTTTCCAAACAGGCATCCCTGCTCTGCAGTGCCCTGAAATGTGTGCCGCAGCAATTACAATTCCTTGTGGTACGTGGTACAGATGTTTTTACCGCTTCAAGGAGCGTACAGCTTGTTTCCTCTTTTTGGTGCGAAGCAACGCCGCAGCCATCATCAAGAAGGCACTCATGCCCATCGTCCCAATCAGAAGGGCTGTATTCGCAGATTCACCAGTCTCCGGAATTCCATCGCCGTTTGCATCAATATTTTTGTCTGCTTTACCGTCGTCATTCGTATCAATGTTTAAATCCGGGACACCGTCACCATCCGTGTCAATATTTAGGTCCGGCTTGCCGTCACCGTCGGTATCAACATTTACGTCCGGCTTGCCGTCACCGTCGGTGTCTACGTTTACGTCCGGCTTACCATCACCATCGGTGTCAACATCTACGTCCGGTTTGCCGTCACCATCGGTATCAACATTTACATCCGGCTTGCCGTCACCATCGGTGTCTACGTTTACGTCCGGCTTACCATCACCATCGGTGTCAACATTTACGTCCGGCTTGCCGTCACCGTCGGTGTCAACATTTACGTCCGGCTTACCATCACCATCGGTGTCTACGTTTACGTCCGGCTTACCATCACCATCGGTGTCAACATTTACGTCCGGCTTGCCGTCACCATCGGTGTCTACGTTTACGTCCGGCTTACCATCACCATCGGTATCAACATTTACGTCCGGTTTGCCGTCACCATCGGTATCAACATTTACATCCGGCTTGCCGTCACCATCGGTGTCTACGTTTACGTCCGGCTTACCATCACCATCGGTGTCAACATTTACGTCCGGCTTGCCGTCACCGTCGGTGTCAACATTTACGTCCGGCTTACCATCACCATCGGTGTCTACGTTTACGTCCGGCTTACCATCACCATCGGTGTCAACATTTACGTCCGGCTTGCCGTCACCATCGGTGTCTACGTTTACGTCCGGCTTACCATCACCATCGGTATCAACATTTACGTCCGGTTTGCCGTCACCATCGGTATCAACATTTACATCCGGCTTGCCGTCACCATCGGTGTCTACGTTTACGTCCGGCTTACCATCACCATCGGTGTCAACATTTACGTCCGGCTTGCCGTCACCGTCGGTGTCAACATTTACGTCCGGCTTACCATCACCATCGGTGTCTACGTTTACGTCCGGCTTACCATCACCATCGGTGTCAACATTTACGTCCGGCTTGCCGTCACCATCGGTGTCTACGTTTACGTCCGGCTTACCATCACCATCGGTATCAACATTTACGTCCGGTTTGCCGTCACCATCGGTATCAACATTTACATCCGGCTTGCCGTCACCATCGGTGTCTACGTTTACGTCCGGCTTACCATCACCATCGGTGTCAACATTTACGTCCGGCTTGCCGTCACCGTCGGTGTCAACATTTACGTCCGGCTTACCATCACCATCGGTGTCTACGTTTACGTCCGGCTTACCATCACCATCGGTGTCAACATTTACGTCCGGCTTGCCGTCACCATCGGTGTCTACGTTTACGTCCGGCTTACCATCACCATCGGTATCAACATTTACGTCCGGTTTGCCGTCACCATCGGTATCAACATTTACATCCGGCTTGCCGTCACCATCGGTGTCTACGTTTACGTCCGGCTTACCATCACCATCGGTGTCAACATTTACGTCCGGCTTGCCGTCACCGTCGGTGTCAACATTTACGTCCGGCTTACCATCACCATCGGTGTCTACGTTTACGTCCGGCTTACCATCACCATCGGTGTCAACATTTACGTCCGGCTTGCCGTCACCATCGGTGTCTACGTTTACGTCCGGCTTACCATCACCATCGGTATCAACATTTACGTCCGGTTTGCCGTCACCATCGGTATCAACATTTACATCCGGCTTGCCGTCACCATCGGTGTCTACGTTTACGTCCGGCTTACCATCACCATCGGTGTCAACATTTACGTCCGGCTTGCCGTCACCGTCGGTGTCAACATTTACGTCCGGCTTACCATCACCATCGGTGTCTACGTTTACGTCCGGCTTACCATCACCATCGGTGTCAACATTTACGTCCGGCTTGCCGTCACCATCGGTGTCTACGTTTACGTCCGGCTTACCATCACCATCGGTATCAACATTTACGTCCGGTTTGCCGTCACCATCGGTATCAACATTTACATCCGGCTTGCCGTCACCATCGGTGTCTACGTTTACGTCCGGCTTACCATCACCATCGGTGTCAACATTTACGTCCGGCTTGCCGTCACCGTCGGTGTCAACATTTACGTCCGGCTTACCATCACCATCGGTGTCTACGTTTACGTCCGGCTTACCATCACCATCGGTGTCAACATTTACGTCCGGCTTGCCGTCACCATCGGTGTCTACGTTTACGTCCGGCTTACCATCACCATCGGTATCAACATTTACGTCCGGTTTGCCGTCACCATCGGTATCAACATTTACATCCGGCTTGCCGTCACCATCGGTGTCTACGTTTACGTCCGGCTTACCATCACCATCGGTGTCAACATTTACGTCCGGCTTGCCGTCACCGTCGGTGTCAACATTTACGTCCGGCTTACCATCACCATCGGTGTCTACGTTTACGTCCGGCTTACCATCACCATCGGTGTCAACATTTACGTCCGGCTTGCCGTCACCATCGGTGTCTACGTTTACGTCCGGCTTACCATCACCATCGGTATCAACATTTACGTCCGGTTTGCCGTCACCATCGGTATCAACATTTACATCCGGCTTGCCGTCACCATCGGTGTCTACGTTTACGTCCGGCTTACCATCACCATCGGTGTCAACATTTACGTCCGGCTTGCCGTCACCGTCGGTGTCAACATTTACGTCCGGCTTACCATCACCATCGGTGTCTACGTTTACGTCCGGCTTACCATCACCATCGGTGTCAACATTTACGTCCGGCTTGCCGTCACCATCGGTGTCTACGTTTACGTCCGGCTTACCATCACCATCGGTATCAACATTTACGTCCGGTTTGCCGTCACCATCGGTATCAACATTTACATCCGGCTTGCCGTCACCATCGGTGTCTACGTTTACGTCCGGCTTACCATCACCATCGGTGTCAACATTTACGTCCGGCTTGCCGTCACCGTCGGTGTCAACATTTACGTCCGGCTTACCATCACCATCGGTGTCTACGTTTACGTCCGGCTTACCATCACCATCGGTGTCAACATTTACGTCCGGCTTGCCGTCACCATCGGTGTCTACGTTTACGTCCGGCTTACCATCACCATCGGTATCAACATTTACGTCCGGTTTGCCGTCACCATCGGTATCAACATTTACATCCGGCTTGCCGTCACCATCGGTGTCTACGTTTACGTCCGGCTTACCATCACCATCGGTGTCAACATTTACGTCCGGCTTGCCGTCACCGTCGGTGTCAACATTTACGTCCGGCTTACCATCACCATCGGTGTCTACGTTTACGTCCGGCTTACCATCACCATCGGTGTCAACATTTACGTCCGGCTTGCCGTCACCATCGGTGTCTACGTTTACGTCCGGCTTACCATCACCATCGGTATCAACATTTACGTCCGGTTTGCCGTCACCATCGGTATCAACATTTACATCCGGCTTGCCGTCACCATCGGTGTCTACGTTTACGTCCGGCTTACCATCACCATCGGTGTCAACATTTACGTCCGGCTTGCCGTCACCGTCGGTGTCAACATTTACGTCCGGCTTACCATCACCATCGGTGTCTACGTTTACGTCCGGCTTACCATCACCATCGGTGTCAACATTTACGTCCGGCTTGCCGTCACCATCGGTGTCTACGTTTACGTCCGGCTTACCATCACCATCGGTATCAACATTTACGTCCGGTTTGCCGTCACCATCGGTATCAACATTTACATCCGGCTTGCCGTCACCATCGGTGTCTACGTTTACGTCCGGCTTACCATCACCATCGGTGTCAACATTTACGTCCGGCTTGCCGTCACCGTCGGTGTCAACATTTACGTCCGGCTTACCATCACCATCGGTGTCTACGTTTACGTCCGGCTTACCATCACCATCGGTGTCAACATTTACGTCCGGCTTGCCGTCACCATCGGTGTCTACGTTTACGTCCGGCTTACCATCACCATCGGTATCAACATTTACGTCCGGTTTGCCGTCACCATCGGTATCAACATTTACATCCGGCTTGCCGTCACCATCGGTGTCTACGTTTACGTCCGGCTTACCATCACCATCGGTGTCAACATTTACGTCCGGCTTGCCGTCACCGTCGGTGTCAACATTTACGTCCGGCTTACCATCACCATCGGTGTCTACGTTTACGTCCGGCTTACCATCACCATCGGTGTCAACATTTACGTCCGGCTTGCCGTCACCATCGGTGTCTACGTTTACGTCCGGCTTACCATCACCATCGGTATCAACATTTACGTCCGGTTTGCCGTCACCATCGGTATCAACATTTACATCCGGCTTGCCGTCACCATCGGTGTCTACGTTTACGTCCGGCTTACCATCACCATCGGTGTCAACATTTACGTCCGGCTTGCCGTCACCGTCGGTGTCAACATTTACGTCCGGCTTGCCGTCACCGTCGGTGTCAACATTTACGTCCGGCTTACCATCACCATCGGTGTCAACATTTACGTCCGGTTTGCCGTCACCGTCGGTGTCAACATTTACGTCCGGCTTACCATCACCATCGGTGTCAACATTTACGTCCGGTTTGCCGTCACCGTCGGTGTCTACATTCAGGTTCGGATCCGTAGTATCATAACCCGGTTTTCCCAATCCATCTGGATAAACGTCTTTATCTGGGTTCCAGTTATCATCAACGCCGTCCTGATCAAAGTCATATCCAGGCCGGAATCCGTGCTCAACATCCACTTTACCGTCAGCGTCCGTATCAAGATTGGTATCCGGCTTCCAGATTTCATCGCCATTTCCGCCTTCACCGCTCGGTTTCCAGGTCCCGGTATTGTCGGTATCAATGTTAATGTCTGGAATCCCGTCGCCGTCAAGGTCAACATTAATGTCCGGTTTGCCGTCGCCGTCGGTATCAATGTTAACATCCGGAATCCCGTCTTTGTCAACATCAATATTTACCTTTGCCTTTTCGCCGATCAGAACCTGAACACTATGGTCCTGAACCACCTTGTCAAACCGAATATCACCGGTTCCATCCGGAGAAATCAAATCCGGGCGGCTGATGCCATCCACAATAACATCCCGGATTTCATATCCCGGTTCACTGATCTCCCATTCAACCTCAAACGACTCACCTTTTTCAACCCGGGCACCACTTGTAATATCCCCCGGTCCGCCAATAATTTCGGTCGAAATGTTGTAGCTCGGCCGATTCGGCTGGTTGGTTCCGCCATCAGGTGTTTCATCATTCTTCGACAGCTCAGCCGGAGCAACAATAATTTCAACCTTGGTATCAGTCTGTAGGTTGCTCAGGTCAATCTGATTGCCGCTAAAGCTTACGCTTGAACCATTTACCTTGACGTCCTGAACCTCATATTTGGAATCAACTATCCAGCTTACGGTATCGTCAGAACCTTTGGCAAAAATTCCGCTGCCGCTTACTGAACCGGTACCGCCTATAATTTCAGCGGTTACGCGGATCAGGTCGCCCTCATCCGGAAGAGACGCTCCGGACGCCGCGAAATAAACCTCAATTACATGATCCTGAGAGATTGCATTGATGTTTACATCGGTGCCTGTTGTAAGGGCCGCGTCAACCTCTGTCTCATTGGCAGCCAAAGCCATGAACCGGGCGCGCATTCTGGTATTGATGTCTGAAATAGGCTGTTCGGCACCGTCAATAACCAGTTTCTTTACCTCATTGCCCGCATTCGGCGTCCCCAAAATGTTTAAGTAGCTCTGATTTTTATACAGCGTTTTCGAAGAACTTACCGTACCGTTGCCGTATGCCAGCGTGGTGACCTGATAAACCACTGGTTTTACATAAACCTTTACATCCTGGTCTTTTTCCAGGTGACTAAAATCAATTTCATTGCCCGATCCAGTCCACTGAGTCCCGTTTACTTCAACCTTTTCAACTTCATAAACAGCATAATCCGGGTCGTCCGGATTGTCAGTGGTCTCAAAGACCGGTTCCCAGGTAACCTTGTAGTCGCTGTCTTTTGGCAGAGTAGCCCCTGCTGTAATGCTGCCCGGTCCGCCAACCAGCTGTGTCGAAACGGTAACCATATCTTCTGTCCAGCTGCCAGTACCGTCTCCGCTGCCATCCTTTTCAAAATAGACGTCTACTACATGGTTGCCCTGAATATTTTCAAACTGCTGCAATCCCGCTGCAATCAAAGATGCATCCAAGGGCTTGCCGTCTACCACAACACGTGAAACATGGTAGCCGTTTGCCGCACTCCAGGTAACCTTTGCACTGCTTCCAGGTGCAACCACCTGGTTCCCGCTGACAATGGTATCCTTGCTGTTGCCGCCATAGCGGTTTACAGTGACTGTATAGTACCCTGTTGTGGTGTCACCACCCATTGAAGGCATTTTTTCTGTCTTTACAACAACCTCATGGTTTGCGGCAATGCTGGTAAAATCGACTTCAGTCGCATTTACCGCATATTCCTTGCCGTCAACCGTTACAGAGACAATATAATACCCGTCGCAGACCTCCCATTCAACGGTATGATCTACTCCCTTTTTCACCGTCTGTGTCGGCGTAATGGTACAGGAATTCTCCAGACCGTCAATCCGCGTTTTTACCTGGTAATAGCCGGTATTTCCCATATCCGGCAAATTACCGCCGCTGCCGCCCTGCTTTACAAACTTCACATAGACCTGATGATTTTCGTGAACATCTGTAAACGAGATGCTGTTTTTCTGCAAGAGATCATCCCGAACCACACCGTCCACAATCACCTGACCTACCTGGTAGCCGCTTGCCGCTTTCCAGGAGACCAAACCATCCTGTCCCTCTTTTAAAGTACCAGTCGCCGTAACAGTGCCTTCTCCATCCTTGCTTCCAGTTACTGCAAAATACCGGTCGTAATAGAGCTTCAGGGTTGCTTTTCCGTCACCGGTAATGGTGCCAGACAGAACATTCAGTGCGTTGTCTGCATTGTACCAGTAACCAGCAATGTTTTTTACATCGCCCTCAGAGACGCTGCAGGCGGTATCTGTCGTACCATAGTGGGTTACAGTCAGGCTGTCATCCCGATGGTAACCGCTGTCGTCTCTCAGGTAATACTCCACCTTGTACTGAGTGTCGTCATTTGCCGTCCACCGTGCCGTCAGGGTGTGATCCGCCTGTTTGTAGACCTCCCCGTCCGATTCGCGCTTTGTACCACTCTCATCAAACCAGCCGTCAAAGGTATAGCCTGAACGGCTTGGGGTGTTCAGCGTGCCGTAGTGATCCTCGCTTGTAGGATAGGATTTATTGGGAACCTGGCTTCCACCGTTGCTGTCAAAGCTGACAATAAACCGGCTGTTGTCCTTTTCCCATTTTGCGTAAACCGTATAGGTATGAGCCGGCATCTTGTCGCTGCTGGTAATAGCAGTGCCTGCTGTATCTTTTGCCCAGCCCTTGAATGTGTAACCCTCTCGGGTCGGCAAATCCATGCCCGCATAGGGATTTCCCGCGGGGTTTGTTGTAGTCTCATAGGAAAGGTCTGCTTCATATTCCACAGACTTTTCTTTCAGTTTGCCCAGATTGCCGCCGTTTGCATCAAATTTCAGGGTAAACTGTCCCTTTTCCCAATTCGCCTTAAGCGTCGTATTCGCCGCGTCAGCGGTCTGCCCGTGAACTTCAGCGCCTGAAATTGTCCAATGGGTAAAATTGTAACCCGTTCTTGTCGGCAGCTCGTCGCCGCTCAAAAGGTTGTCAATAATTTTGCTGCCTTTTGGCACCTCAACAACCTTAGTGGTTGTATTGCCATAGGTTCCACCGTTTGCCTCAAAGGTAAGGGTTACCGTCTCGGTGGTATAAACCGGGTGCAGAACAATGTCGTCATTCACCACGGTGTCGGAAGAAACAAGGTTGTCGTCTTCATCCGCCCAGCCCTGAAAATGCTTATTCTCATCGTCCGGGGTCGGCCCTTCCGGAAGAGCTCCCAATTTGTCGCCCTCAAGTGTGTAGTAGGGGTCATGGTCGCCATCCTGGAACTCTACCTTTACTGTGTTGAAGGTCTTGGTGGATTCATTGCCGCATTCGTCCCATGTGGTGATCTTCAGCGGCTCCTCGGTCAGTTGGACCGAAAGGTTGTACGCGTGGACTTCTTTCTCCAGCGTAATAATTTCTCCATCATTCACCTGATATTTCAAAACGCCACTGCCCGCATTTTCAATCAGGGTAACGCCGTCTGCATCAATACCGTAGCCCTGGTCTACCAGAACGACATTCGCCGGGGAGCCATATCCTCCGCTGGACGCACTAATGCTCGGTGCAGCCGTATCCTGATAAGCAGTTAAATAGGTCTGGAATACCGTGGATTCGGTTCCCTTCACATCCTTCACAACCAGTTCAAAGAGATATTTCCCCTGCTTGGAATTTTTGGTAATGGAATAGGAGGGCAGCTTGGACGGGTCGTCCACAAAGCCGTTGCTGCTTGCAACAACCCCGTTGTCCGGGTCGTAGACTTTGAGCTGCCAGCCGGTAATCTTATCTCCGGCCGAATTGGTCATGGATTTATCCTGAATATGTACGGTAATTTTATCCTCAGCGGTTTTTAAATGCTGAAGGTGCGCCGTCAAAACCTGTTTGCACTGGCCGTCCTCATCATCCTGAACAATAATGAAGTCCGCAATTGGTTTTTCATTCTGTTCCAGAATTTCAACTGGTTTAAAATGCACCTGTTCGTTGAAATTTTCTGCAATGTATTCTGCAATTTGGGTAATGTAGTCTGCATTGGTCGCGTACAGGCCGTTGTCCGGGCCAATACCGGAGGAATCCTCCGTCGGTTGGGTCAGTATTTTTCCGTCGTCGGTATTGCTGACGTAGAAAATACCGTTTTCATTCAAACGCTTAATGCCTTCCAAATAAGCCTCGTCGTCTTTCGGGACGCCGGGGTCTGCGTTGGTGCCAGTCAGGTTAATGAAGTATTTGTACTCCGCATCTTCAGAGTACTGCACGTTTTTCAGCGCATCAAAGGCATTGGCCTCGTAGTTCATTTCAAGGTCTGAGAATTCAAACGAAGAAAGGCTGGAACAGCCATGGCTGCCATAGGCGGCCATGGGGCCAAAGCCATTGAAACCAGTCCGGTTCATGGTAACGGCTTTTCCGCCGAACAAGGTCTTGGTCTCCTCAAAAGTAATGCCGTCACTAGCGTAATTCCGCTGCTGCACCGTCAGGCTGGTCGCCTGCAGGTCAACATCAATTCGGGCCTTTTTAGAGGCACCTAAATTAAAGGTATCCTTTGCAATCGCCTGGCTGTACAAGCTGGTTACATTTGAAGTCTGGAAGTTCATTGCGTTGACTTTGGTCATTGGAATAAGGTAGATATTCCCCGCCGTTGCGCTTGTAAACTGATAAAACAGCAAATAACCGCTTACCGTGGCGCTGGTTCCTGTACCCTCAATTCCGGCGTTGACAAAAAAGCCCGTACCGGTCAGGGTATGCGTATCCACCCTTTTGGCGTCAATGTCAAAGCTAAAGGTCCGGCGGGAATCACTTGCAGCCGGGTAAATCATGAAATCCGCTAAAGCCTGCGAGCCGTAACCCGCAAAGATCATTTTAGCCTTTCCCGCCTCATCCACACTGGAAGAAATATGTCTCACAAAATATTTGCAGGCTGCCGGTACTGTACTGGCAAATTCCTTCTCAATCGTGGTCGGGTTCGTACCGTTTGCATGGCTGTTGTCCGCCTGCCGGAACGGCTGTCTGAGGGAATCCACCTTCAAATTGTTGTAATCGTTCTGCGAGTTGTAATGGTCATAGACATACCAACCGGCTGTATCGGTGGTATCAATTTTAATCGCCGCTGAAACAATACGGAAGGTGTCAGGGTCCATTCCCTGCTCGACTAATTTATCGGTCAGCTCCTCTTTAAAGTCCAAAAAGGTCCCCGGGTAGTCTGCCGGAACATTGACGACAATATCCACAACTGGGGTCGGGTTGGTAACTGCTCCATGGTCCTCGTTCGGAACCGCAGACTCCCCACCCGGGGCGCTGCCCGTATTGGCCACCGGAGCAAGCCCTTCTGCCCCGGCCATGTAGGAACCGCCATTGAAGCTCCACAGCCCAAAGACCATGATAAGGCTTAACAGTCCCGCCAAAATACGTTTTGATTGTACGCGAATCATACCTGTCTTCTCCTTCCATCATTCAAAGAACATATCTCTTGAATTCCGGTTTTTGTATATTGAAATTGCCGCACAAACCGCAAATCAAAGGCAAATGCTGCGTCAAAAGGCGCCCCCACTCACCAAGCTCTCCGCAACATAATGCTGATTATGTAGTAAAATTCCGCTGGTTTGAGATTCCTTTTTAAAAACAATAGGTAAAATTTTGATATAATTTTAAATAAAAAATATTATAAAATGAGACCAAGAAATAATATGTTTCTTGGTCTTGTTTTTGTGCTTTTTATTGGAAAAACGCCTGATATTAACAGAGCTTCCCTGGTTGAACTTTTTACGGTTCATGGCAAGCGCTTACATGCTTGACAAAATTTTCACGTTGTGATAATCTTCAATATGTACAATTTTGCACACATTCCGTTTACTACATAATCAGCATTATGTTCTCAACAATTTTTGTACCTGTTCCAGTTGGTATAAATGCTGGCGCCCAGTCTCCATAGTATAAATACGGGTGGTATTAATACTGCTGTGTCCCAACAGGTCAGCCAGCCGGGCAATGTCCCGGTCCAGCGAATAAAAGGTCCGTGCAAACAGGTGCCGTAAATTGTGGGGATATACCTTTTCCGGTGCAACATTTGCTTTTTCGCACAGGGCTTTCATCTCCCGCCATATATTGCTGCGGTTTAATGGCCTCCCGTTTTTCGATACAAACACGCTTCCGGTTTTCAGGCCGGATTTTTTTATATACCTCTTCAGCATCTTCTGTATATGCTCCGGAACAAAAATGACCCGTGTTTTATTTTTGCAGTTTACAATCGTTTTACCCGTATGTACAGCCTCCACGGTAATATACTGCAACTCGCTTACCCGAATGCCGGTACAGCAAATGGTTTGAAGTACAAAAGAAAGCCTGGTATTACCCGCGGCCTGAATCAAGCGCCTGTATTCCTCCCGGCTTAATTCCTTTTCTTCCTGACAGAAAATCTGCTGCTGAATTTTAAACAGCTTTACACAGGCATCCGCTTTGCCATAAAATCGCAAAAAACAGTTCAGCGATACCAGCATGGAGTTGGCACTGACCGGAGCGTAATGTTCAGACAAGTATTCTTTATACCGTATCGCCGCCTCTTTGCAGATCGCCCGCCCGTTTAAATGGGCCAAAAACACCCGTACATCCCGTAGGTATTTTTCAATCGTTGCTTCGCTTTTTTCTTCTTGTTCCAAAAATCTCTTAAATTGTATCATTGACTGCTCCAATGCCTTTTCCCTCCTTGGAATGCTGTTTCTTTCCGGCATTCTCCCCCTACCTGTACCCGGAAAAACCAAAACCGAAAAATTTATCGTTCCACTATTTTACTGCTTCCCTCCCTTCTTTTTCTTCTATAAAGCAAGCAAGCGCAGACAAACATTGTCCGCGCACACCTGCAAATAAGGGGCAATTTTGTTCCCGAAACAAAAAAGGAGAAGGCCTTCAAGGCTTTCTCCCTTCCACGGAACCAGAAAAACTGTTTTCCAAAGCAAAATTGCTTGAAACCGCTTTGCTGCATAATTGTTTCAACTAAAACAGCCGGCAATATGCACCCTGTTTACCAGGTATAAACGGTGCCGGCTACAATACAGCTGCAACAATACAAAAAGAAAACCTGCGGCTGCAAACTACAACCGCAGGTGTGGCGCGCCAGAAGGGACTCGAACCCCTGACCTCTTGATTCGTAGTCAAGCACTCTATCCAGCTGAGCTACTGGCGCAGATACCTTTTCTCAGGTACCTAAATATTATAGCGTATGGTACAAGCAATGTCAAGGGGAATTTCAAAGAAATCCCGGAGCTTCCACACAAAAAATTTTTGAGGTCCATGTGTCAGACATCAAAAATTTCACCCGCACACATCGTGGGCATTGTCTCCTCCCTGTGACAGGCAAGACAGCAGCTACAACTTTACATCTTCTGCAAAAGATAAACATTGTACTTCCGTTTCAAGTCTGTACCCTTCGCAGCAGATACCAGCTCATCCCTGTTCAGAATTCGTTTTGGGATAAACTGCCCGCCAGATGATAAAGACGCCGACCGGCAACAGCAGCAAGCTAATCCACTGAGAAGTGGAAACGCCGAGAAATCCGCCGCGCTCCGCATCATAGCGAAAGAATTCAAGAACAAACCGCATCACAGCGTAACCCGCCAGGTAAATCCCCGTGAGCAAGCCCGGCTTTTTCATCCGGCGGCCAACGAGCAGCAGTATGCCGCAGAGCAACAGGTTGCCGCCCGCCTCAAAAAGCTGCACCGGCAGCAGGGTAACACCGTGCGGGGCAACCTCTGAAGCCGAAAAATCAAAGCCAAAGGGAGAAGGAATCCCATAGCAACACCCGGCGCAGAAACAGCCAATCCGGCCGAACGCATGAGCCAGCGGCACCGAGGGCATCAGCGTATCCAGCATCTGCATAGCGGGAATGCGAAATTTTTTCACATACCAGCCAATCATGAGCAACGCGCCAATCAAACCGCCGTAAAAGACAAAACCGCCGCGCAGCAGGTCAATCCACAACTGAGGGGTGGACATTAACCTGCTCCAATTTTCCGCCATCCAGGGGATAATGGTGATGAGGTACAGAATTTTACCGCCTACAATCAACCCAATTACCGCAAACAGGCAGGCATTGAAAACATCCTCGCCTTTCAGCCCGGAGCGTTTTGCCCGGAAAACAGCGAGCAAAACTCCCAAAATAAGACCAAGGCCGATCATGATGCTATACATCGGCACTTGAAAGCCGAATAAATTCAAATATGGAAACATAGCTCCTCCAAAATATAAGACAGAACCGTCACCGATTCTGTCTTATATTTGTTCCGTTTACGAGCTTATTAATAAAGCGCAACGCCAGCAGCACCCAAAGCGCCAACGCAGGCTACACAAGCGATGAACAGGATACCGCAGAGCACCAGACCAATGATCGAGGTAACGAGACCGCCGGTCGCAAGGCCGCTCGGGCTCTGTTTTTTACCCAGAACGCTGAGAATGATACCGACAATACCGGTGATGACGCCAATGATGGTGCCCCAACCGAATGTCCAACCAAAGCAGCCCATGAGAATGGTAAAGATACCAAGAATCAGGCCGCCGACTGCCAAGCCGTTTGTTTTGTTTTCCATAAAACAACTCTCCCATCAAACCATGTTGGTAAATTATATCTATACTATAAACGAATTATGAACACATGTCAATATTTATAGCTTATATTTCTGTAAAAAATCCCGTCCAAAAACTGAACGGGATTTACAAAATACAACCACAATTTTAATAGCAGGACCAGCCTTCTGCGCACATTATCGACAGGCCAACCAGCGCTCTTTAGGCTAGTCGTTCAGGTAGCCTTTTACCATTGCGCGCAACAATTCGTCGCGGTCAATGCGGCGGATGAGGCTCCTTGCATTGTTGTGTGTAGTGATGTAGGTCGGATCCTCGGACAGAATATAGCCGACAATTTGATTGATGGGATTATAACCCTTTTCCTTGAGTGCGTCATAGACCATGGTCAGGATGTTTTTCATCTCATTTTCCTTGTCTTCATGCACCGAAAAGGTCATGGTTTTGTCGTACATTGCGCTCACCCTCCTTGTATTATATCATGATTTATTTGATCCTATGCAGCTGCCTTACTACCTATACTTTGCCCCCCGCAAAACAGGTTATTCCCTAGGCGCGCAGGGTAATGCCCATTGCATCCAGCGCCTTAAGCACACGGCGGACAGCGTTATCCGCCTCCTCGTCGGTGAGGGTGCGTTCAAACGAACGCATGGTAATGGCAAACGAAAGGCTCTTTTTGCCGGCTGGCACCTGCTCGCCGCGGTAAACGTCAAACAGCGTTACATCCTCCAGCGATTTTCCAACCGCTTTTTGAATGGCCTTTTCAACCTCCATCATCGGGGTCTCTTCATCACAGACCACACTGAGGTCACGCGCAGCCGCCGGGAATTTCGGCAGCGGCTTGTAGGACTGCTCCGGCAGGACCGCCGTAAACAGAAGCCCCAAATCCATGCGGGCAACATAAGCTTTGGTTCCAACGCCATAGTTCTCCAGAACCTTCGGGTGTACCTCGCCAAAAATGCCGTACTCTTCCCCATCCCGTACAATTTTTGCACAGCGGCCCGGATGGAAGGTCGGTTCCTCCTTGCAAGGAACAACATCTACTTCGGCAATCCGGAGAGTCGAGAGCAGCGTTTCCACCATGCCTTTGAGGGTATAAAAATCGGTATTCGGGCCGTAAAGGCCAATGGAAAGCACCTTTTTCTCCTCTGGAAGCTGTTCCGGTGCTGTCGGGATATACTCCGCCCCCGTTTCAAACAGATAGGCTTTTGGCAAGCGGTTGTTGTAGTTGCGTGCCAGCGTCTCCAGCATCGATGGGAGAATGGTGGTGCGCATAACGCTGGTGTCCTCGCCCAACGGATTTAAAATCTCCACCGAACGACGCAGGGCACTGTCCGCCGGAAGATCAATTTTGTCATAATACTTCGGGCTGATAAAGGAATAGGTCTGAATTTCATTGCAGCCCATGCCGAGCATCGCGCGGACTGCCTTGCGGCCGAACTGCTGCTCTGGGGTCAAATGGCCCTGCGCAGTACCGCGAATCGCGGTGACCGGGATCTTATCGTAACCATAGAAACGTGCAATTTCCTCGGCAATATCGGCTTTGGATTCAATGTCAATGCGGAACGGCGGCGCGGTAACGTCGTCCCCTTCCACCGTGAAGTCCAGTTTTTCCAGGATGGAAACCATTTGTTCCCGCGGGAGTTCAATACCGAGGAAACGGTTCACCCACTCCGGCTCCAGTTTGACAACCGCCGGGGTGTTCCTGCTGCCCCAGACGTCAATGATGCCGTCGACTACCTCGCCGCAGCCCAGCTGCTCCACCAGCTCGCAGGCGCGGGCAAGCGCATCCTCACAGAGCGCGGGATCCAGTCCCTTTTCAAAACGGGAGGAGGACTCGGTTCGCAGGCCAATCCTTTTGGCGGTGGTGCGAACTGATGCACCTTTAAAGCTCGCGGACTCAAAGACAACGGTCTGGGTATCCTCCATGATACCGCTGTATTCGCCGCCCATAACACCGGCGACCGCGGCGGGTTTTTCCGCATCGCATATAACAAGCATTTCCGGGGAAAGCTCATGTACGGTGCCGTCGAGGGTTTCAATGGTTTCGCCCATTTTTGCGTTACGGACGACGATCTGGCCGCCGGAAACATATTTTAAATCAAACGCGTGCATGGGCTGACCATATTCCAGCATAACGTAGTTGGTAATATCCACTAGGTTGTTGATAGGGCGCACGCCGGAGGCACGCAGCCGCTCACGCATCCAGCGCGGCGATGGGCCGATTTTGACGTTTTTCACCACTCGTGCGCTGTAGCGGCGGCAAAGCTCATTGTTTTCCACCGTCACTTTCAGGTAGTTTTCAATGTTGTCCCCGCTTCCCTTCACCTGCGGCTTGGGGAGGCGGAAGGGCTTATTAAAGGTTGCAGCGGCTTCTCTTGCAAGGCCGGTGACCGAGAGGCAGTCCGGCCGGTTCGAGGTGATTTCAAACTCAACTGAAATGTCGTTCAAGCCAATGGCCGTGTGGATATCCTCGCCGATTTCACAATCCTCCTCGATGATGAAAATGCCGTCCTCAATGGCATAGGGAAAATCGTGCACGGTAAGGCCAAGCTCATTAAGGGAACAAAGCATACCGTTGCTCTCCACGCCGCGCAGCTTGCCCTTTTTAATTTTAACCCCGCCCGGCAGAGTAGAACCGTCGAGTGCAACCGGGACGACCGCGCCAGCAAAGACGTTGTCAGCGCCGGTAACAATCTGGATGGAATCTCCCTTGCCGACGTCGAGCTGGCAGACGACCAGCTTGTCCGCATCCGGGTGTTTCTCCACCGAAAGGATTTTGCCGACGACAACGTTGCTGACGCCCTCGCCCTCAACTTCATACCCCTCGACCTTAGAGCCGCTCATGGTCATAGCGGCGGCAAATTCATGGGGGTTACAATCTATTTTTACATAATCATTTAACCATTTCATTGACAGGTTCATGGGATGAACGCTCCTTTATTGCTCTTTTCTGCGGTGAATGGGTTCCAAACCGTTTCAGGGGGCCCAGCAAACTCCGGGTGATTCATTAAAACTGTTTTAGGAACCGCAGGTCGTTCTCAAAGAACAGCCGCAGGTCGTCAATGCTGTAGCGGCGCATAACCACGCGCTCCAGCCCCATGCCGAACGCAAAACCGCTGTAAACCTCCGGATCAATGCCACAGCCGGCGAGCACCTTGGGGTGAACCATACCGCAGCCAAGCAGTTCAATCCAGCCTTCGCCCTTGCAGATACGGCAGCCTTTGCCCCCACAGGCAAAGCACTGGGTATCCGCCTCAGCAGACGGCTCGGTAAACGGGAAGTGATGCGGACGGAAACGGATTTTTGCATCCTCGCCGTACAGGCGCTTGACAAAAATCTCCAGAGTCCCTTTTAAATCCGCCATGGTAATACCCCTGTCCACGACAAGGCCCTCAATCTGATGGAAAACCGGGGAATGGGTGGCGTCTACAGCATCGGACCGGTAAACGCGGCCCGGCGAGATCACGCGAATCGGCGGTTTCTGCTGTTCCATAACACGCACCTGCACCGGGGATGTCTGGGTGCGCAGCAGAATGTTTTCACTGATATAAAAGGTGTCCTGTGTATCACGGGCCGGATGATCCTTTGGCAGATTGAGCGCCTCAAAGTTGTAATAATCGGTCTCAACCTCCGGGCCTTCGGCAATATCGAAGCCCATGCCGAGGAAGATCTCTTCAATTTCCTCCAGTACCGCAGAAAGCGGGTGCATAGAACCAAGCTCAAACGGGCGCCCAGGCATGGTTACATCAAGGCGTTCCGCCTCAAGCTGTTCGTTGAGCTGTTTTTCCCGGAGCGCAGCCTTGTACTCGTCAAGCTTTTGCTCCAGATCCTGCCGCACTTCATTTGCAAGCTGCCCAATGACCGGGCGTTCCTCCGGCGAAAGCTTGCCCATTTGTTTGAGGATTCCGGTAAGCTCACCTTTTTTACCGAGCACCTGCACCCGCAGATCCTCCAATTCCCGCATCGTCGTGCAGGCGGCAAGGCCTTCTAAGGCACGCTCTTTAATTTGTGCCAGCTGTTCTTTCATATTGACAGTCACCTCATCTGGTTTAATACACCGTTAAAAGCCCGCGAAGCTGCCGCCGAAAAGCAGGGGCGTATAATAAAAACTCCCGTCACCTACCGCCTCATGGGGCATTGACGAGAGATGGACAGCGGTTTTTCCTGGGCGTTTGCTGTTTGTTATTATAACAAATCTCCTATGAAGTTGCAAGGGTTTTGGATTGTAATAACACACTTTTTATGGTATAATATCTTCACGCCGCATCCCAATGCAAAGCTCCGGGCGGTTGAGCGGACACCGTATTACGAACAAAAACGGGAACCGTTTTTCGGTTAAGATGCAGACCTGAAGCCTGTATATGGTATAAGAACCTCTGCGGTGTCCAAAATCAAAGATTTTGACCGCGGCGAAAGCCTTGTAACGCTCCAGTATCGCGCGGATGCGTTATCATAACCTCACGGTGCGTGTCCGCACCGGCCAAACACGAATGATAAGCAGTGCGAATAACGGCCCAATTATCCCGCGGGGAGCGAGCCCTTCATTCCTCTGGTTCCGGAAAACATTGCTCCATACAAAACCACAGCAATGTACAGTTTGGTTGTTGGTATTTATGCGCCGTTTGCGTAATTGCACGGCCGTGAACCCCGACCGGCAATTCGCGCCTCATATGAAATGTGGGCAACGCCGCGGTTATCCCGCGAAGTACAAACCCATCAACAGGATGGCGGGTTGTCCTGCGAGGGACGAATCTGCCGACCGACCGGCTTTGGAGAATACGGCTCATGACTTTTAGCTGCTTGCAGTTGTGGGGGTTCATGCGGCATTCCCGTCGAAACGGAGGGCTCTTTCCAAAAGGCGTCCCAAGCCGTTGACCCGGCGGCGGTGCCCTGGGCCAAAGCAGCGTCCTGCCATTCCGGATACGGCGCGGTGAAAACCGTGGCTTAACACGGCAGGCGGCAATCAGACATATCCTGCATATCAACAAGGAGGATCTCAACCAAATGGATATTTACAAAGAACAGCTTGTGACCAAGAAAAACTCTTCTGCCGACCTTGCCAAACGGGTGATGATCCTGGTCGGAGCCGGCGTCCTGATTCTTGGCTGTATTTTTATCATTCCCATTTCCGGCCAGTTTTACTTTATTCCGCTTCTGGTAATTGCCGGCGTTATTTATGCGTTGTTTGCGTTTTTTCCGCAGCTCAATGTGGAATACGAATACATTTTCACCAACGGGGATCTGGATGTGGACAAAATTATGGGAAAGGCAAAGCGCAAACGCCTTGCGACCATTGACGTAACCACCATTGAGGAATTTGGCCGGTATGAAGTTTCCGCCTTTGCGGGCAAGGAGTTTACCACCCGCCTGATGGCCTGCAGTTCACCCACCGACCCGGATACCTACTACGCGGTGCTGACACACCCCAAATTCCAGCGGCTGCTGCTGGTCTTCAATCCCAATGAGATTATTCTGGAAAGCATAAAGGAATATCTTCCAAGGACGGCGACGGTCAATGTATAAAATTGGAATTGATTTGGTTGATATCAGCCGAATGCAAAAATGCCTTGAGAACCCTCGTTTTCTGACGAGGGTTTTTTCAGTCGGCGAACAGGCGCATATCTGCCCGAACGGCAGGCCAAACGCCCAATCTGCAGCCGCGAATTTTGCGGCGAAAGAGGCGTTTTCCAAAGCGCTTGGCACCGGGGTACGCGGATTTTTTCTCAATGAGGTCAGCGTGCTTCGGCATGAAAACGGCGAGCCCTATCTTTCCCTTACCGGCCGTGCAAAGGCCATTGCCGATGAACGCAGCCTTAGCTTCACTGTAAGCCTCACCCACGAGGCGGGAAGCGCCTGCGCGGTGGTGATTGCCTGTGCAGATAGCCGCGCACTCCCCGCCTTGACTGATGCACGGATACAGCGGCTCCGGCAGCATTTTGGCGCTGATTTTTCCGGTGGTATTCCGCTGGAGCGCGGGCTGATTGCCTCGGTTTTTCCTAGGCGGGACGCTTATTCGCATAAGGGAAGCTACGGCAAACTCACCATTGTTGCCGGCTGCCGGAATTACCGGGGCGCAGCGGCGCTCTGCACCCATGCCGCCCTGCGGAGCGGCGCCGGCGTTGTGACGCTGGCCTCGGTGCCCGAGGCAGTCGACGCCGTGGCCTCCAAGCTGTACGAAGCGGTTTACCGTCCTCTGCCAGAAAATGAAGAAGGCACCCTTTCCACGCTGGCAATTCCCCTCCTTTTGGAACAGATAAAAGGCTGTTCGGCACTGCTCATCGGGTGCGGGCTGGGCTGGAATGAGGACACCACGGCGGTGGTCTGTACGCTCATTGAGGAGGCGGACTGCCCCATTGTTCTGGACGCAGACGGCATAAACTGCATCTCCAGCTGCATAGATATATTGCGAACAGCAAAACGCAGAATGATTGTAACGCCGCACATCGGCGAGATGTCCCGGCTGTGCAGAAAAAGTGCGGCGGAGATCAAAGCCGATCCCATCCGGTGCGCAAAGGAATTTGCACAAAAATACGGCGTGGTTCTAGTGCTCAAGGACGCGGACACCGTGATTGCATCGCCCGACGGCACCGTTTACCTGAACACCACCGGAAACGCGGGTATGGCGCGCGGCGGCAGCGGGGACGTCCTTGCCGGCATCCTTGCGGCGTTTGTCGCGCAGGGCCTCCCGGCCGAGTATGCAGCGGGGTGCGGGGTTTACCTCCACGGTGCGGCGGGCGACCTTGCCGCGCAGGAGGGCTCCATGCTCGGCATGCTTCCGAGCGACATGATTGCGGTTCTGCCAAAGCTGTACCATTTTGCCGAAGGAGATTAAACGCGGGGGCCTGTGCTTGTATCGGCGGCGCGCACTCTCTGCGGCGTGAGGAGCGGTGGCTATGCGGCGGCGTGCCGTTTTTTGGATCCCGGTGGTCATTTTATCCGGCCTTATCATCTTTCTGTTTTGCCGGGTGCTCATTCCAAGCGGCTCCGGCGGGAGCGGTGAAAGCAGCCTGTTTGATGAACTGTTCAGTTTCCGCTGCAAAGCGGACATCATCTTTGGCGAAATGCAGGCTACGGCCGACGTTGTGCGCTCGCTTGACGGGAGCACCCGGGTGACCATGCAGTCCCCTGAAACCTTGCAGGGCCTTCAGTTTGATTTTGCCGAGGATAAAATCTCCCTCAATTTCAAAGGGTTGAAACTCGATGTGGAGCCGACTTCTTTTCTGGCGTCCTCGGCGGCGGCCGCGCTGGTAAACGCCTTTGAAACGTCACTGAACGGCGACAACCTGGACATTACCTCCAAAGGCGGCGTGGCGATGGTGACCTCAAAAGGAGACTCCGGCAACTTCACCCTTACTCTGGACGAAAGCACCGGCGCGCCGTTATCCCTGAGCGTGCCTTCGCTGGATTTAAACTGCAATTTCTCTGAATTCGGAAAAAACGAATAGCACTACAGCGGGGCAGACAAATTTGTCTGCCCCGCTGGTTTATAAGCGCCAATATTTCTGCGGCATTTTTTACATACGGAAATCATAGCATGTTTGCTCGAATTGGATTCGTCCCGTTTACAGGCTGTGGAACAGAAGGCGAAAACCCACTGCTCCTGAAGCACTTGCCGACCCTTTCGAGAGCCCTGTGCATTCCGCCAACTGACCGGTGAGGAAATTACACTGCGGCATGCCAGCTCTTGCGAACGGCCGTATCATCCACTAAATGTGGGCGATACTACAAAAGGGATTGACAACCGAGCCGATTTGCGTATAATAAAGATATCACCCCCCATGGGGTGGGGTAATCTTAATCAAATGAGGTGAGCAGAATGGCAGAGCAAAACAACGGCAGTAGGGCGGCAACCTGTACGGCCGAAAAGTTTGATGTATATGGCATGACCTGTTCCGCCTGTTCCGCGGCAGTGGAACGTGCGGTGAAAAAGCTGGATGGCGTTGAGGAGGTGCAGGTCAACCTCCTTGCAAACAACATGAACGTAAAATACGCCCCGGACAAGGTCAGCGAAGCCGATGTGATGAAAGCGGTTGAGCACGCTGGCTACCGTGTGGCGTCGCATGAAACCGCTTCCGCCGCAGCTAGGCGGCCAGAGCAGCCGCGCGGCGCATACATGGAAAACGAGCTGCGCTCGATGAAGCGTCGACTAATTCTATCAATTCTTTTCTTGGTGCCATTATTCTACATTTCCATGGGGCACATGATGGGCGCGCCGCTCCCCTCTATTTTTCACGGCAACCAAAACGCCCTGACCTTTGCCTTTACCCAGTTTTTACTGGTACTCCCCATTGTACTCATCAACTATACCTATTTTACCCACGGCATCAAGGCGTTGTTTCACCGAGCGCCCAACATGGATTCCCTAATCGCCATTGGTTCCGGGGCGGCGCTGATCTATGGCGTTTTCGCCATCTACCGAATTGGATACGGGCTGGGTCATGGCATGGACACGCTGGTTGCCCAGTACAGCATGGACCTGTACTTTGAATCCTCGGGTATGATTTTAACCCTTATCACGGTTGGAAAGTACTTGGAGACCCGCTCCAAGGGCAAAACCTCGCAGGCCATTGCCAAGCTCATCGACCTGGCGCCCAAGACGGCTCTGGTCGTCCGTAACGGGACTGAGGTGGAAATTCCGGTCGAAGAGGTGCAGGTCGGCGATCTTATTGCGGTCAAACCGGGCGCCTCCATCCCGGTGGACGGCGTGCTCGTCGAGGGCAGTTCGGCGGTGGATGAATCGGCGCTGACCGGCGAATCCATCCCGGTGGAAAAAAATCCCGGCGACAAGGTCATGGCCGCGGCCATCAACAAAACCGGCTATTTCCGCTTTGAGGCCTCCCGCGTGGGAGACGACACGACTCTGGCGCAGATCATCCGGCTGGTGGAGGATGCAAGTGCCTCCAAAGCGCCGATTGCCAAGCTCGCCGATAAGGTCAGCCGCATCTTTGTTCCAACCGTTATTGGCCTTGCGCTGTTGAGCGCCATCGTCTGGCTGTTTGTGGGCGAGACCTTTGAATTCGCCCTTGCCACCGCCATTTCGGTGCTGGTTATCTCCTGCCCCTGTGCGCTTGGCCTTGCGACGCCGACCGCCATCATGGTCGGCACCGGAAAAGGGGCCGAAAACGGCATTCTCATCAAATCGGCCGAAGCGCTGGAAACCGCCCACACCATTGATACCGTTGTTCTGGATAAGACCGGCACCATCACCGAGGGCAAACCGCAGGTGACCGACCTGCTGCCTTCGAACGGTGTTTCAGCCCGCGCGCTGTTGGAAATTGCCGCCTCGCTGGAGGCGCAGAGCGAACACCCGCTCGCTTCCGCCATTTTGGAACGCGCCGAAGCCGAGGGGATCTCCCCCCGCGCGGCGGAGCAATTCGAGGCGATTTCCGGATTTGGTCTGCGCGCAGTGCTGGACGGCGCCGCCTACTTCGCAGGCAACCTGCGGCTGATGGAGCGCCAAGGCATTGATGTTTCCGCCGTTTCCGGCGACGCGGGCCGCCTTGCAGACGAGGGCAAAACACCGCTTTACTTTGCAGATGAAAAACACCTGCTCGGCATCATCGCCGCGGCGGATGTTATAAAAGAAACAAGTGGCGCGGCCATCCGTGCCTTTGAAAAATTGGGTATCCGGGTGGTTATGCTGACCGGGGACAACAAAAAGACGGCAGCAGCCATCCAGAAGGCGCTCGGCATTGATGAGGCCATTGCCGAAGTGCTGCCGCAGGACAAAGAGCAGGAAATTCGGCGGTTGCAGGAATCCGGCCGGAAGGTCGCCATGATTGGCGACGGCATCAATGACGCGCCCGCCCTGGCGCGGGCCGACGTAGGCATTGCCATTGGGGCCGGAACCGACATTGCCATTGAAGCAGCGGACATCGTACTCATGAAAAGCGACCTGATGGATGCCGTCGCAGCGGTAGAGCTTTCCAAGGCGACAATCCGCAACATCAAGGAAAACCTGTTCTGGGCCTTTATTTACAACATTATCGGCATTCCGCTGGCGGCGGGAGTGTTCTATCCTCTGCTGGGCTGGCGGTTAAACCCCATGTTCGCGGCAGCCGCCATGAGCTTGAGCTCGGTCTGCGTGGTCACCAATGCCCTGCGGTTACGGTTCTTCCGCTCCCGTTACCGGAATAAAACCTCAGTCAGCGGCAGTTCAGCTTCAGGTTCATCCGTATCGTCCCATTCGGAAACAGCCAGTATCAGTCCGACCGCAGAAGGTGCACTTGCTGCCAAAGCAGTCCCTGCGCCGGAGGCAAAAACGGTGTCCACAAATCATTCAAAGAACCCAACCGCCCATTCCTGCGGCAACAATAAGGAGGAAAATTCTATGAAAAAAATCATCAATGTAGAAGGCATGTCCTGCGCACACTGTTCTGCACGGGTCGAAAAGGCACTTGCGGCGGTAGCAGGAGTTACTTCAGCCCAAGTTGACCTTGAAGCAAAAATCGCTTCGGTCACCTGTGAGGGCGTCAGCGACGAGCAGCTCAAAGCCGCCGTTGAGGATGCGGGCTACGAAGTAGCCGGAATCCGGTAAGCCGCTATGGTGGCGGATAAAGACACCGTGATGCGGCTGTTAAAGACCGCGTCCGGGCAGCTCACCGGCATTATGAAGATGGTTGAGGAGAACCGGTACTGCATCGACATTTCAAACCAGCTTTTGGCGACCGAATCTATTCTGCACAAGGCCAACAAGGAAGTGCTTAAGGCGCACATGGGGCATTGTGTCAAAGAGGCGTTTGAATCCGGAGATAGCGAGAATGCAAACCGCAAGGTAGAGGAAATCATTAAACTGCTGGATAAACTGACCAAATAAAAACAGGCGGCCTTTCAAGGGGCCGCCTGTTTTATTGTATCGATTGAGTTTTTCCGGAGGTCATCTTCGATTGCTGCCGACTGCTCTTCCCTGACAACTGCTACTTAAGGGGAGTGAGAGTCATTTTTCAGCATAGGATGCATTCCGCTGCCTGCCCTTTTTCACCGTTATCAATACCGTTGGTTTGTTTAATACTATTATTAGTGTCCGTATTTGCAGCGGAAAGATGCACTGTCTCTGTAATATTCTTCCTGTTGATTTCAGAAATGGAACAACTGCCTATAATGGGCACCCCAACGGTTTCACTGGAACATCCTCTGCCCTTTGTCCAAACAAATGCCCTGTGCTTTAAGCACAGGGCATTTTCTCTGTTTTACAGATATCTTCTTGGATTTACTGTTTGACCGTTGACCCGGATTTCAAAATGGCAGTGGTTGCCAGAAGACCATCCGGTCGAGCCGACGGCCGCAATCGGTTGGCCCTGTGCTACAACCTGCCCCTGTGAAACATACAGGTTACTCGCATGACCGTAAAGGGTGACGATGCCGTTGCCGTGATCAATCATAACGCACTTACCGTAACCGGAATACCAACGTGCAAGAATAACAGTACCGCCTGCCGACGCGTAGATTGGATTACCGTAGCCGGAGGCGATGTCCATGCCCTTGTGGCCGGCGTGGCCAAATTCCTGACTGACATAGCCGGACGGGCAGGGATTGATGAACATTCCACTTCCGGTTCCGGGAGCGAGCCCACCTCCGCTCGGAACAACAACTGTAGGCTCTGCACTGCCGACCGTAACATGCTTTTCAACCGGTTCTTTGGTTACAACCGAATCCAGCACCGTGCGGCCAACCTCAACGCCATTGACATATTCCACCGTTGCTGTTACTTGGCGGGTACCGTTTTCACCTTCCTGGGTGGTCACTTTGGTGCCTTTCAGGTATTTTTTATCCGAAACCTCTACGGTCTCATAGGGGATAGATTCCTCATAGGTCAGGGTACGGGAAACTTTAACCGACATAAACGGAACCGAGCCCTGCAGTTTGACGGTATCGCCCGGCATACAGTTTTCCAGAATCCCCGGATTAAGGGCGACCAGCTCATTGAGCGAAATGTTGTTATCCTGTGCAATTTCATAAGGAGTATCGCCCGACTGAATGGTGTAGGTGCGCTCCTCCTGCTTCTGAGAGGTAACCATATCAATCAGTTCATTCGTGTCCACCACACTGGAAGCAAGGTAGAGGCCCGGGCGGAAATCATAAGGCTGTTCAAACTCAACCGTTTCATTGGAGGAATCCGAACGGTAAGCATCCAAAATGCTTTCCAGCGCCTCGGTCAAGGCTTCCGGATCCTGAACGGCGCCGTAGAATTGGTCGCCGATATAGAAGCCCTGCGCCTCAATGATATCAAGGTTGGACAGGCGGATCATATTGTCCGCAAGAGCTTCATCGTCTAAAATTTCGTTTTTGCTGACCAGAGAAACGCTGTACTGCGGGATAATGTCAATAACATCCTCCCCTTCTACATAGACAATACGCTGCTGCATTTTCTGCTCAGCGCTTTCAAAAACCGTTTCATCCTGAATATAGCCTACAGGCTGGCCGTTGTAGCTGACCTGTACCGCAAAGGTAAGGTTTTGTGTAAACACAACCACCATAATCAAAATGGTGACCATCACGCAGGGGAGTACATAATTCAGGCCGCGGTGAATCAGCCTGCGGTTGTTCGACGCACCCTCCAGAATGGTTTTGACCGAAACAGTAAAGCCGTGCAGTTTACCCTGCCGTTCAGCGGCCATATAATAGTTGCGCTGGATAAGGTAAAACCCGCGGCGAATAATAAACAGCGGCGTTTTGAAACCGCGGAGAATCTCGTTCCAAAAGCTGCGGCAGGACGCGCCAAACGCTCCAAGCTGCGGACCGAGCTTACGGCGCAAAAATTGCCCAAACCGTTTGCACCGGCGCATGACACCCTTTATGGTGAGCGCACAAATTCGGAACGTGGTGTTAAACAAAGGCTCCATATAATTATAATAAAACTCCGAACAAGCGGGCATCCACGCGGAAACAAGATTACGGGATGATGTTCTGTCCGGGCGCTGCTCTGGCTTAGCTGTCTGTTCCGTTTTCTTTTTGACAAAACGGAATGCCATTTTGCAACACTTCCTTTCTTCCCATCACAAATTGTAATAGTTACAAATTAGTTACAACATATTCTATTATACCCAAAACACATAAAAATGCAACCCCCTAAGCAAAAAAAGCGCCCCTATTTTCGACAATATTGCTGCATCCTGCATAAAAACAACCCCCGGATCCTGTCGGTTTCACAAAATCCGGGGGCTGTTTCATTGTTTCTATTTTGTTACCAATTACCCTTTGTAATCGTAAGAAAGGCGTTCCACTGGGTAACCCTTCAGCACATCTGCAATGGCGGCAACGTCGCGCTTGGCGGCGGCAAGGTCATGTTCCTTGTAATTGCCGCACTCCTTGGAGCTGGCGGTGCCGGGGATTTCGCCTTCAAACCCCTGAATAAAGCGCATGGCGTCATAGGTGAGCTGAATGGCAGTCTCATGCGGCATATTGCGAGTGAGCAGGTAAAAACCGGTACGGCAGCCCATAGGGCCTACGTAGATGATATTATCTTTCCACGCGGTATTGCGCGCATAGGTGGCAAACAGATGCTCAATGGTGTGCATGCCCGGTACATCCAGGTAATCTCCCTGGTTGGGGAGCTTCATGCGGATGTCGTAGGTGACAACATCCCCGTCGATGCGGGAAATATACATACCGAGACCAAGCACATCATGATCCACGGTAAAACTGGCGATTTTCTCCATAACAATTCTCCTTCTCCGAAGATGATAACGGCAGATTCCCGTGCCGTCCGGTACAAGGCCCCACCCAAATGCAGCTACACAGTTTTGGACTAGCTGCGGCGGCCTGGGAACGCCCGCCAGGAGTTTTGGGCCAATTTACAGCACTTTGGAAAGAAAGTCCTGCAAGCGCGGATTTTTCGGATTTGAAAAGAACTCATCCGGCGCATTCTGCTCCATAATAGTCCCCTCATCCATAAAGAGGACACGGGTCGCAACCTCGCGGGCAAAGCCCATCTCGTGGGTGACCACCACCATGGTCATACCGTCCGCGGCAAGCTCCTTCATTAAGCCCAGCACCTCTCCAACCATTTCCGGGTCCAGCGCAGAGGTCGGCTCGTCAAACAACATAACGTCCGGATTCATGGCAAGCGCACGGACAATGGCAATGCGCTGCTTCTGGCCGCCGGAAATCATGGAAGGATAGGCGCCCGCCTTGTCGGCAAGGCCAATGCGCTCCAGTAGCCGCATAGCGTTCTGCTCGGCCTCTTCTTTGGACATCAGTTTGAGCTTGACCGGCGCAAGGGTAATGTTCTGGAGCACCGTCAAATGCGGAAACAGATTGAAGTGCTGGAACACCATCCCCATTTTTTGGCGGAGCTTGTTGACGTCCACTTTGGGTGCGTTGATTTGGCTGCCTTCAAACCAGATTTCACCCGATGTCGGGATCTCCAGCAGATTAAGGCAGCGCAGGAAGGTGGATTTACCAGAGCCGGACGGCCCTACCACAACAACCTTTTCCCCTTTTTCAATGTGCTCAGAGATGTTGTCGAGCACAACATGGTCACCAAATGCCTTGGTGAGATTTTTAACCTCGATCACTGCGAGCCAGCCTCCTTTCCGCCTTCCTGAGCAGCCAGGATAAGCCCATGACAAGGATAAAGTACACAACCGCCACCGAAATGAGGGAGAAAAACGCGTCAAAGGTACGGCTGCGGACAATGTCGCCTGCACGGGTGAGGTCGACGACGGCAATGTAGCCGGCCACCGACGTTTCTTTTAACAGGGTGATAAACTCGTTGCCGAGCGCAGGCAGAATGCTTTTAACGGCCTGCGGCAGAACAATGCTCTTCATGGTCTGCCCCTGGGTCAGGCCGAGCGAACGGCCCGCCTCGGTCTGGCCGCGGTCAACCGCAAGGATGCCGCCGCGCACAATTTCCGAAACATAGGCGCCGGAATTGATGCCGAAAGACAAAATGGCAACCGCAACGGCCATTTCCGAAGGGGCGGAGGCAAAGACGAGGTAATACATAATCATGAGCTGCACCACCATAGGGGTACCGCGGATGACCGCCGTATAGACGGCACAAATACCGTTTGCAATTTTCAAACGCCCTGTCTGGGCATGATAGACCTTGATAACGGCAATGACAAGGCCGATGGCAATGCCGATAACAGCGGCAAACAATGCAATCAACAGCGTGTTACCAAGCCCGTTTAAAAAGGTCATGTACCGGTTGTCCTCAATAAAGGTCCGGTAGAAGTTGTAGGATAAACTGTCCAAAAACGCAGTGAAGTTGTACGCCAAATCATCAAAGATATTCAGCGGAAGAATCGTCATGGAATCACAAGCCTTTCACATCCTGCCCGCGGGGGACGAGGGGAAGAATAAAACAGCACAACAGCCCAGCGGACGGATTCATCCACTGGGCATAGTGTATTGCGGTTCAACAGCCGCTTGCTTAGATGGTGGAATGAGCGACAACGTACTCGTCAATTTTGCCTTCATCAATGAGCTTCTGCAAGGTGTCGTTGATCACCTGGAGCAGTTCGTCATTGCCCTTTGCAACACAAATACCATAGGCTTCCGGTTCAGCGTCCTCTGCCTTTACGCATTTAAGGCCGGTGTTGTTGTTGACAATGGATTCGGCCGGGAGTTTATCAACAACAACCGCGTCGATACGGCCGTTGACCAGATCTTGGGAAGCCTCAATGGCATTTGCATACTGCTTGCATTCCGCATCGCTGCCCTCAAGGGAGCCGGTTACATGCTCGCCATTGTCATCCTCAGAACCGTTAACCGCTTCGGAAACCAGAATGTCGCCGGTGGTACCGAGCTGGACACCAATGGTTTTGCCGCCGAGGTCAGAAATGTTTTTGTAGTCTGCATCCTCTTTCATGATGATGTACTGAACCGAGGTGTAGTACTCAATGGAGAAGTCAACCGACTCTTTACGTTCGTCGGTAATGGTAATGCCAGCCGCGCCGAACGCCGCTTTGCCGGACTGAATGCCGCCAACAATGCTGTCAAACTTCACGTTTTCAACCTTCAGCTCAACGCCAAGGGCTTTTGCAATCTCCATGCCGATTTCAACGTCAACACCCATTGCGTTTTCGCCTTCCATGTACTCAAACGGCGGGAACGCTGCGTCGGTATACATAACAATAGAGCCGGAATTTTTAATGCTTTCAACCGACTGTTTGTCCGCTGCATTGTCGCAGCCGGCGAGCAGCACACTGCACATGCCGAGCGCGAGAACAGCAGCAACGAGTTTTTTCGCGAATTTCATTTCTGTTCCTCCAATAATTTATTTGTTGCATTTACTTTAGCACACTTTTTTGCCATTTGCAACTCATTTTGCAAGAATATTCACTTTTTTCTATATTTATTCATTCATAACCCCAGCTTATCAGCAGAATTTATGCATATCGACTAATAATATACAATTATTCATTTAAAATATGCAGTAAATCCGGTGGAAAGGGAGCTTGTACTAAAACCGGTTTTTCTGTCAGAGGCTGACGAAACTGCACCACGCCGCAGTGAAGCGCCTGCCGGCGGACAAACTCCATGCAGCCTCCATACAAAATGTCCCCGGCAAGCGGAAAGCCCAAATGGGAAAAATGCACCCGGATTTGATGGGTGCGCCCTGTTTCCAGCCGGATTTCAAGCAGGGTATGCCGGTTGCCGGTGCGCAGGGTGCGGTACCGGGTAGCAGCGGTCTGTCCGGCAGGATCGACCTTGCGGAGGATGATGCTTTCCTCCGCCCGCGCAATCGGGAGGTTGATAATCCCCTCCGGCGGCGAAACGATTCCCTCCGCCACAGCGTAATAAACTTTGTCCACTGCGCCGGACAGCGCGGCGGCCGCCACCGGGTGTTTGGCGACCACGCAGAGGCCGGAGGTGTCCTTATCCAAACGGTTGATGGGATGAAAGCTGCACCCCACCCCCTTCTCCCCGTACCGGGCGGCAAACAGATTCGCAAGGGTGTCCTCCCGGTGGCGGTGGGAGGGATGAACCGGCATGCCGGGTGGCTTGTCAAAGACGACAACGTCGGCATCCTCATAAAGGACGGGGGCTGCAAGCGCCGGATTCGGCACAAACCGGGGCATGACCTCCTCCAGCGTTACGGTAAGGCGGTCTCCCGTATACAGCAGGGTGGAAACCAGCCGTGTGACCGGCGTACCGTTCACAGCAAGACTGCCACGGCCCTGCTTCAGGCGGGACAGCGCCCGCCTGGAATAACCGTGGCAGTTCTTTAAGTAAGCAGATACCGAACACCCGCTGTAACGCCCCTCCACTGTGTAGGTGATGGTGCGCATAAAATCTTAGCAGACCTTGACAATCCAGCCGCGGGTATCCGGACGGCGGCCCCACTGGATGCCGGTGAGTTCGTCGTAGAGCTTCTGGGAAATTTCGCCGATCTGATTGTTGTTGATCTCCATCTTCAGGTCGCCGTATTTGAGCTCGCCCACTGGAGAAATAACCGCGGCGGTTCCGGTGCCAAAGGCTTCCTTGAGCTGTCCGGCCTTGTAGGCGTCAACCAGCTCGTCAATCGAGAGCATCCGCTCCGAAACTTTGTAGCCCCAATCCTTGAGCACCTCAATGCAGGATTTGCGGGTAATGCCCGGCAGGATGGAGCCGTGCAGCTTCGGTGTGACGACTTCATCGCCAATGACAAAAAATACGTTCATAGCGCCGACTTCTTCAATGTACTTCTGTTCTACGCCATCGAGCCAGAGCACCTGGGAATAACCTTCTTCCCCGGCGACATTCTGTGCCTTGAGGGAGATAGCGTAGTTTGCGCCGGCCTTAACCTCACCGGTGCCGCCGCGGACAGCGCGGACGTAGTTTTTCTCCACATAAATGCTGACCGGATTCAGGCCGGTCGCATAATAAGCGCCGGACGGGGAGAGGATAATGATGAACTTGTAGCTGGAGGAGGCATGAACGCCGAGGAACGGCTCGGTTGCAAAGACAAACGGGCGGATGTAGAGGGACGCGCCCTCCGCATGCGGCACCCAGTCCTTGTCCAGCTCAACCAGAGTTTTCAGAGCTTCCAGCATAAGGTCCTCATCAATTTCCGGGATGCACATGCGCCGGTTAGAATTGTTGAGCCGCTTGCAATTCTCCTGCGGGCGGAAGAGCTGAATGTGACCATCGTCAGTACGGTAGGCTTTTAAGCCTTCAAAAATGGTCTGGGAATAGTGCAGCACCGAGCAGGACGGGTCAAGCGCAATCGGGCCGTAGGGGACAATCTGCGCGTCGTGCCAGCCAGTATCCTTATCCCAATCCATGACGAACATGTGATCGGTAAAAATATGGCCGAAGCCCAGTTTGGTCTCATCTGCCGGCTTTTGCTTTGGATTTTGGGTTTTGGTAATTTTAATGTTCATGTGGGCACTTCCTTATAATCGAATCTTTATCGGGACTGCCGCCCGGCAAGAAAAAGGGCGCTCCAACGGGTTTGGAACGCGGCGCTGCAGAGGAACCCTTGCAGACTCTGGTACAGCCCGAATGGGAACCCACTCACAGGCGTTCGGTAACGTCTGCGGGCGCCGTTCGCTTTGGCTGGGAGGCAGAACGTTCCCCCACCGGGGAACTCCGCGATAATTGTTTGCTGCTACCGGCGGAAAAGCCGCGCCCTCCCTGGATTTGGCCCGCCGCCGGGGATGATTTTATTATAGCACAACTGTGTCATTTTTCAACAAGACGGAAAAGAAAAACCAAATACACTTGTAAAATACGTCGATTTTACTGATTCGCGTTGAAATTACAGCCTGTTTCCTATATAATTAATGCATTGAACCATTTGACAGGTTGGCGGGGCTTCCCCTGCCTTTCATGTATATTGCAAGAAGGAGTGGATGACATGAATCATCTGACGGCGGACGCATTCCGTGAACAAATCCGGCAGAGGCTCAACGAAAACATTGGCATTACCGAGCAGATGGCGGAGAACAAAGACCTGTACCAGGCCGTTTCCATGATTGTCAGCGAGATGGCGCAGGAAAACTACACGCGCTTTATCTCCAAAGCAAATTCCAGCGGCCGCAAGCGCATTTATTACCTGAGCATGGAATTTTTGATGGGACGGTCGTTAAAGACCACCTTATACAATCTGGGGCTGGTAGACACGGTGGAAGAAGCCCTGAAGGATTACCATGTCACGCTCGACGATCTTTACGATTACGAACCGGACGCCGGCCTCGGCAATGGCGGCCTTGGACGTCTGGCAGCCTGCTATATGGATTCGCTGGCAACCCTGGGCTACCCGGCGACCGGGTATTCCATCTGCTACGAATTCGGCATCTTCAAACAGAAAATCATTGAGGGCTGGCAGAATGAGCTGCCGGACAACTGGCTCCCGGGCGGTGAAGTTTGGCTGCATCAGGTACCGGACCGCACCGTGGAGGTTCATTTCGGCGGCGAGCTGGAGGAGACCTGGGAGGACGGCTTCCACTTTGTCAACCACAAAAATTATGACACAGTACAGGCAGTACCGTATGATATGTATGTTTCCGGCTTTGGCGGAAAAGGCACCTCTCAGCTCCGCCTGTGGCGCGCCCAAAGCCCGGCTTTTGACATGGAGAAGTTCAACAACGGCGACTATGTCAACGCGCTCGGTCAGACGGCAGTGGCGCAGGCCATTTCCAAGGTGCTGTATCCGAACGACAACCACACCGAGGGCAAGCTGTTGCGGCTGCGTCAGCAGTACTTCCTCTCCGCCGCGTCGATTGGGGATATCATCACCCGGCACATGGCAACCTACGGCACCCTTGACAACCTCGCCGACAAGGTGGCCATTCATATCAATGACACCCATCCAACCCTCGCTATCCCGGAGCTGATGCGCCTGCTGCTGGACGAATGCGGGTACAGCTGGGAAAAGGCGTGGGATATTACCACCAGGACCTTTGCCTATACCAACCACACCGTTATGAGCGAGGCGCTGGAATGCTGGAACGAGTCCATATTCAAAATGCTGCTCCCCCGCATTTACCAGATTGTGGTGGAGATCAACAACCGCTTTATGAACGATGTATACGACACCTTCGGTGACAGCGGCAAGGTGGAACAGCTCGCCATTATTGCGAACCATCAGGTGCGGATGGCGCACCTCTGCATTGTGGGTTCCCACAGCGTCAACGGCGTTTCCAAGCTGCACTCCCAAATCCTCAAGGACGACGTTTTCCATGATTTTTATGTGATGATGCCGCAGAAATTTACCAACGTAACCAACGGCATTGCCTACCGGCGCTGGCTATACCAGTCCAACCCCGGTTTGACCAAGCTGTTGCAGGAGCACATTGGGGACGGCTTTCTCACCGATGGTTCCGAGCTGAAAAAAATCCGCAAATATGAAAACGACAAGACCTTTTTAAAATCCTTGAACAAGGTCAAGCGTGAGAATAAGGTCAATTTCTCGAACTATGTCAAAAAAACCACCGGCCTTGTCCTCAATCCGGATTCTATTTTTGACGTACAGGTAAAGCGGCTGCATGAATACAAGCGCCAGCACCTCAACGCGCTTAACATTATGACCGAATACCGCATGCTGCTGGAAAACCCGGACATGGACTTTGTGCCGAAAACCTATATTTTCGGGGCAAAAGCGGCGCCGGGCTACTACCTGGCAAAGCAGATCATCAAGCTGATCTGCACCCTGGCAAAAGAAATTGACGGCAACAAAAAGATTCGGGAAAAGCTCTCGGTTGTATTTCTGGAGGATTACCGCGTCACCCTTTCCGAGCTGCTGATGCCGGCGAGTGAAATCAGCGAACAGATTTCACTGGCGGGCACCGAGGCCTCCGGCACCGGCAACATGAAGCTGATGTTAAACGGCGCCATTACACTGGGCACGCTGGACGGCGCGAACATTGAAATTGGCGATGCAGTGGGGCCGGAAAACATCATCACCTTTGGCATGAAGGCCGACGAAGTGGCCGCGCTTAAGGCAAGCGGTTACCACCCGCAGCAATTTTACCAGAATAACCCGGCGATCCGCGCCGCCGTGGATATGCTGACAAACGGCATTGGCGGCGAGCGGTTTGACGAGCTGGCAAACCAGATGAAAAATGTGGACACCTATATGGCGCTCGCGGATTTTGACAGCTACCGCGCGGCTCAGGCAAAGGTCAGCGCGCTTTACCGTGACCCGGTGAAGTTTGCAAAAATGTCCCTTGCAAACATTGCCGAAGCGGGCATCTTCTCCGCCGACCGTGCCATTCGGGAATACGCGCACAATATTTGGCACCTCGACTAATCCCCCACAACGCCAGAAAAACCCGCGGCTGTGGGACAGCCGCGGGTTTCTAATTTTGTACCGAAAGGACAGGTTTGAAAATGGTTCAATTTCAAAGCCGTGAGATCTTCTATAAATCTCCGTTTGGGGCCGCCGCCTGCGGAACCGAAGTGCGCTTTCGCATCACGGCGCCGCCGGACCTGTATGTGGAGCACGCGGAGCTTATCCTCAACGACGGAACGGCCGACTTTGTGGTGCCAATGGCGTATGAATCCACCACCGCGGCCTTCAACTCGTTCCGGGTGGTTTATACCCTGGAGAAGGCCGGTACCTTTTTCTACTACTTCAGGCTTGTGACCGAGCGCGGCCCCCAGTATATTCGCGCCTTTGAGCACGGAGACGGTTACCTGACCGGGGACCAAACCGCGGGCGGCAGCTACCAGCTCACCGTTTACAGCGGGGACTGGAACATGCCGGAGGGCTTTTCCGGGGGGATTTTTTACCAGATCTTCCCCGACCGCTTCTGTGCAAGCGGAAAACCGCACGCCAACGTACCGGGCGACCGCATTCTGCGCACCGACTGGGGCGCCACCCCCCACTTTCTGCCGGACGAACACGGCCAGATCACCAACAACGACTACTTCTGCGGGGATTTGGAAGGCATCCGCAGCAAGCTCGACTACCTCAAGGCGTTTGGGGTGACGGCCCTTTATTTGAACCCCATTTTTGAGGCGCACTCCAACCACCGCTACAACACCGCAGACTACCGAAAAATTGACCCGCTGCTTGGCACCGAGGAGGATTTTATCCGGCTGTGTGCCGACGCAAAGGAACGTGGCATCCGCATTATTCTGGACGGGGTGTTCAGCCACACTGGAAGCGACAGCATCTACTTCAACCGGGACTGCCGCTACCCGGTTACCGGGGCGGCGAACTCCACTCAAAGCGAATACTACCCCTGGTACGAATGGCAGCACTGGCCGGACCGCTATACCAGCTGGTGGGGCATTGACACCCTGCCGGCAGTCAACGAGCTCTACCCCAGCTACACCGAATTTATCTGCGGCGAGGGCGGGGTCATTGACACCTGGATGAAACGCGGCGCCAGCGGGTTCCGGCTTGACGTTGCCGACGAGCTGCCGGACGAATTCATAGCACAGGTGCGCAAGGCCGTCAAACGCCACGGCGATGACAAACTGCTCATTGGTGAAGTCTGGGAGGACGCCAGCAACAAAATCAGCTACGGTGTGCGCCGCCGTTATTTCACCGGAGACGAGCTGGACAGTGTCATGAACTACCCCTTTAAGGATGCCATTCTGCAATTTGTCCGCCGGGGAGACAGCGAGGTTTTCCGCGACCGGATCCTCACCATCTGCGAGCACTATCCGGCGCCCGCGCTCCACACCGCGATGAACTCGCTTTCCACCCACGATACAGCGCGGGCCATCACCATGCTGGCCGGGGCGGACGGCGCCGGAAAAGACCGACTTTGGCAGGCCATGCAGTCTCTCTCCCCAGAGCGGTACCACCTGGGAATCAAGCGGCTTAAGCTCGCAATGGTGCTGCAATATTCCCTGCCGGGTATTCCCTGTATTTATTACGGCGATGAGGCCGGCTTGCAGGGCTACGGCGATCCCTTCAACCGCGGCTGTTATCCCTGGGGACAACAAAACCCGGAGCTAACAGCATTTGCCAAGCTGCTGGGGAAAATCCGGCTCTCCTCGCCGGCGTTGGCGCAGGGGGATATTCAGTTCCTCGAAACGCCGCAGGATGTTGCCGCCTTTGTGCGAACCGACGGCGAACACCAGCACCTGGTTTACGTCAACACCATTGACGCGGATATTTCGCTCCCGCTGGAAGAAGCTTTCCGCAGCCTGAAGCCGTTTTACGGCAATGTGGTAGACAGCACCCTGCACCTGAAGCCCTACGATTTTGCAATCTTTGTAAAATAAGCCGTGCATTGAAAAGACTGCCTGTGTACCTTGTTCCCCCTGCAAGCAACGCCTGAAATAAACGCAGGTTTTCGGAGCAACCGTATAGGCAGAAAACAAAGCCGTCCTCACGCGCTGTTCGCCCCTTGAGCCCATTTCTGCCAAAGCCTTTGTTCCTCTTGGTGCTATACTCAAAAAAAGAACCCCAGTTTTTGAACTGGGGTTCTTCTTTATCCGGCTCTTAGAGCGGCTGTACGTTGACAGCACGGAAACGGCCGCTGTTGCGGGTATCCGGCTCAATTTCAAAGGTGACCTTCTGGCCCTCGGTCAGGGTTTTGTAGCCGTCTGCTACAATGGCAGAGAAATGAACAAAAACATCCTCGCCGCCGTCATCGTTGGAAATAAAGCCAAAGCCTTTCTCCGCGTTAAACCATTTTACAGTACCGTTGTTCATGAGAGCAACCTCCAAAAAAGTATTATATCTAGATCCGGTCAATAAAAAACGCACACCCTGCAAAATCATTGAGCGAGCAATGATTTTGTCTGATGTGCGAAATCATTCCATCCAGCTAAATATGCTGTTAGTATAACCGGAATCCAGCGGATTGTCAAGCGTTTTCCCAAATTATTCTGGGCGGAGCTGCTCTGTTTCTCCGTCCGACGCGGTGCAGATGAGTTCAGCGTGAATTTGAAGCTCTTTCAGCTGTTCCTGAAGCGCGCTCAGCTGGTTAAACAAATAGTAGTAAGCGTCCTTGTAGTTCATCTTGTTGTCCCTTTCTTAGTTTCCCTTATATAGGATAATCTATAATAGGAGAAATGTTAAATTCATACATTTTTGATAGAATAATAAAAACTACAATAAGCACTGCAACAGGTGAGACATGAGGAAGTATAAGATACCAAGCATACCACCAACAACAAATAAAACGATACGGTTTCCCAATGACGTAATCGAGCAGGTAGAAGAGGAAATCCGTGGATAGAACTGTACTTTCTCAGCATTTGTGATTGAAGCGGTGCGTCTGGCGCTTGAATGCCTGCATGAGGAGGACGAAAAATAAAACGGCTGCGAAAACGAACAGGCCTGACACAAGCGCAGCTGGCACAGCAGCTGGGGCTGACGAAACCGGTCGTTTCCGCATACGAGAATTCCATCCGGCTCCCCTCTTATGACAAGTTGATGCAGATTGCCTCGATCTTTCATGTTTCAACGGATTACCTGCTGGGAATGAAGCACGGCCAGTCGGTAGATCTGTCCGGTTTAACGGCGGATGAGCAAGACCGGGTTCTCCACATGGTTCATCTGCTGCGAAACAAGGAGCCCTCCTGACCAAAACACGGTGGCAAGACAAACGCCCGCCCGCTCCTTTTGGGAGCGTGGCGGGCATGCGGCATTTTATGTAATGCTGCCGCCGCGGCCGTCTGTAGGAAGGCCGAAACTAATGGAAAGCGCGCTGTTGATGCGGTTCATCAGGCCGGAGTCAACCTCGCCCATCCGCTCTTTGAGCCGCCGTTTATCAATGGTGCGGATTTGCTCCAGCAACACAACCGAATTTTTGGCAAGCCCGCTTTTTGCAGCGTCAATTTCAATATGGGTGGGCAGTTTTGCTTTGTCCTTTTGGCTGGTGATCGCCGCCGCAATGACGGTGGGGCTGTAACGGTTGCCAACGTCGTTCTGGACAATCAGAACCGGGCGGACGCCGCCCTGTTCGGAACCCACCACCGGGCTAAGGTCTGCGTAGTAAATTTCTCCCCTTTTAATCGGCACGGGACATTCACTCTCCTTGGTTTGCGCTGTCTGTTTTGGTGTTTCAATGTTATTCTGTACCGTTTTTCCGGGATTTAATCATACAGTTTTGATTCGGCGGGGGATACCGGTTCAACTGCCTTCTCCCGTTGTTTTATTCTATGTCGAAACAGCAAAAATGTACCATGCAGGTTGACGAAAATCCCCGCTTCTGCTATGCTTTTGAAAGCGCTGAAGATAGAGGCTCATACAAATGCACCGAACTCCCATACAACGTCAAAGAGGAGTTCGGCAAAGGGCGGATTAAGGTCTATGCGACCTTTGACGGTATCCCGTCTTGTACAGATACAGGCGCCGGGGCACATCATGGAGTATGCGCAAGCATCCGGGCAGAGCTGGGCAAACAGCCCGGCGATGTGGTGCATGTCACCATCCGGGAACGCGGTTAACCAAGCAGGCATTCTACGCTCCTCTCCCAAACCGGCGACCGAAACCTGCAAGGTTTCTGCACCGTCCTACACAAAAAGCACCCTAAACTACAAATAGAACGCCGGCCAGCGATTCCTGCTGGCCGGCGTTCTTTGTAATTCCGCATGAAGGATCCCCGCCTTCTTCTTAGAAAGGCTGTATCTTTGGGAAAATGCGCTGGCTCGAATCAGGGCGGACTAAAAATCCCAGACCAGACCCGCTCCACAAGAAAAGATTCCTTTTCAAAGCCGCGTGCAGAGGCTTAACCTTTCACCTTTTTCCGGCTGGATATGAAACGGTTTTCCGAATGCGAAAGGCTCCTATTCTCCGGTGATTTTTGCAAGCCTGACAAAGCCGCAGGAAATCAACCGAATCTTATTCCTTTGTCTGCAGCAAGCCCTGGTAAAGCTCACTTTTTTTAAACGCCGTCTGTCTGGCAACCGTTTTTGCCGCATCTGCCGGACGCTCTCCCTGTTCGACAAGTGCCTGCGCCATGACGACCGCTTCTTCCAGCGTAAGCTCTGCATCCTCTGCGGCGGGGGCTGCGCCCTCCACCACCAGCACAAATTCACCGCGGGGTGTTTGCTCCGCATAATATTCCACGGCTTCGGCAAGGGTAAACCGCAGGATTTCCTCATGAATTTTGGTGAGCTCCCGTGCAAGGGTAATGCGCCGTTTGCCGCCGAGGGTCACGGAAAGATCCTTTAAGGTGTTAACCAACTTATGAGGCGCCTCATAAAAAATCATGGTTCGGGTCTCGTTCCGGACTGCTTCCAAATGTTCCCGGCGGCTCTTTTTAGCCGTGCTGAGAAACCCCTCAAAGCAGAACCGCGCCGTCACCAGCCCGCTGACGCAAAGCGCCGAAATGGCGGCGGACGGCCCGGGCACTACAACGGTACGGATTCCCCGCTCCGCGCAGAGGCGGACCAAATCCTCACCGGGGTCGCTAATGCAGGGCATACCTGCATCCGAAACAACGGCACAGTTCTCCCCTGCCTCAATACGGGCGACAATCTGCTCGCCGCGCTCGCGGAGGTTGTGTTCATAATAGCTGACTAGCGGCTTTTTGATGCCAAAATGGTTTAACAGCTTGACGGTAACTCGGGTATCCTCCGCGGCAATGAAATCCACCGTCTCCAGCGTCTCGCGCTGGCGCGGCGAAACATCACCGAGATTTCCAATCGGCGTACCAACTACATATAACGTCCCTGGCATGGTTCCTCCTGCATTGCATTTTGTAAGTGAATATTTAAACTACGGTTCCGGCTGAAACGCTTTAACATTATACCCATCATCCGATTTACCGGATGACGATTGTTTTGCCGGTTCAACGCATCTCCCCAGTCAGATTCCGGTAAACCGTCAAACCATGGCGGAGACTGTCCACTCGGATACTGCTTCGCCAGAGCCTGGACAGCCCGGAAACCTGTGCTGTAAACGGTAAGCCGAACCTGTTGCGCCGCACCTCTTGGAAAGGATTTGCACGGGTTCCAAAAAGCCCAAGCGGTTTTAAACCTCTGCAAAGCCGAGCTGCTGCAGGGTGCGGACCGCTATACCGGTAAACTCCTTTTCCGCGCCCCAGCTAATCCCTATCAGCCCGGCGCCGCCGCCCGAACTGACGAGCTTTGCCTCAACAACATTGTTGCGGGCAACCAGCAGTATGCTAAGGCTCGCCTGGCTGTTGTTTCGGAAGTAATACTTTTGGTAAACCCGCAGGATCACCCGTGCATCGTCAATGGCACAGCCATAGGTGCCTGCCGGCTCGCAACTGGAGGCGTGGCCGAGCACAGCCTGGTCAAGGTAGCCGAAAACCTGGTCAATGTTGCCGGTTCCGCGCATGGTAAGTTCTGCCATGTGTCATTTTCCCTTTCCTTCTGGTTGTTGTTTATTGGCAAAATAGCAGCCGCCCTCTTCAATGAACAGCGGCGCTTCCACCTGCATAAATGATTTGCTTCCCTTTTTTCCTTCCACAAGGAAAAGCCAGGGTCGGCCGACTGGGTTTTTAGAAACAAACCGCAGCCGTTTGGGCTCCAACCTCGCTGCTCGCATGGCGCAGAGTACATCGGCAAGGCGTTCCGGCCGCTGGCAGAGACAGAGCCGGCCGCCAAAGCGGAGCAATGCCGCCGCCGTGCGGCAGACGTCGTCAATGGTACAGGCAATTTCATGGCGCGCCAGCCGTTCCGCTGTTCCGGCGCTTTCAATCCCTGCGCCGCCCGCTTTGTAAGGCGGGTTGCAAGTGACCAAATCAAAGCGGCCTTTTGGAAGCAAAACAGGGGCGTCCTTCAAGTCGGCACAGAGGGCGGAAAGCCGCTCCCCAACACCGGAGACGTCAATTCCCCGCTGGAACTGCTCTGCGCCGTCGGGTTGGAGCTCCACCCCGGTACAATGTGCAATGTTGTACTCTTTGTATAAATACAATGGAATAATACCACACCCCGTTCCCAAATCACAGACAACATCCTTGCGGCGGGGAGCGGCAAAATCACTGAGCAGGAAGGCGTCGGTTCCAAACCGGTGGTTGTCCGAAACGCAAACCTGCACAGTTTCGCTAAGGTGTTCAAACCGCAGGGGATGATTCATGCGGCAGGTCTCCTTTCTGGTACAGACGAGGATGAACCGCCCTCCTCTGCCCCGCTGTCGGAAGCGGAGGAAACGCTGTCTCCGGAGAAGGGCTTGTCCGATACATCCGGCTCCTGCGAAACCAAGGATGGGCTGCTCTCTGAAGAAGCCGACACACTGCTGGACGGCACTGGAGATTCAGAGGCGGAGGAGGACGGCTTATTTTCCGGTTTACCCGGCTTTTCGGGCTTGGAGGCACTCTCTTGCGGCGGCGCATCCTTCTCCGGGTTTTTGTGCTGCACCGGCTGTTCCAGATTGGAAACACAGTCCAGGCGGTAGCCGTTGGCCCGCAGCGTTTTAATGATCCAGGGGAGCGCTTCCAGCGTACCGGTGTTGCGGGGGATATCGTGCATCAGAATAACCGGCGTATCATGCCGCAGGGCTTCCGGAAAGATATTGTTGTAGATCCACTCTGCGGAGTGGGCTTTGGGAGAAGCATCCCCAGAGCTGACATTCCAGTCATGCCAAACAATCCCCTCCGCCTGCACCTCTTTCATAATCCCCCAGAACACGCCGCGGTCGGTCACCGTCTGGCTGCTGCCACCAGGGAAGCGAATCTGCTTGGTACGAACACCCGCAGTTTCAAAAAGGAAGTCATTCATTTTGTTGTAATCCTCAAAAAAGGCCTCGACGCTCTGATAAATTTTTTTGTAATCATGGGTATAGGAATGAACAGCCAGCTCACAACCGCTGTCTATAATCCGCCGATAATATGGCTTACATTCCTCGCTGCTGTTGTGCACTGTAAAAAAGGTGGCGGTCGCCCCCATCTTGTTCAGGACATCTAGCACCTGCGGCGTCATAGAGGAAGGGCCGTCGTCAAAGGTAAGATAAGCAACCTTGCCGTGGATGGGCTCCGCCTCGGTCAAATCCTTATGCAGCCAGGAGGGCTGGGGTGGGTTGTAATTGGGATCCCGCTCCGGTACCGGAACTTTTGGCCAGGTATCCGCCTTCTGCTCCTGTTCGGCTGCCTGAGACGACAGCACCGAAGAAAGGTCAAGTCGAGACGGCGTCAACCATTCTCCTTCCTCCTGCGGCTGATGGGGGCTCGCCACCACACAAACAGCGGCCGCAAGGCCGACAACTGCCAGAGAACCCGCGGTTATTAGAGCGGCAAGCCGCAGCTTTTCCTTTTTGTTCATTGTCCGCGCTCCTCCCCGTAAACCTTTGCTCTATTACACATACACAAGATATAAAGTAGCCGATCGTTGTGTTTCTATGAGGTTATTGTAACGCATCCGCGTGATACTGGGGCATTACAAGGTTCTGGCCGCGGTCAAAATCTTTGATTTCCGCCCAGTCCATGAGGTTATTATACCATATCACGCTTCAAAAAGGCATCCCTTTTTCAACTGCTTTCCACTCCTGGGCCGGAACTGGCTGAATTGACAAAACCGCTATTCCATTATATGATAAGGGTATTATTTTTAAAACGAAATATCCATTTATGAGAGGAGAAATTCATGGATACCGACGGATCGATCCCTTTGCTTACCCTTCTGTACGCCCTGCTGTTGTTGCTCGGCAGCTTTTTCACCCTGGCGCAGTCCGCCATTATAACGCTGCGGGATGCTGAGCTGAAACGGCTGTGCGAAGAAGGGGTTCCAAAGGCCCTGCGGGTCAAGGCGGTCACTGCGAAACCTCGGCGTTTTAAAGGCACCACCGAATTCGGCTTTCTCTGCTGCACCGTGCTGAGTGCCGTCTGTGCGTTTTTTGCCTTCTACGGGCCGTTTGCCGCCCTTTTAAACCGGCAGATTTTCGCCCCGGCCGGCGCAGCGGCAGTGTGGGGGCAGGTTGTAGCCTTTGCAGCCGTTTTCTTTGGGGCACTGCTGCTTATTTTAATAGTGGCGCGCACCATTCCTTACCATATAGGCTGCTCCAATCCGGAACGGTATGCTTTTATCTGTGCGCCGCTGATCCGCTTTTTTATGGCGCTATTTTATCCCGGCGTCTGGCTGGTACAGGGCATTTCAGCCGGAATTTCCAAACTGTTTGGCGCTGACCCGGCAAAACAGAAAGCGGATGTCACCGAAGAAGAAATCCGTATGATGATGGACGAGGGCAGCGAGCGCGGTGTCATTGAATCCGAGCAGGTTGAAATGATCAACAACATCTTTGCGTTTGACGACACAACGGCAGCCGACGTCATGACCCACCGCACCAACCTTGTAGCAGTGCCCAAAACTGCAAAGATCAGCGATGTGGTTTTCCTTGCCGTCAACGAGGGCTTCAGTCGAATCCCGGTTTACGAGGAGGATATTGATGATATTATCGGTGCGGTTTACGTGAAGGACCTGCTGGTGCTGGTCAACTGTGAATCGGCAGACGACTTCTCAATGGAGGACTTTATCCGCCCGGTCATGTATGTGCCGGATTCAGCCAAACTGCCGGAACTGTTCCGCCAGTTTACCAACAAAAAAGCCCACATGGCCATTGTCATTGACGAATACGGCGGCACCTCCGGCATCCTGACCATGGAGGATCTGTTAGAGACGATTGTCGGCAACATTCAGGATGAATACGACGAAGAAGACAACGAAATCATCCAGGTAGACGCCCAAACCTATACGCTGGACGGCGGTGTGGAGTTGGAGGATTTGGGCAAGCTCATTGGGGTTGAATTTGAAGAAAATGATGATTACGACACGGTGAGCGGGCTTATTATCCACACGCTGGGGCGGATTCCGGAGCCTTCTGAAGAAATCAGCGTGACCATTCACGGCATTTTGTTCACCGTGCTGCTGGTAGAAGACCGCCGCATTGCGCGGGTTAAAGCCGTTATCCCGGCCAAGCGGGAACTACAGGAATAAAAAAGGCAGCCCGCGGTTCCGGGCGGCGTTTTCAAGGAAAACCAGCAGGTGTTCCTGTTCCGCCGTGTTGTTCCCGCGGGTTCATTTTTGGAAATTCTCATGGTTTACCGGCACGGATTGCGGCTGGAACCGCCCGTAAAAGCGAAATCCAGCCGGCAATGCAGCCACTTTTTTGGAAAACAATCATTATTTTCAACCAACAAACCAGACAAAGGAGCAAACGTCATGAAACAAACCATTGCCTTTTTCGGACTGGGCGCCATGGGCGAACCGATGGCCGCCAATCTTCTCAAAGCCGGATACCCTGTTTGCACCGCCATCCACCGGTCCCGCGCAGCAGCAGACCGGCTGGCGGATACCGGGCTCCGTCTCTTTTCCTCCCCGTCTGAAGCCGCGGCGGAAGCGGAAGTTATCATCACCATTCTGCCCGCCGACCCGGAAATTCGAGAATTTCTTATTAACGACCAATTCGCCGGGGCTTTGAAAAAGGGTGCTGTTCTCATTGACATGTCCTCCTGCACCGCAGACTGCATCAGAGAGGTAGAATCCTATTACAAAGAGCGGGGGCACGCTGTCATTGATGCTCCGGTAAGCGGCGGCGTTTCCGGAGCAGAACAGGGAACGCTCACCATTTTTGGAGCAGGCGACCCGGAAATGTTTGAAACGATGCGGCCCATCCTTGCAACGATGGGAAAGGAGCTTTATTATCTAGGCGGATGCGGGACCGGAAAATCCTTTAAAAATTTGAACAACCTGCTTTCGGTCATTAATACCGTTGTTACCAGCGAAGCCTGCCGTATTGCCGAACATGAGGGGCTGGATTTAAATCTGCTCTATGATATCATCAACGCAAGTTCGGGCACATCGGCGAGCTTTAAAGGCCGTTTTAAGCGGATGACAAAGGGTGATTACCAGGGCGGCTTCCAACTTGGACTAGCGCGCAAGGATTTGGGCAATGCCCTTGCGCTGGGCAAGGAGCTCCCCCTTCCCATGTCAAGGCTGGCGTATGAGCTGCTGCTTGCGGCAAAAGCCTACGACCAAGAGGACATGGCAGCAGTTTATAAGCTCTTTGACAGCACCAAAGCTTAAAGCGGCCATATTTAACAGTCCGGCTCATTTGCTCCGTCAAAGGAGAGCCGCATCCATTTTTATCAGAAACAAAAAGGAAACAGGCAATGCTGTTTCCTTTTTTCTTATTGCAGCGCAAAATAAATTCCAAGGCCGAGCAGCGCAAGTATGGCCAGCACTGCCAACGCAATCACTGCACGCAGTCCCCGGCTGCGCTGCACCCGCTCTGCGATCTCCTGAAGTTCTTTTTTATCCATATCGAGCTTCCTTCCCTTTTCCGATGGCATATAGCAGCACGAACGCCACCTGTTTATGGCAAGGCCCTGTGCCCGCTGGACGAACAGGTGCTCTTTTATACAAGCACCTGTACGGATTAATGCTTTGCATCCGTCTGCTGTTTTGAAGCCTTATAAAACAAAATGCCCGGTCATGAAACCGGGCAAAGCGTTTGTTGCTTATTTGCTGACAATCTCGCCCCAAACCTCACCGGCACAACCAGCGGCGTTCGCTTCGTCGGTATCAAGATGCATTGCAGGCGCAAACTTTGGCGAAACACGGCAGACCACATCGCCAAATACGAGCGAACGCTCTGCGCTTTCCACCTTGACCCAGACAATCTGCTTGTCATCGACGCCGAGTTCAGCGGCTTTTTCCGGTGTAAGATGAATGTGGCGTTTTGCGACGATAACGCCCTCTTTGATTTCAATCTCACCGCAGGGGCCAACAATTTTGCAGCCCGGCGAGCCCGCAAGGTCGCCAGACTCACGAACCGGCGCAGCAATGCCGAGAGTGCGGGTATCCGTCGCAGAGACCTCCACCTGAGTCACCGGACGTTCCGGCCCCAAAATCAGGACATTTTTGATGGTGTTTTTCGGGCCGACAATGCTGACCCGTTCATTGGATGCAAACTGGCCCGGCTGGCTCAGCGGTGCACGGACGGTGAGTTTGCCGTCTTCTCCAAAAAGGACCTTGAGGTCCTCCGCCGTCACATGAACATGGCGCGCAGAGGTTTCAACAATAAACTGCTTTTCCATATATGTATCTCCCTATCTCCGTGCGAAACAGGCGTGTAAAAAGCCGGTACGCCCGCACGGTTGCTATACCGGTTCCACATACTCCTGTTTTTTCCTTGCTTTTATTATAATACAAGCTGTTTTTTCGGTCAAGGAAATTTCCCGAAACGGTCTGTATTTCCGCGCGATACACATACGTCAACGAAAATTTCATGGAAAACAAAAAAGGAAGTGCATTTTTGCACTTCCCTTTTGCTGTAATTCTTATTCCTCGGTGCCGTAGAGCTTCTGGAGTTTGACCAGATGATCGTACTGCGCTTTTGCATGCTCAGCTGCTTCGTCGAAGAGCTCGTTTGCACGCTCCGGGAAGGAGAGTTTCAGGCGGTTATAACGGGTTTCATTGGAAATGAAGTCTTTATAATCCGCAGTTGCCGGTTTGCTGTCAAGGGTGAACGGGTTTTTGCCCTCTGCCTTGAGCGCCGGGTTGTAACGGAACATGTTCCAGTAACCAGCTTCAACCGCTTTCTTCATCTCAGCCTGGCAGTTGGTCATACCGCCCTTAATGCCGTGCATTTCGCAAGGAGCATAGCCGATGATGATGGACGGGCCATGGTAAGCCTCCGCCTCGGTAATGGCTTTAATGGTCTGTGCCTGGTTTGCGCCCATTGCAATCTGAGCAACATAGACATAGCCGTAGCTCATTGCAATTTCAGCAAGGCTCTTCTTGCCAATGGCTTTACCAGCCGCAGCAAACTGAGCAACCTGACCGATCTGGCTTGCTTTGGAAGCCTGGCCGCCGGTATTGGAGTAAACCTCGGTATCAAAGACCATGATGTTGACATCTTCGCCAGCAGCAATGACATGGTCAAGACCGCCGAAGCCGATGTCGTAAGCCCAGCCGTCGCCGCCGAAGATCCAGACGGACTTCTTGACGAGGTACTGTTTCTTGCTCAGGATTTCACGGCCGAGGACGCAAGCCTCACAGTTGCAACCGTCAACAACCGCATCCTCAAGAGCAGCAACGTATTTCTCGGTAGCATCAGCGTTTGCTTTGCCGTCGTTCATGGTATCCAACCAAGCCTGAGCAGCTTCTTTCAGACCAGCATACGCATAGTCAACCGCAATCAACGCACGGGTCTTTTCCGCAAGGCTGTCGCGAATGGCTTTCTGGCCAAGGTACATACCAAAGCCGTGCTCCGCGTTGTCCTCAAAGAGGCTGTTTGCCCAAGCCGGGCCGTGGCCGCTCGCTTTGTTGGTGGTGTACGGAGAGGTAGCAGCCGGGCCGCCCCAGATGGAGGAACAACCGGTTGCGTTGGAGATAAACATCCGCTCGCCGAAGAGCTGGGTGATGAGACGCGCATAGCTGGTCTCTGCACAACCAGCGCAGGAACCGGAGAACTCAAGCAGCGGCTGATTGAACTGGGAACCCTTGACGGTGGTTTCCGGCATCATGCCGTCTTTCTTGCGAATATTCTCCACACAGTAGTCGAATACCGGCTGCTGATCGAGCTGGCTCTCCTGAGCAACCATTTTGAGGGTGCCCTTTGCAGCGGTCGGACATACGTTGACGCAAACGCCGCAACCCATGCAGTCCAGCGGGGAAACGGTCATTGCGAACTGGTAATTTTCGCAGCCTTTGCCAATCATCTGTTTGGTCTTGATGCTGGACGGAGCTTTTGCAACTTCGTCAGCAGTCAGCGCAAACGGACGGATGGTCGCATGCGGGCAGACATAAGCGCACTGGTTGCACTGGATACAGGTCTCCGGATTCCATTCCGGTACCGTAACGGCAACGCCGCGTTTTTCGTAAGCGGAAGCGCCCTGCTCAAACTGGCCGTCAACGTGGTCAACGAACGCAGATACCGGCAGGCTGTCGCCGTCCATTTTGGAAACCGGCTCCATGATCTCTTTGACCATTTTAACGGTTGCCGGATTGCCAGCGAGCTGAACATCTTCTGCAACGTCCTTGGCATCCGCCCAAGAAGCCGGGATTTCAACTTTATGAAGCGCATCCTTACCGGCGTCAATTGCCTTGTAGTTCATTTCGACAACAGCGTCGCCCTTCTTGGAGTAGGACTTCTTCGCTGCCTCTTTCATGTACTTGATGGCGTCTTCTGCCGGCATAATGTTTGCAAGCGCAAAGAATGCAGACTGGAGAATGGTGTTGGTGCGTTTGCCCATGCCAATCTCAATGGCCTTGTCAATTGCGTTGATGGTGTAGAGCTGAATGTTGTTCTGCGCAATGTAGCGTTTTGCTTCCGCAGGCATGTGGTGATCCAGCTCTTCGTCGCTCCACTGGCAGTTGATCATGAAGATACCGCCCGGTTTTACGTCGTTGACCATCTTAAAGCCTTTGATAACGTAAGACGGGTTATGGCAGGCAACAAAGTCCGCTTTGTTGATATAGTAAGGGCTCTTAATCGGCTTGTCGCCAAAGCGCAGATGGGAAACGGTAATACCGCCCGTCTTTTTGGAGTCATACTGGAAGTACGCCTGAATGTACTTGTCGGTATGGTCGCCAATGATCTTGGTGGAGTTCTTGTTCGCGCCAACGGTACCGTCGCCGCCGAGACCCCAGAACTTACATTCGGTGGTGCCTTCTGCAGCGGTGTTCGGAGACGGTTTTTCCTCCAGCGAGAGGTATGTAACGTCGTCGTTGATCCCAAGAGTGAAGCGCGGTTTCGGCTCTGCTTTCGCCAGCTCGTCGAACACAGCAAATACGCTGGACGGCGGGGTGTCTTTGGAACCGAGGCCATAACGGCCGCCAATGACGTTTGCGTTGTTGCCGGCTTCACGAAGAGCGGTGACAACGTCGAGGAAGAGCGGCTCGCCCAGAGCGCCCGGCTCTTTGGTGCGGTCGAGGACGGCAATGTGTTTTGCAGTTGCCGGAATGGCCTCAAGCAGCTTGGCCGGAACAAACGGACGGTAGAGGCGAACCTTTACGAGGCCGACTTTTTCGCCCTTTGCGGTGAGGTAGTCAATCACCTCTTCTGCAACGTCGCAGATGGAGCCCATTGCAATGATAACACGCTCGGCATCCGGTGCGCCGTAGTAGTTGAAAAGTTTATAATTGGTGCCAATTTTTTCATTGACCTTGTCCATGTACTCTTCGACAATCGCCGGAAGTGCATCGTAGTACTTGTTGCAGGCTTCACGGTTCTGGAAGAAGATATCGCCGTTCTGGTGAGAACCACGAGTTGCCGGATGCTCCGGATTCAGTGCATGGTCACGGAACGCTTTGATGGCATCCCAATCCGCCATTTCGGCGAGATCGTCGTAATCCCAGGTCTCGATCTTCTGGATCTCGTGGGAGGTGCGGAAACCGTCAAAGAAGTTGATGAACGGTACGCGGCCCTTAATGGTTGCCAGATGGGCAACAGCAGAAAGGTCCATGACCTCCTGCGGGTTGGTCTCAGCCAGCATGGCGAAACCGGTCTGACGGCAGGCGTAAACGTCCGAATGGTCACCGAAAATGTTCAGCGCATGGCTTGCAACGGTACGGGCCGAAACGTGGAAAACGCTCGGCAGAAGCTCACCAGCAATCTTATACATATTCGGAATCATGAGAAGAAGGCCCTGGGAAGCGGTAAAGGTGGTGGTCAGCGCACCGGCTGCAAGGCTGCCGTGCACGGCGCCCGCCGCACCTGCCTCAGACTGCATCTCAATAACATTTACCTGGGTGCCGAAAATATTTTTGGTACCAACTGCACTCCACTGGTCAACGCTGTCAGCCATCGGGCTGGACGGCGTGATGGGGTAAATGGCGGCAACTTCTGTGAATGCATAAGCGACATGAGCGGCAGCGGTATTGCCGTCCATGCTTTTCATCTTTCTTGCCATTTTGTTTCCTCCTGTTTGTTTTCTCAACACAAGCCCCGGCACGGAATATGCCAGGGCATGTTATGTCGATTTAAATTTTATCACGTTTTTTAGGGCTTGTAAAGGGATATTGCCAATAATTTATCATACTGGTACGGATTGTCTTAAACGGGCGCGGTAAGGGCCTGCGGCCGCCATGCGGGCGAACAGTTTCCGCCCGATTTGTGGTATTTGAAATCCTGACGTTCAGCGCAAAACAACCCGCTTTTTCCGTTTCTGCGATTTTACCGAACCCCTCCGGCGCCACTGGAGCATCCGCTCTCCTCCGCCCGAGAACCGACTGCCGGATTTCCCGCAGTTTTTTCTCCCCATGCCGGCGCAGATGCGCTCGTTAGCGGTTTCTGAACCAGATTAAAAAGCTGGATTCCTCGATTCAGATACCTATCTCGTCAACCGTCAAGACCGCGCAACGCTGGAAGCGCTGGAACAGAATATGACGGGGCTTGATTTACAAGTAAAGCATGGGCCGATTCGGTAAAAAACGTGTGCAAGTTGCACACGTTTTTTGTTTTTAAGCACAGATTATAATAGTTACATACCGTAACCAAACCTGTAAAATTTTCCTATTACTAAAAAGTATTTGTATACATTTGATGTTTATGTTAAAATTTATCCATAATGTACAGGCATATATAAAGGAACGCGGAATCGTTGCAAACGAAAATGATTTGCTCAATAACTCCAAAGCCTCATGTTGTCTTTTATGATGCGCTACGTTAGGAATTGTGGTAGTGAGCGTTCAACGGCCTTTTTTGAGAGCTTGAATAATTCCGTGGCAACTCCTTACGCTACTTATAATCCTTTAGCAGCCAGAGATTATGCCCACAAATGGTATAGCGAACACGCCATGATTATAACCGCTTATGATTCGGCCGGCAAAGACTTTAAACTGTCAGGGCATACCAATCCAAGAAAAGACTACGCTTTGCTGACCATACTATCCACCAGCGGTTATAACGCAGTTGACTTTTATCTCTTTTAGCAGGTGAAAGAAAGATGAAACCTAATACAAAGGTCTTTCTTTTTTCGGTTGCCGCTTCGGTAATGCTTATCGCTATTTCTATAGCGTTTGGATGGATACAAAAACCATTGGCAATTCATATCGCGCATATCCACGTCTGGACTCATCATATTGATAAAGGATTCACCTTTTACAAAAGCGCTGAATTTGTACCGGGTATGGGCTGTTATAGCGTTGCTTTTGAAAACGGACAGGGTGAAGAGCTGCATATTTCTGTGGAACCATACCAGTTTCCCATCCGTGTATCGTTTGATTCCATCAATAGCCCTGTTTAATATCTCAATCAACTCTTATTTACATACTATGAGCTCCGAATTGGCGATGCATTTCCTACAGCAAAAAGGATTTTGATATCTGCAAAGTGTTATCAAGTTTGTGTTGATTACCTCACGGACTTATCCGACACAAGAGAACCGTATCCACCGAAGGAGAACCAATAAAAAGCCGCCCCTCATGGGCGGCTTTTGGTTTGTTGGGCTTACAGCTTTTCGCAGAGGTGTTTTGCTGAAGCGCGAATAGCCTCCAGCATATAGCCGCGTGAAAACCGGGTGATGGGCAGGCGGTCGCGTGCTACCATGCCGATGTGGCTGCAAATCTCCTCCATGTTGAGCATGCAGTAGGAGGTGCCGCGGCCGGAGCCGCCCGCCGCCGCGACAAAAATGCAGGGCTTTTCCTTCAGGGCGTGGTTGTGTACGGTTTCCATCCGGCGGATGCGGTCCATCAGCGCCTTCAGAGGCTCGGAAAGGTCGTGCCAGTAGACTGGGGTGATAAAGACGACAGCTTCGGCCGCGATCATTTTTTCATAGACGGCGGCGAGATCGTCGTTGATGACGCAGCTTCCTTTTTCCTTGCAGTCGCCGTAGCTGCTGCCGCAGACCCGGCAGCGCTGGATTTCCAGCGAATTCAGCTGGATGGGCTCGGCTTCCCGGCCCGCCTCAAGGATACCGGCAACGGCAGCGTCCTTACATGCGGCGGTTAAACCATCGGAATTGGGACTGGCCCAAATGACAGGGATTGACATAACACGCACCTCACATTTGTTAAACTGGTAGAGATCTTTACTAATATACGGCCAGACATCCGCAGAAAGACCAGACAGGCTGTAAACGCCGTCTCGCCCGGAAAACGCCTGCCTTTGGTGGAAAGCATAAGTTTCTATGGGCTTCCCGCCGGAAAGCGACAAAAACAGCTGCAAACTTTGTGTTTCTTCCGTATGACGGTTTACAACACCTTTTAATAATGGTATAATAAACTATCAATACTGGATAAGTTGGCTTTATGAATGGATGAAGCTGAACCGGGCGTGTTCCCAAAAAACCCGGCGTTTGGATTGAATGAAAAGGAGGAAGATTATGGCTGAACAGCAATCTGCATTTTTTACTTATAAAGGAAAACCTCTGGTCCGCAAAGGGGATACCATCTACTACGGCTCGATGGGGGATGATTACGTTGTCATGCTGAACGTACAGTCCCACACCAAAGAGGGCGACCTCGACCTAGCGGATAACGTAACCGTCCAGCTCATGCACACCGACACTACCATTAACCCAATGGATATCGTGGTCAAAAAAGCCGAGAAAAAGGGCTTGTATCAGGCGCTGGACATTGCGAGCATCTGGCTTGAACGCGCGTTGGAAGGCGGAGAATAATTTCAGCATCCATCCCCTGGCGTCCTTTTGGCGCCCGGGGATTTTTCTGCCAGACGGCCGATGCTCCCCTGCGCCTTCATGATTGTTTCTATTTTAACACATGCCGAAACAGGATGGAAGCACAGCGAAACGAATTTCGCATTTCTTGTGCCGCCGACACTGCATTTGCACCATTTTTCCGCATCTGCATATTATAACAGTGAACATAGAATTTATTTTCCGTTTTCCGCCCAGACACAGCGAGAATAGCATGGTTTTGCCTCCTCATAATGGTAAGCGCCCCGCAGGACTCTCTACCCTGCGGGGCGCTTATTGTTACATACCGCTGCAACGCCCATTCGGGACAGACCGGAATACCGCCGATTCTCCCTTATAACGCTTCCGCTATTGCCCTCTCATAATTATACGGTTCGTTCTGGATTTTCCCGTTGACATCCCTTTCCGTCTGTGCTATTCTATTGGTACAAACTTGTATATACCTGTTAGACATAAAACCAACCAATTCCATGTTTTTGCCGTATATGATTTGACCAAGCAACATGCCTGCCGCATTACCGTATGAGATGACTGACGGCGCGGAGACAAATGCCCATCCAGCCGAGAGCTGGGGTGCGGAGGTGGAAAGGAGGATGCAGATGACTGGAAGTTTGGACCGCCAGAGCCCGCAGCCGCTTCATTTGCAGTTTGAAGAACTTTTGCGGGAGCAGCTTGACAACGAGGAATGGCCGGTGCACTCCTGCATCCCGTCGGAAAACGAGCTCAGCCGCCGGTACGGCATCAGCCGGATGACGGTGCGCGCCGTGCTGACCCGGCTGGTGGACGCGGGCCTTTTATACCGGGTACCGGGCAAAGGCACCTTTGTGGCGGAGCCCAAGATTGTAAGTCGCCCCCTCTCCCAAATGGGAATTACCCAGCAGCTCGAGCAGATGGGCTACGAAACCACCACCAGGGTCATCAACATCGGGATTGTTTCCTGCCCCTCCAAAATCGCAAGACGGATCGGCGTCAAAGCTGGAGAGGATGTTTACACCATCAAGCGGCTGCGGTTTGTCAAAGGCGAGCCGCTCTCCATCCACACCTCCTATATCCCGCTCAGCCTGTGCAGCGACTTGGAAATGCAGGACTTTGAGCACAACCAGCTCTGCGACATTATGGAACAAACCTACCACTATGAAATTGTCCGGCGGTGCGAAACGCTGGAATCCACCACCGCTTCGCTGGAGGAAGCGGAGCTTTTAGAGGTCAAACCGGCTTTTCCACTGTTGCTGCTCAACACCACTATGTATACCCACGGCGACCGGCCCATCGAGTGCTCGGTGGTGGTCTTTCGCGGGGACAAATTTAAAATCAAGCTGGAATTCAACAAGGGAATATAGTAAGAACGGGGCGGCGGATGAAAGCCCCAAAAAGCCGCTTCTGCTTTTTTCGAAGCGCACGCATTTTTACGCGGCGCGTTACATTTCATATATGCGTTTGCCCGGCGCCCGTGCTGAGCAACTGCCTGCCGTCCGAATTCAGCAGACGGCAACCCAGACAGCATACCAAACTTGATTCTATTACAAATACGAACCAACACAAAAAGGAGTGCAGCTATGAAAGTATTATCCGTCGATTTTGGAACCTCCTCGGTCAAGCTTTCGGTGGTGGACGATCAGCTCAACATTCTGGATTCCGCCAAAGTGTCCTACCAGCTCCGGGTGACCAACGGTGACTGGATTGAGCTGGACGGCGACGTGCTGTTTGACGCAATGCTCGAAGGCATCCGCAAGCTCGGGAAGCACGCGGAGGAAATCGAGCTCATCGGGTTTGACACCTTCTCCCCTTCCATGACCTTTATGGACGCCGAGGGCAACGCCCTGCACCCGGTGCTCACCCACCTCGACCGGCGCAGCAAGGAGCAGACCCAGGAAATCCTTCGGGTGATGGGCAAGGAAAAATTCCAGAGCATCACCGGCATCCAGCCGTTTACCGGCGGCGCTTCGGTGACTTCGGTGCTTTGGATGAAGGAAAACCGGCCCGACGTTTTTGAGCCCGCAGTCAAGCTCGGCCACCTAAATACATACATCTATAAACGGCTGACCGGCGTCTGGGCAACCGACCCGACCAACGCTTCGATGACCGGCATGTATGAGACGGTCACCGGAAAAGGCTGGTCGGAGGAGATCTGCGGCACCTTCGGCATCCCGATGGAAAAGCTGCCGCCCATCATGGAGGCGGGCACCGTTGCAGGAAACCTCAAGCCTAAAGTGGCAGAAGCCTGCGGGCTGAAGGCAGGCATTCCGGTTGCGCTTGGCGGCAACGACGCGGCGACCGCACAGGTGGGCGCCGGGAACACCAAATCCGGCGAGATTTTAAACATCTCCGGCAGCAGTGAAATGGTTTCCATCCTCTCAGACACGCCGAAGGTCAACGACAAGTATTACCTGCGCTGTTCCGCAACGCCGGGCCTGTGGCAGATTTTCGCCATCACGGCAAGCGGTTTTGCCCTTGACTGGTTCCGCGAGGAATTTTACAAGGATATGGACGCCCGCACCTTTTTTGACAAAGAGATGCCGGACGTTATTGCCCACAATCTGAACACCACCGAGGTCGGCTTCCTCCCCTACATCGCGGGCGACCGGCAGAGCCTGGAACCGAAGCGCGGCGCCTTCACGGGGCTGACCTTGCAGGCAACCCGCAAGGATTTTCTGGCGGCAATTTTCCTCGGCATCCATCAGCCGATTCAGGAGACCATTGCGCTTGCCGAGGAATTCCTCACCCTGAACAAAACCATCAAGCTCACCGGCGGCATGGTGGACGACGCCTTTTTGCAGATTAAGCACAAGCTCTTCCCTGGCTATGAATTCACCGTCAAGCCGGACTGCCCGGTGCTCGGCAACGTTGTGCTGGCGCTGGAGGGGCTTAAGCGGGCGAAGTAGCCTTAAGGAAAAGGCGCTTCCCCCGAGCACAAACTCCAGCGGGATTCTCAATTGTCCCGCATTTGGGAAAGGAGCAGCGAAATGCAGATCCGGCGAGCAACCGAAAACGATACGGATGCACTGTTTGAAAATCGCGTTCGCTTTTTAACGGAGGATTTACGGCAGGCGTTTCCAGACGCTTTGCACAAACGCCTGAGGGAATACATCCGGCTGCACACGGCGGACGGACGTCTCATCAGCGTAATTGCGGAGGAGAACGGCTGTATTGCCGCCTGCGCCATGCTCAACCTTTACGAGAGCTACCCAACAGCCGCGAACCCAGGCGGCAGGATTGGGCACCTGTTCAACGTCAATACCCGGCCGGCGTTCCGCCGCAAAGGGCTTGCCGAGGCGGTTGTAAGACAGCTCTTACAGGAGGCAAAGGCGGCGGGCGCGGGGATCATCACACTGGATTATACCAAACAAGGCAAACCGCTCTATGAAAAGCTGGGCTTTGAACATGCGGAGCACGATATGCAACTCATCCTGTAGCCCTCCCCCGTTCAGCGGCAGAACCGCATCGGCTACAGGCGGCCTTTCGGGCTTGGAACCCGTATACTGCTCTGAAAAATCATTTTGGCTTTGCGCTGTGGAAGAAACCGGCGCTCGTCCAAACGCCGTCTGCGTGCTGTCATCGCTGAAAAAATCAGCCCTTTCTTTTTGGTACTTTCGCAGTGACTTCCGCGCGTACCACCTGAATAAAGGGCACTGATACCCAACTAAAACCGGAAACGGTTTTACATAAACAACCACAATCAAACACACTGAAGGAGGAACCACCATGGTAATTTCCATTGGATGCGACAATCTCGCGATTGACCTGAAAAACGCGGTCATCGAAGAAATCAAAAAACTGGGGCACGAGGTCAAGGACTTCGGCGTACAGTCCCCAGACGAACCCTACGATTACCCGGATGTTGCTTATCCGGTTGCAAAGGCGGTTGCAGACGGCGAGGCGGACCGCGCCATCCTCATCTGCGGCACCGGCATTGGCATGGCCATTTCCGCCAACAAGGTAAACGGCGTTTACGCGGCGGTCTGCCACGACATTTACTCCACCGAGCGCTCCATCCTCTCCAACGACTGCAACTGCATGTGCATGGGCGCGCTGGTCATTGGCAAAGCAACTGCGCTGACCCTGGTCCGCACCTGGCTGAGCCTGACCTTTAAAGAGAGTCCTTCCAGCAAAAAAATTGCCAAGTTCAAACAAATTGAGGCCGGAACCATGGAGGTGAAGCTCCATGCCAACTAACAAGCCGTTTGACGAGCTGGCTTTGGAGCGCCATGCCTACAACATGCGCCGGATGATCTGCGAGACCATCATCCACAACGGCGAGGGTCACGGCGGCCCGGCGCTTTCCTGCACCGACATTCTGGCCGTGCTCTACATGAACGTCATGAAGATCGACATGGACGACCCCACTGGCCCAGACTGCGACAAATTCCTGCTCTCTGCCGGCCACAAGTGCCTCGCACTGTATGCGGCGCTGGCGGAAAAAGGGATCATCGACAAAGAGGTGCTTTCCACCTACAACAAGCTCGGTTCCCCGGTTCCGGGACATCCGGACATGACCAAGCTCAAAGGGGTGCAGTTCTCCACCGGTTCTCTGGGCCACGGCCTGCCGATTGGCTGCGGGCTCGCCAAAGCCGCCAAGATGCAGGGCAAGGACTACATGACCTACGTTTTGATGGGCGACGGCGAACACGGCGAAGGTTCGGTTTGGGAGGCGGCGGCTTACGCGGCGCACAACAAGCTCGACAACCTCGTTGCCATCATTGACGAAAACGGCCTGCAGATCAACGGCACCACCGCGCAGGTTCTGCGCCCGGCGCCGTTTGAGGACCGCTATGCCGGCTTTGGCTGGGCGGTCAAATCCATTGACGGCCACAACCTGAAGGAAATTTACGACGCGCTCAACGCCGCTCCGTTTGAACAGGGCAAGCCGAGCCTCATCGTCGCCAAGACCCACAAGGGCCGCGGCATCTCCTTTATGGAAAACAACATTGACTACCACCATTGGCACCCGGGCAAGGAAGAGCAGGAAAAAGCGCTTGCCGAGCTTGACGCAATGGATGCAGCATTGAAAGCAAAGGAGGCGGCGAAATAATGGCAAAGCAAGATCCAAGAAAGGTATTTGAACAGACCCTGCTTGCAATTGGCAAGGAAAACCCAAAGGTCGTCGGCGTTTCGTGCGACTCCGCAAAGGGCGGCGGCATGTGGTCCTTCGTTGAAGCGTTCCCGGAGCGCTATGTGGAAATGGGCATCTCCGAGCAGAACGCCATTGGCGTGGCGGCCGGCCTTTCCCAGCAGGGATTCATCCCGGTTGTCGTCGCGATCAACCCGTTTGTCACCATGCGCTGCTATGAGCAGGTGCGCGACGACATGGGCTATGTCAACATGAACGTAAAAATTGTAGGCTCCGGCGGCGGCCTTGCCTACTCCACCCTCGGCTCAACCCATGAGACGCTGGAGGACATTGCGGTGATGCGCACCATCCCGCACCTGACCATCTTCACTCCCTGCGACGGGTATGAGGTGGAGCAGGCGCTCCGCAAAGCGGTGGAGATTGAGGGACCGGTTTACATCCGCATGCCGCGCCAGGCGCGTGAGGACATTGCCGATCCGGCTACCCGCAGCTTTACCCCGGGCAAGGCGGAGATTTTTGAAGGCGGCGACGATGTTGCCCTGCTGGTCTCCGGCACCCTGATGAACGAAGCACGCGAAGCAGCTGCCCTTTTGAAAGAACAAGGCATTGGCGCAACCGTAGCGGACTTTATGACCGTCAAGCCGCTTGATACCGAAGCGGTCAAAGCGCTCTACGCTAAGACCAAGATGCTGGTATCGGTCGAAGAGCACTGCGACTGCGGCGGTCTTGGCACTGCGGTGGCGGAAACCATCTGCTCCATCCGTTCGGACAAACCGCTTTACCGTCTGGGAATTCCGGAAGGCTCCAAAGAGGTTGGCCCCTATGACGAAGTGCTGGATTTCTACGGCCTCTCCGCGAAAAAGATCGCGGCAAAGGTTGCGGAACTCTACAAAGCGCTGTAAGAAAGGGATGGGCTCATGAACAAAATTTGCACCGGCGTATTTTCGCCGATTACCACCTGCTTCCGCGACGACGGGGCTCTCGACCTGGAGGCGCTCCGGGAAAACGTGCAGAAGTATGCCGCTTCCCCGATTCACGGCTACCTGGCGCTGGGTTCCAACGGCGAGAACAAGGCGCTGACCAATGAGGAAAAAATCGAGGTGGCGAAGGTCATTATCGAGAACAAGGCGCCGGAACAGATTGTGATGGCAGGTTCCATCTTTGAATCCACCATGGAAACCATCGCTTTTGCAAAGGAGATGGAAAAGCTGGGTGCGGATTACATCACCCTGCTCTCCCCCTGCTACTTCAAAAGCATGATGAAGGATGAGGTGCTCATCAAGTACTTCACCGACGTCGCTTCTGCAGTGGACACTCCCTGCATGCTCTACAACGCCCCGCAGTTCTGCGGCGGCATCACCCTGAGCCTGAACGTCATCAAGGAATGCGCAAAACACCCGAACATTGTCGGCATTAAGGATTCCTCCAGCGGCAACGTCGAGAAGATTGCGCTGAGTGTCCCGAAGGACTTCCAGGTGCTCTCCGGCTCGGCAAACACCTTCTTAAGCTGTCTGTTAAACGGCGGCATCGGCGGTGTAATCTCGCTGGCAAACAGCATGCCGGAGGTGGTCTGCCGTTTGTATGATTACTTCATGGCGGGCGATCTTGCAAAGGCGGCGGCACTCAACCGGGAAATCATCCGGGCGAATCTTGGCGTCTCCGGCAAGTACGGCGTTGCAGGCGTCAAATACGCTATGGATTTGAACGGCTTTCACGGCGGCGCGCCGCGTCTGCCGCTGTTGCCCATCACCGAAGAAGGCAAACAGTCGGTCAAAGCCTGCCTCGCTGCTGCGGATTTCTCTTTATAAGCTTGATACCTCAAAAAAGCTCCTGTGAAATACAGGAGCTTTTTTGCATATATATCTATTTGTATATATCAAACGAATTATACGTTTTGTTTTTGTTTTGCGTTGATAACCACTTTCTATTTTGTATATTATTCATATATAATACAATTCGTAATTTAAAAATGGTATAATCGATATTTTAATATACCATTTGTATTATCATTTGGTTTTACGGTTCTCCCCAATAATAATACACATTTTCTTCAATGGGTTCATACCAGTTCTCTTCCCCAGAAGTGTTAAATTGTTTCCCGTTGCGGGTAATGGCGATGCCATCCTCCATTTGAAGGGTCGCGCCAAAGGAGAAGTGCACCGCATCCTTTGAGACGATGATTTCATTGATGCCTGTCTGCAAAAATAAAAATTGGGCGTCTCGGCGAAATGGTTCAGCAGCCTGCTCGTCAATGGTTCCAAAGCTGGGATAACGGATGCTATAATAACCATTTTCCAGGTTGCCCGCGTCTATCTGAGAGAAAATCTCGTCGGCTGTGCGCTGGTAAAGCCCCTGCCAGATAAAATAGCGTTCCCGGCAGGTAAACGCCGGCAGCAGCGCAAGAACAACCACCAGGCCAATGCTGCACAGATTGACTGCGGCACTTTTCAGAGCAATTTTTTTCTGCGCGGCCCTTTCTCCCCTGCCTCTTTTACAGCACCACCTTACCAATGAGACAATCCCAACCAACAAATAGGAAACAACGCCCAACAAATAGCAAAAGCTGCATGCGGCCAAAAGCAGCATTCCGAACAACGGCCCCTCGACCGCGTACTTTGCAGTCATGCAAAGAAAAAGCCCTGCCCAATAAAATGCAAGCGGCAGCAGCCACCTTTTTTGCCGGTACCTGCCCAACAAATAAACGGAAACCAGCGCAAGCGCAAGAACCAGCAGAAATGAAACAAACGCGATGGACATGGTGCTCCCTCCCCAGTACCATTTTTATGCTGCGAACGCCCCTCTTTATTACAAAAAGTATAAATCGTTTGCCATATAACAAAAGAGCAGGTGTTTCCCCGCTCTTTTGTTATACAAATCGTAATTTCATTAGATGTTCGACGCGCTGTAATTCGGCGCCTCTTTGGTGATGTAAATATCGTGCGGATGGCTCTCCTTGAGACCAGCGCCAGTAATTTTGACAAACTGCGCCTTCTCATGAAGATCCTGAATGGTCTCACAACCGCAGTAGCCCATACCGGAACGAATGCCACCAACCAACTGGTAAACGGTGTCAGACAATGCGCCTTTGAACGGGACGCGGCCTTCAACGCCTTCTGGAACCAATTTCTGGTTGTTCTGCTGGAAGTAGCGGTCCTTGGAACCTTTGGCCATCGCAGCAAGGCTCCCCATACCACGGTACACCTTGAACTGGCGGCCCTGATAAATCTCGCTCTCACCCGGGGCCTCTTCGCAGCCCGCAAGAAGGGAGCCGAGCATGACGGTGGAAGCACCAGCAGCCAGCGCTTTGACAATGTCGCCGGAATATTTAATGCCGCCGTCTGCAATCACCGGGATATCATATTTCTGTGCAACGCAGGCAACATCATACACGGCGGTGATCTGCGGGACGCCAATGCCGGCAACCACACGGGTGGTGCAGATGGAGCCCGGCCCAATGCCGACCTTGAGGCAGTCGGCGCCTGCTTCAATGAGTTTTTCCGCCGCTGCCGCAGTGGCAATGTTGCCTGCAATGAGGGCCACGTCCGGGAATGCCTTTTTGACCTTGCGAACGCAATCAAGGATGCCCTGGCTGTGCCCATGTGCGGAATCGAGCACCAGTGCATCGACCTGCGCGTTGACCAGCGCGCCTGCGCGTTCCAATACATCACCGGTTACGCCAATGGCCGCAGCGCAGAGCAGGCGGCCGCTTTTATCGCGGGCGGAATGCGGGAACTGAACGGCTTTTTCAATATCCTTAATGGTGATAAGACCCTTGAGCACACCATTATCATCAATCAGCGGCAGCTTCTCAATTTTGTGCTGGCGCAAAATTTCCTGTGCCTGCTGCAGCGTTGTCCCAACCGGGGCAGTGACGAGATGGTCTTTGGTCATAACCTCTTTGATTTTAATGTTGAAATCAGTGAGGAACCGCAGGTCGCGGTTGGTGAGGATTCCAACCAGCTTGCCGTTTTCCACAATCGGCACACCGGAAATCTTGAATTTGCCCATAAGTTCGTTTGCGTCGGTGACCAGATGATCCGGCCCGAGCGAAAACGGGTTGACAATAACCCCATTTTCCGAACGCTTGACCTTATCCACTTCCTCTGCCTGCGCCTCAATTGACATATTTTTGTGGATGACGCCAATGCCGCCTTCACGGGCAATGGCAATGGCCATCTTGGTTTCGGTAACGGTATCCATCGCCGCAGTGAGCAGCGGTGTGTTCAGCATAATGTCTTTGGCCAGTCTGGAGCCCAGTTTAACCTCGCCCGGCAGCACATCGCTTTTGGCGGGAATCAGCAGTACGTCATCAAAGGTAAGCCCCTCTTTGACAAACTTGTTTTCATACCTTGTTTCCAGCATGTCCGCACATCCTCTCTTGTTACAGTCACATCACGATTAAAATTTTAACTATTTTATCACTTTCTACCCGGGAATGCAATGGTGAATGTGTAGGAAAATACCGGCATATACGGGTGGAATTTGGTCGCTTTTCGACATCATCCGGCAAACCCGCATGCAATAGGGAATCCCCTTGTTTTTCTTTTTGGAAAAACACATGGTTGCCCGGCACGAAATTGCATGTTATAGTGGTAAAAACGCCGCACTGCAGTTTGCAACAAAGGAGCAATTCCATGAAACGAAACACCATACATCTTGAGACAAAACGGCTTATCCTTCGGCCGTTTGTTTTACAGGACGCGGAGGACATCTTTCAAAATTGGGCGGCAGATCCGGAAGTCACCCGTTTTCTGAGCTGGAGACCGCACCAGACCGTGGAGGTTACAAAGGCCGTTATAAATTCCTGGCAGAAAGACTACCGGGGCTCCGGGCGCTGCCACTGGGGAATTGTTTGGAAGGAAACCGGCGGGCTGGTTGGAAATATTGCGGTAGTAGAAAGCGGCAGGGATTGGGCTGAGCTTGGCTACTGCCTTGGACGCGCTTATTGGGGGCAAGGCATTGTGACCGAAGCCGCACGCGCCGTCATTGATTATCTTTTCTCCAAAACAACACTTTCATCCATTCGGGCGCGGCATCATCCCGATAATCCGGCGTCCGGCGCAGTGATGCGCAAGGCCGGAATGCGTTTTGTCAAAATTGAGCCGAACGGCGGGCAACTGAACACCGGTGAACCGCATGACGCCGCACTTTATTCTCTGGACCGGGAGGAGTGGGCAAAAAAGAAGGAAAAAGCAACGCCGATTTCTTTCACCTCTCTCCTCTAGCACCTCTGATTTCGATGTGAACCTTTTAAATTGGACGCTATAGGTTGCCGCTCCTCTTGTTCCAATTCTTTGCAGCACATTTTCGTAAAAACAGTAAATTCTCATCATTACAATTAGAGACCTCATAGCTGACCAACTTGTCCGCAGAGACAAGTTTTACTGACTGAGACTGAGAAACACAAACTCCCCGGACGCTGAAATAAGCATCCGGGGAGTTTGTGTAGCAAACCTGTTTCAAACACTCAGGATTCCACCCAATTCACTGCATTCTTCACCAATTTTACAAACGGTTCACAGGTTAAATTAGACGTCGAATGCCCCGGAGTAATACAGCAAATCTTACCGGCGCCGTAGGTATGTACCCATACTCCCGGCTGTCTTCCATTTACAGATGCTGTTTCTGCAATGATGGTTGTGTCTACTCCCGGAAGCATCTCCATCACATAATGTTCGTCCTTTTCAGGGAACTCGAATTCATGGACACCTTCTAGCACCGGATGCGGTACAACCGGAAGAAACGTCACTTTGCACTGCTCCGGATGGGTGATAAAGGTACTCCTGATACCATCATTTAATATCTTATGACCGCTTGGTAAATCGGTAAGGGCCGCATGCAACAATACCGTTCCCATACCATTTTTCACATCATTCAAAAATTTCGTGGTCCATTCATCATCGCACCATACAGGCGTTGGGATCTGATCATTCTCAATCGGATCCTTAAAGGAAAGAAACAGATCATATTGAGCACCCAAATATTCTTTTGGATTGCGGGTGAATGTAATATCAAGATTTTCAGAAGCCAAAAGCTGAACCAATGGTTCGATCGAATCCTTGTAGTGCCAATAATCATGTACTAATAGAAACAGCTTCTTTTTCATAATATAGCTTCTTCTTTCTTTTTACGAAAGATTATTCCAATTGTTTCCCGATAAATTATACTGTAGTTGGTACTGCCCGTAAGCAGAAACATCCTGATTATATTATAAATCAGGATGTTTCTGCTTTATTTTCGAACAGCAGGTTCTGAGCCGTTACTTTGCAGCAAAAAATTCCGCCGCTTTGTCAATTTTCGCTTTCTCTTCTGCGGTCAGTTCCCAAGAACCGGCAGCTGCGTTCATCCGCACCTGCTCCGGTGTTTTGGCGCCGACCAGCGCAACCGTCATGCTCGGATTTGCAAGCACCCAGTTGATGGCAGCATGCACCGTAGGAACGCCGCGCGCCTCAGCGACCTCGCGGAGGACATCCACCAGCGCAGCGGTATGCGGCCAGTTCTCCTCCGAATAGCAGTTTTTATAAAAGCCGCTGTCATTGCGGGTATCCCCTTTTGGGAAAACCGGGCGCTCTTTGTATTTACCGGTCAGCACGCCCGCGCCGATAGAGCCGTAGGAAAGGACGCCGATGTTGTTTTTTAAGCAGTAGCCCTCCAGCTCGGTTTCAAACCCGCGGTCCAACAGTGAATAGGGTGGCTGAAGCGAAGAAATCTTGCAGTACTGGTTGGCTTCATCCATCTGCTCCGGGGTGAAATTGGAGACGCCGACCACCCGGATTTTACCCTCCTGCCGCATTTTTTCAATTTCGGTGAAGGTTTCTTCAAACGGCACATTGGTGCAGAGCCAGTGGCACTGGAACAGGTCAATGTAATCGGTATTGAGATGGCGCAGGCTGTCTTCCAGCCCTTTGCGGAGCATTTTCACCGAACCGTCCCGGTAATAACCGGTTTCCGGGTATTTATAGCTTCCGAATTTGGTTGCAACAATGATTTTTGAGCGATCCAGCTGCTTAACCGCGCGGCCGACAACCTCTTCGGAATGCCCACAACCATAAGGCTGTGCTGTATCGATCAGGTTAATACCCGCGTCAACAGCCGCAAGAATCGTTTTAACCGATACATCGTCGTCCACCTTGCCGTAGGAATCCCCGCCCATGGCCCAGGTGCCAAGGCCGATGACCGAGCAGTTTAAATCACTGTTTCCAAGTTTGCGGTAAATCATAAGAAATCCTCCTGTGATGTTTTGTTTGGTTGATATTCGGTGATTTGTCTGTATGACCTATTATAACGCTTTGGCTCGGCTTTGTCTATAATCCTTGCCTGATTCCGGCTTTTTCCCCAGGTCAGCGGATTTCACATTCAAAGCAGATACTGCCGTCCGATTTGACGCCGCGTACAACGGTGGATCCCTCTATCTCACATTCCAAGAGGCTGAGGACGTCCCCGGGCAGCGCTTCTGAAATATAGTTGATGCGGAAATCCCGAATTTCCCCTGCTGCGGCCGCAAACGGAAGCGCATCCAGCGTCATTTCAGCGTAGACCGCATTGTACACATGGCGGTTGTTGTCCAAGTCGGAAAAACGCACCGGGCGTTCCATCAAATGATGGGTTGCCGCTTTTCGCGCAAGCCGTTCCACCGGGAGGACGTCGGGCATCCGATCCGGATGCAGGTCCATTTCAAAATGGCCGCTGTCCGGCCGCAGGATGCGCCGGGTTTCCGGATTTGCAAGCAGCCATTCGCTGTCCGCCGAAAGCACGAGCGCACCGGAGGGATCATAGGCTTCAAAGGAGCGGTAAAAACGCGCCCCCTTGGTACCGCGCTCCCAGGTGACGTAGGTCAGCGTCTCATTGCCGCGGGGACGGCGATGGAAACGAATGCTCTCCCCAGAAAGCAGGAACACCATCCCCTGTTTCCAGAGCAGTTCGTGCCCGTAGCCTCTGGCGTCGTAGTCCAGTTCGGCAATATCCGCCAGTGCGCGCAGTACTGCGGCGATTTTAACATTGCCGTTATAATCACAGTCATAAAAACGAATGTTATATTCTTTTTCAAAGCCAAACGGCAGGATGGACATGGAAAAGACCTCCTTTGAAGATCAAAACAAACGGGATATAGTTCCGTTCGGGACAATTTGGTGGAAGTGAAGAGTAATTTTCATAGACTTGTACGAAAATGGAACCGCACTTCTGTCTCGATATCGATCAGATGACATCTCCAGCCTGATTTTCGGTTATGAGTAAGCGGGTGGGAGGCTCCCACCCGCTATCCATCTTCTATTTGATCAAATCACAACGCATATAAGGACGAAGTGCTTCTGGCACCCGGATGGTGCCGTCCTCATTGAGGTTGTTTTCGAGATAGGCAATGAGCATGCGCGGCGGTGCAACCACCGTATTGTTGAGGGTATGGGCAAAATATTTGCTCTTATCCTTGCCTTTGATGCGGATTCCAAGCCGTCTTGCCTGCGCATCGCCGAGGTTGGAGCAGCTCCCGACCTCAAAATACTTTTTCTGCCGGGGCGACCAAGCTTCAACGTCAATGCTCTTGACCTTCAAATCCGCAAGGTCACCGGAACAGCATTCCAGCGAACGAACCGGAATATCCAACGAGCGGAAGAAATCCACCGTGTAGCGGTAGAGCTTTTCAAACCACTCCATGCTTTCCTCCGGCTTGCAGACCACAATCATTTCCTGCTTTTCAAACTGGTGGATGCGGTAAACGCCGCGTTCCTCAATGCCATGGGCACCGACCTCCTTGCGGAAGCAGGGCGAATAGCTGGTCAAGGTTTTCGGGAGTTCAGCTTCGTCCAGCATGGTGTCGATGAATTTCCCAATCATCGAATGTTCGCTGGTGCCGATGAGGTAGAGGTCCTCTCCCTCAATTTTATACATCATATTCTCCATTTCAGAGAAGCTCATGACGCCGTCCACCACGCTGCTACGGATCATGTAAGGCGGGATGTAATAGGTAAAGCCGCGGTCTACCATAAAGTCTCTGGCATAAGCGAGGATTGCGGAATGCAGCAGCGCAATAGGGCCGCAAAGGTAATAAAAACCATTTCCGCTGGTTTTGCGGGCGCTGTCTAAGTCGATTCCGTGCACCTTTTCCATAATATCCACGTGGTAAGGCACCTCAAAATCCGGTACAACCGGCTCGCCAAAACGCTCCAGTTCGACGTTTTCGCTGTCATCCTTGCCAATGGGAACCGACGGATCGATGATGTTAGGGATAACAAGCATCCGCTTGCGGATTTCAGCGGTGAGCTTGTCCTCTTTGGCTTCCAACGCGGCAAGCTCCTCCGCCATGGTGCTGACCTGGCCCTTGGCGGCCTCCGCTTCCTCTTTTTTGCCCTGCGCCATCAGCTTGCCAATCTCTTTGCTAATGGAATTGCGCTGGCTGCGGAGATAGTCGCAGCGGGTTTTGGATTCACGGAATTCGCGGTCAAGCGCAATAACCTCGTCCACCAGCGGAAGCTTGTCCTCCTGGAATTTTTTGCGGATATTTTCCTTAATCGTTTCCGGTTCATTGCGCAGGAATTTTATGTCCAGCATGTCCTTCTTCTCCTTTATTCATTTCCTGCAAGGCGTGCAGCGAGATCGCGCAGCTCTTCCCTGCTGTAAAATTCAATTTGAAGGGTACCTTTTTCCCCTTCGGAAGCAATTTTTACCTTGCGGTGCAGCGCCTCCTTGAGGGCAAGTTCCATTTCGTCGAAATAACTGTCCCGCGAAAAGGGATTTTTTGCGGTGCGGGGTTCTCCAGCCGTGCTAGGATCAGTCTTTGCTGTTTTGGCCCGTTTTTCCAGCTCCCGGACCGAAAGGCCCTTATCTACCGCAAGATTTGCGGTTTCCACCATCTGGGCCTTATCCTCCAAAGCGAGCAAGGCACGCGCATGCCCGGCGGAAAGGGAGCCGTTTTCCAGCAGCGGACGAATTTCCTCCGGAAGCCCAATGAGCCGCAGCGCGTTGGCAACCGCCGACCGGGATTTTCCCACCCGCTTGGCGACCTGTTCCTGGGTAAAGCCATAGGCGTCCATTAATTCCTGATATCCGAGTGCCTCTTCAATAGGGTTTAAATCCTCTCTCTGAAGGTTTTCAATGAGCGCAATCTCCATGGTCTCCTGCTCGGAGAGGTCTTTGACCACAACCGGGACCTCGGTGAGTCCGGCCATCCGGGCGGCGCGCCAACGACGCTCCCCTGCGACGAGCTGGTACCCTCCACCCGCAAGCGGACGCACAAGCAGCGGCTGGATGACCCCGTGGGTGCGGATGGACTCCGCAAGCTGGGTCAGCGCCTCTTCCTCAAACCGCTTGCGCGGCTGTTCCCGGTTCGGCTCAATTTCCCCAATCTTCAGGGTAACGGCGCCTTGGGTTTCATCGGTATTATTATCCGCAAACAGGGCTTCTAAACCCTTGCCGAGCCCACGCTGTTTTGCCAATGGATTCACCTCTTGTTTTTCTTTAAAAATTCCTTTGCAAGGTCGTCATACGCCTTGGTGCCCTTGGAGCCTTTGTCGTAATACAGCACTGGTTGGCCAAAGCTGGGCGCCTCGGAGAGACGGACATTGCGCGGAATAACCGTTTTATAAACCTTTTGCGGGAAGAACTTTTTGACCTCGTCCACGACCTGAAGGGTCAAGTTCAGCCTGCCCTGGTACATGGTGAGTAACACGCCTTCTATATCCAGCATATTGTTGTAGAGCCGTTTGACCTGCCGCACCGTCGCCATCAACTGGGAGAGCCCCTCCAGCGCATAATATTCACATTGGATGGGGACGAGCAGCGTATCGCTCCCGGTAAGGGCGTTAATGGTGATTAAGCCAAGCGAAGGCGGGCAGTCCACAAAGATGTAGTCGTAGTTCATTTTGATTGGGGCGATCGCCTTTTTAAAGCGATAGGCACGGTCTGCCATTTCCACCAGTTCAACCTCTGCGCCGGCGAGTTCCATGCTCGCCGGAATGATATCCACCCCTTTGAACTTGGTCTTGCGGATGCATTCCTCCGCCTTTGCCCCACCGATAAGCATATCGTAGGAAGAAAGGGCGCCGTCGCGCTTGCTCACACCAAAACCGCTGGTGGCGTTTCCTTGCGGGTCAATATCCACAAGCAATACTTTTTTCTTGTGCGCACCAATGGCTGCCGCGAGATTGACCGCGCTGGTGGTTTTGCCCACGCCGCCTTTTTGATTTGCAATTGCAACTACTTTGCCCATGAAACCTCTCCCAAATTTTCTGCTGGTTCAAATAGGGAAACTTTTGTCCCTGTCCTTGTTATTATAGCATAAGGAAAGCGGAAAAGAAAGACAAAATGGCACAAAAAGGCGGCAGTTGTTTCACGTGAAACAACTGCCGCCTTTTCAGGGGAGTATATATGGAAGGGGGCTGTCTAGGTTTTGGGAATTCGGACAATGTACTCAATGTACGCGCCCTCATCCTTTTTTTCGCTCTCCGCGGGAATACCCGCGCTTTTCATCACTGCGAGCGCTTTGTTAATGGTATTGAGGAAAATGCGGACGTCCTTTACCACCGGGATCCGCATCTTTGGCGGATGGTTCTCCAAGACTGCATCAATAAACTTTTCTGTCTGACTGACGTTGTAACCACGTGCAATGACCTCTTCAATGACATCGGCTCGCTTAGCATCATCACTGATTTTTAAGAGGGCACGGGCATGGCGTTCGGTGAGCCCGCCCTCCAGAATCCGCTGCTGCTGCTCCCTGGGAATGCGTGTAAGCCGGATTTTATTGGCAATGGTGGACTGCGCCATTGACAAGCGAAGAGCTGCTTCCTCCTGGGTGACGTTCCATTCCACAATCGCGGAAGCAAGTGCGGCTGCCTGTTCAAAAAAGTTCAAGTCCTCCCGCTGGAGATTTTCCAGAAGAGCGAGAACGGCAGAGTCTTTCTCGTTAGTTTGCAAAATGATGGCAGGGACCTGTGAAAGCCCTGCGATTCGAGCGGCGCGCAGGCGGCGTTCCCCTGCAATGAGTTCATAGCGTCCGTTACGATTTTTACGGACGGTCAGCGGCTGTAAAATGCCATTTTGGCGGATACTATCCGCCAGGCTGTTTAAGGCCGAACAATCAAACGTGGTACGCGGTTGTGCGGGATTTGGTTCAATTTCTGCTGCGGGCAACAAAACAACCTGATTAATGGTTTTCTCTTTTTGAAAGATGCTGGACATATTGAACCTCCGCTGTTTTTGTTTCCACCGCTCGTAGGATTTTCCAGCCTAGCCAAAAAAACAGACAGGCAGAAAACCTCCTGAAAACAGAATACCATATAAGGTCCTATATTTCCAGTTTTTTCCATCGTTAAAAACAGCAATAAAACGGGCAGGTTCGACACCTGTCCATTTATCGAAGCGGCAATTTTGCAATTTTGGCGGGAGTGCGGGGATATTTTGTCGGCGTTTGCGATATTTTTTCCACCACAACCGCGGTACGGCGGCTGCCGTCCGGTAAGCTGTATTCCTCCACTTCCCTGATTCTTCCACCCAATGTGCGGATTGCAGGCCTTGCCTCTTCTAGTTCCTCATTGAGCTCCGGCCCTTTCAGAGCGACAAAAAATCCCCCTATCTTGACAAAAGGCAGACAGTATTCAGAGAGTTCTCGCATACGGGCGACAGCGCGGGCCGTCGCAAAGTCATGCTGTTCCCGTAAAGACGACATTCGGCCTAAATCTTCTGCGCGGCCATGGATGCATTCGGCGTTTAAATGCAGCACACCACATAACTCCCTAAGAAAATTGATCCGCTTGTTCAGGCTGTCCGCTAGGGTTAGCTGAAGATCGCGCCGGACAATACCAATGGGTACCGATGGAAATCCCGCGCCGGTTCCAATATCCGCCAGTTTCGCGTGTTCCGGAACCGAGGCCACCTGAAGAAGCAGCAAGCTGTCTACAAAATGCTTGACCGCAACCTCGTCCGGTGCAGTGATTGCCGTGAGGTTCATCCGGCTGTTCCAGTCGATGAGCTGTTCGTAGTAAAGCCGAAAGGCGGAAGCCTGCTCCTCGGTCAAATTAATTCCGGCCTTTGTGGCCCACATGAGCATCTGCTCCTCAAAGGGCATTAGACGCCCCTCCCCTCTTTTGCGCTTCCAGCCAGATGGTAAGCACGGTGATATCCGCCGGGGATACCCCGGAAATACGGGAAGCCTGCCCGATGTTCAGCGGATGGATTTTATTGAGTTTTTCCACTGCCTCCAGACGAAGCCCGGTGATGGAGCTGTAATCAAAATCCTGTACCGGCAGGACGCGGCTTTCCATTTTGCGCATCCGCTCTACCTGTTCCCGCTGGCGTTTGATATAGCCCTCATACTTCAGCCGGATTTCCACCTGTTCCGTCACCTCATGCGGCAGTGACGGACGCTCCGGATCAAAAGGCGCAAGATCCGCATAACCAATCTGCGGGCGCTTGAGCAAATCCACCATTCGCGCACCGGACTGGATGGGTGATGTTTCACGTGAAACAAGCAAACGGTTCATTTTCTCCGAAGGGGCAAGCACCACCTTTTTGAGGCGTTCCAGTTCCTGCCCAGTCAACTCCAACTTACGATGGAGCTTTTTCATCCGCTCTTCCGAAACAAGGCCAATTTCATATCCAATGGGGGAAAGGCGTTCATCCGCATTGTCCTGCCGAAGCAACAAGCGGTACTCGCTGCGCGAGGTCATCATACGGTAAGGATCCATGCAGCCCTTGGTGACAAGATCGTCAATCAACGTTCCGATATAAGAGCTTGCACGGTCCAGAATAAGCGGCGGTTTTCCCTGCACCTTCCGTGCAGCGTTAATCCCGGCAACCAGTCCCTGCCCTGCCGCCTCTTCATACCCTGAGGTTCCGTTGAACTGCCCGGCTCCATAAAGACCGGGTACCGCCTTGACTTCCAGCGAAGGGGAAAGCTCGGTTGGGTCGCAGCAATCGTACTCTATGGCGTAGGCAGGCCGCATAATTTCAACCTGCTCCAATCCTTTGATTGTGCGCAGGAACGCAAGTTGAACATCCTCCGGCAAAGAAGAAGACATCCCCTGCAAATACATTTCTTCAGTATCAAGCCCCATCGGCTCAATAAAAAGCTGATGACGAGGCTTATCCGAAAAACGGACGATTTTATCCTCAATGCTCGGGCAATAGCGGGGACCAATCCCTTCAATACGCCCGCTGTAAAGCGGCGAACGGTGGAGATTGTCCAGAATGACCTGATGGGTCTTTTCGTTGGTATAAGCAATGTAGCAGTTGACCTGATTTTTCAGTTCACCAGTGGTATCGGCTGAAAACGGGACAATCTGCTCATCGCCCAGCTGTTCCTCCAGCTGGGAAAAATCAATGCTCCGGCGGTGTACACGTGCCGGCGTCCCTGTTTTAAAGCGGCGCATGGTCAGACCGAGCCGCCGCAGGTTTTCGGTCAGGCCGGTCGCTGCAATAGAACCGTCCGGACCCGCGGTATAAGAAGTCTCTCCTACATGAATTTTACCGTTCAGGTAGGTGCCGGTTGCCAAGATCACACATTTTACAGCATAAACAGCACCGAGTGCCGTTTCAATCTCTTTGACTGCGCCGGATTCATCCACCCGGATATCAACCACCTCAGCCTGCTTTAGTTCCAGGCCCAGCTGGCGTTCCAGAGTGTGTTTCATCAAATTATGATAAGCTACCCGGTCAGCCTGAACCCGCAGGCTGTGAACCGCAGGACCTTTGCCGCGGTTGAGCATACGGCTTTGCAGAAATGTCTTGTCCGCCGCACGCCCCATTTCACCACCAAGCGCATCAATTTCTTTGACAATATGTCCCTTTGCCGTTCCGCCAATGGATGGATTACACGGCATATTGGCAACCCCATCCAGGGAGATGGTGAACAGCGCGGTTTTTACGCCAAGACGCGCCGCAGCCAGCGCGGCCTCACAGCCTGCATGCCCTGCTCCAATCACCGCAACATCATAAGCGTCCATCGAATAGCTCATGAAATCCCTCCTTTCTTTGGATATCCGTCAAACGAAAAAAACTTTTTCGAAACAAGCATTTTCCTGTGACCATCGACCAGCTGTTTACTTCCAGCAAACTTTCTCAAGGAAAAATACCTTTCAACAATTGCACAGCAAACAGTGGAAAACATTTTTGTTTACAACCACCTTATTTTCCAACACAGAATTTGGAAAAGACCTCATCCACAACCACATCCGAAACCGACTCACCGGTGAGCTGCAGCAAAGCGTCAATGGCATCCTCAATCGAAATGTTAACGGCATCCAGCGTCATACCAAAGGAAAGCGCATCCAGGCTAGCTTCAATGTGGTTCAGCGCCATATTGGCGCAGGAACGCTGACGCTCGTTTGCAAGAATGGGCTGGTTGGTATCAAACTCCGTCAGATGCATCAAACGGGAAACCGCCGCATTTAATTCTGCAACGGCAGCTTCATCCTTTGCCGATATTAAAACAGAATGTTGAAAATCTCGTTTAATATACTCTTCGTCGATTTGCACGCCCAAATCGGATTTATTGAGCACTACAACCGTCGGCTTTGTACGGACGACCCGCATCAACTCCACATCCTGCCTGTCCAGTTCCTCCGAAGCGTCCAGCACCAACAGAACCAAATCCGCCTCTGCGATCCGCTTTTTGGCGCGGTCAATGCCTGCAAGTTCGACCGTATCATGGGTTTGGTGAATTCCAGCCGTATCTGCAAGGCGGAGCACCACATCGCCGAGGTTCACCGTCTCCTCCACAATGTCGCGGGTTGTGCCGGCCATATCGGTGACAATGCTTTTTTCACAGCCAGCGAGCAAATTCATTAACGTGGATTTACCGACATTCGGCTTGCCCACAATGGCGGTATTGACACCCATGTGGACAACTCGGCCAATGTCAAAGGTTTTGATTAAATCCTTAATCTCCTGCCTGATTTCCAGCAACTCATTCCGCAGCAGCGAAAGTTTTACCGCGTCCACATCTTCCTCCGGGAAATCAATCCAGGCTGTAATATGAGAAGTTTGGGCAACCAGACGGTCCTTGATCCTTGCAATTTTTTGGTACAACGCACCATCCAGTGCCGTCATGGCACAGCGTGCCGCCTGTTCACTCTGGGAATTAACAATATCCAGCACCGACTCCGCCTGAGTCAGCGACATTTTTCCATTTAAAAAGGCGCGCTTAGTGAACTCCCCCGCTTCAGCAAGGCGCGCGCCAGCGTCCAGTGCCGCACGGAGCAGCCGTCGGGTAACAATAATCCCACCATGGCAGGAAAGCTCGACTACATTCTCACCAGTATAGCTTCTCGGCGCACGGTAAACAACTGCAATCGTATTGTCAATTTCGCCGGCTGCATCTATAGCCGTTCCATAAGCGGCTGTATAGCCTTTGTGTTCGCACAACGGTATGCCAGATACTGGCCGGAAAATTTGATCGGTGACCGCGATTGCCTCCGGACCGGAAATACGGATGACCGACAGCCCCCCAACCGCATTCGGGGTGGCAATCGCTGCAATGGTCTCGTTCATGCTGATGACTCCTTCTCACGGGAAAAAGGATATTCCCTTTTTCCGGACAATTCCCACCGGGCCTGCATGAGAACCCGTGGAAATGACTGATTCTTTTTCATTCGGTACCAAAAAAACCGCCGGCACAATATGTGCAACGACGGTTTTTGCCTGGGTAACAGCTTAAAGCTCTATTTTTTCGTACAGCTTCGCCTGTTTTTCACGCTCGGACTTCTCCGCCCTGATATACTCCGCCTCATAAGAGGTCTGGCCAACTTTGGAAAGGTTCATGCTCTTGGTTGGAACCTCATCCCTGCGGCTGTCACGGCGGCGCTCATTTCCCCCGCGAGAGCGGCGTGAATCCGAACGCCTTGGGTTGGTCGAGGAAATGACAACACGGCGGTTCGGTTCCTCGCCAATGGACTTAGAAGTGACGCCCTGCATTTTGGAGACCACCGAATGGATGATGCGGCGTTCATAGGGATTCATCGGCTCCAGCGTAGAACTACGGCCAGTGCGTGCAACCGTTTTGGAGAGCTTTTCGGCAAGGTGCATTAACGTCTGTTCACGTTTGGCACGGTAATCGCCCGAATCCACCGTAATGCGGAAATAATCTCCGCCCAACCGGTTTGCAACCAGAGAGGTCAGGTACTGGATAGCGTCGAGCGTTTCGCCCCGCCGGCCAATAATAACACCCAAACCTTCTCCCTCAATGTTAAGGATTACATGATCGTTCTCTTCACTAGTTTCGGTAATGGTGAAGCCGGAAAGCCCCATTGCTGTGAGAATACTGGTAATGTATTCTTTTGCCAATTCCGTTTTGGTGGGAACCGCCTTTTCGTAAGAGACCCTTACCTGCGCTTCGCTTTTGAGCTTGCCGAGCAGAGAGCGCTTGGGCTCCTCCAAGACCTCAACGGTTACGTCGGCGGCTGTTACTCCAAGCTGAGCTGCTGCGCGTTCGGCCGCCTCTGCAACAGTTTTGCCGGAAGCGGTTGCTGTATAGACCATGAGTCAACCCTCCTGTCTGTGGTTAACGTAAATCTTCATCGGTTACTTCTTTGTATTCTTCCCCGTATTTTTCCGCATCACGACGGCGGGCTTCTGCAAGACGGCGGCGGTTGAGCTCTTTTTTGGTCATAAGCTCGCCTTTATAGGTCACCATGCCGTTCTCTTCTTCGACAACTTCGTTGGATTCAGCGGTACCTGCCTGCGCCGCTTGTGCGGCCTGTGCATTCTTTAAGGCCTGCTGCATACGGGACGGCTTTTTCTTTTTACCTTTTTTCTTGAGTTTTTCCTTTTCAAATATGGCTTCCATTTTCTCTGGTGTATAAATTTTAAAGAGAATAATGGACTGAACACCCATGAGAATATTGGACGCAATCCAGTACAGAACAACGCCAACCGGCACCTGAAATGCAAAGAAAAGGGAAAATACCGGCATGACAAACATCATACCTTTGGTCATACCCTTCATCTGGTTGCCGCCTTGAACGTGGTTCATGTAATTGAACTTCATCGAAATAAACATGGCAAGAATGGAGGTAACGCCGGAAAGAATTGGAATAATGACAAGCGGATCCCATGCAAGCGGAGCAACTGCGCCAAGGTTCAGGCCGAAAAACGACATGTCAAAATTTGCAACCTTGTCTACAAAGTCGGTCCCAAGGGAAGCAAACTTGTCCGGGAACTCTTTCACCGCGTTGATGACACTAATCTGTGCATTTGAGGAAATAAAACCGCTGCCAAGAACTTCTTTTGCAATTTCTTCCGCTTTGGTGATAAGTTCCTGCGGAAGCCGGAGCATATGAAGCAACGGGTTGTAAATGACGTTAATCAGACCAAACAGAATCGGGAACTGGATAAGCAAAGGCAGGCATCCGCCACCCATGGGACTCATACCTTCCTGCTCATAGAGCTTCATCTGCTCTTCTTGAAGTTTTTGCTTATTGTTTTTATATTTCTTTTGCAGTGCAAGAATTTTAGGCTGGAACTGCGCCATCCGCGCTGAGGATTTCTGTTGTTTTATACCCAGCGGATATAGTAGGATCCTTGTAAAGATGGTAAACAGGATAATGGCAAAACCATAGTTATGCACCACCTGATAGAATACCCACATAATCCAGCCGAGAGGGTAACCAAAAATGAGACTGAAATCCATACAGACCTCCCATAAGTTTTAAATATCATGCAAAAGGGCGCCTGTATGGGGTTTTTGACAAAGACTGTCGCCCTTATGATTTTCGTTTTCTGAAGATGGAAAAGGTTTCCGGCACTGGATCAATGCCGCCTTTACAAAATGGGTTACAGCGGAGAATCCGCTTTAGGGCAAGCCAACAACCTTTCAAAACACCAAAACGCCGCACCGCCTCCAGTGCATACTGGGAACAGGTGGGATAAAACCGGCAGCAAGGCGGGTGCATCCCAGAAAGAAACCGCTGATAAAAACGGATTAGCGCCATTGCAGTCCTTTTCATCGTTTTTTCGGTTTGTTCCGCGCCTGATTTTGGGCGGAACTCATGAGTGAAGAAATTTGCCCTTTCATTACACGGGCGATCTGCCCGGATTTGGCTGAAGGCGTCGCACTACGTGCAACAAAAACAAAATCGTACCCCTGGGGTAACCCCGGCGAAACCTCTTGCCAAGCCGCACGAATCACCCGGCGGCTACGGCTGCGCGCCACTGAACTCCCAACCTTTTTACCGGTTGTAATGCCGACTCGGTTCATACTTAGGCTGTTTTTCATCATATAGGTTACAAGCAAAGCATGTCCCTTAAAACGACCCCGGTAATAAAGGCGTTTAAATTCCTTATTGAGCTTCAATGAAACAATTTTCATCCGGCACATCCTTGGGTAACAGGACTTTTCAAAAACAAAGACCACATCCGCTATATTCCGTGTGGCCTCGCGCGCTGCACAGCAGCGCGAATATTTCCCGGTAAAATACGGTTTGGTACCGAGCCTGTAACGGCACGATACCAATTACCGGGCAGTGTATGAATTTAGTAGGTCAGGACTTTCCTTCCCTTGGCGCGGCGGCGTGCCAACACCTTACGGCCATTCTTCGTGGCCATTCTCTTTCTGAAACCGTGCTCTTTTTTCCGCTGGAGCTTTTTCGGCTGATAGGTTCTTTTCACCGGAATCGTTCCCCCTTTCAAACTGTCCCCAATATGGGCAGCGTTTCCTTTCGCCATGGGCCAATACCAAAACCAAAATCAAACTGGCGGCACTTTTTAGGATGTAAAAATGGCGAAACCTTGCAAGATAAAAGTATATTATTAACAATGCAAAATGTCAAGTGATTTCGCCTATTTTCTTTGATTTCCGGGTTTTCGGCACATTAAATTCTCCTTTATTTACCATTTCCCTTTTCTGCTGGACTATACTATTATAAATATATCAGCAAACCTGTGTAATCCGCTTGAAAAAGATGTGGAATTTTGCTATAATAAAAAGCAGAATCGTTTGCGTGCGGTTTTTCGGCGTTATACGCCGCCGGACGCAGGATATTGTACCCCATACGCCTGTCATAGTCAACGGGTTTTCTTTCCTGCTTTTTGGAGCAGGAGGGCCATACGGCGCCGGGCAATGAATTGCCTCGGGAGAATACCCGCCTTTTTATGGCAGGTTTTTTCAGGTCTCCTGCGTTTTTTGGCTGGAAACCATTCCATTACTGGTAATGGTCTGCTGCCCGCAAATACATGGGTTCATTTGGCGCCAGAGGCAGAAAATCCTGTGTAAGCGTCCCTTTTCATTCGCAGCCTACCCATGTGGTGCTGTTTCAAATTCTTTTTTCATCAAAATGCAGCCGATTTCATGCAGGCAGTTTATTTCTTACTGTGGTACCTGCCCTTCTCAACACGGTTTGCACCTTTTTTCTCCCTGTTTCCACAAATAATCAACGAATTGGACTGTTAGGAGGTCGTTTCAACAATGGAGTCCTTTATGCAGGTGTTTAATTTGGTGAAAGATGCCTGTCACGAAAGTATTTCGGATGTGGCGTTCAATCTCTGGATTGCACCGCTGGAGCCGGTAAAACTGGAGAATGATACCGCAACCCTTTTCATCAAAAGCGAGTTTCAAAAAAATATTATTACCGACAAATATATGGCATTGCTGACCAAAGCCTTTAACCAGGTTCTCGGTTTTGACGTTAAAATTGAAATTGTAACCGAGGATACCGAAAATCAAAAGGCATCCGCCCCCATTGAACTGGACGAAAATACCGCCACTGACGGCACTATGCCAAACGGTGACTATGAATACACGTTTGAAACCTTTATAGTTGGCTCGTCCAATAACTTTGCGGTGGCAGCCTGTAAAGCGGTTGCTTCCAAACAGTCCGGCACCTACAATCCACTCTTCATCTATGGGCCAAGCGGCCTTGGGAAAACCCACCTGCTCATGGCAATTCGTCATGAAATTCAAAAGCGGACTCCAGGCACCAATGTGCTTTACGTCAATGGGGAAACCTTCACCAACGAATTTATTACCTCCATTGAAAATGAAACAACCAACCAGTTCCACAGCAAATACCGTAGTGCAGACATTCTTCTGGTGGATGACATTCAATTTGTCGCAGGCAAAGAACGCACCCAAGAGGAATTTTTCCATACCTTTAATGAACTGCACAGTGCCGGACGCCAGATCGTCCTGGCTTCCGACCGGCCGCCCAAAGATATTAAAACGCTGGAAGAGCGGCTCCGCACCCGGTTTGAAAGCGGTCTGATCACTGACATTACCACTCCGGATTTTGAAACGAGAATTGCTATTATCCGCCGTAAGGCTGAGCTGCTCGACATTGAAATTCCGGACGAGGTTGCCGAATTCATCGCAAATCGGCTGAAAAATAATATCCGCCAACTCGAAGGGGCGGTCAAGAAGATCAAGGCCTATAAGTTGCTTGCTGGTTCCAATCCTTCCATTACGGTGGCTCAGCATGTCATTAAAGATATTCTAACCGATACCCAGCCGGTCCCGGTCACTATTAAAAGGATTATTGCAGAAGTTGGCCGTACTTATGGCATTTCGCCGGAAGAAATTGAAGGACCAATGCGCACAACCCCAATTTCCAATGCGCGTAAGGTTGCCATTTATGTGGTGCGTGAAATTACCCAGCTTCCGCTTCAGGAAATTGGCACCAAGTTCAATAACCGTGATCATTCGACCATAGTCTATGCCCTCAAAGATGTGGAAAAGAATATGAAAAAAGATTCCCACTTCAAAGGTATTGTTGAGGATATTATCAAAAATATCCGCGATAACTGACAGCTTTAAACACCGGAAGCTTCCCGAATTTAAACAGGCGGTTAGGCCATGAAGATCGGTCGTTTCAATATTCCACCGTTTTTTCCGAAATGTTTCGACATTCCACTGCCGTTTTTTCACAGTTTAAACGCCGCTCTTTTTTCATTCAACACGGCCAACAATTTTCCGACAGGGTTTTCCAAAAAGAAAGTAAGGCGAAAAAGCCTGTCCTGTCGACAAAAAACACCTGTTTGAACAATTCAACTGCCCCTATTACTACTATTAAAATAAATTAAAATAAAATGATGGATCATTTCTCATTTTATGATGTGTCTCTGTCATTGTATGAAAACGGCGGCGTAAATATGACATGGAATGAGGAAAAAAAGGATTATAATGATTTTCAGATGAGGTGTCCGAAATGAAATTTAACTGTAACTTAAAAGCCCTGTGCGACGCGGTTAGCAATGTATCGCTCGCTGTCTCCAGCCGAACCAATTTGCAGGCGCTGGAAGGAATTCTGCTGGAATGCAGCGGGGATACCCTCACCCTCACCGGCTACAACCTAGAACTGGGGATTATCAAGTCGATTGAAGTTGCAAACGGCGAAACCGGGCGAATCATCCTTAACGCCAAAATTTTCGGCGATATTCTGCGCAAAATGCCTGCAGAAGAGATTTTGGTGGATACCGACGACAAATTTCTTACCATCATTAAGGGCGGAGACGCAGAATTTACCATTTTGGGCACTTCAGCCGACGAGTATCCGGACATTCCGACCATTGACGATGAAGATGGCTTTACCATGCCACAGGCGCTGCTCAAAAACATGATCTCCCAAACCCTGTTCGCCATTGCCCAGAATGAAAATACCCCTGTGCATACTGGCTCCCTCTTTGATTTGCAGGGGGATGTTCTCAACATCGTCTCGGTTGACGGTTACCGCCTGGCGCTTCGCACCGAACCAGTCAAGGTCGGGCAGAATTTTCATTTTGTCGTTCCAGGCCGTACCTTAAGCGAGGTTATCAAGCTGCTTTCGGAGGAAGAGGAAAAAGAAGTCCTAATCAAGGTCAACCGCAAGCACATTATTTTTGAGATTTCCGGTTATCAGATTATTTCCCGTCTGCTGGAAGGTGAATTTCTAGATTACCGTTCCGCCATTGGAGGCGACTGCAAGACCAAAGTGCGGATTGCGACTCGTGATTTTATTGGAAGCCTTGACCGCGCTTCGATTATTATCACCGACCGCATTAAAAGCCCCATTACGGCTGTGATGGAAAACGGACACATCGGTGTTTCCTGTACCACTTCGCTTGGCAAGGTGAGTGACAACATCCCCGCTGTGATTGAAGGGGACGATGTGACCATCGGTTTTAACCACAAATATATGACCGACGCACTCAAAGCAACCGGAACGGATGAAGTTTATATCCAGATCAACGGGCCGTTTGCACCAATGCGTATTGTGCCGCTTTCCGGGGATCATTTTACCTTCCTGGTGCTCCCAGTGCGGTTGAAAACCGAATAAGGGTGGATTTATGAAACAGGAAACCGTCCGGATACGGACTGAATGGATTAAGCTAGACCAGTTTTTAAAATTTGCCGGAGCCGTAGAAACCGGCGGTATGGCAAAGGAAGTGGTTCAGAGCGGTGAAGTCCTTGTCAATGGTGGGGTTTGCACCATGCGCGGCAAAAAACTGGTAAATGGAGACACCGTTACTCTGGAAGAAACCACCTATACCGTGGAGGGGCCATGAAGGTCAACGCACTGGAGGCAGAAAACTTCCGCAATTTTTCCGCGCTTCGGTTTGAAGCCGGCGATGGCATCCATGTTATTTATGGGGACAATGCCCAGGGAAAAACCAACCTGATGGAAGCGCTCTGGCTTTTTACCGGAAATAGGAGCTTTCGTGGTGCAAAGGAATCCGAGATGATCGCCATTGGACAGAATTACGCCAAGCTGGAACTCTACTTTGAAGATTCTGAACGGGAACAAACAGCCGGATTGATGCTCGGTGAACGCAAAAAGCACCACTTGAACCGGGTTCCAGTCAAGACGCCGTCAGAATTCAGCGGGCGGTTTCCAGCTGTTGTCTTTTCCCCTGCTGATCTCACATTTGTCAAGGATGGACCGGAAAAGCGTCGTCGTTTTCTCGATATGGCGATTTCCCAGCTTAAACCGGTTTACCAAAATTACCTAAACCAATACAGCAGGGTGCTGCTCCAGAAAAATACCCTGTTAAAGGACTTATACCGCCACCCTTCCCTGCGCCCGACCATTGAGCTGTGGGACCTTCAGCTTGCCAAAATTGGGACCATCCTCACGAGCTTCCGCATGGATTACCTGAAAAAACTCGGTGTATTTGCCGGGCGGATTTACGAAGGGCTTTCCCAGGGAAAAGAAGAGGTGCAGTACCAGTACCGCTCCACCGTTTTCCCGGAAGAAATTGAAGGCTACACCGATGCGTCGATTGAGCAGTACTATCAGGCTCTTTGCGCAGCGGTGGAAGAGGACAGCAAAACTGGTTTTACCTCGGTTGGCGTCCACCGGGATGACATTGAGGTGCTGCTGGATCATCTGCCGGTGCGGCAGTTTGGTTCGCAGGGCCAGCAGAGAAGCTGTGTGCTCGCTTTAAAGCTCGCAGAAAGCAGGCTGCTCTCCTACGTCACCGGAGAAACGCCGATTATGCTGCTGGACGATGTTATGAGCGAGCTGGATACCCGGCGGCAGGATTATATCCTCAACCACTTGGAAAACCAGCAGGTATTTATTACTTGTTGTGATATATCAAATACACTGCGTTTAAAAAGTGGAATGATTTACAAAATGGAAAATGGAATTCTGCGGCGTTAAACGATAAAAATCCAGCGTCTGTCAAAAAGGGAAACTAAAAGGAGAATGATCCATGTATCTGCATTTGGGGCAGGATGTTGTTGTTCGTTCAGAAGACGTGATTGGTATTTTTGATATGGAAAATACATCGACCTCCCGTTTCACCAAAGAATTTCTGCGCCAGGCGAACCGGGATATTGATGTTGTGACGGTCAGCTATGAAATGCCCAAAAGTTTTATTTTATGCGGGCACGGGGAACAACTGACCCTGTATATCTCACAAATTTCCCCGGCTACTCTGCGCAAGCGGGCTGGGCGCCTGCTGGATGAAACCGCCGGTTCATGGTAAGGCTTTCACAAAAGGTTGCTGTAAAAACAAGCAGAGCAAACAACAGGATCCATTTCTTGTAGCAGTACAAATTGTACAATATACAGTAAATGGGGGCTGCCGGGGCAAGAGCCCCGTTTGATTGAATGGAGGACACGAATTTGGAAAACAAACCGGTAAATGGGAACAGTTATGACGAAAACCAGATACAGGTGCTGGAGGGCCTTGAAGCGGTCCGGAAACGGCCGGGCATGTACATTGGTTCAACCGGGCCGCGCGGGCTGCATCATCTGGTGTATGAAATCGTCGACAATGCCATTGATGAGGCGTTGGCGGGCTTTTGTACCGAAATCCACGTCGAAATTATGCCGGATGATGTCATCCGTGTCACCGACAACGGGCGCGGTATCCCAACGGGGATTCATCCCAAAGAGGGGATTTCGGCGGCTACAGTGGTTTACACCATCCTGCACGCAGGAGGCAAGTTCGGCGGCGGTGGGTACAAGGTTGCCGGCGGTTTGCACGGCGTTGGTGCCTCGGTTGTCAATGCACTGAGCGAATGGCTGGAACTCACCGTTTACGATGGCGAGCACATCCATTTCCAACGGTTTGAACGTGGTCATTACAGTGAAGAGATGAAGGTGATTGGTGATACCGACCGCACCGGTACCATGGTTGTTTTCAAACCGGACTATGAAATCTTTGAACAACTGAATTTTGATTATGAAATCCTGCTCAACCGGCTGAGGGAACAGGCTTTTCTAAACGCCGGCATCCGCATTGTGCTGGAGGATAAGCGCAATTCGGAAGAGGTACAGGATATTCTGCACTATGAAGGCGGTATCAGCAGCTTTGTGGAGTTCATCCACAAACGCCGCGCGCTGGAACCGCTGCACCCAGACGTTATCCACCTGACAGCGACAAAGGATGACATGACGGCGGAGGTAGCGCTCCAGTACAACGACAGCTACAATGAGTTGATTTTGTCCTTTGCCAATAATATTCATACCACCGAGGGCGGCTTTCATGAAATCGGCTTTAAAAACGCTCTCACTCGTGTATTTAACGATTACGGCAAGAAATTTAAGTTATTAAAGGATGAGGATAAACTCAGCGGCGAGGATATCCGCGAAGGGCTTACTGCAATCATCAGTGTGAAGCTCACCAACTGTGAGTTTGAGGGGCAGACCAAAACCAAATTGGGCAACACCGAGGTGCGCCCGTTGGTGGAGGGCATGGTCAACGAAAAATTAATGACCTATCTGGAAGAAAATCCGGCAGTGGCGCGCGCCATTTTTGACAAGGCCATCACCGCTCAGCGCGCACGTGAGGCCGCCCGCCGCGCAAGGGAGTTGACCCGGCGCAAATCGGCGCTGGAGACCGCTTCCCTCCCCGGCAAGCTGGCGGATTGCCAAGAAAAGAACATTGATGTCACCGAAATTTACATCGTTGAGGGCGACTCGGCAGGCGGTTCAGCAAAACAGGGACGCGACCGGCGCTTTCAGGCCATCCTGCCGCTTTGGGGCAAGATGCTCAACGTCGAGAAGGCGCGGATTGACCGCGTTTACGGCAATGACAAGCTCACCCCGGTTATCACGGCGCTCGGCACCGGTATCGGCGAGGAATTTGATCTTACCAAGCTCCGGTACGGCAAAGTGATTATCATGGCGGATGCTGACGTCGACGGCAGCCATATCCGCACCCTGCTGCTCACCTTCTTTTTCCGCTATATGCGGCCGCTCATTGAAGAAGGGCATATCTACATTGCGCAGCCGCCGCTTTATAAATTAAGTCGTAATAAGAATGTGCGCTATGCCTATGATGATGAACAGCGTGATAGATACATTACCGAGTTAAAAGGCGACAACCCAGATGCAAAAATAGAAATTCAGCAGTATAAAGGTCTTGGCGAGATGGACCCGGAACAGCTTTGGGAAACCACCATGAGCCCGGAAAACCGTACCATCATCAAGGTGGAGATGGAAGATGCCGTTGCGGCGGATGAGGTTTTTACCACTCTGATGGGCGACAAAGTTCAGCCGCGCCGCGAATTCATTGAGAAAAATGCGCGTTACGTCATGAATCTCGATATTTAACGACTAAGACGGAGAAAAAGAAATGATCTTTCAGAAAAAACAGCCCCCGACCGAAGAAGAAAAAACAACCCTGCGAGCCGAAGCATATGACGGCGCACCCCCGCCGGACGAGTATAAGGAAGAAAACCCATTTGAAGGCAAGCAGGGCGTGGAAATCCATTACAATCTGCGGGAGGAGGAGGCCAAAAAAGGGCTGCTCCTGTTGCAGAAAGAACAGATTTATAAACGCAACATCATCTATTCGGTTTTGCTTGCCATTATTTTTGTGCTATACCTTATCTCGGTCATTCGGGATCCGGACTACAGCCTAGGAATGGTAATGCTGGCACTTTCCGCCGGTGTGATTGCCTTAATCTGGATGATGGCGTGGCGGTACCGCACTTCACAGGCTAAAGCGGTTTCCAGCGTCAAAGAGGATTTCAATATGACGGTGTTTGATACCGGCATTCTCGTCCACCAGGAAAACGGCGATTTCCGTGCCCTGTTTTCAGAGCCAAAATTCCAGGTAAAAGAGCTGGAGGAAATGTTCCTGCTCGACCTCAACCGTCAGCGGATTTACATCCTGCCCAAGCGGTGCATGGAGGAACAGCAGGTGGAAACGCTCCGGCAGTATTTCGCGGGGAATCTGGCCCCGGAAAAGGCTAAATAAGCAAGGGTTTGAATAAATAAGGGTTGGTGAATCCAGTTGATCAATGATTATTCCAATATTATACGGCGCGACATTCAGAAGGAAATGAAAAAATCCTTTTTGGATTACTCAATGTCGGTCATCGTCTCCCGTGCGCTCCCCGATGTGCGCGACGGTTTGAAGCCGGTGCACCGCCGCATCCTTTACACGCTGTATGAAAACGGCATTACGCCGGAAAAGGCCTACCGTAAGTGCGCGGATACCGTTGGCTCGGTGCTTGGCCGGTACCACCCACACGGCGACGCGTCGGTTTACGATGCGCTGGTGCGCCTGGCGCAGGATTTCTCCCTGCGCTACCCGCTGGTAGACGGCCACGGCAACTTCGGTTCGGTGGACGGCGATCCAGCTGCTGCCTACCGTTATACCGAAGCGAAGATGAGCAAAATCTCGGTGGATATGCTCACCGACATTGAAAAAGATACGGTTGATTTTCAGCCGAACTATGATAACCGTCTGAAAGAGCCGGTCGTGCTCCCAAGCCGGTTCCCGAACCTGTTGGTGAACGGCTCCACCGGTATTGCCGTCGGCATGGCAACCAACATCCCGCCCCACAATATGGCGGAGGTGATCGACGCCATCGACCTGCTCATCGACGACCCGGATGCAACCCTGGACCAGATTATGGAACACATCAAAGGGCCGGACTTCCCCACCGGGGGCATTATCATGGGGCGCAGCGGCATCCGCGCGGCCTATGCCACCGGGCGCGGGCGGATTATTCTGCGTGCGCGGGCAGAAATTCAGGAGATGAAAAACGGCCGGTTCCGCATTGCGGTGACCGAGCTGCCCTACATGGTCAACAAGGCCCGTCTGCTGGAAAGCATTGCAAACCTGGTCAAGGAAAAGCGCATCGAGGGCATTTCCGACCTGCGGGATGAATCCGACCGCGACGGCATGCATGTCGTCATTGAGCTCAAGCGGGACGCCAACCCGCAGATTATTTTGAACCAGCTGTTCTCCTACACCCAGATGCAGGAGACAGTCGGCGTTATTATGCTCGCCTTGAACGACGGCCAGCCCAAGGTCATGAACCTCAAGGAAATTCTGGAGCATTACATTGAATTCCAGGCGGAGATTATACGCCGCCGCACCGAGTTTGACCTGCGCAAGGCGAGGGAGCGCGCCCATATCCTGGAGGGGCTTAAAATTGCGCTGGATTTTATTGATGAGGTCATCCGAATCCTGCGCAGCTGCAAGACCATTCCGGAGGGCCGCGCCCAGTTGATGGAGCGCTTTGGCCTGGACGAAGTGCAGGCAAACGCCATTGTGCAGATGCGCCTGGGGCAGCTCACCGGCCTGGAGCGCGAGAAAATTGAGGAGGAACTCGCCGGCCTGCTTGAAAAAATCGCCGATTTTGAGGATATTCTCGCGAATTATGGCCGCGTTCTCACCATCATCAAGGATGAAATTGGCCAGATGAAAAAACGCTACGGCGACGACCGCCGGACCGAGATTATGTCGGTCAGCGGCGAGGTGGACATTGAGGATCTCATCCCGGTGGAGGACTGCGTGGTCACCCTCACCCACTTCGGGTACATCAAACGCCAGCCGGTGGATGTTTATAAGACCCAGAAGCGCGGCGGCCGCGGCGTCTCCGGCATGAAACAGCGGGATGAGGACTTTGTGGAGGAGCTGTTTATCTGTTCCAGCCACGACGATGTGCTCTTCCTCACCAATAAAGGCCGGATGTATAAGCTCAAATGCTATGAAATTCCGGAGGGTTCCAAGGCATCGCGCGGAACCAACATTGTCAACCTGCTTCAGGTGGAGGCCGATGAAAAGGTCACTGCAATGATTAAGGCGGACGGATTCCATGAGGATCAGTATTTGGTTATGGTCACCCGCGGCGGAACCATCAAACGGACTGAGATGTCGGCTTTCCGCAATGTCCGCAAGGGCGGTATTATTGCCATCTCGCTTCAGGAGGAGGATGAGCTTGCATGGGTCCGGGTTACCACCGGCCATTCGGAGCTGATCATTGCCACCCGGATGGGCATGGCTATCCGCATCCGCGAAGAGAGCATTCGTCCCCTTTCCCGTTCGGCGCAGGGCGTGCGCGCTATTAAGCTGCGCGAGGGCGACGAGGTTGTCGGCATGGCGCGGCTGCGCAAAGGCGCGACCGTTATGACGGTCACAGATCGCGGGCAGGGCCGCCGGACCGACATCAGCGATTACCGCATCCAAGGCCGCGGCGGGTATGGCTCCATCAACTATAAGGTCAACGACGTCAAGGGCTATGTCTGCGGCATCAAGGTTGTGGACGATACCGATGATATCATCCTGATTTCGAATGACGGAATTATTATCCGCATGCGGGTGAGCGACATTAATGTTATGTCCCGTTACGCCTCCGGTGTTCGTGTTATGCGGTTGGATGAGGATGCGCGGGTTGTGACCTTTGCCCGTGCGGAACACGATGAGGAAGAGGAAACAGTAACCATTGACGCAGCGGATTTAGCCGAAGCCCAGGCAGAAGCAGCGCAGGCGGATGCGCAAGCAGCCGAGCAGCCCGAGGCGGAGGAATTTGTGGAAGAAGATTCCGCTGAAGATTAAATTTTCCACACAGGTAAACAAAAAAGTTGAAAAAGCGGAGCAAGCGCTCCGCTTTTTTCAGGTCTGAACACCATTTTGTTGTTTGCTATTTAAATTAATGGAAAAAGGAACGACAATTACATGCAAAAAATAAAAGATTTTATTCGAAACAACGGCAAAATTGTAATCCCCGTTGCAATTTTGCTCGTGATACTTCTTGCAGCTGGCATCTATTTTATAATTTCAGGGGCAAACAACAAGGAGAAACCGGCATCTTTACCAGTAGAAGAACAGATTGCAGAACAGGAAATCGGCCTTGAGGATATTAATTTGTTTGAAGAAAAAGGTGTTATCACCGGTATAAAAGCTATGCAGGTAACAAAAGGCGCGGAAACAAATCTCGAAGATCTGATTGTTGCCAACAAGGATTATGTTGTAAGCGTTGCCGTTGATGACAGCAAGGTTGACTATAATCAGGCGGGCGAATACAAAGCAATTTTTACCATCACCTTTGACGGCGAAAAACTACGGGATTTTTTGAGTGAGCACAACTGTGAAGTTCTCTTTCGCACAGAAGGGGAAACAATTAAAATTAAGGTTGCTGTACCTGTAACAGTGGTCGATGAAGGAATTGCAAAACAAGCGGAAGATGAGGGTGATGAGGCGCCAACAGGCGGATCGCAGGGTAAAGAGCAGGAAGCGAAAAGCGAAAGTGCAAATAATGGGAGTGCTGGTACAATGAGTGGAAATACTGGCGACAACGGTTCTTCTGGTTCCCATCCAACCCACGAACACATATGGATTACTCACACCGAAACCGTAGAGGAACCTACAACAGTAATTGTAACGGCAGAAAAACAGGAATATACGCTTTACCGCTTTTACTGGCACAACACCCACACCTGGGAGGAAAGCCGTGACCATAACCGTTTTGATGAGTGGTACAAAAGCGAATACGGCGGCTTTTTCTATGCCATGCACCCGTATGATAAGCCGGAGGATGATCCGCTCTTCCTGGGATATGATGAAAACGGGCATGAGACCTATACGAATGATCATGCCATCATCAGTAATCTTTTCGAGTGGGTTCCCTGTGAGCCCTATGAAAAAACGGAGATGACCACCGTAACCAGAACGAAAACGATCTGTTCGGAATGCGGGGCAATTCAAACATAAAAGTTTTGCCGTATAAGAATAGATAAAACAAGGGATATTTCCATTCATGCGACTGGAATATCCCTTGTTATTTTGAATGTTTTCCTTTGTCCACCCTTAAGGACAGAGAAAAAGGTTGACGAATTTCAGATTTTCTGTCATCGTCCAAAAACAATTTGCCAAATCGGCCTTTATGCGTCTTCCAATAACAGAATGGAATTTTTAATGGGCGGATACGGACGGCGGCAGTTGGTCAAACCAAGAATGTAGTCTGTACTGGTATCGTAGTATTTTGCAAGCGCAATGACAAAGCTGGCTGTCAACTGATGATCGCCGGTTTCAAAATAACTGTATTTGCGCTGAGAAATTCCTATTGCATCCGCAACCTCTTTTTGGGTCAGGTCACGGTCAAGCCGTAAATCCTTAACGCGATTCATACTCAACTCACCAAATCAATTATACATTCTGTTTCTGGTAAACGGTTCTCCCTAGATAAACTTTATCTAAAAATTGGTAAAAAATATGTCGAATTCTGACGGAGATTGAAAAATTTATAAATAAGCAGAGGTTTTATGTCGCAAAAAGCAGCCGGATCGACTAAAATTCAACTTTTAGCGTTTTAAAAATAGAAGTCTTATGGGTTTATAAAATATCATCTATCAGATGAAATCTAGAGCACCGGAGTCCGGATCATGGTACAGAATTTTTCTGTAGAGCTCAAAACAATCGGTTATTGCTGGCTTTATCTGTAGTCATTCCCCTTTTGGTTTGTTTTTTTGTACCCATTGTGGTATTATATTTTCACGCCGTAGACCAAGGTAAAGCTATAGGCGGATAAAATAAATGCTGCCGAATACAAAACTGCGGTCATCTGTGTTTTGCTTTATTTTTGGGAAAGCAGTTTGACTGTTATTTATAAGCTCTCATAATAAAAACGAGTTTGGTTTTTGAAGCATAAAGGAGAAAATATGGATATTCGGCTCACATTTGACGAAAATGAAATCAACTATGATCGCTACCGCCCCACCTATTGTCCGGAGTTGTTTGAGGCTGTGATCGATTCTATGCCAAATGGGCCGAAACACGCCGTTGAGGTCGGATGCGGAACCGGTCAGGCAACTGCTCCCTTTCTTGCCGCTGGATATAACGTAGATGCGGTGGAGCTGGGTGAACGTCTTGCAGCTTATGCCGCAAAGAAGTTTCAAGACTTTCCGGGGTTCCGGGTGCACAATCTACCATTCGAGAAGTTTTGCGCCCCTGCGGAAAGTGTCGATCTTCTCTATTCCGCAACGGCTTTCCACTGGATCCCTGAGGAAATTGGTTATCCCAAAGCATTTGAATTGCTGAAACCCGGCGGAACCATTGCCCTGTTCTGGAATCGGCCCTTTGTTTCCCGCCCGGAGGATCCGCTGCACATGGAACTTCAGACAATATATGAAGGTTATTTTTCCCGGTCCAAAGCGCAGGAGGAATCACAGCAGGAGGTTTTTCGCGTGCGGGAAAATACCCTTCTCCGGTATGGATTCGTCCATCCCGAATGCCGGCTGTTTCATAGAACCCGGCAGTTCAGCGCCGAAGATTACGTTGGCCTGCTCCTCACCTATTCCGATCACCGATCCATGCCGGGACCTAAGCGCACCGCTTTTCTGGATCAAATTCGGCACGCAATTCATGCACATGGCGGAATTCTCACAGTCTATGACACAATGGATCTCCATATCGCGCAGAAACCGGCTTCCTTATAATAATCCTACTCCGACGGTATTTTAAGGGCAAGACTTTAAAACAGCGTTTCTATAACGGCTGAAAGAATTAAAATAAATTTACGGCATAAGAAAAACGCCGCCTATTTGGGCGACGTTTTTTATATCTAAGTAAATATTAGCGGAACGGTTTTATCTTGATTGTGAATCGGTTCGAATGAATTGTTTTTCCATTATGCGTTCGGAAAGCAGTGCAGCGTATAATTGGAAATAGAAAACACTAAGGTTGGCGTTTTGCTTCCATACGAAGAATCGGTCACAGAACAAGCAGCAGACCCAACCTGTTCATTAAAGGCGACTTCATAAAGTACCGTTTGTTCGTGGGCTTCAATCTTCTTGTAAGAGCCTTTGGCTGCCATTTCATTTGCCGCGCCACGCAGTATAAGGACACCGTCTTTTGCAGTGCAGGTTATATCAAGTTCCAACACATCCCCATAAACAGGTTTCATTTCTTTGGTACAGGCAACTACGGTTCCATCCTTGCTGGTCTGCACAGTGTTGATGCGCCATTCGTATCTTCTATTGAAACAGCGGAGACCTTGTTTGAAAAGCTGCTGCAACCGCCAAATGAAAACAATATCACGGTGCATAAAGCCCATACAAATCGTTTCAACACTTTCATTTTCCTCCTCCATTGCTTCATTTTTGCAAGAAGATGCGACGTTTTCCAAAAAAGCTGGATGAACCGGTATTTTGTCTAGATAAGGGATTTCGTTAAGTTTGGAACCAGTTGTTCTAGGTTTCGGGGTGAACGTTTAGTTGATTAAGACGGTTCGTGAACAAAAATCCATTCAAGCAGCTGTGCAGAATCAAAACGGCCGTTCAAATGCGTAATACCCCGGCAAAGGGGCCAGGCTTATAAATTTGAAAAATTATTTTTTATCCGGACAGAGCGGAAGGACGTCTTCTGCGGTAATTTTCCGCAGTACCCGGCAGGGATTGCCTACGGCAAGCACACCGGCCGGAATATCTTTTGTGACAACGCTCCCAGCCCCGATAACTGAGCCGCTTCCAATGGTAACCCCCGGCATTATACAGGAATTGCCGCCAATCCAGACATTGTCCCCAATGGTGACAGGATAAGCGTATTCCAACCCTTCGTTGCGCTGTGCTGCATCAAGCGGATGACCCGCCGTGTAAATACTCACATTTGGCGCAAGGAAAACATTGTCCCCAATGGTTACCTTGCCTGGATCCAGAATAACACAGCCAAAGTTTGTGTAAAAATTTTCTCCAACCGAGATGTTGTAACCAAAATCACAGTAAAAGGGCTGCTCAACAAGAAAACGTTCCCCCGTTTTGGCAAACAGTTTACGGATGAGCGCATTGCGCGCTTCGCTATCCAGCGGATCAAGCTGATTGTACTGCCAGAGCAAGTGTTTGGTCTGGTCCCGCTCGGAAATGATTTCTTGATCATAGTTTGCATTGTAAAGCCACCCAAGGGCGGATTTTTCTTTTTCAGTCAGCATAAAGTGCCTCCTTTTTTCAGGTAAAGGTTTAAATTGGAAACCATAGTATTAGACTTCACGGTGAAATAAATCACGGCTGCTGCGACCGTTTTGTTTAAGCTGTGCACGCCAGCGGCGCTGCGCCGCCATTTTGTAAGCAAAACGCGGGAAATTTGGAGAGGCGTAAAGTAGTTCTCCGCCCTTTTTTGCAAGGATGTTCCGACAAAAGGTTTCCAATGCAGCGCCAATGTCTTTTTTAACCCTCTGCCCCATCGGCGTGCCGGCAACAGAAGAAAGCATGCCGCCTCCGCCAATCCCAACGCCTTGCTTCCAGTCATAGCCGGTATGCATGCAGAAGTGGCGCAGCATTTCAAGCGCAAGGGTATTTTGGCGCGCCTCATAAAAGCCGCAATTTACCACCCCGTAGACGGCACCGCCGCTGCGGCCGGTTTTGGCCCGGTGCTGTTCCAGTGCGGCAAGACAGGAAAGCAGGTGCCCCGGAATGCCGTCTACATAAAGCGGGAAAACAAAAACCAAAGCATCGCAGCTATCCAGCAAGGAGATGGTTTGAGGGTCCAGACTAGGCTTGCGAAGCGAAAGGGAGCATACCTCTACGCCTGACAACAGTTGCGCGAGCGCGCCGCATAACAGGCCGGAGGCGCTGTCTTTTGGTTTTGGGCTTCCGTTTATAAGCGCGAGTTTCATAGTTGTTCCCTCCACTCTTCAGCGTGTTTCAAAAAGCGGACGCTGTATTCTGCCGCATTGAAGTTTTTGGCGTTGCCTTTGACCAGCCGTTCGGCGGTGGCGCGTTCCTCATCGGTACACGGGCCGTAAAAGCAGGCGTGCAGAGAAATTTGCTCTGCATAGCGGGGTTTATGGTGCATTTCACCATTCACTATGCGGAAATCCGGCAGAAGGTAGGAAATGCTGCGGTCCAGCACGCTTTTGACAAAGGGGCTGAATCCGCCGTAAAAACAGCGGCTGAGCAAAATGAATTCACTGCAGGAGGCAATCTGCTTGCCCATGTCGCCGTAGGCATCCCGGATCACACACTTTCCCGGCGTCTTTACCCAGCAGCCAAAGCAGCCGATGCAGACGCGGAGACTCTCCCCCGGCCCGACAACAAGGGTGTCCGGGAGACCTTCTGGAAAGAGGGTGCGAAACTGGTTTGGTTCCAAATCGTGAAGCAACAGTTTCATAAAGTTCTCCATTCATTTTTTACTTTTTCTGATTGTAACACGTTGGCATTGGAAAAACAATCGGTATTGTTTCTGTGTTTGCAGCAAACGAATGGCAGGCGGCAACCGCTTCCCAAAACTGGGCAATCAACCGCATTGACTTTCCCTTCTGCCACTTTTATAATAAAAATATTGGCAACCTGGAAAAAACAATGCAGCAAAGGATGGTTTGTATGAAATACACCACAATCAACGGTATAAAAGTTTCTCAAATGGCGCTCGGCACCATGGTGTTCTATTCCCCCCTTTCGGTGGAGGACAGCGAATACAGCATGGATTACGCCCTTGACCGGGGGATAAATTTGTTCGACACCGCCCGCCTGTACGGCGCATGGCACAATTTTCCCGGCGCGCTCGGCATCTGTGAGCGGGTCATGGGCGATTATATGAAAAAACGCGGCAACCGGGAAAAAATAGTTCTTGCAACCAAGGGCTGCCACCCGGATATGAGCAACATGCATGAAAACCGGGTGACCCGGAAGGATATTCTCGCCGATTTGGACGACAGCCTCAAAGCCCTGCGAACCGACTATGTGGACATCTGGTTTCTCCACCGCGACCACCCGGACTGCGACCTGCCCGACGTCATGCGCGCCCTGGACGAACAGGTGAAAGCGGGCAAGATTCGCACCCTGGGCGCGTCCAACTGGACCATGGAGCGGATAAAAAAGGCAAATGCCTTTGCAGAGGCAAACGGCCTGACTCCGTTTACTGTTAGCCAGATTGAATGGAGCATGGCCTATTTGGATATGAGCCATGTTGCCGACAAAACGCTGGTAATTATGGATGAGACCGAACTGGCAGAGTATAAAAAAGGGGAAATTCCGGTGATGTGCTATACGGCGCAGGCGCGCGGGTTTTTCCAGAAAGCCATTGCCGCGGGCGGCTATGAAGCGCTCAGGCAAAAAGAAATAGCGAGCGGCAAATATGCGTCGGATCCGGCGGCCGCTTCCCGCAAGTATGAATACCCCTGCAACATTGAACGGATTGAACGGGTAAAGGAAGTTTGCGCACTGTATAAGGTGGATCCCTGTTCGGTGGCTTACGCTTATCTTACCAGCCAGCCGTTCAGCGTAATTCCCATCGTAGGGCATTCCAATGTGGCACAGCTCAAGGAATCTCTCGCCCATCCGGATTTGCAGCTCACCCCCTATCAGATCAAGACGATCCTGGGCGGTATGCCGCTGTAAAAAGTCGGATGAAAATCACAATATAGATGTGTCCCGGAAAGATGTTCACAAAGGTTATGAAGGATATTTCATAATTAAGCGACCGAGGCTGATCATTCCACTTCAATGGCGAACGCTGTGGCGGGCGCACGGATTGGAAGGGGCCCGCCAGAAAAAGGCGAAAAAAGGCAGCGTGGGCGGATGCAAAATTAGACAAAGAAAAGAGAAGGAGAATTTATGTTTTCGGAAATTCAGGAGAGAAGGAGCATCCGTAAATACAAGGGGGATTCTATCCCGCGGGAAATGGTGGAGGCCGTCCTACAGGCGGGAATTCTTGCGCCGTCTTCCAAAAACCGTCAGCCGTGGCGTTTTGTAGTTGTTTCCGGCGCATCTAAGCAGGCGATGCTGGAAGCAATGAAAGCCGGTCTGGCCCGCGAGCAGATTTACCCTCTTCTGCCCGAAAGCGGCCGGTATTTGGAGGGCGCCCGGCACACGCTTGAAATTATGCGGCAGGCACCGGTGACGATCTTTGTTGTCAATCCGCTTGGGCAGGCATTGTCCCGCGAATGGAGTGCTGAGCAAAAGGTTTACGAAATCTGCAATGCACAGTCGGTTGGGGCAGCTGTTGAAAACATGTGTCTTGCCGCCACAGAGCTGGGGCTTGGCAGCCTTTGGATTTGCGATACCTACTTTGCTTACCATGAACTTTGTGCTTTTTTAGGGACAGAGGGGGAATTGTTTGCCGCCTTGGCGCTCGGTTATCCCGATGAAGCTCCGCCCGCCCGCCCCCGGAGACTGCTTTCTGAAGTGGCGGAATGGCGGTCGTAGTGCAGGAGACCCTGGACCGTAGTATGGCTGCCCTGACGTGAAGCAGTATGGTATGCCTGTGGACTGTGAATCTGCATGTTTCCGGCGGTTTCTGCTGAAGAACGCCGAATAATTCAGACGCAGTTTTGAACCGGACAAAAGGCGGAAGGCTTTTAGCCTTCCGCCTTTTATTCGCCAAAATTATATTTGGAAATGATGCTTGGAATTCCCGGCGGACATGCCGCTTAATTGGTACTTCCGAATGGATTTCCGCTATCCCGCAGCAGACCCGCTTCCTTTTCAACAGTGGCCGAAACCAAGCGGCTTTTGGAACCGTCAGCCGGAAAAATACCCGGGATGTCTTTCATTGTAGCGGAAAGAGCGTTGGGGTTGGGGGTGCATGTGGTCAATCCTCTGTTTGCCAGACAACAATCTGGATTTTTGGTTCAGATGCATTCGAAATTAAGGACGATTGATAGTGTATGTACAACCGTTACAAATCCAGGCCGATAGAATCGAGGCCGGGGAACAATCACGTCAGATTGTGAGTGATTATCATGGTCCTTGCCGAAAATGCTTTTGCCGGAGGGCAGCCATTTTGAGTATGGAGCATGTTCCATCAACTTATAAAGGATTGTACTTGCTCTTATGCGGAAAACGGAAAAAAACAGGGACCGCGTGTGTGAGATGGGGCCCATAACAGAGGATTTTTACAATTTCTTGGATTTTTTTGCGTGAAACTCTTGCCTTTTTCGCTAAAATTTAATAACATAAAATTTATGCCGCATTAATATCTTGTTAAAATTTCACTTTACATCAATATACAATGGGGGCTTGGTATGCGGTTTGGACGAAAAGTAATTGAAACCATGAGCGACCGGAGGAGAAACGGTCTGTTTTTTGCGGTGGAGGGTGCTTGTTTTGCTGCAATTACCTCGCTTGGCACCAACACCAACAATTTATTTTTAAGCAGGCTTGGAGCCAGTGATTACCAGCTCAGCATGCTTACCATGCTGGCGCAGGTGGTCAGCATGGTCTGCCTGGTACCGCTCGCCATATTTACCGACCGCCTGCGGAATAAGCGCAGGATGGTCGTGCTCCTGCTGTTGTTTATTGGCGCCTGCTACCTCTGCGGTGCTGCCGTTCCGTTTCTGGGCGGTGCGGCGCTTTCTCCCATGATTGTCTTTATTGGGCTTGCGGTTGGCGGTGTGGAGCTCTGTACCTCGACCTGGCAGGCGTTTTTTGCCGACGCTACCCCGCCTGAGGACCGCAACCGGACATTTGCCGTCCGCAACCAGACCATGTTTGTCATCAACATCTGTCTGCCGTTGCTGGCTGGGTTCCTTTTGACGGCACAGGGAGATCGCTCCGCCCAGATCATTACCCATCAGGTATATTACTGCGTCATTGCGGCCGCCGCCGGCTGCAATATATGGATGCTCAGCAAAATACGGGGCGGCGCGGTGCGGGAACCGGCGGGCAAAAGCTTCCGGGATTTTTGGACCGCGTTAAAAGCGCTTGCCCACAACCGGCGGTTTCTCTTTTTTGCGGCAGTCGCCTTTTTGTTTTATACAACCTGGCGGCTGGACGGCACGGTGTTCTATTTGGGCCAGGTGAAATATGTGGGGCTTTCCGACTTCTGGTATACCTTCTCCAACGTCTGCTGCGGCATTGCCCAGTTTGTGTCCATCCGTTTTTGGGCACGGCGCAACGAGCAGCTTGGGGTGCGCTTCAGTCTGATTTTTGGTGCGGTCGGGCTGGTTTTGTCGCCGCTCTGCATTATTGTGCCGCTCTACTTTGAGGGTGCGGCGCGGCTGGTGGTGCACCTGGTGCTCCGCTGTACCTCGGACTTAACCTTTGCCACGGTGGCGCTCAATGTCCTGCAAAATCTGCTTCAGGTGGTGGAGGAGAAGAACCGGGCGCTTTCCATTGCTGCCTACACCACCCTGATTTCTTTGACCTCGGCGGTATCCCCCATGATTGGCGTTTCGGTCTACACTGCGCTCGGCGCAGACCAGGCGGCAATGGTTCAAACCTTTCTCATTATTTTGGCGCTGCGGCTGCTTTCGGTCGGTGCCCTTGTCCTGCGCTGGTGGCTGCTGCGCGGGGAGCCGAAATAAACCAAACAACCTATAAGGAGGGGCCTGAATGACACTCAGAAAATTCATCGGCGACAAATCGTTCTACAAAATGGTCTTTGCAATTACCATTCCCATTCTGCTCCAGAACTTCATCACCAACTTTGTCAATATGGTTGACAATATTATGGTGGGAAGCGTTGGAACCGAACAGATGTCAGGCGTTTCCATTGTAAACCAGCTGATCTTTATCTTTAACATCACCATATTTGGCGCGGTCAGCGGCGCGGGCATTTTTACGGCGCAGTACTTCGGCAAAAAGGACATTGACGGAGTGCGCAACACGGTACGGTTTAAGTTCATCGTCTGCGTCGTCATTACTCTTATTGCGGTTGTGCTTCTGCTGTTGTTCGGGGAACCACTCATCAACCTGTACCTGCACGACGGGAGCTATGACTGCGACCTTGGCATGACGCTGGAATTCGGTAAGCAGTACCTTTGGATCATTCTCATCGGCCTGCTGCCAAGCGCCGTTACCAACGTCTACGCAAGCACGCTGCGCGAGACCGGCCAGACCCTTGTGCCCATGCTGGTCAGTTTTATTGCGGTAGGAATTAACTGCGTATTCAATTACCTGTTAATTTTTGGCGCTTTTGGCTTTCCAGAGCTCGGTGTGGCGGGTGCGGCCATTGCCACCGTCATGGCGCGTTTCTTTGAGTGCATTGCCATTGTGTGGTATGCGGTGGCAAAGCGGGAACGCTACCCCTTTTTCCAAAAGCTCTACCGCCATTTTTCCATTCCAAAGCAGCTCTTTGCCAACATCTTTAAAAAGGGCATGCCGCTGCTGGTAAACGAATGCCTTTGGGCCATTGGCATGTCGCTGCTTAGCATGAGCTACAGTATGCACGGACTTTCAGCTGTAGCGGGTATTAGCATTTCTTCTACGGTCACCAACCTTTTTAATATGGTCTTTATGGCGTTTGGCACCAGCATTGGCATTGTTGTGGGGCAGCTCCTCGGTGCGGATCAATTTGAGGAGGCCATTGACGTGGACCGCAAGATGATTGTGCTCGCCGTTGTTGTGAGCCTTGTGGTAGCGGCGGTTGTCTTTGTGCTGGGCGGGCTTTTCCCAATGCTTTACAACACCACAGCGGAATCCAAAGAGCTTGCAGCCTATTTTATACGGGTATGCGCCTGCTTTATGCCGGTGGTCTCATTTATGCACGCGACCTATTTCACCCTGCGCAGCGGCGGCAAGGTCTGGATTACCTTTTTGTTTGACAGCGTCTTTATTTGTTTTATCAACGTGCCGGTTGCATTTTTGCTTTACTCGGCGTTCCATTTGTCCATTTGGGTAATTTTTCCGATCATTCAGGCTATGGATCTGCTCAAATGCATTTTAGGGTTTATCCTCATCAAGCGGCGGGCGTGGGTACACAATATTGTAGACAGTACAGAAGCAAAGGAAGCGGAACCCGCCGCGGTGCAGTAAACAAACCAAAAACAGCCGGATGCATTGACATCCGGCTGTTTTTAAAAGGGGGGTGCGGCAGAAAAGTGTTATTTTCCGCCGGGAAAAGCCCTTGCAAAACCGCCTGAAAACCGGTAAGATCAAGGGAAAGCCGAAGTGTTTTTTCCCGGGAAATACAAGCGGGGCATAGCTGCACAAGGGCAAAGCACGGGTACGCCGGAACCCTGTCGTTCCGGGTGGAACCGATGAATCGGGCACAAAACAAAGGCGTAGTTGCAGTGAGAAAGGAACAACAGGAATATGGATGCAGAAAAACTCATACCAAAACGGCCTCTTGTGGCCATTACGCTTGGAGACCCGGCAAGCATAGGGCCGGAGATTACCTTAAAGGCGTTCCACGACCCGGCGCTTTATGCGGCGTGCCGGCCGCTTGTCATTGGCACTGTTACGGCGCTGGAACGCGCAACCGAAATTGCAGGGGTTGGCGTGCCGGAATTTCACCGGGTGCAAACCCCGGTGGAGGGATACTACCGCCCCGGCTGCATTGATGTGCTGGAGCTTGCGACCGCTGGAGTCGATGAGGTGGAGCCGGGCGTGCTCTCCGCAGCGGCGGGCGAGGCCGCCTTCCGCTATGTGGAAAAGGCTATCCAGTTGGCAATGGACGGCGCGGTGGACGCCACCGTGACCAACGCCATCAACAAAGAGGCCATCAACCTGGCGGGACACCATTTTTCGGGCCATACCGAAATTTACGCGCAATACACCAATACCAAAAAATACACCATGATGCTGGTGCACGGCAACCTGCGGGTGGTGCATGTTTCCACCCATGTCTCGCTCCGGCAGGCCTGCGACCTTGTGCGCAAGGAGCGGGTGCTGGAAGTTATCCGCATTGCGGATGAAGCCTGCCGCCGGATTGGGATTGCAGCCCCCAAAATCGGGGTGGCGGGGCTCAACCCCCACAGCAGTGAAAACGGCCTGTTCGGCTATGAAGAGCGGGAGGAAATTATTCCCGCCATTGAGGCCGCAGTAGCGGAGGGACTCCAGGTGGAGGGTCCGGTACCTGCGGATACTGTTTTTTCCAAAGCGCGCGGCGGCTGGTATGATATGGTTGTCGCCATGTACCACGATCAGGGGCATATCCCCCTCAAGGTCGTCGGCTTCAACTACAACGCCGAACTGGGCAAATGGGAGTCGGTTGCCGGGGTCAATATCACGCTGGGGCTGCCCATTATCCGCACTTCGGTGGATCACGGAACCGCGTTTGATCAGGCGGGCAAAGGCACCGCCAATGCGGTCAGCCTGCGGAATGCGATTGACTACGCCGTGCGGCTGGCACAGAACCGCGGAGGAAGCCGGTAATGGAGCTTTTGATTGTTGCAGATGACCTCACCGGTGCTCTGGATACAGCCCTCCCCTTTGTCCGGGAGGGGATTTCCACCCGTGTGACGGCCGACCGCACCCTTGCGGCTGTGCCGCTTGCCGATGATGTGCAGGTGCTGGTTGTAGACGCGGAAACGCGGCATCTTCCATCGGAACAGGCCGGGCACTCCGTTGCGAAAATTGTGAAGTGCGCAAAACGTCTGGGGGTGCGCCGGTATATGAAAAAGACCGACTCTGCCCTGCGCGGGAATGTCGCTAGCGAGCTTGGGGCGATGCTGGAGGCTTCGGGCGGAAAGCGGCTGTGCTTTTTCCCCGCTTACCCGGAAATGGGGCGTACCACCCGGGACGGTGTGCATTTCATCGACGGCGTGCCGCTTGCCGAAAGCGCGTTTGGCAGGGATTTGCTCAACCCGGTGAAAACCTCGGCGGTTGCCGGTTTGTTTGCGGGGATGGAGGGGATATCGGTTCAAAACGTCTCGGCGGGAACCGCCCCTTTCCCCGCTGGGAAAACGCGGGAAATCCTTGTGTTTGACGCTGAAACAGCGGAGGAGCTGCGTAGCGGTTATTTGAATTGGGCGGCCGGCGAAGAGACGGCCGTTCTGGCCGGCTGCGCGGGTCTTGCGGGTGTGATGGCCGAGCTGTGGCAGGGGCCGAAATGTGCTGGCGTTGTGCAGCCGGTGCAGGCAAAGGGCTTGCTGGTGCTGTGTGGGAGCCTGAACCCTGTCACTCAGCGCCAGCTCGCTTATGCGGCGGCCAATGGGTTTTGCCGCCTGCGCCTCCCTCTCCCGGAACAAGGTGGACTGGAGGCGCCGGAATGCCAGGGATTTTTGCGGGAATTTGAACGGGCATGCCGGGAAAACGGGCGGGTGATTGTGGACACCCGTGGCAGCGGCGCCGAGGCCCTCCCGCTGGGGGAGGGCCCGGAATGGAGCGTCCGCATTCCCAAGCTGTTTGGGGAGCTGTTTGTCCGCTGGACGGCATGGAGACTGGATCAGGCGGCGTTTATCACCGGGGGCGACACCCTGCTGGGCTGCGTCCATGCGGCGGGCGGGGCTATCCAGCCGGTGCGGGAGCTTTTCCCGGGGGTTCCGCTCAATCTTTTGGAGACCGGAAAAGGGACGGCGCCGGTGATTTCCAAGTCCGGCGGATTTGGCGCGGAAACGCTGCTTGAGGAGATCGGCAGGATTTTGTAGTGGCAGCGAGTGGAAATCCATGCAAAAAGTGCGCGGCCGTCGGATTTTCGCACCAGTTCCGGCGGTTTTGCTGTGGGACCTTTGTTCCCCCTGCCCTATGCCGTTTGGTTCGGGGAGAGAGGGGAATCCCGCTGCTTGAACGGCGGAAAAGCCCCCCTGCTAAGAAATATTTTATAAGGATTTTTGTTTGACATCGTTTTTTCCAGGTATTATGATGAATTCACAAAATTGAATGAATTGGCGTATTTGCGTTGCCTTGCTGTTGAAGCAGCGGGCATTAAAAGGGAATGCGGTGAAAATCCGCAGCAGTTCCTCCGCTACTGTAAGAAGGACGAGAGCTCTCTTAGGATATTGTTGGAGACAATAACTTATCCACTGAACGTATTGTTTGGGAAGGTGAGAGCCGGTAGGGTGATTTCAAGCCAGGAGACCTGCGCAGATATGGGAAGAACTTTTCGGTGGGAAAAGGAGTTCCGCCCATATCCGGCACAGGAATTGTTCCTGCTGCTGTTTTTGGGTTTGTCGCAAAACAGGCCACCGAGAAGGTGGCCTGTTTTTTTGTTGCCTAAAAACGTATACGACGCTCGTCGGAGGATGTAGCGTTTTTTCACATGAGAGGAAGGACAAGCATAAAAAAGTTGAAATGAATAACGTCGCTGTGCATGGCGGCCGTTATGCTGTTTTCGGTTTCAAGCCTCAGCGCATTTGCACCGCCTGGCAGCGAAAGCGGCACATCCACCACCCTCAACTGGACCCAATTTTTGGGCAATGAGGAACTTAAAGGCGTTTCGGACGCCAAAACTCCAGAAACCAGAGCAGAAATCAAGGAGCCTTGGCGTTCAATCAATTTGCCATCCTGGTAAAGGGCATCAATCAACAGGTTGACGTAGTCAGTTACAGCAGGCAGCAGGTACTGGCCGTATCTGCTGACAGACTCCAAGTCCGCCGCCGGAATTCCCTCCGCCCACGCAAGCGCTTCATCCAGCATGGCTTTGCTGTCCAGCGTAATCTCCGCCGCGGCAAGGTTCTGGTCAATAAAGCCTTCCAGGCCGGCAATACGGGTGTGGATGTCGGTCATCCGCGCTTTGGCAGCGTTCAGCTTGTCTGCATTTGCAACCAGCGCAGCGTACTCTGCCGGAAGGGCCTCAAGGCGCTGCAGCAGGTTGTCAATCTGCGTTTCATCTGAAAGGGTGAGCTCCTGTTCCAAAGGCAGGGCGTTAATTTCGTTTACAAGCGCCTCTGTTGCTGCCGCATTGCGCAGCTCCTGCACGCTGGTATAAGGCCAGTCAGAAATTAAAAGAGCGCGCTGAGTGGTTTCAAAACGCGCGCAATACCGACTGTCTGACGGCGGAAGAGCAAAAAGAAATTGTGCCGGAGCAGGGATTTGAAAAGACCGTTGAGGGAGAGAGCTTTTCCGTTACCTGGAAGCTGCTTGGCGTAATTGACAACCCTGCGGATGTCAACCTCAAGGTGAATTTGGAATCCGCTTACGAGCAGGAGGTGCAGGCTCTGCTGCAAGCCTGTGATGCCGTTCGCCCGGAGAAGGTTACCCTGCTCACCCTTTACCATGACGGCGCCCTGCCCGCCGAGTTCAGCCTTACGGCGGAGCCGCTTTCTCTTTCGGCAGACGGTGTGCAGATTTACCGCTACAACCCGGAAAGCGGCGGACTTGACTATTTAATCCGCGGCGAGGTACAGGGGGAGACCCTGACGTTTTCAGTAGCCGAAGGAGGCACCTACCTCATCTACAACAAGAGTGCTGAAGAAACACTGCTCACTACCCTGTTGGAGAGCGGCGCGCCGGAAGCAGAGCCAGAGGAACCAGCAGCTTCGGAAACATCGGATACCTCCTCCTCTGAAAGCAGTACCCCGGAGCCTTCCCAGCCGAATACGCCGGCGGCTGACTTACCCGATTCACCGTCCTCGACTCCGTCTGTTTCACCTCCGTCCGCTTCCGGCGCAGACGGTTCAGAATCCCAGTCTGCCCCGGATGCCAAAAAGTATTGCACCATTGAAATCCGTTGCGACACCGTTGCGAACGACCTGAGCAAGCTCAAAAACCCGGAGATACGGCCCTATATCCCGTCAGACGGCGTTATTTTAGCAAAGCAGCAGGTGGAAGTTTATGACGGCGAGACGGTGTTTGACATTCTGAAGCGGGTCACACGCAACAAACGAATCCAACTGGAATTCCGTAATGACAAGGGTTACACCGGCGGCGTATACATTGAGGGAATCAACCACCTGTATGAGTTCCACGGGGGCGACCTTTCCGGCTGGATGTACAGTGTCAATGGATGGTTCCCAAACTACGGTGCGGCGGCCTACACGGTACAGGATGGGGATGAAATTCTCTGGTGCTACACCTGTGATCTCGGCAAAGATGTAGGGGGATATTTTGAATGAGGCGTATTTTTGCAGACGGCCTTGGGGAGAACGGCTCCTTTGCTTCATTTCATCCGTTGGTCACCTTTTTTTACTTTGGGTGCGTAATTGGCGTTAGCATGTTTTCCATGCACCCGCTTTTTCTTGCGGAAACGCTGCTTGCGGCGGTGTTTTATTCCCTGCTGCTCAACGGCGTGAAACAGTTCCGGTTTATCCTGTTTATCTGCCTTCCCATTCTGCTTATCACTGCCGTTATCAATCCTCTGTTTAATCACCGCGGCGTAACGGTGCTGTTTTACCTCAATGGGAACCAAATGACGCTGGAAGCAATTTTGTATGGGCTGGCCGCCGCCGCGATGCTGGTGAGCGTTGTGGTATGGTTCAGCTGCTTCAGCCGGGTTGTCACCTCAGATAAATTCATTTACCTGTTTGGGCGCATCCTTCCGGTGCTGTCGTT
>QAMM01000014.1 GCA_003150405.1 Clostridiales bacterium
AAAAAAAAAAATGGGAGGGCGACCGTCAACACAGAAAGAACCATAATGACTGAGAGAAAACGGGAGATATTTGTTCGGAATTTTTTCCCTTTCATCTTAGAAGTCTCCTTTTGTTCGGTAATCACTTGAAATTTTTCAATCACCTGTTTTGAATATCGGTTTTTTACAACTTTCCGATGTAGTGTTGTTTAGGGACACAGTATTCGTCGGGCGTCCCTGCATTTCACCTCCTGCGCTCAAGCAAAGGCGTAAAGGCAGGTTTTTTACATGCCTAAGCGCATCTTTTTCACCGGAAAATGGTTGAAAACAATCCGCGGCGCCTTTGCAGAAACATTCGACATGATCGATTTTCAAACAGAGTCTGAATCTTTATTTGTGGGAAAGTGTGAAGGGCTATAATACATTACTCTTGTATAATTTCTGTTAATTGTTCTGTTGTATAAAATAAATATTTTATACAAACAAATTTTAATGATTTATTATTATATATCAATACCTATATGATTTATATAGAAAGTTTTAACAAAAACAAGGTGAAATAATTGTAATATATAGAAAAGAACTTTAAATGCTTTCTAAAATAAAAATGAATCTATGTAAAAAACGCGGTAAACTGGCCGTTAAGCTTATTAAAATAATTAAAAATATGGTTACAAAATTATTGCTGTGAATTTTTTGACGACGGAAAGATGCGGTAAAATGTTATCCTTAGGTTAACAATACCATTTAAATCCTGTCGCTTTCTTGTCTTTTATCTGGAAAACGGAAAAATGATTTGCTCATATTAAAAGGTGGATATTTGTTAAAGCGCTTAAAACAAACGAGAGGATGTTTTGGTTTGAAACTGTGCTGAAGGCTGACCTTTGTACAGATTATACAACGACGTTTAGCGTGTGCCGCTTACCGAAATTGAAGGGATACAAAAACCTTTCGGGAAGGGTCCATACCTTAATGATGGGGACTTAATGCAGCGGGCAGGCATAAGAAAAATGGCTCCAAAGCATGTGATACGCTTGGAGCCATTTGGGCAGATGGTCATAGAATCAATAGGGGACGGAGACTTTAAAAATTACTTGTGGCACGTGCGGGCTTGTTTATTACATTCGCTGTAACACCAAGGTATAAGAAGAATTGTGAAATAAACGGAAAAGCTGCATTTCGAAACATCGAAATGCAGCTTTTTGTTTGACTGTTACAAAATAGATACCAGTAAAGAAAAGAATCGTATTATAATGAAAAAAGCTACATTTTGAGCAATCAAAATGTAGCTTTTAACTTGGCGGAGAAGGAGGGACTCGAACCCTCGCGCCGGTTACCCGACCTACGCCCTTAGCAGGGGCGCCTCGTCACCAACTTGAGTACTTCTCCATTAGGTGATGCCGCATAAATTTTTTATTCAAGAGAGATTTGGCGGAGAGGGTGGGATTCGAACCCACGGTCCCTCGCGGGATCACTGGTTTTCAAGACCAGCTCCTTAAACCACTCGGACACCTCTCCGAATTGTGTTTGACCTAAATATATTAGCATGAAATAAAAAAGTTGTCAACACATAATTCAGAGAGGAAGCAAAGATATTATACCTTTTTAAAACGAGTCAATGCCGGAATGACTTTGGCGATTGCAATGGCGACCACCGCGGCAAGCACAGCCTCCAGCAGACCGTTGGTTCCAATGACCGTTGCCATTGCACCGAAGAGGAGATCAAAGCCCATACCATTCGCCGCGGCATACTGCGGGCCAAAGAAGATGTAGATACCGCCGAGCACGAGTACCGAGTGCAAAATGGTTGAAACAATAGCAGAAATGGCGCAGGCAAAATAACCGCGCTTGTCAATATAGCTGATACCCTTGTAAAGCAGTGCAGCAACAAGGCCGAGCAGGATACGCGGAACAAAGCAGATGACAAGGCTCCACGCGTTTCCGGAGAATTCACCCATGGAATAAAACGGGGTGAAAACAAAGGCAAGCGGACTTGGCGGCATAAAGGTCCAAACCAGAAAGCTCAGCAGGCCAAACACAAACCCCATAAAGGTACCTGCGCCAGTACCGAGCACAATGGCGGCGACAATAACCGGGATATGCGCAAGGGTTGCAACCAACGGACCGATGGGAAGGGAACCAAGCGGAGTGAGGGCAAAAACAATCTCGATGGCGATTAGGATGCCAAGCTGTGCTAAAAGCCGCGTATTGGTCTTTTTCATATTGCTGCCTCCTACAATGATTGATTCGGCGGAAGGTTCCTTTATTCGCCGGTATTCATCTGGTAAATTTGGTACAATCCGTCTAGAACAAGATTGCGGTTGATGGTGATTTTATCGCGGCAAAACGGGATGATGACGCTGGACAATCCACCAGTGGCAACAACCGAAACATCGTCCCCCAAAACCGAAGCGTAACGCTGAATCATCCCATCGACCATGCTAGCAGTTCCATAAACAATTCCGGATTTCATGGAATCAATGGAAGTGGTGCCAATTATTTCGGAAACGGATTCGAGGTTGATTTGCGGAAGCTGCGCAGTCCGCGCGGAAAGGGCCTCCAGTGAAATGTTGACGCCCGGCATAATGGAACAGCCGAGAAAGGCGCCGTCCCGGTCTAAAGCCATGATTTTGGTGGCGGTGCCAAGGTCAATGATAATGCAGGGCATGGGGAACTGGCATTTTGCGGCGACCGAAGCGGAAATGAGATCGCTGCCCAGAATAGAGGGCTGCTTAATCTTAATGACCAAATCATGCCGGAGTTCCGGGCTGACCACAAAGACACGGCAACCGAGCAGATGCTTGAGCGCATCGCGCAACACTGGTGTAAGCGGAGGAACAACCGAGGAAATAATGGCGCCTTCAAAACAGTCGGTTCTGCAGTGGTAGAGGGAAAGAATGTTGGCAAACTCTACGGCGTACTGATCCTGCATTTTAGAAACATTGGTTGCAATCCGTGAGACAAAGGCAAGCTCTCCGTCACGGTAACAGCCAATTACAATGTTGGTATTGCCAACGTCGATGGCGAATATCACGGAACGCCCTCCAATCCTTAATATTGTTTTCATATTATACCGCTTTTTGTCAAAAAATTCAACCATTCTCTGTAAATGGGTATAGCTTGTCTCTGGATGGACAAGGATAGGAAAGCGGGTGTTTTTGCCCGTGACAAGAAGAGATTGGAAAACGGCGAAAGAAGAGGGGGACTTTGTTTGTTTCACCGCTTTTCATTGACTTGGAGGCGAATTTGATTTATCATGAAAACAATAAGAAAAAGGCAGGTGCAAATATGAAATTTAAATGGGACAAGAGTTATTTTGGAATTGGCCTGACCGCTTTTATTGTAATTGCCTGCAGTATATTATTTTATTTGCTCATCAACCGGTTTGACGTTATTTGGGATGGCATTAATTTTGTATTGCGGATATTAATGCCCATGATTGCAGGCATGGTCATTGCGTACCTGCTCAATCCATTGCTTAACTTTTTTGAAAAGACCTGCTTTAAAAAGGTGCAGCCACAGCTGAAGTATTCTAAAATACGGCGGGTGCTCAGTGTAACTTCAACATTTCTGTTGGCCTTGCTGTTGCTCACCGGGTTTTTCTGGCTGCTGATCCCGCAGCTTGTGGAAAGTATCAGCGGACTGGTGGACCAAATTCCGCGCTATCTCAACCAGGCCAAAGAATTTACAGACCAGCTGTTAAAAGATAATCCCTCTCTGGGTGAGCTTTTCCAAATTGATATTGCGGGTTTTTTCTCTTCGCTGCAGCAGGTACTCAATGGCATTGGCGATTATCTGCCCGCCATGCAGGATATTTTGAACGGTGCCACCCAGGGGGCGATGAGCGTTGTCAACAGCCTGATGAACATTTTTGTTGGATTTGTAGTGGCCATTTACCTGCTTTACAGCAAGGAGCGCTTTGCGGGCCAGTCCAAAAAGGTATTGTTTGCATTGTTCCCGCGCAATTTTACCCTTAAGACCATTGATATTCTTTCCCAAACCGACCGGATGTTCAGCGGCTACATTTTTGGCAAGGTTGTGGAAGCCTTTTGTGTTGCGGTGCTCTGCTTTATCGGCTGTACCATACTGGATATTCCATACGCCATCATCATTACGGTGATCATGTTTGTGTTTAACCTCATCCCGTTTTTCGGGCCGTTTATCGGTGCCATTCCTTGCACACTGCTGATTTTACTGGTTGATCCGCTCAAGGCGCTGTGGTTTGTTATCCTCATTTGTGTGCTGCAGCAGTTTGACGGCAACGTCATTGGTCCGATGATTCTGGGCAATCACACCGGGCTGACTTCGTTTTGGATTATCTTTTCTATCTTCCTGTTTGGCGGTTTGTTCGGATTTGTTGGGATGATCATCGGCGTGCCGACCTTTGCGGTTATTTATTCGCTCATTCGCGCCTTGGTAGAAAAACGGCTCCGGCAAAAGGGGATGCCGGTTTCGACCCGCGATTATATGAAGATGCGGCATGTTGTGCCGGAGGATTCGTTGGTGATTGTAGAGGAAACCACAAAAGAAATGCGCAAGCCGCGAATTTTTACCAAAAAGCAAAAGGTTCCGGCGGATGAGCAGCTGGGCGAAAAGGAAACTGGTAAAGATACAAAGCAATAAAGGAACGGGGAACTGGTTTTGACAATTAAGGTATTGGCCATTGGAGATGTTGTCGGCAAAGAGGGCTGCGCGTTTTTGCGCAAACACCTTCCGGCGCTGCGGCAGACACACGGTGTAAACATGGTAGTTGCAAACGGCGAAAATTCTGCGGTGGGCAACGGTATCTTGCCTTCCTCGGCGGAGGATTTGTTTGCGAGCGGGGTGGATGTTATTACCACAGGCAACCATGTGTATAAACGGCGGGAGATCTACCCATATTTGGAAGAGCACCCCTTTATCATTCGTCCGGCGAACTATCCGGAGGGCGGCTACGGAAAAGGAGTTTGTATATACGACGGCGGCAGTTTTCGTGTTGCGGTTGTTAATTTGCAGGGGACGGTTTATATGGACCGCCTTGACTGCCCTTTCCGCACGATGGATTATCTGCTTAAAACCATTGATACACCTCTGGTGCTGGTGGATTTCCACGCTGAAGCGACCAGCGAGAAAAATGCGATGGGGTATTATCTCGATGGACGGGTCAGCGCGGTGTTCGGCACCCATACCCATGTGCCAACGGCGGATGAACGTGTCCTGGCGGGAGGGACAGGGTATATTACCGATCTTGGTATGACCGGACCAAAAGAATCGGTGCTGGGAGTCAAACCGGAAAACGTACTCCGGCGGTTTACCACCCACCTGCCAACCCGCTTTGAAATTGCGCAATCTGCCTGCAAAATGGATGGAATTTTGTTGAATTTGGACAAAAACAGCGGCAAGTGTCTCGATATTTCACGGATTTGTATAATTTAGTGTAAAACCGTAGAATAACCCTTGTAAATTGCGTTCCGTTGTACTAAAATAATAATATCCTGATAGATGATCTTCTAGAATAACACGATTGTGTCAACTTTGCGTGATACAAAACAAGGAGTTGTGAAGCATGAACGTACTAAAAGTTTCAGCGAAATCTTTGCCAAATTCTGTAGCAGGCGCTATTGCCGGTGTCATTCGCGAGAACAATGAAGTTGAAATTCAGGCAGTTGGGGCAGGTGCTACCAACCAGGCTATTAAGTCCATTGCAATTGCACGCGGATATCTTGCGCCAACAGGTATCGATCTTGTGTGTATTCCTGCATTTGCAAGCGTTGAAATTGACGGTGTGGAGCGTACAGCAATTAAATTAATTGTCATGGCGCGCTAAACAAATGGAAAATGTGGATGTTGCCCCGGTGCTGGATTGGGTTCGGCGCCGGGGCTTTTTTGCCTGGAAAAAGGCGTTTTCCTTGACACAGAAAACGATTTGCATTAAACTATGATTACATGTATGATGATATTCGTTTTACAAATCCTATGATTGTAGGTTGGACGGACAGAGCTTCATGCAGGCCGTTAGGAGGAATGATTATGGTAAGGGTAGAGAATCATCTTGGAACCATTGACATCTCCCATGAGTTTTTGGCCAATTTGGTCAGCAGCACGGTTATGGATTGCTTTGGCGTGGCCGGTATGTCTGCCGCGGGAGCGCAGCAGGGCTTTTTGAACCGCGTGCTTAAATTGGAAACGCCGCACCAAGGGGTTCGTGTGCGTTACCAGAAGTCAAGGCTGATCATTGAACTCCATATCATTGTGACCTATGGTACGAATGTTGCTGCGATTGTAAAAAGTATTATGAATAAAGTGCAGTATACAGTGGAAGAAATAACCGGCTTCCCGGTTGCAAAGGTAAATGTTTTTGTGGACGGTATGAAAACGCAGTAATGCGGGGCGGTTCATTCAAAACGCAGAAAGGGTGCTGTAGATGATAAAGGGGTGTCAGTTACGGGACGCCATGATTTCGGGCGCAAATAATATCACCAATAGAAAACAGAGCGTTGACGAGCTCAACGTGTTCCCGGTACCGGACGGCGATACCGGTACCAATATGTCTATGACGATTGGCGCTGCAGTTAAGGAGCTTTCCATTTTAAAAGAGGAGGTTCTGGTGACAAAGGTAGCGGATGTTGCGGCGAGTTCGCTGCTGCGTGGTGCACGCGGCAATTCCGGTGTTATTCTGTCTTTGCTGTTCCGTGGTTTTGCGACCGGCCTTAAGGGAAAAGAAGAGGCGGACGGCATGGCGCTTGCACAAGCGTTGGATGCCGGCGTGAAAGCAGCCTATAAGGCGGTGATGAAACCAACCGAGGGCACCATTCTTACCGTTGCGCGCTTGGCGGCGGAAAAAGCGGTTCAGGCGGCGCTGGAGAACAGTGATCCGGTTGCAGTTTTTGAGGTGATTTTGGAAGAAGCAAAGGCGGCGCTTGCCGCAACGCCGGATCTGCTTCCGGTGCTGAAAAAGGCCGGCGTTGTGGATGCGGGCGGACAAGGCCTTGTCTATATTTTTGAGGGGATGCTCGGCTTTTTGCGCGACGGCGTGATGATTAAAAGTGAAGCGCCCACGCCGACAGCTAGTGTTAAGACGGCGCCGGTGGGCAGTGCGGCCGCCAACTACGAAGGCGATATCACCTTTACCTACTGTACCGAATACATTGTCAACAAAAAGGCGGACTGCCCAGACCCGCTCAAGCTGAGAGCTTATTTGGAATCCATTGGCGATTGCGTGGTAGTGGTGGATGACGACGACATCATCAAGGTTCATGTGCATAGCAACGATCCGGGCCTTGCCATTCAGGCGGGCATTAAATTTGGTATGCTCACCAATATGAAAATTGATAATATGCGGCTCCAGCATGAGCATCAGGCTTATGACGTCAAGCAGGCGGAGAAATCCAGTACCTACCTGCCGGTTGACCCGGATATTGAATTTGGTTTCGTTGCGGTTGCGGCAGGGGAAGGGCTTCATACATTGTTTACTGACCTTGGCGTCAACAATGTGGTCACCGGGGGGCAGACCATGAATCCGAGCACCGAAGATATTCTCGCTGCTATCCAGGCGACCCCGGCGCAGACGGTGTTTGTGCTGCCGAATAACAAGAATATTATCATGGCGGCAGAGCAGGCTATTCCGCTTGCGGATCGCAAGGTCTGCGTCTTACAGACCCGTACCATTCCGCAGGGGCTTTCGGCAATGCTTGCGTTCGATCCATCCGAAGGATTTGACGAAAACCGTATCAATATGACCAAGGCCATCGACCATGTTTCCACCGGGCAGATCACCTTTGCTGCGCGGGACAGCGAATATGACGGGCACAGCATCAAAGCAGGAGAAATTCTTGCACTGGACAACGGCAAACTTTCCTTTACCGACAAGGATGTGCAGAAGGCGCTGCTTAAGCTCACCAAACGGCTGATGAAGGGCGACAGCAGCTTTGTCACGGTCATTTACGGCAGCAGCGTGACCGACTCTCAGGCAGAAGAAGCGATGAACGCGCTGGAGGAGCGGTATGGCGGCCATGTACAGATCAATATGGTCAATGGTGGTCAGCCCGTTTACTATTATATTATCTCGGTTGAGTAGCAAGAGGTTGAAACGTGTGCAAAAAGGGCGGGGGCAGCAAATGTCTCCGCCCGTATTGTTTAAAGATGGGAGGGAGCGCCGGTGCCGGGGAATCCATTAAAACAGGAAATCCGTTTTCTGAAAGGGGTAGGGGAAAAACGTGCCCAGTGCTATGCGCGGCTTGGCGTTTCCACCGTATATGATTTGCTGCGGTTTTACCCGCGGGATTACATTGATTACAGCCGTCCCTGCACGATTGCGGACGCACGGCCGGAGGAGGCCAGCGTCGTGCGTGCCACCGTATACCAAAAAGGGAAGGAGCAGCGCATCCGGAAAGGACTGTCTATCTTCAAAATATTTGTCACCGATGAAATCAGCGACATGACGGTGACGATTTTTAATTCCCGTTTTGCAGCGGAGGCGCTCAAGGTTGGGGAGAGCTACCTGTTTTACGGAAAGGTGACCGGCAACCTGCTTCGGAGGGGAATGAACGCCCCGCAGATTCTGCGTGAATCCAAAGACGCTGTGATGCAGCCGGTTTATCCCCTCACCGAGGGGCTGACCAATAAGATGGTGAGCGCCAACATGGAACAGGCTCTCACCTTCTTGACGCCGGCAACGAAGGATTACTTGCCGACGGAGATTCGAAAAAACTACCGGCTTTGCAGCGTGCAGCAAGCGCTGAAAAACATCCATTTTCCGGAATCCGAAAAAGGGCTGGCGGCTGCCAAGCGGCGGTTGGTGTTTGAAGAGCTGCTCACACTGGAGCTTGGCCTTTCCCGGATGCGCGCCCAAAACCGTGCAGGAACGGCGGTACGAATCCCCGAAGCCGATCTCACACCGTTTATACGCTCTTTGCCATTTCAGATGACCGGTGCCCAGATGCGCTGCATTCGGGAGGCGCTTGCGGATATGGGCCGTCCGGTACCGATGAACCGCCTGCTGCAAGGTGATGTTGGCTCCGGCAAGACAATGGTCGCCGCAGCGCTTGTTTACGCCGCGGCACAGGCGGGCTATCAATCCGCATTAATGGCTCCGACTGAAATCCTGGCAAAACAGCATTACAGTACCCTTTCCAAATTGCTGGAACCGCTTGGCCTGCGGATTGGGCTGTTGGTAGGCAGTATGACGGCAAAGCAAAAGACAGAAATGCGGCAGGCGCTTGCCGATGGCATTTATACCCTTGCGGTGGGTACCCATGCGCTGGTGCAGGAGGATACGGCGTTTCAGAAGCTCGGGCTGGTCGTCACCGACGAACAGCACCGTTTTGGTGTGGCGCAGCGCGGCAGACTCGCCGCAAAGGGGGAGCAGCCGCATGTATTGGTCATGTCCGCGACCCCAATTCCACGCACTCTGGCATTACTGATTTATGGGGATTTGGATATTTCGGTGCTCGACGAGCTTCCAGGCGGGCGCAAGCCAGTAGAGACCTACCGTATCAGCGGAGCCAAACGGGAACGCGCCTACCGTTTTGTGGCAAAGCACTTGAATGCGGGGCGGCAGGCGTATCTCGTCTGCCCGCTCATTGAGGAGAATGAAACGCTGGCGCTTGCGTCGGTGGAAAAATACGCCCAATTGGTGCAGCAAAATTATCTGCCGGGCTACCGGATGGGTATCCTGCACGGGCGGCTGAAGGCGGCGGAAAAGCAACGGATCATGGACGAATTTGTCTCCGGAAAATTGCAGGTTCTGGTTGCTACTACTGTGATTGAGGTGGGCATTGATGTGCCGAATGCCAATGTGATGCTCATTGAAAACGCAGAGCGGTTTGGGCTTTCTCAGCTTCATCAGCTCCGGGGACGTGTGGGCCGGGGGGCGGAACAATCCTACTGCATCCTCGTCTCGGACCACCGTGGGGAGGAGACTAGGCGCCGTCTCTCGGTGATGTGCGAGACTGCGGATGGTTTCCGTATTGCGGAGGAGGACCTCAAGCTGCGCGGCCCCGGCGATTTTTTTGGCGCGCGTCAGCACGGCCTTCCGCAGCTTCGTATCGCCGACATGATGGGCGATACGGAGGCGCTTTCTGAGGTGAAAGAACTTGCCGCAGAAATCCTTGCGGGGGATCCGGAACTGGCACGGCCGGAACATCATGGGCTGGCGGTACTGGTAAAGGAACTGTTCCGCCGAACGCCGGAACATGGCAACAACTAGGCAGGCGAAGAAAAAGTACGGAATTTTATATTTCACTTATAATGCACAGGGGCCGTTTTTGTAATCATCATTTTGAGCAAGACGGCGTTGGCTTAAAAAAACAGCGGCGGGGATTCTAGAATCCCCGCCGCTGTTGGTTGTGGATGTGTTATTTGCCGTTACGCAGTCAGCGTACCGTTTTCGCCGATGAGAAGGATGAGGAGCTGTTCTTCCGCGCCGGTTTCCGCGTTGATATAGACGAGAATGTTCTCTCCGTTCTGCCCGGTGCATTTAAACTCGTAGCAGAACACCTCATTTAACCCCTGAGTTGGGATAACGGCGAGCTTGACCTGCTCGACGGTGAGCAGCGGGCTTAATTTTTTTGCCGCCTGCTCTTGGGTGATGGAGGGAACCTGTGCCGCACGCTCCTGATGGTTTGCCAGATAACCGCGCTGATGAAAACTGATGATTTCACCATCATCCATTGCAACCGAGACCTTGATGAGGTCGGGGTAGTAGGTGATGTTGTTTGACGTATAGGCAAAGTTGATGGTCATAATGTTGTTTGAAATTTCGTAGTAGCTGGTCTCAACCGACGTAATGTTATGGCTTTGGAGGTATTCCTTCGCTATTTGGATGCCTTCTTCCGGAGTGATGGCCATTTCTCCAACTTCAGCAGAAAAGGTGCAGTAGGTGACAAAGCCTCCGGCTTTGGTTACGCCAATGTCTACGTTCTGGTCTGCGGTTTCAAAGCAGTAGGAGGGCATGCGGCCTTCTTCATCCCCGCTGTCCTTGAGCTCGCTTGCGGGGATGCCAGAGGCTTTTGCTGCAATATCCCGCGCTTGTTCCCGGGTGATTTCCGCCTGCCCCTTGAGCATGAGCGGATCCTTTTGCAGGATATGGTCGGAGAAAGGACCGTCATAAATGAGGGATGGAAATTCTCCGAGTGATTCTTCAAAGTTTTTAAAGCCGTTTCCAATATTGAACTGTCCGTCTTCGGCGTTGGTGGTGCTCATTTCCTCGTTGGCTTGATTGTAGTCGATGTTGCCCTGACGTACAATTTCCTGTAAGACGTAAATGCTGCCGATTAAATCGGTACAATACTCCCGCATGGTTTGGAGGGTTTGGGCTTCTTCTTCGGTAATGCTTTCGCCGTTTGACACCTTTTTGGCTAGGCTGACCGCGTAATCGCCTACCTGCGAGATAAACTTATAGGTTCCGCCGAGCTGGAAGTAGTCGATGGGAAGAAGTGCAAGGCTGTTTTTGGCAAAGCCCGCGTCCCGCCAAAGCATGGAGGCAAGGGTGTTGAGCATCTGCGGAGAGGAGCAGTAAACACCCTTGGTCAGTGTGCTGTTGATGCTGTTGAGATAGGTGTAGAGGTCTTCGACTGACTGGAGATAGGTGTACTCCTGTGCCCGTTTGTGCTGGAGGTTTTCGCTGTAGTTTGCATAAAACAGTGCTGCCAGCGTGACAATGGCCGCGGTGATAAAGGTGATGATGCGCACAAACGCGCGCCTTGATATCCGAATGTTCATAACAGCAATTCCGCCTTTCGGTTGATACTAATTCCTTTGATGGTATTTTTACCCGGTCGGAATGAAATATCCAATTCGCATCAAAACTGGATTTTGGGAGAAATATATAGTATACTGGACTGGAAAGAGGAGTGGAATTTGTTTTGATGATGGGTACTTACCTGGATTATGCGGCAACGACCCCGGTCTGCGATGCAGCAGCCCATGCCGCTCTTGAGGCCATGCAGCAGCATTTTGGCAACCCGTCCTCCCTGTACCGTTTGGGGCTGGACGCGGAGAACCTGATTGCGGCTTCGCGCCGCAGGCTTGCCAAGGCGCTGGACTGCGACGAAGGCTGTTTATATTTTACCGGTTCGGCAACTGAGGCCAACAACCTTGCCGTGATTGGAGGCGCTGCAGGCAATCCGCGCAAAGGAAAAAAAGTGGTTACAACCGCCATTGAGCATGCGGCGGTGCTGACCCCGTTTGAAGAACTGAAACGCCGTGGTTATGAGACGGTGCTGCTTTCGCCGGACGAAACCGGCAATTATACACCGGAGCAGTTTTATGAGGCTGTAGATGCAAACACCGCCCTTGTCTCGGTGATGCTGGTCAATAACGAGGTGGGCACCCGCCTGCCGGTTGAAGCTATCATCCGGGCGGTGCGCAGGAAAAATCCCGAAACCCTGATCCATGTGGATGCGGTTCAGGGCGCGTTCAAGCTGCCGTTTTCGATTCGCAAAGCGGACCCGGATTTTCTCAGCGTCAGCGGGCATAAAATTTATGCGCCTAAAGGTGTTGGGGCGCTCTACATCAAGAAACGGGTGCGTATTGCTCCATTGCTGTTTGGCGGCGGGCAGGAACAGGGCATCCGCCCGGGCACCGAAAGCGTTCCGCTCATCGCGGCATTTGCGGCTGCGGTGGACTGGTACCTGCCGATGCAGGCGGAGAAGCTCACCCATTATGAAAGGATGAACGCCTGCCTGCGGGAGCGGCTTGCGACCATTCCGGAGGCAAACATCAATACGCCAGAGGGCGCTGTCCCTTATATTTTGAATTTTTCGGTGGACGGTATCCGCTCTGAAATTATGCTACACCATTTGGACAGCTTCGGCATTTCTGTTTCGAGCGGGTCGGCCTGCTCCAAAGGGGCGAAAAGCCATGTGCTCAAAGCGATGGACTTTTCCGGCACCCGCGCGGATACGGCAATTCGGGTGAGTTTTGGCGCTTACACCGAAGAAGCTGATATGGACAAATTTGCCGACGGTATTGAAAACGGACTCAAACGATTAATACGGACAAAATAACGGAGGAATTTATGAGAGAAATCCTGCTGCTCAAGGATGGAGAAATTGCCCTGAAGGGCTTAAACAAATCCACCTTTGAGAATATATTGGTGAAAAACATCCGCAGGCGGATTGAGGATTTAGGGCCGGTGACGGTGCAAAAGGCGCAGTCCACCATTTACGTCAAACCCAAAACCGACGATTATGATGTGGACGAGGCGCTCCGCCGCTTGCAGAAGGTGTTCGGCATTGCCGCGCTTTCCAAAGCGCGAATGGTGGAAAAGGATTTTGAAAAAATTAAGGCAGAGGCGGTCGCTTATTTAAGCGACGTACTGCCTTTTGTACATACCTTCAAAGTGGAGGCTAAACGAGCGGACAAAAGCTTTCCGTTGACCTCCCCGCAAATTTGCGCCGAACTCGGCGGCTTTTTGCTTTCCCGTTTTCATAACCTCAAGGTTGACGTCAAACAGCCCGACGTTGTGGTGACAGTGGAGGTGCGCGATTTTGGCGCTTACATCCATGCGGCCAAGCTGGAGGGCGCCGGCGGCATGCCGATTGGCTCCAGCGGCAAGGCGCTGCTGCTCATTTCGGGCGGCATTGACAGCCCAGTGGCCGGTTACATGATGGCCAAACGCGGCATTGAGGTCTCGGCCATCCATTTTGTGTCGCCGCCGTACACCAGTGAGCGCGCTCTGCAAAAGGTGGAAAGCCTCTGTGAACGGATGTGCGATTACCTAGGACGGGTGCCGTTTTATGTGGTGCCGTTTACCGAGATTCAGGAGCAGATCCGGCGCAACTGCCCGGAGGAGCTGTTTACTATCATCATGCGTCGCATGATGATGAAGATTGCCCTGCGGGTGGCAAAGCAGAACGATATGCAGGCGCTCATCACCGGTGAAAGTGTGGGACAGGTCGCGAGCCAGACCATTGGGGCGCTTGCCTGCACCGACGCCGTGAGCGATATGCCGGTATTCCGACCGCTTATCGGGATGGATAAGGGGGAGATTGTGGAAATTTCCCGTAAAATTGATACCTTTGAGATTTCGATTCTTCCGTATGAGGACTGCTGCACCGTCTTTACGCCCCGGCACCCCAAAACACGCCCGCAGCTCGCCCAGATTCTTGAGGCGGAACAGGCGTTTGATTTTGAGCCGTTGCTCGACAAAGCGGCCGCGGGCATTACCTTCCATACCATCCATCCGAATGACTAGAAAAGAGGCTTTTCCATGAGCAAAAATGCAGAATTGATTGCTGTTGGCACCGAAATTATTTTGGGTGACATTGTCAATACCCATTCCCAGTACCTGTCCCAAAAGCTGGCGGAGCTGGGAATCAATGTGTTTTACCATACCAGCGTAGGGGATAACCCCGGGCGGCTGCGGTTTACCATTGAACAGGCCATCGGGCGGAGCGATATTGTCATCCTGTCTGGCGGCCTTGGCCCGACCGAGGACGATTTGACCAAAGAAACGGTCTGCGACGTGCTGGGAATCCCGCTTCATCAGGACACAGAGGCATTGGAGCGTATGACGGCCTTTTTCAAGCGAATTGGACGGGAAATGACACAAAATAACATCAAACAGTCAATGGTGCCGGACGGCTGTAAGGTGTTCCAGAACGACAGGGGCACGGCGCCCGGTATGGCCGTTGAAAAAGATGGGAAAATTGTTGTTTTGCTGCCTGGGCCGCCATCCGAGCTTATTCCGATGTTTGAGGAACAGGCTTATCCCTATCTTGCCGGATTTTCGGATGCGGTGCTGGTCTCCCGCAGCTTTCGCTGCTTTGGCGTAGGGGAATCGCTGGTTGAAGTGAAGCTCGGACGGATGCTTGACGGCGTCAATCCAACAGTGGCGCTCTATGCAAAACAAAACGAGGTGCTTATCCGGATCACTGCAAAGGCGGATACCCGTGAGACTGCGGGCGCGATGCTGCAGCCGGTCGTGGATGAAATGTACGCCATCTTGGGCGACACGGTTTACGGTGAGAATGTGGACAGCCTGGAGCAGGTGGTTGTGCCGATGCTGAAGGAACGCGGACTTAAGCTGGCAACGGCAGAGAGCTGTACCGGCGGCCTACTGGCACAGCGTATCACCTCAATTCCCGGCTCTTCCGAGGTGTTTGAATACGGCGCCGTCACCTATGCAAACCACGTCAAGGAGGAACTGCTCGGCGTTCCCGCCGAACTTCTCGAACGGTATGGTGCGGTCAGCGAGCAGGTGGCCGCTACAATGTCAGAGGGCGTGCTTTTGAGAAGCGGTGCGGATATTGGCGTGGGGATAACCGGGATTGCCGGGCCGGGCGGCGGCTCGGAGCAAAAGCCGGTGGGAACGGTGTATATTTCGGTTGCGGTGAAAGGCGGAAAAACCTGGACCAAACATTTTCAGTTCGGTTATGGAAGGAGCAATGAGCGGGAGAGCATCCGCAATGCCTCTGCCATGAATGCGCTGGATATGGTTCGCCGTACCATGCTTTTATAGACGGAGGGCGTTCATGCATAAAAATACCAGCCTGAAAAACAAAAAGGCCGCTGAGGCCTGTGTGGAAAAAGGTAACTGGTTGATCCGTTTTCTGAGGTGGCTGCTGCCGTGGAAAGGCGATCGGCCAAAGACGGTAATTTTAAAAATTGTTTTTTTAATTTTTGTTATAGCATTTTTGGTCAGCGGCGGTATGCTGCTGGATTATTACATAAAAGACAGTATGGCGGGAAATGAGTATACTGTACTCCAGAGCCTGAAGGACGGTTCAGATCCTGTGCAGGAGCCTTCTGCAACAGTTGAACCGGTGGAGATGCCGGAGGGTTACCGCGAGCGCTTCAGTGCGCTTTACCAGCGGAATGAAGAGGTGTGCGGCTGGCTGGAAATTGCGGAAACCAGCATTGATTTTCCAGTAGTCAAGCCGGAGGATAACAGTTTTTACCTGACCCACACCTTCAATGGCAATTGCAATACGACTGGTGCACCGTTTATTGATTACCGCAACGATTTTTCGGAAGAAAACATGAGCACCAATACCATTATCTATGCGCACAACCTCAACAGCGGGCGCATGTTCCACGACTTGGTCAATTACAAAAACGTCAGTTATTACAAAGAACATCCGGTAATCAGCTATGACACGGTCTATGCCGACCATGACTGGAAAATCATCGGCATGTTTTTCACCAATGCGGATATGTCGCTGGAGGATTCCTTTGATTACCACAATTTTATCAATAAGCAGAGCGATGAGCAGTTTTACAGCTTCCTGAACGAAGCCATGCAGCGTTCCTTCTTTACCACAGGGGTGGACGTCAACGCTGGGGATAAGCTACTGATGCTTTCCACCTGCGACAATGCATTTGACAACAGCCGTCTCGTCGTGCTTGCGCGTATAGTCCGCCCGGGCGAGAGCACCGAAGTAGACGTCAGCCAGGCACGTCAAAATGCAAATCAATACCTGCCTCAGAATTATATTGACAAAATGGGTGGAACCTACCGCGTATATAACCCGGATTATGTGTTTTATAAGCCATAATCATAACCTGCCTGAAAGGAGGAATTTTGGTTGCTCAGAAAAATTCTTGCCTGCCTGATGGCGCTGACCCTGTCGGTTTTTGCACTGACGACAAGTGCATATTTTGCAACGGATTCGGTGCTGGTCCTCAACCCGGCAGACCGCGTTTCCTCTGCGGGAACCCTTGGATCTGTGGTGGGAGAGGTGGTGGATATTCCGAGTGAACTGCTTTCAGAGGTTTCTTCGGAGGATTCAAGCAGCTCCTCTTTGGAGGAAAGCAGCTCGTCCAGCAGCTCGTCGCTTCCGGTTTCGGTGGTGGAACCGCCTTCCCAGGTGCCGTCCAATTCGTCGACGGTGGAAATACCGCCCTCGGTTTCGTCGTCTCCGTCCTCGCAGGAGCCTTCCTCCGGCGATGAAAGCTCGTCCAATGAGGGGACATCTTCGGAACCGGCCCCTGCCCAAGAAACACTGATTGTGAAAATTGCTTCCGAGCCGGAAGTCGGCGTTTACGAGGTGGATGACATTCTCCCACGAATTGTCGCTATGGAGATGAACGATACCTTTGCAGACGAAGCGCTTAAGGCGCAGGCTGTTGCGGCGCACAGCTACATTAAATACCTGAATCTCCGCGGACAGGCTCCGGTGGTGGCGGTTCGCACCCCGTCGGCACGGATTCAGTCGCTGGTGGAATCGGTTTCCAGCCAGATGATTTACTACGGCGGAAGCGTCATTGATGCAACCTATACGGCTTCGACCGCCGGACGGACCGAATCCTCGGTAGATGTTTGGGGCGGATACCTGCCGTATTTGGTATCGGTAGAAAGTGTGTATGACAATCTCGACCCGAATTATGGCGATACCGTGACTTATACCGTCGATCAGGTCAAGGAGATGGTGCTTCGCAATGCAGGGATTATGCTGGAGGGCGACCCTTCGGCCTGGTTTCAGATAGAATCCACCACCAGCGGCGGCTACAACGGGGATATGATCCTGGGCGGAAACAGCGTTTTTACCAACAATGGGAAGAATTACCGGGTGACCGGGCGGAACATTCAAACCATGATATTGAAAGGCTCTGGTCTTCCGACCCTGAAAAGCCATAAATTTGATGTAACGGTCAGCGGGGATCAGATGATCTTTACCACCTACGGTTATGGCCACGGTGTTGGAATGAGTCAGTGGGGCGCCCATTACTATGCCGCCAAAGGCGGGCTGAACTATGTGCAGATACTGACCCACTATTATTCGGGAACAACGGTGCGGTAAAAAAAGGAACGGCAATTTTGAATTGTCGTTCCTTTTTTTGTTGATACTTGTACAAATAATATACATTTTTTAAAATTGGTAATAAAATATAGATGATAATTAAAAAGGAGTGTTTCCAATGTGCCGATAAATCATACCTCGTTTTTTAAAAAGGATATGAGGAGGATTTGTATGAAAAAGAAAAAGATTATTTCTTTTACAGCCGCGGTAATACTGATGTTCAGCGCGTTGCTGACGGTTTATGCAAGTGAAATCTCTTCCAATTTTCCTATTCGCTGGAACATAGTTTCCAGTGGAAAATACACAATGCAATGATGATTCCATACCTTCATCTCATCCAGCGTTTGGATGTGCGATTCCTGCAATGAACTGGTTTAACGCGACGTCACCCAGTAGTATCGCGTGTAACTACATCTCCAGCGCTTCAACCTCAACGGTGGACTTTAAGGTTGCGATTGAGGCATTCTGGGACAACTGAGTTGGCTGGAAAGATGCAAATGGATATGCGGTTCCTCAGGATACCAATGGGCTTATGATTTACAGCTATAGCGATTTGACGAGAGCGTATGCGGGCAATCCGCACACAGTTCGTGTTAAATATGGGCAGGTTTTTAACAATCCTTATGTAAATGATGCATATAAAGGTTATGACTACGATCAATTTGTCCATATTGGCATGCATGAGCTGGAGCACCTATATGGTATGGGACATGATGAAAATACCGGTTCCATCATGCATGCTCGCGGTATTGCAGGCTACACGTCGCTGGGACCGACCGACAAGAGCACATAGGTCTATTTTTACGGCGGATCTTAAAGAAAAAATTATCATAAAAGCAGAGGTGAAGCGTTATGTTAAAAAGGATCTTCAAATACAAATTATCTTATATTATCGCCGCTTTTGTTTTTATCGCGGCGGTTTTGGCTATAGCGCTGTGGCCGCGTGGTTCCAAACAGTCCGACTTTCCGCTGCTAGCGTCACCCCAGCAGGTATCAACCAATATTATGTCGCTTGATGCACAGATGAAGTATTCACAACTGATTGTGGATGCCACGGTAAAAGAGGGGTTAACGGTAGAAGAAAACAGACCTTCACAGGAGGAAATTGACGTCCTGGGGGACAAAGTAGGTGCTTACTCTACAGGCAGGGTGCGAATGTCGGTCAACGAGGTCATATACGGGGAACCGGTGAACGAGTTTAACTTGTATCTAACACCGGCGATGCAGGATTGTGCTCCGGACTACAAACCGGGGGATCGATTTGTTTTTATTTTACAGCCTTATCAAGACGGTTATTATACGATAACTGCTGTAAACAGTATTTTTTACGTTGCGTACGATGAAAAGGTCTACCTTGCTTCACTGGACGAACCGTATATGCGTATTTCGGGCAATGAATTACAGGACTTCAAGGATGAGCTGCGGGAACTGAAAGCACAGGTTCCAACGATTGCTGAATGATTGTGGCATAAAAAACGGAACGTCAAAAGAGCGGGCTTTTTGCCCGCTCTTTTGATATCTGTCATTACAAATCGTATAATGAGGATGAAATAATACAAAAACCATGAGATTTCGACAGCCTTTTCGCAAATTCAACAGGTGGTGAAGCGGATGGCTTCCTGCGCTGCATAGCAGAGAACGGTGAAAAAGACGTTGATTACCTCATTTGGTAAAATTCCAAATACCTACGGATATTGTTCCGTGCGCGGCTGAGGGTTCTTGAAACAGTGGATTTATGGATCCCAAGCATTTCCGCAATTTGAGGCATACTTTTGTTTTCGTAGTAATACAGCAGTAGAATTTCTTTTTGCCGTTGGGTGAGTCTGTAGCAGATAACCTGATGCAGGATGCGTTTTAATCGCACAAGCTGTTCACGATTGTCCTGTTCGTCTTGGTCGTGTGGGTCGTTGTAACCAATGGAGAAATCAATTTGTTCCAGTGATATTTTCTTATTCAAAAGGTGCTCCCCCCTTTTTGCGGTTTATAGTAATTGCTTAGATAGGTGTAAATATCCAGCAGTTGGCTGTATTCCATATAAAGGAGCGTGATGCGCTCTTGATCGTCGCATTTCGGAAACTGCTGTTGACACTGCCGCAGTTCTGAAATTCGCTGTTTCAACTGCATGGCAGATCGAAGGTAACTATTGGCAAGTTGTGTCAGATCCATTTAAGTGTCCTTTCTAATATCACACGAATTGTTGTCCTGTGGCTCGATTATATCACACAAATTGTGTAATATCAAGCAGAAAATGAACATTTGTTCGAAATATTCTTGTGTTTATCCGTTGGATATGGTATATTATAGCTGGGTGATAGCTTTGAATCGTATTAAGAAGCTTCGAAAAGAACGCAACCTTACACAAGCGCAGCTCGCCCAAAGATTGGGAATTTCAGCGAGCGCTGTCGGAATGTATGAGCAGGGCCGACGTGAGCCGGATTCAAAAATGCTCCGACAGCTTGCACAGTTTTTCGGCGTCTCAATGGAGTATCTTATGGGTGAGGATACTTCTCTGTCCGGGGAATCGGTGGAGTTTGTGGAATTCATCGACCGGATGAAACAGGAGTTGATCCGGCAAAAGGGCCTCATGTTCAATGGTGTTCCACTCTCTGAACAGGACATTGAAGAAATCATGAGTGCAGTCGAAGTCGGCGCAGCCGTGGTCATTGGCCGGAATAGGAGATAGCTGCCGCTGTCCTTGTGGGGTTGCCATGTTGACATCTGGGAGTGGACTTTGGATGAATCAAATTGAGTCATTGTGCGAAAAGCTAAAACAGGAGTTTGGTACGTCGGATCCGTTCGAGCTGTGCGGCCGGATGGGGGTAATTGTCCTGTTTGTAAAGCTGCCAATGCATATCAAGGGGTTTTACTGCAACATGGCGGATCACCGTATGGTTTACATTAATAACCGCCTAAAAGAAGGTGAACAGCGTATGGTATGTGCACATGAATTGGGCCATGCGCTGCTTCACGCGGAGTTAAACGTTATGTTTATCAACCAATATACAAACCTGAAAACCGTGCGCTATGAAAACGAGGCGGATTATTTTTCCGCCTGTTTATTGATTGACGATGCACTTTTGGATTGCACCAGCGGTCTGTCGACTTTGGCTGATATTGCTTCTTGCGCTGGCGTAGACGAGCGGTTGGTGGAACTCAGGCTTCGGCGTTTTAACGGCTCATGACTTCATGAGCCATTTTGCGTTTTTTCCGGAGAACCGGGTATAGTAACAGTAAAGAATGGTTTTAAAAAGAAGAATATGGGGGCCTTGTATGCAGATGAAACGGTTGCCGTTCCGGGCGCTTTGCTTATGGGAATTTTATGCGCTGCTTGTGCTGGCGGCGTTCTATCTGCTCATTTATGTTTTTCTTGTGCCGTTTACTTGGCTTTGGTTTGCCCTTGTGGGCGGGGTTTTGGTGGTGTTCCTTGTAGCTGTGCTGCTGTTTTTCCCGCTTTGTTACCTTGGGACTGGTTATTCAGTTCGGAGGGATTGTGTGATTTATGAGAGCGGTGTGCTTTTTCATCGCCGGAGTATTCTGCTGCGTGAAAATCTAATTACTGTACGAATGCAGCGAAGTCTGTTCGATCGGCTTTTTGGACTTGCGACTCTTCGCTGTGATGCGCCGGGAGCGACGGTCACTTTGTTTTACCTTTCGAGAGGGGAAGCGGAACAACTTCAGGAACAGCTGACAGCCGGACGCAAATCGCCGCTCAAACCGGTGACGCGATGAAGCTGAAACGACCACATCCGATTAACATACTGGAACATATTTCCGGCTACTTCTGGCTGCTGCTACTCCCGCTGGTGCGCGGACTGTTTGCATTCCGCGGCGGTTTCTGGGGATGGTTGAGCGGCGTCTGGTTTGATTTGCTTGTGCTGGCTGCTATTTTAGGATTCGCACTTCTGCGCTGGGCTTCTATTCGCTACTGTTGCACAGAAAAAGGGATTTTTATCGTTCGTGGTCTGCTTGTCCAGCAGAAATTTACAGTTCCTTACAAGGAAATTGCGACGATATCCCAGGTTGCAACCTTTTTTTACCGGCCGATTCATGTTGTCCATCTTTCGGTGGATTCCAACGCGGGCAGCGCCTGGGAATATGATTTTACTTTGACCCTTTCTGCCAGTGCAGCGGGAGAGTTAGAGGCCCATGTGAAGCACGCTGTACTTTATCAAGAAAGGCCGCACAAAACCTACCATTCGGGCAGTTTGTATGTTGCGCTGCTTGCCTTTGTTTCTTCCCGAACGGTAGCTGGGGTTGTGTTTACCGCTGCACTTGTCGTTCAGGCAGGTAAAATTTTAGGTAACGAGTTTGAGACCACCCTTCTCCAGGGGTTGGCCGACGTTGCCAAAAGTCTTGCTTTTGGTATTCCGCCGGTTGCCGTTTTTTTGGCGCTTCTAATTTTACTCGGCTGGCTTATCTCTTTTGTACTCAACCTTTCCCGAAATTATCGGTTTACTGTTACCCGTACAGGACAGGAAATTCGTATACGCTCCGGTTTTTTTTCACGCTACCGCCATCTGCTCAATGCTGAAAAGGTGAATTTTGTGGAGTCAATCCAATCCATTTTCACGAAAGGGTTTCATATTCATTCGCTGTTTCTGCACTGCGCCGGCTACGGAAAGGCTAAAAACGAGCTTGCGGTGCTGTTTCCGGCTGTTAAACGGGAGCGATTGAATGAGCTCTTGGAAAATTTGGTAGGAGAGCTGCATTATACTGAAGAACGTATGGTTTATCCGGCAAGGCGGAGTATTTTTCGCTTCGTCCTGACGCCGGTGCTGGTTATTGCCCTAATTGCCGCCTCAGCTCTGCTGCTGGGCGAGTGGTTCCCAAACCTATTAGCTCTCATTCGCTTTATGGGTGCAATGCTGGAACTTCCTATTTTGTGGTGGCTTTTGGCACGCATACAGGCTTTTTTTCACACTGGAATTTCCAAAACAGGGGGGGTTTACACCCTGCGTTTCTCAAAACGCTATAGTTTTCATACGGTTATGGTCTGCGAACAACGTATTGTTAAAATAGTTGTACGGCAGTCGTTGTGGCAAGTGGCCTCCGGTGTCTGTAACATTATGGTTTATCTATATTCGGAAGGAAAAAAGCAGTATGTCATTCCAGCGCTTCCGCTGGAACAGGTTTGTACCATTCTTGGATTGGATCTTCCGGAACCCCCGGATTGGTACCGACGTATTCCTTTTTTTGGAAGTAGAATGATCAATCGACAATCCCCCAAAACAGAGGAGGCCCCAGAGTATGCTGAGTGAAAAAGCCAAATTGATTCTTGAATACCTGCAAAGCCGCACATTAAACGAAGGCGCACCGACCGTCCGGGAAATTTGCCGTGATTTGGAAATTAAATCCACTTCGACGGTGCAGAGGTATATTGAAGAACTTGTGGAAGCAGGTTGTATTGAGAAAAAGGATGGGCAGCGCCGTACCCTGCGGCTTGCGTCGGCAGAGGGCGTGTCGGTTCCGGTGGTTGGTTTGGTGACTGCCGGTGAACCCATTACGGCCATTGAACACACCGAAGGGTATGTGACCTTTTCCGGTTACCGCGGCGACCCTTCTGAACTTTTTGCGCTGAGGGTGCGCGGCGAAAGTATGATTGACGCCGGTATCCTGAGTGGGGATATTGTCATTGTTCGAAAAACACCAGTGGCAGAAAATGGGGAGATTGTTGTGGCAATGATTGAGGATGAAGCGACGGTGAAACGTTTTTACAAGGAAAACGGGCATTTTCGCCTTCAGCCGGAAAATAAAACAATGGAACCAATTTTTGCGGAGGAAGTAATAATACTTGGACGGGTTATTGCTCTGACCCGCAATTACGCATAAACGTGTAGAAAATCATTTTTGCACCGCAGGAGAGAAGGCGTCCAAAAGGCTTTAATTGTTTTGGGACAGCGCAGGCTGCTGTTGAAATGCCATTTAAGACAAGATAAAGAAAAGCGGCACGGGTATTATAATACCCGTGCCGCTTTTGGATTTGTGGAGAAATGCAAGCAAGACTTCCCCTACAGCCGCAAAAAGTCCTTTAGCATATGGAGCTTATTGGAGGGGGAGAGAACCATTATCCGGTCGCCTCCTTCAATGGTAGTATTACCGCGCGGAATAATAAGTTGATCGTTGCGGACAATTGAGATAAGGACAAAAATTTCCGGCAGCTTCAACTGGGCCAGCGTTTTGCCCGCCAGCGGGAAATTCCGTTCTGGGATGACAATCTCATCGATGGAAACCTCGCCTTTATGCAGGGTCATAACCTGACGAATTCTGGAGAGGTCAATTTCACGTTCCAGGGAACGCGCGATGTTGTCGGTTGTGTTAACCGTAATGTCGATGCCGAGCTGTTTCATGACCGCAACATTTTTGGGATTGTTGGCGCGGGCCACCGTTTTACCCACGTGGAAAACGCTTTTGGCGAGCTGACAGGTGATAAGGTTGTCTTCATCCTTACCGGTGACGCTGACAACGGCATCGGCATGTTCAATATCGGCGTCCATCAGAGCCTCCAGTGTAGTGCCGTCCCCGAAGATGACGGGAATATCCAGATCATTTGCCAGATACCGGCAAAGCCCTTTTTTGATTTCAATCAGGGTAGGATAGTGGCCGTGTTCGATCAGGGTTTTGGCAAGATAGTAACCGACCTTGCCGCCGCCTACAACAATGACTTTCATTTCACATACTCTCCTGTTTTCACTAATCAACGACCCGGGCGATGATCATAGTGTCGGTCGCAGTCAGTCGAGTGTTGCGTTTGCTTGCAATATCAATGGAAAGATCGGCGTGCTGAAGGGCGAGCAGGGCTTCGTTTTCATCCAGAGTCCGGTCCACCTCGTCGCAGGTCTGGTTAACAAAATACCGCGGGACCGGAAGCCAGTGAAAGGTAATGGTGTGCGCGCCCAAATTGACGGTACGTACATTGCCGCTTTCCAGCAGCGCCGAACGAACCGCCTCTACTGTGAGGTTGGTCGGGCAGACGGTGTGCAGTCCAAAGTGGGAAAAAACATCCTCCCTGCGGGGATCGTAGATGCGTGCAAGCACATTCGGCACCTTGAAAATTTCCCGCGCAAGCTGGGAAACCATGATGTTAACGTTGTCATCACGGCTGACAGCCGCCAGTGCGTCGCAATTTTCAATGCCGGCTTTGCGCAGAACATCCTGATCAATGGGAACGCCCGCTGTGGTATAGCCGTTAAAATCATCGCTAAGCAATTCAAAATTCTCTTCGAGTTTATCGACGATAGAGACATCGTGTCCATCCTGTGCAAGGGAGGAAGCAAGCCGGGAACCGACCTTACCACATCCCACCACCAGTATATTCATAGCAATATCCTTCTTCTTTTCTATGGGTTCATTCGTTCAAACAATTATTATAGCCGCTCCTAACCAAAAAGTAAAGGTGGAGTTTTGCCATTCTTGACAGTTATTTGTAAGGTTGTTACAATGAGGTGAAGAACACTACGGATTACGCGGCGGGAAGAGGAGAGAAAACAATGGAGAAACAAAAAATATGCAGCAACGTACATGAGTGCAGGTGCCCGTTTACTGACTGTAAAAATCATGGCCGCTGCTGTGACTGTATTGCAAACCACCGTGAAATGGGCAATCTGCCGAACTGCTACAAAAAGCCGGAATAGGCAGCCGGCTCTGTTTTCACCCTCGGCCCGGCGCTTGAAGAGCTGGACTGTTTCGGCTGAGAAATGGATGGTCTGCTCTTAGGATAAATCATACCTTGTAATCCTAGAAAACCTATCGTATAATAAGAGAAAAGGAGGGGATCCGGATGAAGATTTCAACCAAAGGGCGGTATGCTCTCCGCCTGATGCTCGATTTGGCCGAACATAACACTGGCGAATATATTGCGCTGAAGGATATATCGGCCCGGCAGGGAGTTTCGGTCAAATATCTGGAGCAGATTGTAACCCAGCTCAGCCGCGCTGGATTTTTGAAGAGCACTAGAGGGCCGCAGGGAGGATACAAATTGGCCAAGACACCCTGCGAATATACCGTAGGAGCCATTTTACGCATTACCGAAGGCAGCCTGGCCCCGGTTGCCTGTCTAGAGGACGAACCGAACCAGTGCCCGCGGTTTGGAGATTGTGCAACTATTGCGTTCTGGCAAGGATTGTACCAAGCGATTAATAATTATGTAGATGGTACCACGCTGGAACAGCTTCTTGACAGCGCCAAACAGCGTGCAGCGTATGAATTTAATATTTAAGCTTTCCGGCAGTCTTACAGACAACCGCTTTGTTTCCATGCGCTGTTCTGCATTTTTATAGGACAATTATCTGCTGGAATAATATTTACAAATCCTCTTGACAGTGAAACATGTTTTGTATATAATTAATTCATATTAAACATATATGAATTAAAGGATTAAGAAAGGCGTGGTGTTCATGAAACACTCTGTATATGCCCGGCTCTGCTGGAACGGCGCAATGTCCCGAATGTATTGTTGATTTTTACAAATGTAAGTGATAGAGGGGCAATGGCGCCTCCGTTTCAACAGAAATGAGGAATATGACATGAACAGCAATCCTAAAAATTATCGTTTTGAAACCCTTCAGCTTCATGTGGGGCAGGAACAGCCGGATTCCACAACCGGTTCCCGTGCAGTCCCAATTTACCAGACGACTTCCTATGTCTTTCACGACTGCGATCATGCGGCGGCACGGTTTGGATTGACCGACGCGGGAAATATTTACGGAAGGCTGACCAACCCGACACAGGACATTTTTGAACAGCGTATTGCGGCGCTGGAAGGGGGAGTTGCGGCATTGGCTGTTGCATCCGGGGCTGCCGCGGTGACCTATACCCTGCAAAATCTTGCGCAGGCGGGCGGGCACATTGTTGCGGCAAAGACGTTATATGGCGGCAGCTACAACCTTTTGGAGCATACCTTGCCGGAATACGGCATCACATCTACATTGGTTGACCCGGATAATCCGGATCATTTTGAACAGGCTATTCAAGAGAACACCAAGGCAATTTATATTGAAACGCTAGGAAATCCGAATTCCAGCCTGATTGATGTGGAGGCAGTCGCGGAAATTGCCCACCGGCACCGGATTCCACTGGTGGTGGATAACACCTTTGCTTCACCGTTTCTGTTCCGCCCGCTGGAACATGGAGCGGATCTGGTAGTGGAATCGGCGACGAAATTTATCGGCGGACATGGAACGGCTATTGGCGGCGTTATTATTGATGGCGGCCGGTTTGACTGGGAGGCGTCGGGAAAGTTTCCGTCGCTGGCCGAGCCGAATCCCAGCTACCACGGCCTGAGCTTTACCAAAGCGGCAGGAGCTGCGGCGTTTGTCACCAAAATACGCGCCATTTTGCTGCGCGATATGGGGGCAACTCTCTCGCCGTTTCATGCGTTTTTGTTTTTGCAGGGGTTGGAAACCCTTTCGCTGCGGGTAGAGCGCCATGTGGAAAATGCCCTTAAAGTGGTCGATTACCTGAGCCGTCACCCAATGGTGGAACGGGTGAACCATCCATCTCTGCCAAGCAGCCCCTATCACGCCCTGTATAAGCGGTATTTCCCGCAGGGAGCGGGCTCGATTTTCACCTTTGAAATCAAAGGTGGGGCAGAAGAAGCCAAGCGGTTCATCGATCGCCTTGAAATTTTTTCGCTGCTCGCCAATGTAGCGGATGCCAAGTCGCTGGTCATTCACCCGGCTTCCACGACCCATTCCCAGATGACAGCAGAGGAGCTTGCGGGCTCCGGTATCCGGCCGAATACCATCCGGCTTTCGATTGGTCTGGAACACATTGACGATCTTCTCGCAGATCTTGAACAAGCATTTCACGCATAAACAGGAGGAATTTTATATGGCGCAGATTGCAAAAACTCTGACCGATTTAATTGGAAGAACCCCGCTCTTGGAGCTTTCCAACTATGAAAAAGCGCATGGATTAGAAGCGCAGATTGTTGCAAAGCTGGAGTATTTCAACCCGGCGGGCAGTGTCAAAGACCGCATTGCCAAGGCGATGGTGGAAGATGCGGAAGCCAAAGGGCTGCTCAAGGAAGGCTCGGTCATCATTGAGCCGACCAGCGGCAACACCGGCATAGGGCTTGCGTCGGTTGCAGCGGCGCATGGCTACCGTATCATCCTTACCATGCCGGAGACCATGAGTATCGAACGCCGCAACCTGCTCAAGGCTTATGGGGCGGAACTTGTTCTCACCGAAGGCGCCAAAGGGATGAAAGGCGCCATTGAAAAGGCGGAAGAGCTGGCGAAAGAGATTCCGGGCAGCTTTATTCCCGGGCAGTTTGAAAACCCGGCCAATCCGGCGGTGCACCGCGCGACGACCGGTCCGGAAATCTGGGCGGATACTGACGGCAAGGTGGATATTTTTGTTGCGGGAATCGGCACCGGTGGAACCATTACCGGCACCGGGGAGTATTTGAAATCCAAAAATCCGGAGGTCAAGGTTGTGGCGGTGGAGCCGGCTTCGTCGCCAGTGCTGTCCGGTGGAAAGCCCGGCCCGCATAAAATTCAGGGCATTGGCGCTGGATTTGTACCGGACACCCTCAATACCCAAATTTACGATGAAATTATTCAAGTGGAGAATGAGGACGCTTTTGTGGCGGGCCGTTCCATTGCCAAAACCGAAGGGCTTCTGGTGGGAATTTCTTCTGGCGCAGCGGTTTGGGCTGCAGAACAGCTTGCCAAACGCCCGGAAAACAAGGGCAAGCGCATTGTTGTGTTGCTGCCGGATACCGGTGAACGATACCTCTCCACCCCGATGTTTACCGAAGCATAATGAATTGAACTGCGGTTCGTGGGCGTATGTGGGTGTTTTGTCCCCCCGTGTAATGTCGAAATCAAAGCAGGCGCTGGATCACAATCCAGCGCCTGCTGTTGTTTTGGAGTAGGATGCAAAGCATTCAAATCCATTTCGGCTTTAAACTACTGACAGCTGCAGAAATTAGAAAGGATAGCGACCGCCTTGAGAAGCACGGCCTAAAAAGCCGGCTTAAGGGGAGATGTATTTCTTAGAAAAATTGGTTTGTATGATTTTTATATGAAACATACTGCCGTGTGGAGGGGGTTCGACTTGCCCGAATTAGACAGGCTTTATTTACAAAAACTTTCCCGGGTGCATTCCATCCGCAGGGCTTTCCAGCCGTTGTCCCGCAAGACCCACCCCTTTTCCAGAAATCCGGCCTTTTGGTAACACCGGATTGCCCCTTTGTTGAAATCAAACACCCAGAGCCGGACGGTCTCCATCCCGAGCCTGTTAAAGGCATAGCGAACCGCTTGGCGCAGGCTTTGTGCGCCGATGCCCAGTCCGCGGTAGTGGCGGTCAACTAAAAAACGGCAGATGGCACATTCGCGCAATGTTTCGTCCACATGGTCGATGGAAAGGGTGCCGGCTGGTTTGCCATCGTAAAGAATGAGGAACGGCTTGCAGTTGGGATCGTGAATTTTTGCGATTACCTGCCCTATGGAGAGCGGATACTGATAGCTGGCGCCGGCCCACTGATAGAGAAAATCGGCGTCAGTTCCCAGATTCATGGCGGTAATAAGCGGTGCGTCGCTGTCGGTCATAAGACGGATGGTTACCTGCATAGCATTTCCTCCAAAAGATGTCTTGTTGCCATTGTAATCCATTTTGGGGGTGATTACAAGTCAGAAAACGGGACCTCGAAAGAAAGCAGACTGGCCTCGTGGTTTTCAAAAAAAGAGCAAATGGTTAAGCGATCCGTGAAGCCCTATGGACAAAGGCCCTGCAACACGAATATAAAAGGAACTTTATGCTGATTCAGCAACAAATATGAATGCTTTTGTTTTTCATGGGCATGAGAAACAGCACCTAGTTTGAGCACCCACAAAAAGGGGGATTTTGGATAAACGCAGTACAGACATTGCTGCTTCAAAAGCGATTGCAGGCAGCTTGAAATGCGTGATGGACTTGTATATATAAAAGTCCCCGGAGAATCACTCCGGGGACGAGTTTTACCGCTCACGGCGAAAGGCTGGGTCCGGTACGGGAATGGAGGAGAGCAGCGCCTGTGTGTATGAATGTTCTGGATGCCGGAACAGGTGGCTGGCGGATGCTGTTTCTACCAAAACGCCATCTTTCATAACGCCAACGGTATCGCAAAGATGGCGTACAAGGGAAAGGTCATGCGCAATGAACAGGATGGACATGCCGGTCTCCTCCCGCAGACTGCGGAACAGGTCAATCACCTGTGCTTGCAGGGAAACGTCAAGGGAAGCAACCGGCTCGTCGGCAATGAGCAGGTCAGGATCCAGCATGAGAGCCCGCGCAATGCAGACGCGCTGCTGCTGGCCGCCGGAAAAGTCCGAGGGAAGTTCGTAAAAACAGTGCGGCTCCAACCCGACCTTTTGCAGCAGTTTCAGCGCCTTTTCCCGGCGCGAGGCCCGGCTGCCGCTGTGCCGGATGACAAGCGGTTCCATCACACTTTGCCCAATGGTGAGACGCGGGCTGAGCGCGGCGGTTGCATCCTGAAAAATCATCTGCATTTCTTGTCCGTGAAACTGGATGCTGCCGGCAGTGGGACGGTTGAGCCCGACGAGACAACGCCCGGTAGTTGACTTGCCGGAACCCGATTCCCCGACCAGCCCAAAAATTTCTCCGCGCCGGATGGCAAGGGAAACGTCTTTGACCGCTTCAACAATCTGCCCGTGTGCAGAGCGAAAGGTCATGGAGAGATGGGACGCTTCGAGAATGATATCATTCGGCATGGACAATCACCCTCCCGTTCTCCACCCGCACAGGCGGTGTAACCGACGGCGCATCCGGATGGGCAAGCCAGGAGGCGACACTGTGCGTTTCGGTCACCTGGAACAGCGGCGGTTCTTCTTCATAATCAATAGCGAGTGCATAACGGTTGCGGGGAGCGAAAGCGTCTCCTTTTGGCGGTTCGCGCAGGTCGGGCGCGGCGCCCGGCAGCAGAAAAGAGGAGTCGCCTATGCATTCCGCACAGGGAAGTGCAGCAAAAAGGCCCCAGGTGTAAGGGTGGCGCGGATCGGCAAACAGTTCTTCTGTTTTGGCGCTTTCCACAATTTTACCTGCATACATAACCGCAACTCGGTCGGCAATCTGCGCGACGACGCTCAGGTCGTGGGTGATAAACAGAATGGCAATTCCGGTGTGCATTTGCAGGGAGGAGAGCAGTTCCAAAATCTGCGCCTGAATGGTGGTGTCCAACGCCGTTGTCGGTTCATCGGCAATGAGAATTTTTGGCTCTGCGGCAAGCGCAATGGCGATAACGGCGCGTTGGAGCATCCCACCGGAAAATTCGTGCGGGTATTGGCGCATCCGCTGTTCCGGCTGTGGAATCCCCACAAGTTTTAACAGCTCCAGTGCTTTTGCCATACGCTCTTTCCGGCTGCACTTCCGGTGCGCGCCGACCGCTTCTGCGACCTGAACGCCAATGGTCATTGTAGGGTCAAGAACCGTGGCGGGATTCTGGAATACCATGCCGATTTCATTGCCGCGGACTTGCGAGAGCGCTTTCTCGGACATGGCGGACAGACATTGTCCACTGTAGTGAATGCTTCCACCGCTGATGTGCCCCCGCCGGTGCAGGATACCCAGAATGGATTTACAGAGTACCGACTTGCCGCATCCGGATTCACCAACCAAAGCCAGTGTCTCGCCGGCATAAAGCTCAAAGGAGACGCCGCGCACTGCGTGTACCGTCCCAGATTCGGTTGTAAAATCAATGTGCAGATCCTGCACAGTGAGCAGCGGCTGCATAGATTCGCCTCCTTTTTCAGAGATAAAAATGTGTAAGTAGGGGATGGGGGACAAGTCTGTCTGGGATGGCATTGCTTACAGGAACATGCTGGGCGCAGTCAGGATGGTGTGCTTCCGCATTATGCGATTGTCCATTCAGCGATGTTCCAGAAGATGCCAACCCCGTGGTGGCCCAGCACGGTATCCGTCGTCATACCGCTGATGTTTGCCTTGCCCACATACAGGGCGTCTACATAGGCAATAAAGGTATAGGGCAGGTCTTTGGCAAGTTCGGTCTGGAACTCTTGGTAATAAGAAAGACGCTCGGCGTCATCATCGGTTTCCCGCGCTTTCTGGAGCAGCTCATCCACCTTGGTGTTGGAGTAGCTGCTGTAGTTGGCTCCTTTATTGGTGCCGAAAACCTTGTAGGTGTGGTCATCCGGGTCAAACGGGCTGCCCCATCCAATCAGGTAGGCGGCCTGGCCGGCCCAGTCAATGTCAGATTTGATTTCTACCGTCACATCTGCTCCAATTTCCCCAAGCTGCTGTGCACAGATGTTTGCCATGTCAATGCGTACCTGGTCGCCCTCGCTGCAGGAGATGACAAACCGCAGCGGCGTGCCGTTCTTCTCATAAATGCCGTCGGTATTCAGAGACCATCCGGCTGCTTCCAGCAATTCTTTGGCCTTTGCCGGATTATAGGAGAATTTCTCCATATCCGGGTTGTTGTAAGGGCCGGCCTGCAAAGGAGAATAGGCAATCTCTCCATGGCCGAGCAGAACGCTGTCAATAATTGCCTGCCGGTCGATGGCATAGCTCAGTGCGTTTGGCAGTTCACGGTTGTTTTTGAACAGGTCGTTGTTGAAGTTATAGAGGATGCCGCGGTAGTCAGCCGTATTCATATCATAAACGGTGAAATTGCTGTCGTCTCTGAATTGCTCCGCATCCTGCGGAGTGATCTGCGCAAGGTCAAGTTCACCGGACTGAAGCTGCAAGGCGCGAGCTTTTTCATCCACAACGATTTTAAAAATGATGGTTTCAATGTTGGGTTCTCCGACAAAATAGTCGGTGTTGCGTTTCAAGGTAATGCTCTGGCCTTTGTCCCAGGAGGTGAGCTTGTAGGGACCGGTGCCAACCGGGTTCTGGTTAAAGGAGTCGGTTACCAAATCCTTGCCGTCAAGCAGGTGTTTTGGCAGAATGCCGATGGTCAAATAATCGAGCATGGCGACGTTGGGCGCTTTCAGAGTGATTTTTACAGTGGCGTCATCCGGAGTTTCAATCGAGGTGATATCCTCGTAGTTTGAAGCAATTTCCGAGACATTATCCGGGTTCATAATGGCCTCTAAGGTGAACTTGACATCTGCGGAGGTGAACGGCTCACCATCGTGCCATTTCACATCGTCACGGAGCTGGAAGGTGTAGGTATTGGTCGCTTCGTCAAAGTTCCAGCCCTCTGCCAGTGCAGGGACAATCTTGTTGTCTTTGTCGTGGGCGGTCAGGCCGTTGAAAATGAGGGAGTTGATTTCCCCATGTTCATACAGCGCCGGATTGATGCTGGTATAGTCCCCGCTGCCGTAGACGAGGGTGCTGTTTTCGCTGTTGTCCCCCTGGCAGGCGGTGAGGGAGAAGAGCATGATTGCTGCAAGAAGCAGAGAGATTAGTTTGCTGTACTTTTTTATAGATTGCTGCATTTCTGATTATTTTCCTTTCGTATGGTATTTCCGATGTCGGTAATACAGACAAGCGTTACAATTAAAAAGATACCGGGGATGAGGATGAGCCACCAGTTGCCGGACATCAGTGCCCGATCGGCCTGTGAGAGCATGCTGCCCCAAGAGACCGTTTCAACCGGCAGGCCAATGCCGAGAAAGCTCAGCGTCGCTTCGGTTCCAATGGCCGCGCCGATGTTGGTGACGACCATGAACATAATGGAGGGGACAAGGCCGGGCAGCAGATGCCGCCGTAATATGTACCAAAATCCTCCGTGCATGGCCTTTACGGCATCGATATAAACATTGCTTTTCAGCTGCTTGACTTCGGTACGCACGACTTTGGCGATGTTCATCCAGCTTGTAATGCCGATAACTACGGCAATCGCGAGCGGGTTGCTTTGGCCAATCATGGCCTGCACAAAAATAATGATGAGGATGGACGGAACACTGAGAATAAGCTCGGTCAGCCGCATCATAATGTCGTCCACTACCGGCGGAGCAATGGCGCTGATACTACCGTAGATCACCGCGATCAGGGTGGAGATTGCCGCCGCCACAAAGCCGATGAAAAGAGAAACCCTCCCGCCGGACCAAATCATAGAGAAAACATCCCGCCCCATCGGGTCGGTACCAAAGTAAAACTCGCTGTTCGGTGCGACCGAAATATGGGCGAGGTCGAGGTAGGTGGGGTCATGGTTCATGAGCAGCTCGGCCCCGAGGCAGCCCGCAAAAATGAGTGCGAGCAGGCTGATGGACACCCACGGCCGCCGCCTGCGGTGCGGAACCGTGACATGGGAAGAGGATTGCGCGGGGGACAGGGGACCGACTATTCGGAAGCGTTCGGGTGCGTTCATTTTAAAAACCCCCTTTTGGTCTGCCGCATACGGGGGTCTACCCGGCTGTTGACCGCCTGTGCTAGAAGATTTGCAAATACCACAACGACGCCGGTCAGCAAAGCAAGGACAAGCAACATATTGTAATCATGGTACTTGGCGCTCTCAAAACAGAGGGTGCCGAGACCGGGATAGGAAAACACCTGCTCTACAACATAGGTTCCGCCGAGGATGTGGGGCACCGAAATTGCCATTAGGCTGATGAAGCTCGGCATAATGTTGCGCACGCAGTGCTTCCAGATGATGCTACGCTGGGAAAGCCCCTTGGTCCGGCAGAGCAGAACATAATCCTGCTTAAATTCGTCCAGCAGCTTGTTGCGGATCATGTAGGCATAGTACCAGAGATGGCTTAAAATCAGCACGGTCAACGGCAGGATCAAATGCCGCAGCCGTCCCATCACATCGTTTGGTGAGCCGAGCGGGTAGGCCCCGCTTGACGGCAGCCACCGCAGGGTAACACCAAAGATCAAAATCAGTACCAGCGCCACCCAGAAAGAGGGAATGCTGTTTGTGATGGTGCCGATTTTGCAGATAACCCGGTCGAGGAGGGTGTCTTCCCGCCGTGCACAGAGAATGCCGAGAAAGAGCGCCAGCACAAAAGTGAGAAGATAAGCAAGCCCGCCCAGCAGCAGGGTGTTGGCCCAGACGTCCCCGATGACCTGGGTAACGTCCTGCTTGTACTTGTAGGAAATGCCGAAATCCCCGTGAACAGCATTTTCTACCCAGCGGCCGTACTGGACGTAGATGGGCTCATCCAGGCCGAGTTTTTCCATGGCGTTTTCGCGTTCAGAGGCACTCATCCGCTCAGCCGATTCCCCGTAGTAAGAGCGGAGCGGATCGCCCGGAGCAAGCCGGGACATGGCGAAAACGGCGACGGAAAGTAGAAACAGGGTGAGCACTACCTGTAAAAGAACCTTGCATATTCCTGTAATCCGATGCTTCACCACAGTTCTCCTCCTTTCCGAAATACGCATAAAAAAACATGAAGATGTTGTCCGGCTTCGTGCGGGTTTGCATCTTCATGATTTTAATATCCGTATGAAATTGGCAAATAAAAATGGCCAACCGGTTCCCCGTATTCTTACGGCGCAGGAATCTTCATGGTTCGCTGCGTACCCCGGTTTGGTGCTTCCCTACTATACCATACCAGTTTTTGCAGTGTCAAGAATCGTATGAAAATGTGACGGAATCAAACAATTATACTGGGAAATTTACGAGGATTGTGTGATTATGGTTTGATATAGGCGTACCCTTCGCGTTGACGTTCGGCAAGCTCCACTACGCCGTCCGGTACCACTTTTACAAACGGATAAAGACGTTCTAACTCAATGGAGAGGTTGTATAAAGCATTATGACAGGCAGCAAAAATAATTCCCTGTTCAAAGAGGCTGGCAAACGAGTCGCTAAACGTCTGGATGTTCCGGCTGAGCTCGGCTACAGCCTGCGCGTTTGCGACAATTTCAATTCGGTAGGAGACGTTTTGGGTTTGATAAAATTCTGCCATATTCCTGACGTTTTGTAGGACGAGCGGCCATTTGGCCGATTCATCAATGTGAAACACAACGTTCATTGTTCTGGCTCCTTTGGCTTAATTCAGATGCAGGTCGCTGTAAACCGTTTGCAGGGTGTTGCAGGAATCGCTCAATTTGCGGCTTTCTTCTTGGTTGAGCGGGATTTCCAAAACTTTTTTGACCCCATTGCGGTTGATAATAGCAGGTACCCCCACATAAACCCCGTTCTGTCCGTATTCGCCGCCGAGCATGGCAGAAACCGTCAAAACGCTGTTTTCATCTCCGAAAATGGCTTTGGTAATGCGAACCATTGCCATGCCGATACCGTAATAGGTGGCTCGTTTTGCTTTGATGATTTTCTGTGCCGCACCGCGTACCTCGTCGCTGATCCTTTCCAGATCACTTATCTGCGCGCCGTCGACCTGATCGCAAAGGCTGAGGATTGGTTTGGTGGCAAACATGGCCTGTGACCATGGGACAAATTCGCTGTCTCCGTGCTCACCCATAACGTAGGCGTGCATGTTGCGCGGGTCGACCGAGAAATATTCACCCAACAGGTAGCGCAGGCGGGCGGTGTCCAGCGCCGTACCGGTTCCAAGCACCCGACGTGGGTTGAAGCCGGAAAGCTGCCAGGTGATGCGCGCCATAATGTCCACCGGGTTGGTTGCCACCAGGAAAATTCCGTTGAAGCCGGATTCGTTGACTGGGCGGATGATGGAGCGAAAGACCGCCGCGTTGCGCTGGAGCAAATCCAGCCGGGATTCACCCGGCTTCTGGGCAACACCCGCGCAGATGACGACAATATCCGCACCGGTGCAGTCTTTATAATCCCCTGCGTAAATTTTCATGTTGGACGCGGAAAAGGCAAGCCCGTGGTTTAGGTCCATGGCTTCGCCCATTGCGCGCTCTTTATCCAGGTCAATGAGCACCAGCTCGTCGCAGGCGTTTTGGTTGAGCAGGGCGTACGCATAGCTCATACCAACCATGCCGGTACCGATGAGAACGACCTTTCGGTTATCCTGTGCCATAAATGTCCTCCTTGTAATTTTCTTTAAATTTTGAAAAAGACAAGCCCCATACAACGTACGGGGCTGTCAGATAGTTCGTTAGATGTCGGCTTTCCAGAGTCCGTGCAGGTTGCAGTAGGCAAATGCGGCAACGGGTTCGTCATCAACCAGTTTGTAAACCGCTTTGGGTTCTTCCTCCGGAAGCAGGGCTTTGCGCTGGCCGCCATGCTTGGTCTGGAGGTAAATCCACTGAATAGAATGCTCGCTGGTCATCGGGTGGCTGACTGAGCCGACACTGACGGTGACCGTGTCTCCCGCTACCGTCACAACCGGGACATGCTTTTCCTGTGCGGCTTCGGTGGTGTTTGCCTTAAGCTCCTGCATGGGTTCACCGCAGCAGATAAGCGGCACCCCGGCGTTGTGAATTAATCCAACAATGTTCCCGCAGTGCTTGCAGACAAAAAATTTGTGGTCGTCCATTGATAAAACCTCCTGTTCATTCCACATGTCACGTGTTTTCTGCCGAAAGACGGCTTGTAAAATCCGGAAAGATTTTACAGCTCCATTATACCACACAATGTATAAATGGATGGAATTATTTGTAACTTTTTTCTGTTTTTTTGTTCTGGGATATTTTGCCCCGCTTTTCCGAAAATAACACAACCGCCTTTTTATTGTGGCTGTGTGAATTGCAAAACAAATGGATTTGCGGTATAGTAAAGCTGAAAGAAAAGCAGCGGGGGCCTCCGGATGGATATTTCTATGGTAGGAATTGATTATAATACCGCGGATGTGGAACTGCGGGAGCGGTTTGCTCTGACTGCGTCGCGCGGGCTGGCGCTTGCAGAGGTGCTTGTCCGCCGGCATGGCGCAGAAGGCTGTGTAGTACTCTCCACCTGCAACCGCACCGAGGTCTGGTGCAGCGGATTGCAAGGTGAATTATTGCCATTGGTGCTGACAGAAACGGGGAGTGACACTGCGCATGCCGAATGTTTTATCAGCCGCTGTGGTATGGAAGCTGTTCAATACCTGATGGAGCTTGGCTGCGGTATGCGCTCTCAAATTTTTGGCGAGGACCAGATCTTATCCCAGCTCAAAGAAGCGTTGTGCCTTTCAAGGGAACATAAACTGGCAGGGCCGGTGCTAGAAACGCTGTTCCGCACTGCTATTACGGCAGCAAAACGGGTAAAGACCGAGGTGCGGCTCACCGCAAAGGATACTTCGGTGCCGGAACGGGCTATCCATTTGCTGGAGCAGAAATATGGCGGGCTGAAGGGAAAACACTGCCTGGTCATCGGCAATGGGGAAATGGGGCGGCTTACAGCGGAATTGCTGGTGGAGAAAGGCTGTGAGGTGCTTATGACTCTGCGGCGTTACCGCAGTGGGCAGGCGGTCATCCCGCAGGGGTGTGGAATTATTTTGTACGAAGAACGCTACCGCAGTCTTCCGCAGCAGGATTTTGTGTTCAGCGCGACATCGAGCCCACATTATACCCTGGAGGCTGGGCAGATTTGCGATACGGGCTTCCGGAAAGGCTGTGTGCTGGTTGATCTTGCCGTACCGCGGGATATTGACCCTGCCGCCCGCAGATTGAGGGAGATAGAGATCTATGATATGGATGACCTCGGTATGGAACCGTCAGCCGACCCGGAATCGCTCCGGGAGGCAAAGCTCCTTCTGCAACAGGCTGTGGATGATTTTGAGCAGTGGCTTGACTGCCGCCGCCATGCGGCAGAAATACAGCGGATCGGCGGGCGGACGGCAAAACTGACTGCCGCAAAGCTCACCAAGCCGCTGCGCAAGCTCCCGCTTGAAAAGGATGAGCGGGAGGAGCTTCAGAAAAAAGTGGAGCTGACATCCTGTAAATCGGTCGCGAAACTGATGTATGGAATGCGAAAACACTTAAATAGCAGCGAATGGGCGGCCTGTGTTGCTGCGCTGGACAAAACGGCAGATGAATTAAACGGAGAGCAGAAATGAACTATTTTCCGCTGTTTATAAATCTGGAAGGAAAACAGGCACTTGCGGTTGGCGGCGGCGAAGTCGCCTTGCGCCGGGTTCGGGCGTTGTTGGATTTTGGCTGTGCGGTCACGTTGGTTGCGCCGGAAGTGGTGCCCGGTCTGCGCGGGCTGGCGGAACAGGAGCGCATCCAGTGGATAAGCCGTGCCTTTGCTCCGGGTGACTGTGCGGGTGCGTTCCTCGTGCTCGCCATGACGGACAGCCGTGCGGTCAACCATGCCGTATGGGAGGAAGCAAAAAAAGCCGGGGCGTTTGTCAACGCGGCGGACTGCAAAGAGGAATGCGATTTCTACTTTCCGGGCATTGCTGCAGGCGGCGGAATCGTTGCAGGAATCACGGCAGAAGGGGAAAACCACCGCCTTGCAAAAGAAGTGACCGGGCAGTTCCGGGAATTGCTGCGGGAGCGAAACCATCGGGAGGGAAACGGTTGAGACAGAGAAAAATTGTAATCGGCAGCCGGGACAGCAGGCTGGCGGTGGCGCAGACGAACTTGATCATACAGCAGCTTCGTCAGGTGCAGCCGGAAATTTGCATTGAACTGGTTACCCTGAAAACCACCGGCGACCGGATTTTGGACAAACCCCTTACAAGCATTGGCGGCAAAGGTTTGTTTGTCAAGGAGCTCGACCATGCGTTGCTGAAAGGAAAGATTGACCTTGCTGTGCACAGCTTAAAGGATATGCCGATGGAACAGAACCCCGAACTCCCCATAGCTGCTTATAGCAAGCGGGGGGATCCACGTGATGCATTGGTGCTGGCAGATGGTTTGCAGGAAGAGGATATCCGCGTCATTGGCACTTCTAGCCCCCGGCGGCGGGTGCAGCTGGAGAAGCTGTTTCCATCGGTGGCAGTGGAAAGTGTGCGCGGCAATTTGCAGACCCGGCTCGCTAAGTTGGATGGCGGCGGTTATTCGGCGTTGGTCCTTGCGGCGGCCGGGTTGGAGCGAATGGGGTTTTCCGACCGGGTTCACCGTGTTTTTTCGGTGGAGGAAATGCTTCCTGCGGCGGGGCAGGGCATTCTTGCGGTGCAGTGCCGGTGGGATTATGACCGCTCCCTGCTTGAGGAGATCAATGACGCTGCCTCTGAAGCGGCAGCCCTTGCTGAGCGCGGCTTTGTCGCGGCGCTCGGCGGCGGGTGCACCGCCCCGGTCGCCGCATACGCGAGGCTGGATGGAACCGTGCTGCATCTGGCCGGGCTGTATGCCGATGAGAACGGCTCTCTGCGGAGGGGAACTGTCACCGGAGTTGCGGCTGAGGCACAGGAATGCGGCTTCCGTCTTGCAAAACAACTCCAGGAGGCGGACGGATGAAACAGGGAAAGGTTTGGCTTGTTGGGGCAGGCCCGGGGGACGCGGGGCTGCTCACCCTCAAGGGAAAGACGGTGCTGGAGCAGGCCGATGTGGTTGTTTATGACCGGCTGGTCAGGGAAGGCGTTTTGCGGATGATCCCCGGCCGGGCGCGAAAAATCGACGTAGGCAAGGCTTCGGGCAACCATAAAGTTTCACAGGAGCGGATCAACCAACGATTACTGGAAGAGGCGCTTGCCGGGAACATGGTGGTGCGGCTCAAGGGAGGGGATCCCTTCCTGTTTGGGCGGGGCGGCGAGGAGCTGGAACTGCTCTGCGAGCACGGCGTCCCGTTTGAAATCGTGCCGGGCGTGCCGTCAGCAACCGCTGTACCAGCCTATGCGGGTATCCCGGTGACCCACCGGGGTGTCTCCGCCTCGCTTCACATCATCACTGCACATCGGAAACAGGGGAGCGAAAAGAGGATTGATTATAAAAGTCTTGCCGCCCTTGGCGATGCGACTCTGGTTTTTTTAATGGGGATTTCTGTCTTACAGGAAATATGCGTCGGGTTGATGGAAGCAGGACTTCCCCCGAACACTCCGGCTGCGGTGCTGGAACGCGGTACGACGGCAGGTCAGCGCCGTGTGGTTTCCACGCTGAAGCGGCTTCCGGAGGAAGCGGCCCATGCGGAAATTGGCACGCCGGGAATCATTGTTGTGGGCAAGGTGTGCGCGCTCGCAGAGCGTTTCCATTGGGCAGAGGATCGGCCGCTCGGCGGAGTCCGGGTGTTGGTCACCCGGCCGCGGGAAAAAGCGTCGCTTCTTGCGGAAAAGCTGTATGGCTTAGGGGCGGAAGTCGTTGAACTGCCCTGCATCCGTACGGTGCCGCTTGTTCCCTGTCCGGAATTGGAACAGCGTAGGGACAGACTGGCGGAGTACCAATGGCTCATCTTTTCAAGTGCCGCTGGTGTGGAAGCCTTTTTTGACTGGATGGCGGAACAGCGGCTGGACGTTCGTTCTCTTGCCGGAGTGCGGTTCGCCGCGGTGGGGGAGGCCACCAAAAAAGCGATTGAGAAACGCGGCATTCTTGTGGACTACACGCCGTCGGTTTACAGCGGAGAGGCGCTTGCCGCCGGATTGGCGGAACAGTTGTCTCCTGCGGACAAACTTCTGGTGCTGATGCCGGAACAAACCGAAAGCGCTGCGGCTGCCGGGCTGCACCGCCGCGGCTTTTGCTGCGAGACCGCCGCGGTCTACCGTACCGAGACGGTTTTCCAGGAGAGCTTTTGCCCGGAGCCAGGCGACATTGCGGCGTTTACCAGCGCGTCTGCGGTGCGCGGCTTTTGCGAGGCTGTTCCGCACGCGGGGAGCATTGTTCGGGCGGTTTGCATTGGTGAAAAAACCGCCGCAGAGGCGGAAAAATACAATATACCTGCTGTGTGTGCCAAACAGGCCACACTCGACAGCATGGTGGACAAGATTTTAGAAATGGTACAGGAGGAACGGCAATGAACAACAGGCCGAGAAGACTGCGGGGGACGCCGGTTCTCCGGGAAATGGTGCGGGAGACACGGGTGTCCCCTTCATCGCTCATTTACCCGCTGTTTGTGCGGGAGGGTGAAGGGATCAAAGAGGAAATCCCCTCAATGGAGGGACAGTACCGCTACAGTGTGGATATGCTCCCCTATGTATTGGAGGAAACTGCGAAAGCGGGCGTCCCCAGTGTGATGCTGTTTGGCATCCCCAGCGAAAAGGACGCCTGCGGCAGTGGGGCTTATGCAGAGGACGGCATTGTCCAGCGGGCGCTTCAAACGGCGAAAAAAGAGGTGCCGGAGCTTTTTTATATCACCGACGTCTGTATGTGCGAATACACTTCTCATGGGCACTGCGGCATTCTTACTGGGGAAACGGTGGACAACGATAAAACATTGCCGTATCTCGCGAGAGCGGCACTTTCCCATGTGCAGGCGGGGGCAGATATGATCGCCCCTTCTGACATGATGGACGGACGGGTCGCCGCCATCCGCACGCTGCTGGATGAAAACGGTTACACCGGCATCCCGATTATGTCTTATGCGGTGAAGTATGCCTCGGCCTTTTACGGCCCTTTCCGGGAGGCGGCGGGTTCCGCCCCTGCCTTTGGCGACCGCAAATGCTACCAGATGGACTACCACAACCGCAGAGAAGCGCTTAAAGAGGCGCTTTCTGATGTGGCGGAGGGTGCGGATATCATCATGGTCAAGCCCGCGCTCTCCTATTTGGATATCATCCGGGAGGTGGCGGATGCCATTGACCTTCCGGTGGCGGCATACAGTGTCAGCGGCGAGTACGCCATGATCAAGGCCGGGGCAAAGCTCGGCTATATTGACGAGGAACGGCTGATTTGCGAGACGGCGGCGAGCATTTACCGTGCTGGAAGCGGTATTCTGCTCAGTTATTATGCAAAAGAAATTGCCGCGCTGATGAGAAGGGGGCTGATTGGATGACAGAGCGTTCAGAAGAACTTTATACACGCGCCGTCAAGCGGATTCCCGGCGGTGTCAACAGCCCGGTGCGCGCTTACCAGGCCGTGGGCGGGCACCCGCGTTTTCTCAAACGGGCACTGGGCTCGCTGGTTTGGGATGCAGACGGCAACCGCTATACCGACTATATTGGTTCTTGGGGGCCGATGCTGCTCGGCCACAACGACCCACGCATTCGCGAGGCAGTGATGAAAGCCTCGGCCAATGGGCTGAGCTTCGGCGCGGCAACCGAGGCCGAGGTAGAGATGGCCGAGCTCATCTGCGAGCTGGTGCCCTCCATTGAAATGGTGCGGATGGTCAATTCCGGCACTGAGGCTGTGATGAGCGCCGTTCGTGCGGCGCGCGGCTACACCGGGCGGGAAAAAATCATCAAGTTTGCGGGCTGTTACCACGGCCATAGCGACGCCATGCTGGTCAAAGCGGGTTCTGGCGTGATGACCTCTGGCGTTCCAGACAGTGCAGGCGTGCCCTCGGGCTGTGCACAGGACACCCTCACCGCAGTTTATAACGACGTGGAAAGCGTACAGGCTCTGTTCGAACAGAACCGCGGGCAGGTTGCCGCACTGATTCTGGAGCCGGTTGCCGCCAATATGGGCGTTGTGCTGCCGATAGAGGGCTTTTTGCAGACAATGCGGAAGCTCTGTGACGAAAACGGAGCGCTGCTCATTTTTGATGAAGTCATCACTGGGTTCCGGCTGGGGCTTTCCGGCGCGCAGGGGTACTACGGCGTCCGCCCGGATTTGACAACCTTCGGCAAGGTCATCGGCGCAGGGATGCCGGTCGGCGCTTATGGGGGTCGGAAGGAGGTTATGGCGTGCATTTCTCCGTCGGGGAAGGTCTATCAAGCGGGGACTTTGAGCGGCAATCCCATCGCGATGGCGGCAGGATTGACCCAGCTCCGTATTCTGAAAGAAACGCCGAAGGTTTACAGCCATATCCAGTCGCTGGGAGAGCTGTTGCGCGAGGGACTTTGTGAGCTGCTTCAACACTGTGGAAAACGGTATCAGGTGACAGGTGTGGGTTCGCTTGCCTGCCTGTTCTTCACCGAAACGCCGGTAGTGGATTACGACACTGCTAAAACCAGCGATACGGCGGCATTCGCGGATTATTTTCATTTTATGCTGGAACACGGGGTGCATCTTGCGCCGTCTCAGTTTGAAGCGATCTTTCTGTCCGATGCGCACACCGAAGAGGATGTCCGGGCTTATCTCGCGTTTGCGAAGCAGTATTTCAGCCGGGGCTGAACCGGCTGACGGAAAAGGAGGGCGGCAGGTGAAACAGCTTGTCCTGATTGCTGGACCGCTACATGGAAAAGCGGGACTTGACGCGGCCATCTGTTTAAAAGAGGATATTGGTAGGTGCTGGCCACAGGCACAGGTGGAACTGGTGAATACCGCCTCAAATGAGCGGAATTTGCATGAGATGAAGAAAATGCTTGTGTCCGAAAAGCTCTATCCAAAGGCAAAAATGGATGAGCTTTGTGTTGCTGTGTTGTCCTTCTGCCTCCTTCCCGGTGTGGAGTACGAACGGGTGCGCCGTTGGGCGAGCAGTCTTGCTCTGGAATTTGCTGTTTATGGAAACCCGTCTATACGAATTTTAGATGATTCGGAACATCCTTTGGATGAAATGGGTGTAGAACAGCAATCACAGTGGGGAAAAGAAAGAGCTTGTCCACCAGACTGTCACGTAGAATTGCGGTCCGTTTGGATGGCGCCGCCGCTTTTGGGTACGCCGGAAGGAATCCAGGCGCTTTCCCAAGTTTTGGAGACGGAATACCCTGCCAAAACGGGAGAATCACTTGTGTTGGTAGGGCATGGCTCCTGTTATGCGAATGGGGTTTATCGAGAGTTGGAGCGGGCATTTCACCGGGCAGGCCGGCGCGATGTATTTGTGGGTACCCTCAGAGACGGTTCCGGCGGTATACAAGAAATGATAAAACGTTCCGGGATAAGAGCGGTGCGGCTTGTCCCGCTGATGCTGGCCGCTGGTATTCACACCGTGCGGGATATGGCAGGGACTCAATCCACAAGCTGGAAAAGCCAACTGGAACAAGCGGAGTTTGAAGTATATCCCGTGGTGCGGGGATTGGCCGAATTGACCTCTGTGCGAAATCTGTTTCTGCGGCAGCTTGCCCGTTTTATGAAAGAATAAAGCCCAGTCCTTTGGCCTTTGAAAAAGTATGGCCGGGGCTGGGCTCTTTTGCGCCTTCAGGAAGCGGGTAATGGTGAAAAATGGAATCATTCAGGTGCTTGGCAAAAGAGAAAATATTATTACACAGGAAAATCTGCGTTATTCTTGTGCAAACCGGTGCATACTTCTATTAGTTTCAACCAAAGGAGGATGCACATGGAAATTACATTTAAGGGAAAGCCCATTGCGTTACAAGGGGCACCGCTCAGAGAAGGGGACTTCCTACCGGATTTCACTTTGACCGATAACGGCCTCAATCCGGTGGGGCGTAATCAGCTTTCTGGGATTAAGGTGTTTGTTGTGGTTCCGTCGCTTGATACAGGCGTCTGCGACTTGGAAGTGCGCAACTTCAATGAAAAAGCGGGCGAATTTGCGGGCATACACATTTATGCGGTCAGCCTGGATCTCCCGTTTGCCCAGTCGCGCTGGTGCGGCGGCGCCGGAGTTGACATGGTACAAACCCTTTCGGATTACCGTGACCGCAGCTTTGGCCGCGCGACCGGTACGTTTATTGAAGAACTGGCGTTGCTGACCAGGGCTGTTTTTATTGTTGACCAAAACAACCGGGTAGCCTATGCCGAATATGTGCCGGAAGTGACCGAACATCCGAACTATGTCCGGGTTTACGCCAAGCTGGCGGAAATGCATACCATGACGGGAACCGAGGTGTAGCTATGTTTTCCGGATTGTACGATCCTGCAAAAAATTACGCAAACCTTTCCGGCGGGAAGTGGGTTGGCGCTTCGGACGGGGAGACCATTTCGGTGCGTTCCCCGGTGGATGGCTCGCTGGTGGGAACCATTCCCGCCATGAGCCAAAAAGATGCCGATGCGGTCATTGCCCAAAGCAAGCAGGCACAGACCATGTGGGCGCATACCCCCATTTACCGCCGGGCGGAGTTGTTTTACAAAGCGGCGGAAATTCTGGAGGCGCATACCGATGAAATTGCCGAAATTCTGGTGATGGAAATTGCTAAGGACCGCAAGTCCGCTATTTCCGAGGTACAACGCTCTGCCGATTTTCTTCGTTATACTGCCGACATGGGAAAATCCATGGAAGGGACCGCGGTAAGCGGAGAGAATTTCCCGGGCGGCACCCAGAACAAAATTTCTTATGTCACCCGCAAGCCGCTTGGTACGGTGCTTGCCATTGCACCGTTCAACTACCCAGTCAACCTGTCGGTATCTAAAATTGCACCGGCACTCATCGGCGGCAATACCGTTGTGCTCAAGCCGCCAACGCAGGGGGCCATCAGCGCGCTTTACCTCGCCGCTGTTTTCGCAGAGGCGGGCCTGCCCGGCGGCGTGTTTAACACCATTACTGGGAAGGGAAGTGAGTTGGGGGATTACTTGGTACAACACCCGGACGTCAATTTCATCAATTTTACCGGAAGCACCGAAGTGGGCAAACACATTGCAGAGGTCGCCGGAATGGTTCCTATGATGATGGAACTCGGCGGCAAGGACGCTGCCGTTGTTTGTGCCGATGCGGATTTGGGCTTTGCGGCCAGTAACATTGTAGACGGCGGCTTTTCGTATTCCGGACAACGCTGTACGGCAGTGAAGCGCATTCTTGTAATGGAAAGTGTTGCAGACGAATTTGTGGAAAAGCTGGTACGGCAGACCAAAAAGCTCAAAGCGGGAGATCCGCGGGAAGAGGGCGTCACCGTTGTTCCGCTGATTCATGAAAAAGCGGCGGACTATGTGGAGGAGCTCGTGGACGATGCGTTGTTCAAAGGAGCGCAGGTGCTCATTGGGAATCAGCGGGAAGGTAATTTGCTGCAACCAACCCTGCTTGATCATGTAACCGTGGATATGCGCATTGCGTGGGAGGAGCCGTTCGGCCCGGTGCTGCCCATCATCCGGGTGGCGGATTTGGACGAAGCCATCGCCATTGCGAACCAATCGGAGTACGGGCTGCAATCCTCGGTTTTTACCCATGATATCAACAAGGCATTTTATATTGCAAATCGTCTGGAGGTTGGTACCGTACAGGTAAACAACAAAACCGAGCGCGGTCCAGATCATTTTCCGTTTCTCGGTGTAAAATCCTCCGGGATGGGGACGCAGGGGGTACGCTATTCCATTGAAGCCATGACCCGTCCCAAAGCCATTGTAGTCAACCTTGAGCGTGTATAAAAAATCCCCGGCTTATGCCGGGGATTTTTTATACACAGAAATGTGCGGTTACAGCATCACAGAAGCGCTGCCACTCATGTTGGTATTCGGCTTTGGACAGATGCAGGCGCTGTTCAAGCTGTGCTTCATCATATCCTTGTAAAATCAAGGTGGAAAAGGCCTGGTGAAGGGGGTCCAACCGTTGGATGACGTCACGGAATTCAACCGACTGGACAAACCGTGCGGGTTCGCCGAAAAAGCTGTCCCCAAATGCGCAGCAGCACCCTGGGAGATTGGCATTTAAAGACAATTTGCTCTCATGGCCGGTCAGACGGTTCCAAAGGCGGTTGGCCTCGGTAATCCGACGGAGCATACATGTTTTTGCGTAATCTCGGAAGGTGGTTTGGTAATCCGAGCGGTAGGTTCGAACAGCGTATAAAAAACCGATTAACCCTTCTGATAAACGCTCCTGATACGGCAGCGCCCGATGTTGGCTTTTGCAAACCTGCTGAATCCAGGAGAAATTCAATGCAATAATGCCGTTTTCAGTCAGGCCGCTCATGACGGATCACCCTCCTCTGGAGGGAGCATGTCCTTGAGGCCTTTTTTTCTTGGCTTTGCAGGTGGAGTTAGCTTTGACGCCGGAGGAATGACAGGAACTTTCTTTCCTTTTAAAACGCCCAGCCACAGGTTGGAATCTTCAATCTGCTCCATTGTATACGCCGCGGGAATGGAAATACCACAGGCAATGAGCTTTTCGGCAAACGTCCGCATATTCATGGAGCCGCCCCGCGGCACCTTCATGGCATGTTTGGAGTCTGTGCCGATGAGGATTTCACTCCCATCGGGTTTTACCCGCAGGGAAAATTCGGTGATGTGTTTTTCCTGTAGGATCTGCATCATTTTCGTGTTGAAGTTGAACTTGTAAACCAGATCGTTTGCGGTTGCCTTTTTGGAGCTCGTAACGGTGATGATAGGTAAAACGCCTTGACGCTCCGGGGGATCGATGAATTCAAAATCCGAAAAGTCGTATTTCATGTCAAAACCTCCTTTTATTTTGGTGGTTTTTACTATAATCGCTTTCCAAACGGTTTTCAATTTCCAAAATTCATGAAGTACAAGAGAATGTTTTGTGGAATTTATCCATATAAAAAAGAAACCGACAGTATATTGTCGGTTTCTGCTTCTCTGTTTTGTGAACAAGCACGAAATTTGCGCCATTATTTTTGGGAAAACGACGCTTTTACGGTTCAAATGCAAAAGCGGGGAAAATACCCTGCTTTGTTTTTACGAATCCCGCTTGTTCTGCTCTGCTGTTTTCTCGATTTCCGGAAGGTCTTCCTGGATGAACATGATACTGAATACCACTGCCAGGATACTACAGCAGATTAGTACCGCCTTTTCCAGAAGAAGCTGGGAGAAAAAACTTCCCAATACGGCTCCTGCAATGAAAAACAGGATGATGCCGTAATATTGGAAGGCTTTGCTGCGTTCGCACGGATTTTTGGTCTGCATGTAGCGGTAGAATAATTCGGTACCGCTGCGCAGATTGCCGGTGCACATGGTAGTGGCGTATGCATTGCCGTTGACCTTGCGGAAGCTCTCCACCTGCATGGCGCATAAAAAGGAAATGGCAATGTTTACTGCGACGTCCAGCTCACCGGAGGGCAGGAATGCAACTCCTAATAAAATCAGACATTCAGCGGCGATAATGATCTGCCGCCAGTGGATGCGCGGATGCTCCCGAAATACCCGGCGTATCAATTCCGCCACAACAATCCCGGCGGCGAACGCCGCAATCGGAATGAAATAGTAGGCGGCCTGGAGGAGATCCATCTCTGCCAGGTTCAGTCCCAGCAGGACAATATTACCGGTCTGGGCATTGGCAAATACATGCCCTCGGAGCAGGTAGGTGTAGGCGTCCAGAAAACCGCCTACAACGGCCAAAAGCGATCCGAGCAGAAAGGTCTCGGACATTTGGCCTTTTGCCTTTTTCATATCAATACATCCCCGTTTGTTTTTTCGGTTACTAGTATACCAAAAAAACAGCCGTTTGGGTAGAGGAGTTCTTTCAAGGCGAAGGTTTTATACGCGAAGTTTACCGATTATAAAAGGCCGACTGCTTTAAAACAGCCGACCTTAAAATAATAGTAGAATGGAAGGATTATACCTTTTTGTAGAAGCGGCGCGCGCCACGAACTGTAGTATCGTTCTGCGCAGGAAGATGGAAATCTGTATGAGACGACCTTTGGCGCTTCATATTCGGGTATGTTGACAGTCTTTAGAATCTGGTTCAGATTGGTCTGAAATTCATCGTATTCCACCACAGCCTGTCTTTTTCGCTTGCTGGCTATTGCCTTTTATACCCGGCAGTTTACGAATTGCATCCTGCACGGCAATTCGCAGTGGCCACATGCCACGTTTCCAACCCGAATTGTTTTCTTTTCATACCAACTTTTGGTTTTTATTCACTTACTTTAAGAAGCCACGTACAATTTCTGCCTCGGCTTCTCCTTGGGAAAGGCCCAGCGTCATCAGTTTTGTAATCTGTTCTCCGGCGATTTTGCCAATAGCCGCTTCGTGGATCAGCGAAGCATCAACATGGTTTGCTGTGATTTCCGGCACAGCCTTAACACAGGCGTTGTCCATAATAATAGCGTCGCATTCCGAATGCCCGGCACAGGCATTGTTGCCGTCAATCCGCGAATAAAAGGCCTGGTAAGAGTTCCCCTTTGCGACCGAGCGGGACATGACGTTGGCGCTGCATCCTTCGCCGTTTAACTCCACCTCAAATTCGGTGGTGGCGTGCTGAGTTCCGCTGGTCATCAGCTTTTCTTTGATGATGAGTTGTGCGCGGTCTTTCAGGTCGCCTTTGGTGACTCGTTTGGTGGAATCCACCCCTTCAATCTGCACCGTTTCCATTTCCAGGTAGCTATCTTCTTCAAGGTGCACTACCGTTACCGGATTGAGCACACGCTCGCCGCTTCCATTGCCTTCTCCATAATGCTTTTCCACATACCGCACCCGGGCGTTTTTGCCGATGTGGAAGGTGTGGATACCATCGTGCTGAGAAAGATGGGTACCGTCGTTATGGATACCGCAGCCCGCTACAATGTCCACATCGGCGCCCTCGCCAATGTAAAAATCGTTGTAAACGATATCTGCAAGGCCGCTTTCATCCACCACAACTGGGATATGAACGAATTCGCCCTTGGTACCGGGCGCTACATAAATTTCAATGCCTTTTCCCTGCTCCTTGGGGCGGATTTCAATGTTCTGGGTGCTTTGCCGCCCAATGCTTTTACCGTCTACGCGGATGTTGTAGGCACCTTTTGGAGTGCCTGTCAGATCTGCAATAGTTTCCAGCATTTTTTGGAGCGCGGCGTACTTGTCGGTCATATATTCTGCCTGTACAGGATTGCTCATTCTTGTTTACCCCCTTGCTTTGTAAAACCTGCAGGTTTCCGAGTTGGTCAGCAGTTCCGGCAGGATTTCATCTTTGGCTCCGGTTGCAGTAATCTCACCGTTTGCAATCACCACAATTTTATCAGCAATTTCCAAAATCCGTTCCTGGTGAGAAATGATCATCACGGCGCCGTGTTTTACCGCACGGATGCGTTCAAACACCCGGATGAGGTTGTTGAAGCTCCACAGATCGATCCCAGCCTCTGGCTCGTCAAAAAGGGAAAGCTCAACCCCACGGGCCATCAGCATGGCAATTTCAATGCGTTTGAGTTCGCCGCCGGAAAGGCTGGCGTTGATCTCCCGGTTGATATAGTCCGCCGCACACAGCCCCACTTCGGAAAGGTAGGCGCAGAGCTCTTCGGTGGTCATGTCCTTGTGAGTTGCGAGGCGCAGAAGGTCTTTGACTGTGAGCCCTTTGAAACGCACCGGCTGCTGGAAGGCAAAGCCAATGCCGAGCTGGGCGCGCTGATGAACGTCAAAATTGGTGATATCCTGCCCTTTGAACAGGATTTTGCCTTCGGTCGGCTGCTCGATCCCCATAATAATTTTAGCCAGAGTGGATTTTCCGCCGCCGTTTGGCCCGGTAATGACCACAAAGCTGTCGGTATCCACTGTGAGACTGACCTTTTTTAAAATGCCTTTCTCCTGCCGGTTGTTTTCATCGCCAACCGAAAACGAGATATTTTTTAACTCTAGCATGATTCTTCCATCCTTTTTTGTTCTGCTAAAAAGCAGGAATTTTCCTTTGAATTGCATTGGCAGGGGAAAGTGCACAGCGGCATATATTGCCGCATAACCTCCATAAACCCTAAAATGGTTCTTTTTTCCTCGCTGTTCAGAGAACACAGGTAACTGCGTATTTGATCGGCAGCCTTCTGGTTATACTCCGCATGCCCTTTTCGGGCTTCCTGTCCGGCGGGAGTGAGGCGGAAATACTTTTCTTTTTTATTTTTCGGGCTTTGATAGCGCTCAATCAATCCTTTTTCCAGTAATTTAATACTCATTTGGGTGACTGCACTTTTGGTAACGCCGGATTTTACAGAAAGCATACTGACGTTGGACTCTGGGTACTCTTCAATTTTTTCCAGGAGGTTTATCTCGGCGCGGTACAACACGTACCCACCGCAGTATTCCCGGGGAATTTTCTGCTCGGCCGCAATGGCGGACAGCATCTCGAAAAACTGCCGGGCAATTTCGCACTGCATGGTGAAAACCTCCATATCGTTTGATTGTGTCCTTATTATAGATCGGTTTTTATTTGTCGTCAAGTATTGTTTAGCATCTAAATAAAATTATTTCCTATTTTTTCATTTTCATTCTAAAATTCTGTCTGATAATAAAATATTTTTCTGAAACATATAACCTGTCCTATTATTTCAAATATTCAGTTACCTGAATCAGCATGCGTTTTGAACACATACCAGAACAAGAGACAATCAAATAGGGAAAGAAACACACCCCGTGAAGTGAGGCGAGTAAAAGCGGCGACCCAGTTTACGCTGTAAAAACACCCTGTATTTACCGCGGGCAGAGGTGCCTTAGTGGATAAAAAATAGTGTGATATTTCGTGCTAGCTACACATTGGAAGAAATACTGGCGAGATATCCCATTCTGTAAAGGAATAAAAATATTGCAAAGAAAAAGTCTTTCTGTTTGAAAACATAAGAAAAAGCCGCATTTTGAAAAATCAAAATGCGGCTTTTAACTTGGTACGCCCGATGCGATTCGAACGCACGACCTTCAGAGTCGGAGTCTGACACTCTATCCAGCTGAGCTACGGGCGCATATTATGCCATTTATTATAACACAAACTTTAAAAAATGCAAATATTTCTTTTGCTGAATTTAACTATAATATTGACCGTGACAATTTAGGCGTATTCAATACTGACTGATTAAGCGCATATGAAACTTATCGTGTAGGCTTCGAAGCGGTATTGCACGCTCTAACGGTATGTAAAAGCTGGCCGTTGGGAAAATTGTCAGAGATCTTGCCTAAGAGATAGCCATTAATAACACTTTCATTTCGGAATCGAGGCCAAATGTATGGATAAATATATCATAATTTGTGATTAGTGATATCATTGCGATAGCTAAAGCATTTAAAGCTGTAAGACCGAACGGAGACAATTAATTGCAAATAAAAATTTTTCACAAGAAAGGTATTGACAAATGGTAGAGGGATGTGGTAATATAAACGAGCTGCTTTTGAGGGGATGAAAGAGAGCCCCCAAAAAGGACACAAAGAGGCTGAAAAAGAGTCGAAAAAAAGTGTTGACAAAAGAGGATGGCTGTGGTAAAATAGAGAACAGTCGCCTGAGAGAGAAAGCGGCAGACGAACCTTGAAAATTAAACAATGAAAGCGAACGAAATAAACCCGTTAATTCGGTGAAACAAAGGTTTCACGAACTAACAAGATTTCGAAAGAAAAGACGTTAGTAGTTCTATTGAGATGAAAAGAATCATCTTAAGGATATGATTTAAAAGGGCAGAAATGTTCTTTAAATACCATATTTTTAAGAGTTTGATCCTGGCTCAGGACGAACGCTGGCGGCGCGCCTAACACATGCAAGTCGAACGGAGTTTTTAAGACCAATCTCTTCGGAGTGCGGTTTTTGAAACTTAGTGGCGGACGGGTGAGTAACACGTGAGCAACCTGCCCTTAAGAGAGGAATAACGTTTGGAAACGAACGCTAATGCCTCATAACATAACCGGATGGCATCGTCTGGTTATCAAAGGAGCAATCCGCTTAAGGATGGGCTCGCGTCCGATTAGATAGTTGGTGAGGTAACGGCTCACCAAGTCGACGATCGGTAGCCGGACTGAGAGGT